>JBEKXF010000077.1:0-4178 GCA_049512315.1 Candidatus Aminicenantales bacterium | reverse complement strand
TGACATATATGTGATATATAGCGTGGTATGCCTTCCGCATGTGGAAGGCGATCTTAACCTCCTTGAACCGATTCTTCTTCATCCTCCGCTCCTTCCCGGACGCCGATTCTAGCGTAAAAATCTAGCATCCCTTTTAGACCAGGATCCAGGGAGCAGATCAATGCTGACGCTACAAGAACTTAAGGCTTAATTAAGACCAAAATAAAAATAGTCGCATCACTCTCGGCGGGTGCCGCCCGACACGCCTCCCGAGTTGAGAGAGAGGCGGGGATGTGCTAAGATAAATAGGTAGCCAAATGACCAACGGAGGAGGGCCCATGGGCAGCATAACCTACAAGTGCTCGGAGTGCGGCAGGGAGGTCAAGGTCGAGAGCGATCGGGCCGTCCCCGTGTGCTGCAAGAAGGAGATGGAGCCCTTGCCGTTCTGCATGACGCAGCCCCAAGCCGAAATGGCTAGGAATTATGACGAGGACCTGCCCTGCGACGACGGGACACTGGCCAGGCCCAAGCCTCAGCCCAAGCCCAAGAAGAAGTAAAACCGATCCGGCTCAGGCCTTCTTCTGGTCCTTGATAACCACGCGGTCGTAGACCCACAACCCGACGATCGATCCGACGCCGATCCCGACGATGATGAGCCACATCGTCACTATGTCGACGGGGCGGCCCTCCTATAAATTAGTCAAATCATAAAGGACTTATTCAGAACGAGTCAAGACTGTTTGACCTGCTCCCCCCTAAAACGATCCGGGTATAAAGTGAAAAAAAACTAGAAAATCTCACTTCAGCGATGCTAAATTTAGAGGGGACAGGTTATCTTATATTGACTGCGATTTATTAAAGATATCTTAGTTTTGCATGAGACGGCCAATTCAGGACTAAAGTCGATGGAGCTGGGATTTCCACTCTGGCTCAGAGTGGTTCATTATTTAAACATATTCCTGATGTTCTTGCTCATCCGGAGCGGAATCCAGATCCTCTTGGATTTTCCCAGATATTATTTCAATGATCATTGCACGCCGGGCACGGAATGGATCAAGTTCACCAGAAAGAAGGTCCCCTCTGACCGACTCTGGACGTCGACCGATGAAGCCCTCCCGATCTCGTCATGGATCGCGCTGCCCGGCGGCAGGCACAGCCTCGGCATCGGCAGACACTGGCATTTTTTTGCGGCCATCCTCTGGTCGGTCAATGGCCTGGTCTACATCGCGCTTCTTTTTTTCACGGGGCAGTGGCGCCGACTGATACCAACATCCTGGGATTTCGTCCCCCAGGCCTGGAGGACCTTTTTAACCTATGCTACGTTCCATGTCCCTTCGGCGGGAGAGTTCCACCCCTATGATGCATTGCAGCAGTCGACCTATGCCCTCGTCGTTTTCATCCTCGCCCCGCTTGTCATCCTGACCGGGCTGGCCCTGTCCCCCGCCATAGGCGGGCGTTTTCCCTGGTATCCTCGTCTGTTTCATGGTCGGCAATCTGCTCGAAGCCTTCACCTTCTCTCCCTGGCCGCATTCCTGATCTTCATCATCATCCATGTCACCCTCGTTGGCATTGTGCATTTCAAGAAGGCAATGGCCCACATCGTCCTCGGCCTGGAAAATCACCGTGAAGCATTGTCGATTGTTTTGGGGCTGTTCGCGCTCGGAATCGTCGTAGTCGTACAGGTCGGGGCGACATTGTGGTCACAACATAACCCTCGAGGCGTGCAGCGACTCACGGGTCGATTTATTAGCTCGTTCACGCGCTTTTTCTTTTATGGCCTGCGGTCGCGGCAGGCCTATCGGAAAGCGGAGATCTCCCCATATTTCTGGACGAACGGATATCCTCCGGTGACACGCGAGTGGGAGGAGGCCGCCCGTCATAACTTCGCTAATTATCGACTGGAAATAAAGGGCCTGGTCGAACGTCCGCTGTCTCTTTCGCGGGAGGATCTGCGGGCCATGCCGGAGGAGACCAATATCACGGAGCATTGTTGCATTCAGGGGTGGTCCGGAATTGCCGAATGGACCGGGGTCCCGGTTCGAGATATTCTGGCGCGGTGCTGCCCGGTCCCGGGGGCTCGTTATCTGGTCTTTCACTCCTTCCAAACCGATGAGAAAGGGCGTGAATACTACGAACTGCTGGAGCTGACCGAGGCCTATTACCCTCAAACCATTCTGTCTTACGCGATGAACGGGGAGCCGCTATCGGTGGCACATGGGGCGCCGCTTCGCTTGCGCATGGAGACGAAGCTCGGGTTCAAGATGGTGAAATGGCTGAAGTCCATCGAGTTGGTCGAGGGCTACAAGGCGATGGGGGAAGGCCAGGGCGGATACCGTGAAGATACACAATTCTATGATATCGAGGCGCAAATCTGATAACCATCATTTCTGATCACAGGCAGGAGCGCTTTTTCCTAGTTGCCGCGAAGTTCCAGCTTCTCAACCCGCAGTTCTTGGGAAGTCGATCGCTTTTTCTTTTGCCAGACGGCAGAAATCACGGCTTCTGCTTTTGGCGTGAGTATTGTCTAAGCGGAAAGAGCCTCCGGCGCCGGCTGGACCGTCAGCTTTTTCCGTAGACGGGGATAGGGGCCCCGCTCGTAACGGAGAAGTTGTCCGAAATCAAGCAGAGCAGGACGGACGCGAGCTCTTCAGGCCTCACCCAGTTGGAAAAATCGGCGGTCGGGAGATTCTTCCGGTTCTCCGGCGTGTCGATCGTGCCGGGCAGGATACAGTTGGCAGTGATATTGAACTTCTTCATTTCTTCGGCGATAATCTCCGTTAGGACCACTACTCCGGCTTTGGAGACAGCGTACGCTCCCGCTTTCGTGCGACCTTTTTTCTCTATCGCCGGCCGCGCCGCAACGCTGACGATGCGTCCAGAGTTGGCTTTTTCATCATCGAAGGGAGAACGGCTTTAGAACACAGGAAGGCCGATTTGAGGTTCGTCTGCATCAAGAAATCCCAGTCTCTCTCCTCCATCGTGGCAATGTCCGCCCCTCCCCTGTAGGCTCCGGCAAGATTCAGCAGGACATCGACGCGGCCGTGCCGGCGAAGGACGGCTTCCACCATGTCCCGGACGTCCGTTTCGAGAGTGACGTCGGCGCTGATCCCTTCGAGCGCGCTCGGTTCCCCGCCGACGTAGGCGAGGAGTTGCTTGAACTTCTCATCATCTCTATACACGGCGGCGACAACGGCACCGGTACAATGACAATCTTGCCGCTCAGAGGCCCGGGAGGAATTATTTCCGGCATCCCTCATCCCCTTCAGACTCGACCCCTCGGCGCCCTGCCCGGACGCCGGGCCCCGGTTCTCGGGTTCGGGCTTTTCTCAAGATAGGCTTGAAGCGCTGCGGCGTTATTGTGTTCCCGGTCGGCCGCTCCATAGAGTAAGGTCACTTTTCCGTCGCGAACCCTGTTCTCAACAATAGTGATCAGCTCCTTTTTCGCCGCCAGCTCCCGGTGATAACGCTTCATGAACTCAGGCCATTTCCGGGGGTCGTGGCCGAACCATTTTCTCAGACAATCGCTTGGGGCGATGTCTCTCAGCCACAGATCGACGGCCGCCTTCTCCTTGCTGACTCCCCTCGGCCAAAGCCTATCCACGAGAATCCGGAATCCATCCGCTGGGGCTGGGTTTTCATAGACCCGCTTCATCCGGAAACCGCGTTCGGCGAGGCTCATCGGCCCACGCCCTCGAGCTTGGCGGCGAGATTCTCGACATCGTCGCGAGAAATATCAACTCCGGCGCCGATGCTCTCTACCGGGCAGGCGTCCAGAGCATACCTCAGGACCGCAGAAAGGACGGCCAACTCAGCAGCCGTCAGCCCGACTTGATAGATTTCACTTTCCATTTTGCTTGCCTCTCTCGCCCGCATCGCGGGGTCAGCCCCCCGGCGGCTCTACGGGACGGCATCGAACTGTCAGGAATGGACGGCGCCTTACCGGAACGGGCTCGACGGTCGAAGCCTCATCTCCTCTTGGTCGGAAGGTCCGGCGACGCCTCTTCCACTTCTAGAGCATGAGAACTCTCCCAGAGTCCATGAATATTGCATAAGCTAGAGGCGTACAAAGTTCCCGGCTTGTCGGTTTTAAAACTTAACGTGACTTCGTGGTGAGTATAGATGGAGCTTGTGTCCGGACCCTGAGTCGACGCTCCGTGAGCGGCGAACTCGGCCTTCCCGATCTGATAGGGGAATTTCTC
>JBEKXF010000076.1:0-3644 GCA_049512315.1 Candidatus Aminicenantales bacterium | reverse complement strand
ACAATCGATTCCGCTGAGCTTCCCTGTTTCCCTGTCATTCATTCCTCCTCGTATGGTTTTGTTATTGGAAACCATAGCTTAGGAGAAATCAATCCCTGTCCGAATCTCGCTGACGTCAAGCACTGGGCGCCATCAAAGCCCATAAAGGTGACGAGCTGGCCGCCGTCATGCAAAAGCTCCAGCAGACCCGGGAATCGGAGGCGGGCGTCCGGCGGCAGGCCGTGGAGCTCATCAAGAACGCCGATCCCCGGGCCGAAACGAACGACACGAACTACATCTTCCTGAGCTTCGTGACCCGATTCCTGCCGGCCGGCCTCGTCGGGCTGATCCTGGCGGCCATTCTTTCGGCGTCGATGTCGGGGTCAGCCGCCGAACTCAGCGCCCTGGCCGCCGTCACCGTGATAGACATTTATCGGCGCCTCTGGAAGCCGAACGCCCCGGACCGACACTATATCGTTGCCTCGAAGGCGGCCACCGTTTTTCGGGGCTCTACGCTATCGCTTTCGCGCAATTCGCCAACCACCTCGACTCGCTGACCGAAGCCGTGAACATCATGGGGTCCCTGTTCTGCGGCACGATCCTGGGGATATTCCTGGTCGCCTTCTATTTCAAGAAGATCGGGGGCACGGCGACCTTCGCCGCCGCGATCATCGCTGAAATCACGGTCCTGGCCTGCTATTTCTTCACGGGGATTCCTTATCTGTGGTTCAACGTCATCGGCTGCGCCGTCCTCGTGACCTTGGCCCATATCCTCAACCGCGTCGTTTGACTCTCCCTCCCGTTGGTGTTATCTTTTCGCCGGACTCGACAAAAGGCTTCCCTGATGGCCGTTAAGTGCGCCAAGTGCGCTTTTAACAACACGTCCGACTCCAAGTTCTGCAGGGAGTGCGGGACCCCGTTGACCCCGCCTCCGCATCAACCATCCCCCGTTACCAAGACCATCCTGACTTTCTCTCAGGAGCTCACCCCGGGCTCCGCTATCGGCGGCCGTTACGAGATCCTGGAAGAACTGGGCAAGGGAGGGATGGGCGTCGTCTATAAGGCGCAGGATCACAAACTCAGGCGCACTGTGGCCCTCAAGTTCCTCCCGTTCGAATGGACCGCCGACCCGCAGGCCAAGGAACGGTTCATCCGGGAAGCCCAGGCCGCCGCTTCCCTGGACCACTCCAATATCTGCACCGTCCACGAGATCGACGAGGCCGATGGCAGGATGTTCATCTCCATGGCCTTTGTCGAGGGCGAGGACCTGAGAAGGAGGATCGGCCGGGGACCTCTCACAGTCGAGGATGCCTTGGGCCTCGGCCTGCAGGTGGCCGAGGGGCTCAAGGAAGCCCACGGCAAGGGCGTCGTCCACCGGGACATCAAGAGCGCCAACATCATGGTGACCGGGAAAGGCCAGGCGAAGATCATGGATTTTGGCCTGGCCAGGGTCAAAGGAGGCCCCCTGCTGACCAAAGAAGGGGCCACGATAGGGACCGTGGCCTACATGTCGCCCGAGCAGGCGCGCGGCGAGGAGGTCGACGAGCGCACGGATATCTGGTCCTTCGGGGTCGTTCTCTACGAAATGCTCAGCGGCCAGCTCCCTTTCAAGGGGGAGCACGATCAGGCCGTCATCCACTCCATTTTGAAGGAGGCGCCCAAGCCGATGTCGGGCGTGCGGCCGGGGATCCCCAAGCCCCTGGAACAGGTCGTCGGCAAGGCCCTCGAGAAGGAACTGGACAAGAGATACCAGTCTATGGACGAGGTGCTCAATGACCTCAGGTCCCTCTCCGAGGGCATCGAGCCGGAGGGAATCAGGATACGGCGCCGGAGGGAGAAACTTCGGAAGTGGCGGAAGGGGATCGTTTATGCCGGCACGACGGCTTTGCTCATCATCGCGGCCGTGATCGCCGTCAACCTTTTCTCCGGACGCGCCAAGGCCATGGACGCCATCGCCGTCCTGCCGATCGAAAACCTCACGGGAGACCCCGGGCAGGAATATTTTGTCGATGGGGTCACCGACGACCTGATCGGGCAGCTGTCCCAGATCGAAGCCTTGCGGGTGATCTCCCGGACGTCTGTGATGAAATACAAGGGCATGAAGAAGCCCGTGCCGGAGATCGCCCGCGAGCTCAAGGTAAAGGCCGTCGTCGAGGGAGCGGTGCATCGCGTCGGCGCTAACGTGCGCATCCGGCTGGAATTGATCGACGCCCTCCCCGAAGAGCGCAACCTTTGGACGGAGACCTACGACCGGGCCATGACGGACGTGCTCATCATGTACGGCGAAATGGCCCGCGCCATCGCCGGCAAGATCCAGGTCAGGCTGGCCCCCAAGGACCAGACGCGGCTGGCCAGCGCCCGGCAGGTCAATCCCGAGGCCTACCAGGCTTATCTCAAAGGCCTATTCTTCTGCTACAAACTGACGCGGCCGGATCTCGAAAGCGCCGAACTTTACTTTGAGCTGGCCCTCGAGAAAGATCCCCACTACGCCAGTGCCTATGCGGGGATCGCCGAGGTCTGGGCCGGACGCCTGCAACAGGGACTCGCGCCGGCCATCGAGGCGGCGCCGAAGGCGAAGGCGGCCGCCGCCAAAGCCCTGGAGCTGGACGACACGCTCGCCGAAGCCCACTACACATTGGCAGGTATCAAGACCTGGATGGATTGGGATTGGGCGGGCGGGGATGCGGAATACCGGCGAGCCATCGAACTCAATCCGAACTTCGCGGATCCGCGGGCTTATTATTCGCACTTGCTCAACATCCTGAAGCGGCCGGAGGAAGCGATAGCCCAGATCAAGCGGGCGCTAGAGCTGGATCCCCTAAGCTCGTTGTTCCAGGCGATCTACGCTATGGATCTGATGTACGCCCGCCGGTACGACGACGCTATCGCTCTGCTCCGCAAAACGCTCGGAACTTCGCCCCACGACCTGGTGGCGCTGTCCACTCTCAGGTCCGCCTATCACATGAAACAGATGTACCCGGAGGCGCTGGAGATCTGGAAGAAGTCCTACGCCGAGAGGAATGACCGTGAAGCCGAAGACGCCTTGGCGCGCGGCTTCACGGAGGCCGGATACCGGGGCGCCCTGCGGCGTGTCGCGGAGGCGTTGATCGCACGCTCTCGGTCATCCTATGTTCCTGCCTGGCAGATCGGGACTCTGTACACGCGCGCCGGGATGGAGAAGGAAGCCCTCGAATGGCTGGAGAAAGCCTATCTCGCGCACGACCCGAACATGCCGTACATTAGCGTGGACCCGATTTTTGACACACTGCAGGCCTCCGCCCGGTTCCAGGATCTCCTGCGCCGGATGAACCTTAAATAATGGCGGCGCGCTGCGGGCCACACGCCGTTGCTCTGTCCCTTGCAGAAGAGGTGGGATGGGCCGCCGCCGGCCTCGGCCGAGGTCAGCCGATAGTCTGTAGGCCGATCGCAGAGACCAGGAAGTCGGCGAGCCGCTCGAACCGTGCGCAAGTTTGTTCCAGATGTCTGGAAACGTCTTCGGAGGGAGTGTCAGATATTCTGTGTAAACCCCTTCTCCGCATTTAGGCACGTTCCCCCAAACGGTCGCCAAAAGCAATCCCGTCAAGAACAGGGCGATGATTCCAACCTGGAATATCTTATTCCTTAAACCCTGCTTTCTGTCGTCTACCATAATTCCCGGGCTTATG
>JBEKXF010000075.1:0-3694 GCA_049512315.1 Candidatus Aminicenantales bacterium | reverse complement strand
GATCAAGTGCGGACCCGAGGAGGGCCTTTTCGAACTCGTGGACTTTTACGGGCGCAGGTTCCTGATCGACATGCGGCGTTATCCCGAACTCCATGACCGGTTGCGGGTCGGGGCCTTCCTGACGAAGTTACTATCGGGGGTCATCTATGACGCCGTAATCATGAGCGGCGTTCCCGTCCAGCAGATCAAGGATCCGAAGCCGTGACCATTTTCAAAATCCGTCACCCCATCGCCGGTGCGCGGGCATGCGTTTTTGGGTGCGACTTCTTCGATGGGGTCGGCTCGACAAGTGACATGAGCCAGGTTTGTGACCTGCTCGACCTCGGGGGGTACAAGATCATCGGCCCGCTCAGCGAGGACGACAAGCAGGACCTACTGAGGTTTCGAAAGCAGCGGCAGCCCTTTAAGGACGCGCAGAAGGCCCTGGTCAAGCCGCTGCCGAAGAGGGGGGACTGGTCGGCCCTACCGTGAACAATGTGCAT
The DNA here is from genome assembly GCA_049512315.1 of Candidatus Aminicenantales bacterium. Taxonomy (GTDB): domain Bacteria; phylum Acidobacteriota; class Aminicenantia; order Aminicenantales; family Saccharicenantaceae; genus DATKJS01. The sequence goes on along the minus strand of JBEKXF010000075.1, from coordinate 3,212 downwards.
ATCCGCTATGAAGAATTATCGGCCATCGTTCCTTATGAGTGGCCGAATTTAATTTAACAGGAGGCTCATAACATGAGCGAAAAAATTTACACAATCATCCATCGGGACCCTTCGTTTCGAGGTTCGATTGCAGGCGTGGACTTTTACGGCGGCAAGGGGACGACGAACTCGCTAATGAGTGCGGCCCAGTGCGTGAAAGGCGCGGACTGCACGATTGAGGATCCGGGTCACGCCGCCGAGGTGCAGGCTGCCCTCGGTAGCGAGGCCGAGGGCGTCAAGGGCGCGGCTGAATCCAAGGCGACGCACGAAAAGCTATTCCAGGAATCCGCAGCCCTCGAGCACGCTCGCACCCGCAAGCGCTGATTGAAAATCTGAAAAGGAGATTGACCGTGACCGAAGAGAAAAAAACGATGCAAGGGATAGACATCGGCGCGTCCATTATGGCCGGGGTCCGCGTCGAAGCAAAGCCGGAGAAGCCGACCCTGGTCATCGGGCCGGACGGCCAGGTGATCGGGCAGCTCGCCAAGCCTGAGCCGGAGGTGACGCTCCAAGATGCCGCTGACGTGATGACGGCTGCCCTCCGCAACGAGACGGAGAGGAAGATGATCGCCATCGGCGCCCAGCTCAACGAGGTGGCGAAGGTGGCGTGGAGGAAGCGCGAGGAGGTTCCAGTCGCGGACTATCGTCTCTTCTCCACGCGGTTGATAGCGAATAAGGCGCTCGCCGAGCTGGAAGTGATTTACCAGAAGCAGAATCGAGAAATCGACGCGGCGCTTGCGCTGATTCCCTCGGCGCCCGAATACGAGGGCTTCCGAAAGGCCGTTGCCGAGCAGCGCCGCGCGATCAAGGACGCCTGGGATCTCAAGTGACATGGCGGGGAGGCGGGTAAGTCCGGCGATGCTAGATAAAAATCGAAGCGGGAAGTCGGCGGCTCCGCCTCCTCATTTCTCAATTAGACGAATAGGGCAGAACGCACGCCAGGGCGGAGGGGTCGAGTGGCGGGATTTAAGGCTTCTTGGCCCGGACCATCCGGGCCTCGAGCCACTTATCAACGAGATCAAGACGAAATAGGACGCGGCGCTTTAATTTGACGTGGGGCAGACCTTCCAGCATTAAACGATTCACCGTGGCCGGGCTGATTTTCAAATAAGCCTGAAGGTCCCGCTTAGTCAGATATTCCCTTTTCATCTCACCGGAGAATAACATGAAGCCCGCCGAAAGAAAAGGCTTGACTTCGCATAATTCATCATGATAAACTATGGTTGATTATGAGTGATAAAGATACGACTACGGCGGAGGCTAAGATGGATGATTTCATGACGGTCAAGGATATTTGCGGGCTTCTCAAGGTCTCGCGCGGGACCGTGATCCGGTTGATTCGCACGGGTCAGCTCAAGGCTTTCAAGCTCGGCGCCGGGCGGTCCTGGCGGGTCACCCGGTCCGCGCTTCAAAAGTTTGCGAGAGGTGGCGCGGCTTTCCGCGTTGAGTTCGGAGACAACAAGGCGCGGCGCGGGGTGGAGGGTAAACGCGGGCTCCCGTCGCCGCTGGCCGTTCGGGGACGCAAATGATCATCGTCCTCGTCGCGTCCTTCGTTCTCCTGCTCGGCGCGATCGTCGCCGATTTCATTTCCGAGTGGCGACACCCTGGCCTCTTTGGTCGTGGGCGAGGACGTCGATGATCTACCCGGCCTTGTTTCTTGTCGGGTTCGCTGCCGGGGCCTATTTCATTCACCGTCGATGGGCCCGGCTGCGTATCCGGTGGTACTGGCTGAGGCCGCCGCACGGTAGGAGGCAGCGAGAGGACTGGTTCGGCGAGGAGAACACATGGACGCCAAAGGAACGATGACCACCGCGAAGGACCGACCCTATTTGACGGACCGCTCGTGTGGGAAGTGCCTCGTGCGATTCGAGACCAGCGAGCGGCGCGAGGGCGGATGGCTTTATGTGACCTTTCGCTGCCCGGGCTGCGGCCATAAGAGCGTCGTCACGTTCTCGCCGCAAGAGTTGGCGGAGTGGGAAAGTCGGAGGAGGAGATCATGACGAAGAAGGAACGGAACCTCAAACTCATCGACGGGAAGTGGCAGCTCGATTTCACGTTCAAGGGCAAGCGCGTCCGGGCCTTCGGCGGCTACACCCTGGCCCAGGCCCGGAATACGCTCGTGAAGATGAAGGCCGATCTGCTCGATATCGCTCGAGGATTTAAGAAGGCCGAGGTCGAGGTAGTGCCCTTCGCGGCGTTCGCCGACACCTTCCTCGAGACCTACTGCCGCCCGAATAAGCGAGCTCCCGAGCGCGACGAAATCAGCCTGGTCCACCTCAAGGCCGCTTTCGAGGGCAAGGGGTTGACCGACGTCACGGCCCAGGACGTCGAGGGCTATAAGGCCACGCGCCGGGCCGAGGTTGCGCCGGGGACGGTCAACCGCGAGCTAGCCTGCCTCCGAACGCTCTTGAACAAGGCCGTCGAGTGGGGTAAGCTCGAATCAAGCCCCATGGCCAAAGTGAGACGATTCAAGGAGCCCGCTCCCCGGGATAGGTTCTTGACGAAGGACGAGGCCGGGCGCCTGGTCGATGAGGCGGGGCCGACGCTCAAGCCGATCATCATCGTCGCCCTTGGCACGGGCATGAGAAGAGGGGAGATCTTCAACCTCAAGTGGAAGGACGTCGATTTCGTCCTCGGCCAGATCTCCATCACCATGTCCAAGTCCGGGAAGCCTCGTAAGGTTCCGATGAGCGGGGCGGTTGCCGCGGCCCTGGGCGCGGTCCCCCGACGCGGCGAGTTTATCTTCCTGAATGGCGACCCGGGCCAAACCGTCACCGGGATCTCCGAGGCGTTCCGTGCCGCCTGCGCTGCGGCCAAGATCACGGGCTTCAGGTTCCATGACTGCCGCCACACCTTCGCGTCAAGGGCGCTCGAGGCCGGGGCGGACCTCGTGTCAGTCTCGAAGATCCTCGGTCATAGCAGCATAGCCATGACCGCGAAATACCTTCACGCGTCGGGAGAAGGGCAGCGCCGGGCGGCGGAGCTCATGGGCGAATTCCTGGACCCGACACGACAGAAAGTTGACACTCCCTCGAAGGCCCCCCATATAGCCGTGGACATGTGAGGCGCGCGATGGAGCTCCGGAAGATCGGCGATTACGTCTGGGAGATTCCGAAGCAGGGAGGGATGAGAGTCCCGGCCCTCATCTATGCGTCCGCGAAGCTCCTGGCCGA
>JBEKXF010000074.1:0-4044 GCA_049512315.1 Candidatus Aminicenantales bacterium | reverse complement strand
GCCACCCCGACGTCCGCCTGGGCCAGGGCCGGGGCGTCGTTCGTGCCGTCGCCCGTCATGGCCACGAGATGCCCTACGGATTGTTCCCGCCTGATGAGGGCCAGCTTGTCTTCGGGCTTGGCTTCGGCGATGAAATCGTCGACGCCGGCTTCCCTGGCGATGGCCGCCGCCGTCAGCGGGTTGTCGCCCGTGATCATCACGGTCTTAATGCCCATGGCCCGGAAGCGCTCGAAGCGGTCTTTCAGGCCGCCCTTGACGATGTCCTTGAGCTCGATCGTTCCCAGGACCCTTATTTCATCGGCGACGAGGAGCGGGGTCCCGCCCTGGAAGGCGATTTGGCTGACGGCGTCTTGGACCTCGACGGAGAGATCCTTCCCGACGAAGGCCCGGACCGCGTCCGGCGCCCCCTTCCTGATGTGGTGGCCTTCGAAGTCGATGCCGCTCATCCGGGTCTGGGCGGAGAAGGCGATAAAGGCCGCTCCGGGCCATTCGGAGATGGACCGTCCCCGCAGGCCGTATTTTTTCGCCAGGACAACGATGCTCCGTCCCTCGGGCGTCTCGTCTGCCAGGGAGGCGAGCTGGGCGGCGCTGGCCATTTCTTCGACCGTGACTCCCGGCGCCGGCAAAAACGCCGTCGCCTGGCGGTCACCCAAGGTGATCGTCCCGGTCTTGTCGAGAAGGAGGACGTCGACATCCCCGGCGGCTTCGACCGCACGGCCGCTCATGGCCAGGACGTTCTTTTGGACCATGCGGTCGATCCCCGCGATCCCGATGGCGTTGAGCAGGCCGCCGATCGTCGTCGGGATCAGGCAGACGAGCAGGGCCACGAGCACGGTCAACGTCAGGTCGACGCCGGAATAGCGGCCGAACGGTTTCAGGGAGATGATGACGACCAGGAAAATGATCGTCAGGGCGGAGAGGAGGATAGTCAGGGCGATCTCGTTCGGCGTCTTCTGGCGCCGCGCCCCTTCGACGAGGCTGATCATCCGGTCCAGGAAGCTCTGGCCGGGGTCGGCCGTGACGCGGACTTTGATCCGGTCGGAGAGCACCCGAGTCCCGCCGGTGACGGCGCTCCGGTCCCCTCCCGCCTCGCGGATGACCGGCGCGGATTCGCCCGTGATAGCGGATTCATCCACCGTGGCGGCGCCTTCGATGATCTCTCCATCGGCCGGGATGATCTCGCGGGCCAAGACGATGACCAGGTCCCCCTTGCGGAGCTGTTCGGCCCGGACGGGTTCCATCGAGCCGTCCGGCCTCAAGAGGTTGGCCATCAGGCAGGTCCTCGTTTTCCTGAGTTCATTGGCCTGGGCCTTGCCCCGCCCCTCGGCCATTGCTTCGGCGAAATTGGCGAAAAGGACGGTGAACCAGAGCCAGACCGAAACCTGGAGCACGAAGCCGGCCGGCTCGCCCTTCGACCGCGTGACCAGGCCGAGAGTCGTCAGCAGGGCGCCGACCTCGGTAACAAAGATGACGGGGTTCCTCAGCAAGTGGACGGGGTTCAGCTTCCTGACGGCATCGAGCGCCGCCCCGCCGATGATGTCGGGGTCAAAAAGACTGCGGGTCGATGCGGGCACGTCATCCTCCTTTAATAAAGGACCCCGGATCCGGTCATCAGGAGATGTTCGACGATGGGGCCGAGGGCCAGGGCCGGCAGGAAGGTGAGCGCGCCCACGATGAGGACGGTCCCGATGAGGATGATGACGAACGTCGGGCCGCTCGCGGGGAAACTCGCTTCGCTCGGCGGGACGAGCTTTTTCCGGGCCATGTTCCCGGCCAGGGCCAGGACGGGCACCATCATAATGAACCGGCCGAAGAGCATGGCCAGAGCCAAGGTGATGTTATAGAAGGGCGTGTTGCCGTTGAGCCCCGCGAAGGCGCTGCCGTTATTGCCCGTGCCGGACGAGAAGGCGTAGAGGATCTCGCTCAGGCCGTGCGGGCCGGTATTGGCTAAACCGGCCAGGCCCGGCCGGCTGGCCACGGCCCAGGCGGAGAAACCGAGGATCGAGAAGATCAGGATTAGCACGGCCAGGACGGACACTTTGACGTCATAGGACTCGATCTTTTTGCCCAGATACTCGGGCGTCCGTCCGACCATCAAGCCGGTAAGGAAGACGGCTAGGATCACAAATACCAGCATCCCGTACAGCCCGGAGCCGACGCCTCCGAAAATCACTTCGCCGAGCTGGATGTTGACGAGGGGAACCAGCCCGCCCAGCGGAGTGAGGGAGTCGTGCATGGCGTTGACCGCTCCGCACGAGGCCGCCGTCGTGACGGTGGCGAATAGGCTCGAGTTGAAGACGCCGAACCGGACCTCCTTGCCTTCCATATTGCCGCCGGCCGGGTCGACACCTAGGGCCTGCAGGCGGGGATTGCCGGCGCTTTCCGCCCTCCAGCAAACGAGGGCCGCGGCCAGAAAGACGATGGCCATGGCGCTCCATACGGCCCAGCCGTGTTTCTGGTTCATGACCTTCCGCCCGAGGTAATACGTGAGTCCGCTCGGGATGAGGAAGATGGAAAGCATCTGAATGAAGTTCGAAAGGGGAGTGGGATTTTCGTAGGGATGGGCGGCGTTGGCATTGAAAAACCCTCCGCCGTTTGTCCCGAGCATCTTGATGGCGACTTGGGAAGCCGCCGGGCCCTGGGCGATGGTTTGAACGGCCGCGGCCTGGTCCGCCGTGGTTCCGGCCGCGCTCTCCACGGTCGCCGCCCCGACGTAAGGCTTGAAGTTCTGGACGATCCCCTGGGAGGTCAGGAAGAGCGAGAAGACGATGGAGATCGGAAGCAGGAGATAAAGGTTGAGCCGGACGAGGTCGACCCAGAAATTGCCGACGGTTTTCGCGGAGTGCCGGGCGATGCCGCGAACCAGGGCCGCGGCGGCAGCGATGCCGGTTGCGGCCGAGACAAAATTGTGGAAAACAAGCCCGACCATTTGCGAGAAATAGGAGAGCGTCGTTTCCCCCGCGTAATTCTGCCAGTTCGTGTTGGTGGTGAAGCTTGCCGCGGTGTTGAAGGCCAGGGCAGGCCCGACGGGTCCGAATTTCTGGGGATTCAACGGGAGGAGATGCTGGAGCCGGAGTACGGCGTACGTGAACAGCAGCCCGGCCAGGCTGAAGACGAGGAGGGAGCGTGTGTATTGCCTCCAATCCTGCTCTTTTTTCGGGTCGACGCCGAGAACCCGGTAAAGCCAGCGTTCAACAGGCTTAACGGGACGGTCGAGCCAGGTTTTCCCTTCGGGCTCCAGGACCCGGACGAGATACAGGCCCAGCGGTTTCGTGACGAGGAATAGGATTCCCAGGAAGAGCGCCAATTGAACCCAACCGAAGATGTCCATGGTGATCATGCCCTTAGAATTTTTCGGGCCGCACAATGCTCATCAAGAGGTAGCCAATCAACAAAAGCCCGATGATGAGTCCGATAATGTCGGCCATGGTCAGAGCCTTTCGCAGGCCTCGGCGTAGAGATCGCACAGGCAGAAAAAGATAAGTGCTAACAAAATAAAAAGCAGGTCGGTCAAGGGCGTGCCTCCTCTTTCGGGTGCCGGTCGACGCGCCTCAGCGTGAAGGAGAATGTCGACCCCTTTCCCTCCTGGCTCTCGACGCCGATCGTGCCGCCGTGGGCTTCGACGATCTCCCTGACGATGGCCAGCCCGAGCCCGGCGCCGGTCTCATTCTTGCGGCCCGGGCCCCGGAAAAAGGGCTCAAAAATCCTCGGCAGGTGTTGACTCGGGATCCCGGTGCCGGTGTCGGTCACGGTGAAGCGCACGAAATCCTCCTCCTCCCGTGCGGAGACCGTGATCTTCCCGCCGGGAGGCGTGTGTTGGAGCGCGTTCGTGAGCAGATTCCCGAAAATGTACCCGGCCCTGGACCGGTCGACCCAGACAGCGGCCGGGCTTCCCCGGACATCGAGGACCAGAGTCACCCCCTGGTCCTGGGCCGTCCTCCGGTAGGGTTCGAGGGCGTCCATCACCAGCATTTGCGGAGAGATGTCCTGGAATTCGAGACTGGCCTTCCCCGACTCCATCCGGCTGATGTCCAGGAGGTTGTT
>JBEKXF010000073.1:0-4062 GCA_049512315.1 Candidatus Aminicenantales bacterium | reverse complement strand
CGCATCCTTGGAAGGTTTACAGAGACCGGTTCGCAAGCGAACTACCCGAGAGACCCTAGGTGATGACAAAAGCGGAAAGATTCACGTTGCCCAGGACCGGAAGTATTCACGTTGCCTTGACAATCAGGCATGCCACGTTGACTTCCTGCCCATCCCTCTGTTAATCTGAGGCCAAGCTAGAGAAGGGGGCCAACAGTGGCCATCAAGTGTCCCACTTGTCATTATGAAAATCCTGATACTTCCCAATTCTGCGGCACCTGTGCGACACGGCTCACCCAGGCTGGTCCGCTTCCCGATTCCCTTACAAAAACTCTGGAGACGCCTGTCCAGGCCTTAAAGAAAGGCACGCTGATCGTCGGCAAGTACCGGATCTTCGAGGAACTCGGCCGGGGCGGTATGGGCGTCGTCTATAGGGCGGAGGACACGAAGCTCGGCCGTACGGTCGCCCTGAAATTCCTGCCGGCCCAATGGACCTCGGACCCCGGGGCCAGGGAAAGGTTCACGCAGGAGGCCCGGGCCGCGTCGGCTCTCGATCATCCGAATATCTGTACCATTTATGAGATCGGAGAGACGGACGACGGGCGGATGTACATCGCCATGGGCTGTTACGAGGGCGACAGCCTGAGGGACAAGATCAAGCGCGGTCCGCTCGAGACGGATGAAGCAATCGACCTAGCCATCCAAGCGGCGTCGGGGATGGCCAAGGCCCATGCCAAGGGGATCGTCCACCGCGACATCAAGCCGGCCAATATCTTGGTCACTCAAGACGGCGTGGCCAAGGTTGTCGATTTCGGTTTGGCCAAGCTGGCCGGCCAGGTCAAGCTGACCCGGGAGGGGACGACGGTCGGGACGGTGGCCTACATGTCCCCGGAGCAAGCGAAAGGGGAGGCGGTCGACCAGCGAACGGACATCTGGTCCCTCGGCGTCGTCCTCTACGAGATGCTCTCCGGGGTCCTGCCGTTCAAAGGCGATCACGAGCAGACGCTGATCCATTCCATCCTGCAACAGGAGCCCGAGCGGCTCACGAAGCTCCGCAAGGACCTGCCCCCGGGCCTCGAGAACCTCGTTTTCAAGGCCCTGTCGAAGAAACCCGCCGCCCGCTATCAGACGATGGAGCAGATGCTCGGGGACCTCAAGGCGATCGCCGACGGCTTGAGACCGGCGAGCGGGGCCTCGCTCTTCCTTCGCGGCCGGGTCCTGGGCATGAAGAAGATCCACGCCTACCCGGCGTTGGCAGGCCTGATGGTCGTGGCCGTCCTCGCGGCGCTCTTCGTCTTCCCGAAACGCGGCCAAGCCATCGATTCCATCGCCGTCCTGCCGCTCGCCAATCTCTCCGGTGATCCCGATCAGGAGTACTTTGCCGACGGGATGACCGAAGCGCTGATTACGAACCTGGCGAAGATCGGCGCTTTGAAAGTCATTTCGCGGACCTCGATGATGCAGTACAAAGGCACTAAGAAGCCTTTGCCGTTGATCGCCAAGGAACTGAACGTGGACGCCCTGATCGAAGGTTCGGTGCTGCGCGAGGGCGGCCAGGTGCGCATCACCGCCGAGCTCATTCAAGCCTCCACGGACCAGCAGCTCTGGGCGGAGAGCTACGAGCGCGACCTGCGCGGCGTGCTGGCTTTGCAGGGCGAAATCGCCAGCGCCATTGCCGACAAAGTCCGCGTCACCGTCACATCCACCGAGCGCACCCGCCTGACGAGCGCCCGGCCGGTCAACCCCGAGGCTTACGAGGCTTATCTCAAGGGCATGCAGTACTGGTACAAGATCACTGCACAGGATATCGACACTGCGCTTGAATACTTCGAGCTGGCGCTGAAGAAAGACCCGAATTACGCTCCCGCTTACGCCGGCATTTCCTTGGTCTGGATTGGACGCCAGCAGATGGGTTACACGGCCCCGCGCGAGGCGGGGCCGAAGGCGAAGGCAGCCGCTCTGAAGGCCGTAGAGTTGGATAGCAGACTCGCGGAAGGGCATTCGGCGTTGGCTACCGTTAACTACTTCTGCGAATGGGACTGGGCAGGCGCTGAAGTAGAGTTCAAGAGAGCCATCGAACTCAATCCGAACTATCCGGATGCCCGGGCACTTTACTCGCACTACCTGACAATCATGAAACGACCGGAGGAAGCGATGCCGCAGATTCAGCGGGCCTTAGAATTAGACCCGCTCAACGCCACCTTCCAGGCCTGGCATGGTGCGGAGTTGGAGATGGCAGGCCGGGACGATGAGGCCATCGCGCAGCTCCGCAAGGCGCTCAGGACGTCTTCAGGGCTTTTGTGGGTGCACGGGATGCTCTCAGATATCCTCCGTCGTAAGGCCAGGTATGAAGAGTCTTTGGCAGAAATGAAGGCGAGCTATGCCGGGGACCGTGAAATGGAAGAAGCCTTGACGCAGGGGTACGCGCAATCGGGCTACCGGGGCGTGATGAGGCGCGCGGCGGACATACTGGCAGCGCGCGCTCGCAAGACCTATGTGGGCCCTAGTGACGTTGCGTCGCTGTATGCGATGGCCGGGGAAGAAGCCCAAGCCCTCGAATGGCTGGAGAAAGGTCTCCAGGTGCACGATCCGCAGATGCCCGAAAACAGTCTTCACCGGTATTTCGAGACCCTGCACAACACCCCGCGCTTCCAGGACCTCCTGCGGCGGATGAACCTTCCGGTTAATGAAAAGAGGTAAGAAGGACGCCGACCCCGGCCTGCCCGAGGTTGCGGACGCCAAGCGGAGGCTAGCCGGTCTTTGGGGTTGAAGGCCTTAATATAGGTTTTCAGTCCAAGAAGGAGGGGGACATGAAACGCATTGCCATCGCGGTCTGCGTAGCTGTCTTGGTCTTCGCGGTCTCGCTCTGGGCACAAACGCCAGGCAAACCGTCGGTCGAGCTGAACCATGTTTATGTGACACTTCAAAAGGACACGATCGATTCGATCGCCAAATCGGCGTTCATCTCCGAACAATTCAGCATGTTCGAGCAGAAAACTATCAAGACTGTCAGCGAGAGCTGGACGGGAACCTACCTCATGGGCTGGCGCGGTTACCTAGAACTCTTCGCGCCGGGCGGCTCCGAGGGTCTCATGGACGGCTCATCAGGGATCGGTTTCAGCGCTTCGAGGCTGGGCAGCGGCGGAGCGATCAAAAGGAAACTGGACTCTTTGCCGGGTGAGAAAACGCTCTCCGATCTATCGACGAAAGTCGAGGGCAAAGACAGCATCCCTTGGTTCGACAGCATCCGTCTTCAGTCCCTCGACAAGGGGGCTTTCAGCACCTGGCTGATGGATTTCCGCAGCGACTATATCAAGTTCCGCAAGATCGAACTTACGAAGGACGGCCTGTTCGATCGCCACGGCTACAACGCCTCTCGGTACACCACATCTGAGCAGAAGAAAGCTTTCGAATCGAGGCTCTTCAATGATCTTTCGGAAGTGTATCTCGAGCTTGACGCATCCGAAAGCGTATCCTTCGATAGGTTCGTCACGGCGCTCGGATACGGCGTCTCCGAAGACCGCGGAAAGCGGGCGTATCATGCGGGGACCTTCACGTTCTTCGTGAGCACGCTGCCGAACCCAACTTACCGGGTCCGTAAGGTTGTCTGCACGCTGACGAGAGCCGTCGAGCCGAGAGCCGAATACAGGTTCGGACCGGACGCTCGTCTCACTGTAGAAGGGTACACGGCGATTTGGATATTCGGAAAGGACTGAGAGGGGGAGGCTGGCCGGTCTTTAGAGTTGAAGCCGGAACCTGTAGGCCATCGGGATTTCGGGGGAGTACGGGGCCTGGCAGTAGCTTACGGGGAGGTCCCAAGGTTCTTATCCTCGGCCCCTCCCGAGGTTAAGACCGGGCCGATCTCGCCGAGAATCCCCCAGCGCGCGCATGTGTGCGCCAATATCTCCAGCGGGTCCCTGGTCTTGTATTCACGAGCCGTCTCCTGTTAAGCACCCCATGTTGAGCTCGTTCAGATACATAGGTGACACCTTGGGCTATGATAGGTGCCGCCATGTATCTAAAGTCGTCGACGATTTACGGGTCGATAGTCCCAGGGGCCGAGTACATCCGGTCCCTGGTCCG
>JBEKXF010000072.1:0-4248 GCA_049512315.1 Candidatus Aminicenantales bacterium | reverse complement strand
ACAACGTGACCCCCGCAGACAAGTATTACGGCAGGGACTGCGTGATCCTGAAAAAGAGGGAAAAGGTCCGGCTGGAGACCATGAAGATGCGGAGGGAGTTGAACCGGATGGCGATGCTTGAAGCCTTGCCAAACGGCGTCAGCTAAAATATCATGAGAGACGGAATCCGTAGCTTAAGAAATCAGCCCGCGAGTCCGAAACCGCCTGACGACGAACATGGAAGGATGCCGACCCTGGCCTGCCCGAGGTTGCGGACGCCAGGAAGCGGCTGGCCGGGCTGACGGGTAGCTAGTTTTCTCTCATCAACCCACCAGACCTACCTTGAATTGGCGATACAAACGACCTACTCCCCGGTTTGATTTGAACATGCGGCGCATGGACTTCGACTCCGGTCGGAGGTTCCATTCTCTTTAGGCACCCCTAACTCCCCCCTTTTCCCCCGACGATTTATAAAAACCCCTGGAAACTGAATCCGTTTCCCCTAGTCTATGCGGAGGGAACGAAAATGACATACGAAACCGAACTTATCAACTCTACTAGCAGGCCCGTCACAATCTGGGACAGGACGGGCCCGCCCCTTTTCGCCATACTGCCGGGCAACAAGAGGACCCTTGAGAGCGTCTCGCCCCAGACCCTCTACAGCCGATATTCGCGCGTCGAGTGGGCGCCCGACGGCAGCGTCGTCCTGACCCCGCGCCCCGGCTTCGAAATGCCCCCGGCGGCCGTCGGGGACTGGCCCATCTTGTTCAGGAACATCGACGGCAACGACGTGGAGACCAGGGAGCTCGAGGGCATCGGCGAGGTCCACGTCCCCCGCGGCATCCCGGTCATCGTGTCCTGCCCGCCCAGCTCCCCGCTCGTCGTCTACAAGGAGCTCCGCATCGCGGTAACCGCGGAATGGGTTGAGTCGAGGACTTTCCCAGGCTACGCCTACGAGAGCGAGCGCCTCAGGGACGACTGGATCGAGCGCGATAAAGCGGACCTCACTAGGCTCAATGAGATTCTAGTGAAGACGGAAAACGAGAGATGAACTGACCGTGGCACAAAATGACAAGCGACAGAAACTGGCTTCATTCGAACTGCTCCTCTTCTCCAATCGCCTGGTGCAGCAAAAGAATGCGGCGGGACGGGAGTGTCCCGGTTCGCTCCTGACGGAACGTGCTCCCGCCCCGCCCTCCATTCCCTTTTAGGAGTAACAAATGGAAATCAACCCGAATGATTTATTTGAAACGGAACTGATAAACAAGACCGACGGGGAAAAGATCGTCCTGGAGTACAGGAAGGAGATGCTGAGGCTCGGCCCGGGCGAGACGAAGCGGATCCATTCGATCGCACCCACGACGAGCTATGCCCGCTACAGCCGGATTGTTTTCGAGAAGGACGGCAGCGTGACCCACAAGGTCAACGCGAAATGGACCCCTCCCCCATCGTGGGAGGGCCGCTGGATCCTGGAAATCGTGAACGAGGCCTATGAGCACCAAACGATGAGAATAAACCAGGAGAGCGTCTCGGCATACCGGGGGGTCCCCAGGCTTGCGCCGGTGGATATCGACGACCCTTTGGTTTGGGTGCAGAGGCTGGTCATCAAGGAGGCCGTTGAAAGGATGCAGGATGGCTGCCACCCGGGCTATCTGAAGGAGCAGCGGCGGGTCATCTCCGTCAGGGAACTGCGGCCGAGAAGGGACCTCCTGGCGATCAAGGCCCAGTTGGACAAACTTGTGGAGGCCAAGGTCATGCGGCCCTTTGCCCTGCCCCCCGACGTGAGGGCGATACTGCAGGGAGACTGAGTTCGCTGATGGCCCAGTGCCAAGCGCTCCGTGCTGACGGCGGTCCCTGCGGCATGAAGGCCCTGCGGGGCGAGCCGTTCTGCGTCCGCCACAGCGAAAAGACTTGCCCCGGAAACATTATTGAGGCCATGTTCGACAAGCGGGCCTTCGGGAAGCAGTTCCACGATCCTTCGACCTGGTCGAACTGGGTGGTGTGCCTGAAGGCGATTTACGGCCTTCCGCTTGCCCCTCCCGAGCTCGAAGTCTTCAGGGCATGCACCGGCGCAGGTCCCATCCCCACCCCGGGGGCTACGAGGAGGTTTTCATCATCGCGGGGAGGCAGGGCGGGAAGTCCACGACCATGGGCTTCGTGGCCGCCTACGAGGCGGCCCTGGGCGGCTGGGAGAAGAAGGTGGGCCCTGGCGAGCAGTGGAACATCTTCTGCCTGGCCGACACGCGGGAGCAGGCGGGCATCGTCTTCGGCAACATCAAGCGGTTCCTCAAGCCCTTCCAAAGGCTGGTCAAGCGTGAGACGAACGACGAGCTCGACCTCGTCAACGGGGCGCACATCGCGGTCAAGGCGTCGGACTTCAGGTCGGTCAGGGGCTGGCGTCTGGCCCTGGTCGTCCTGGACGAGGTGGCTTTCTTCCCGAACGACAACGTTGACGAGCTCATTTCGGCCCTGACGCCCTCGATAATCCCGGGCGGCAGGCTGATAGGCATTTCGAGCCCGAACAGGAAGACGGGTTCGCTCTGGGCGCTCCATGAGAAGTTCTGGGGGCGTGACGACGCCGACACGCTCGTCTTCAAGGCCCCTACGAAGCTCCTGAACCCGACCTTCTCGGACAGGAAGATCGCCCGGGACATGGAAAGGGACCCCGAACGGTGCAGGGCGGAATACGAGGCCGTTTTCCGGGACGATGCCGGGGCGCTATTCGACGAGGAGAAGATCCGGGCTGCGGCGACAGGCAAGGAAGGGCCACCCGAAAAGGGCGTTAGATATCATGCCTTCATCGACGCATCGGCGGGCAAAACGGACAGTATGACACTGGCCATCGCCCATGCCTTCGATGAAGTAGTCTATCTCGACCTTGTCCGCGAAAACGCGCCCCCGTTCGACTTCGTCCAGGTTGTGGAAGAATACGCCGGCCTCCTCCAGAAATACGGCATCGGAGAATGCTGGGGCGACAGGTACGCCTTCGCCTCGCTCGAGAGCCAGCTCAGGCGGCACAGGATCGCCCTGAACCAGAGCAAGGCCAATACCACCGAGTTCTACCTGAAGCTGAAGGCCCTCCTCCAGGCCGGGGCCGTTGTCCTTCTGGACAATAAAAAGCTGATTGATCAGCTGAAGCGGCTCGAGCTCCAGACGCTGCCCAGCGGCGCCGAGAGGATCGATCACCCGAAGAACGCCAACGACGACGTGGCCTCGGCTGCGGCGGGGGCGATCTACCATGTGTGCAAGGGGATGGCCTCCAGGCAGCCAACGCCAGGACTCGTCGTCCAGAGGCACGAGCACCCGGACCTCGAACGAGAAAAAGAGTTGCAGGCCAAAGATGAGTTGGTGGACTGCGAGCGCGAGATGATGGAATTTATCGCCGATGGCGGCGTCGTCGGCATTCCCCTCAGATCCGGGCGCTAATTTATCCCCTTAAAACGCCCCTAAACCCTCTCCCCAAAATCCTGAGAGACTACGAGTTGCGGCTTCAATGTCCACAGCCGGGTGCGGGCCAAGACGAAAGACGAGGCCGAGCGGGTCGGGAAATACATAGTCCGGCCGGGGAAGGCCCATAAGCGGTTCTTTTTCCTGGGGCCAGAGGGGAGACGGTCCACCGTTTTTTTGGGGGATTTCTCAAGCGTTCTGACTGGTCATCCAGGGTGAAGGGGGGCTAACATGGGATACGCTCACGGCGGCACTCCTGCCTCTCCGTCCACACCGGTCGAAGATCTTCAGCATGGACCGCCGCGCCTCAATATATCATAAGAAGGGGTCAAACCCATAAAAAAAGCCCCGGGCGGGGGACCGCCCGGGGCTTGGGTGCGTTCACTCGGGGAGCGATCAGTACATGTCGCCAGGAGATGTCGGGTACTTGGAGTGCTTATCTTCTTCGGGGATCTCGGCAATCATGCCTTCGGTGGTCAGGAGCAGGCCGGCAATGGAGGTTGCGTTCTGGAGGGCGATCCGGACGACCTTCGTCGGGTCGAGGATGCCCGCCTTGATCATGTCCTCGTACTTCTCGGACAGGGCGTTGAAGCCGAATTCCGGCTTCATCTCCTTGACCTTCTCGACGACCACAGAGCCTTCGAAGCCGGCGTTGGATGCGATCTGGCGGAGGGGCTCCTCGATGGCCCGGCGGACGATGTTGACGCCGATCTGCATGTCGCCTTCGAGCTGGAGCTTTTCGAGCACTTTCTGGGCGCGGAGCAGGGCCACGCCGCCGCCGGGGACGATGCCCTCCTCGACGGCCGCCTTGGTGGCGTGCAT
>JBEKXF010000071.1:0-4271 GCA_049512315.1 Candidatus Aminicenantales bacterium | reverse complement strand
AGGACTTGGAAGGCCAGGTTCGGCTCGTACTTTTTGAGCGTCTGGTAGGCTTTCTCGGGGTCCTCGCCACTGATAAAAGCGTCGGTGAGCAGGCTCTCGGGACCGTCCTGGGAAGGTGAGTAAAAGATATAATCCCCGATCCCGTTCCTTTTAAAAAAAATGACGTTGAAGGCCGTCGGCAATCCGACGGAAGGATCGCCGAGGTAGGACCAGATCTCGACGGGATAGACATTTTGGACATCGGAGAAGGACTCGACGGTCTTCGGCGGGCCCAGGATGATATAGGTTCGGCCCCGGTCGGTCATCCAGCCGGGCACGGAGGAGCTCCGGCCGTAGTAATCGTTGGCGTATTTCAGGCGTTGGTAATGCTCCTCGCGGAACTCGTTCCGCGGCGTCTCGGGGGTGGGGTCCCTCTGTTTCCAGAAGGCCTCGATGAACATGTCCCGTTCCTTGTCGGTCCGGAGGTGCAGGAAGACGTCGCGCTCGTGCGACGTGATGATATAGACGACCTCCTCGTCGAGCCACTTGCGGAAGCGTTCGGGAGGGCCGATCTTCGCCTGGGCCGGAAGGGCTGGGGGGAAGGCCAGCGCGAGCAGGACGACCGCCACCGCGGGGACGTGTCTTATCTTCATGGTTCTCCTCTTCCTTTAATCTAGCGGATTCGGAGGGATTCCACAATACAGGCCGCAGCGGGCGAAAGAAAAGGGCTCGGAGGGCTTTCGCCCTCCGAGCCCCGGAGATCAGATTCTGCGCTCGGACCTAGAACTGGTACATGAAGCTCAGGCGGAAGGTCCGGGGGGTCAGGACCCCGCGGACCGAGCCGAATGGATACTGGTATTCGATGCTGTTCGGCGTGTTCGAGTTGAAGAGATTGAAGACGTCGATGATGAAGTTGAGGGACCCGTACCTGGGCATCTTGAAGGTTTTCTCCAGCCGGAAGTCGACGATGGCTTGGGCGGGGAGGTAGTGGGGCTTTGACACCCCGACGATCGTCCCGACCCCGCCCTCGACGACGGCGTCCGCTGGGGTACTGCCGTAATTCCACTGCGAGATTTCATTGAGGCTCTGCAGCTCCCAGACGGGACGGCCCGTATGCATCCGGAAGCGGAGGCCGAGGTCCAGCTCGACCTTGGGGATGGTGTAGGAACCGGAGATCTTGAGCTCGAACTTGGGCGTGAACGGCAAGGTCCCGGTCAGGTTGTTGATGGTGTAGTTCATCGAGCCCATGAAATTGTTGTCCGTGACCATCGGGCCCTCGAAGTTCATGTCCTGGGCGAAGACGCGGTCGCCAAAGCCGGTCGAATTGGAGAAGAGGAGCGAAGCCAGGGCCTGCCAGCGGTTCGAATACCGCTTGTTGAAGACGAGCTGGTAGCCCGTGAAATCGCGCTTGGCCTTGCTCCCGATGAGGTCCTGGACTTCCGGCGAGTCCAGGTTCATGACCTGGGAGCCCGAATGCGAGCCGATCCAGGCAACGTCAAGCCCGTTGACGACCCCGTCGCCGTTGTAATCCAGGACCTTGATGCTGTAGAGATCGACGCTCGTCCCGTCGAGGGTCGTGGACGGCTTGCGGTCGTAGGGCCAGATATCCCCCTGCTGCAGTCCGAGAGCGGTGTTCGGCGGAGTCGCTCCCAGAACCGGGATGTTGGCGAAGAGGTGGCTCGAGTGCTTGTAGATGAATGTCGCGCTGACCGAGAAATCCTTGAAGATCTCGCGTTCGAGGTTGAACGTGAATTGGTCGGTGTACTGGTCCTTGAGATTGTTCGCGACGTTGAGGGTGTAAGATTGATCTGAGGTGATTACCTCCGAGTAGATGGGGGTCAGCGACCCGTCGAGGATGCCTTGGGCGACATAGCGGGACGTATTGTACGTCTCCGCGGCGTCGATGAAGCCGTCACCGTTGGCGTCCGCGAGGCTCCAGGGGACCTCATACCTGGTATAATGGTTGGTTGCAATGGGCAGGTCGGGGCCGAGACGCCTGAGGTACTCGACGGTGATGGGCAGGTAATACCGGCCGTAACTCGCCCGGGCCGCCGTCTTGGCGTCCTTGGTCAGCTGGTAGGTTAGGCCGATGCGGGGCGACCAGGTCTTGAAATTGAAGATATCGGGAGAATCGGCCCGCGTGCGGATGACGGTCGGGTTGGCGATGTCCTCGGGCGACGCCAACGGCGCATACTCAGAACCGTGGCCGTACTTCGCCGACATGTGGTCGTAACGGAGCCCCAGGTTGACCGTGAACCTCTTACTCACCGACCACTGGTCGTCGAGGAAGAACGCCAGGGAGTCGGACGTGCCGACGGTCAGGAAGGGATTCCTCACAACGTGGTTATTGAAGAAGATGAGGCCGGTATCGCCGTACCAGCTCTGCATGTAGGCGATGCTCTGGGTATAGCGATAGGGATAGAGGGAGTTGTAGTAGTTCTGGAAGTAGCCGCCGAGGGAGTTGCTGCGGCCCCTCGTCCACTGGGCGCCGAACTTGAGGTCATGCTCGCCCAGGAAATTCTCCGCGTAGTGCGAGACGTCCGCCTGGACCGTCTGGCGATTGGAGTGCCAGCCTTCGATCCACGGGAAGGCTCCTTCGATGCCGAAGTTGGGGCACCATTTCCACCAGTTGAAGAAGAGGGGGTTGCTGGGGCGCTCCGACGGGAGGAACGGCGTGTCGTTCGTCATGAAGCCGAGGTACTTGGCCGTGACGATGGTCGTGCTCAGGGGCAGCCACTGCCACTGGGCGGAAACCGTGTTGTTCTTCGACCGCACGCCGTAGCTCGCTGTCGGGTCCCAAAACGGCTGACTTCCCCAGCTCCCGCCGTCGTAGGAGTTGCCCTCGTTGTGGTACGCGAACCAGGCCCGCTGGTTCTTGAAAGGTTCGGCCGAGAGCTTGGCGTCGATGTAGCGCCCCCAGCTGTGGGAGGTGACCGTCGGGCCGAGCGCGCCGGGCTCGGCGCCGTTGTTGTAGTCGAAGGCGCCGAAGAACCAGACCTTGTCCTTGAGGATCGGGCCACCGAAGGTCGCGTTCGCCTCGTAGTTGTGGTTGGGGTGGCCGCTGTAGAGCAGGACGTCCGGGTTGATGGAGAGCCACGACGTCCCGTAGGTCTCGGATAGCCCCGGCGCGTTGCTCTTCTCCCAGCTCACCGGCACGTAGTAGAAGGCCGCGTTGCCGTGGAACTTGTTGCTGCCGGATTTTGTCAGGACGTCGATCGCGGCACCCGAGAAGCTCCCGTATTCGGCCTTCGAGCCCAGGGCGACGACGCGGACCTCCTCGACGGCGTTGTAGTTGACGTGGACCAGGGGCCCGA
This sequence comes from Candidatus Aminicenantales bacterium, assembly GCA_049512315.1. Lineage (GTDB taxonomy): Bacteria > Acidobacteriota > Aminicenantia > Aminicenantales > Saccharicenantaceae > DATKJS01. The sequence continues at coordinate 978 of JBEKXF010000071.1, read as the reverse complement.
AAGACGCGCCCCGGGGGTTCGTGGCGTTGACGCCGTTGACGAGGAAGACGTTCTCGTTCGATGCGCTGCTGTAGGCCGTCGGGCTAGGCAGCCAGCCGGCGGAGCTGCCGTGGTCGTACATGCCGGGCGTGGTCAGGGAGAGGTCGTAGAAGGCGTCACGGCTCGTAGGCAGCCTGGCGATCAGTTCCTTCTCCAGCCGTGAATCGACCGTCGAGGTCTTGACGTCGACGATCGGGCTGGCCCCCACGACCGTCACCGATTCCTCGATGGCTCCTATCTGGAGCGCCGGATTGACATCGAGGACTTTGCCCGCCCCGAGATTGAGATCCTCCCGGATGAACGTCTTGAAGCCGGGCATCGTCGCCGTGAGGGTGAATATTCCCGGAGGCACGTTGAGGAATACGTAACCGCCTCTGGCCGAGGTCACCGTCGACCGCTTGCCCATGATGCTGGGCCCTTTGAGCTCGACCGCCACTCCGGGAAGCGGCTCGCCTTTATCGTCCGTGATCGTGCCCGTGATCTTCCCTTCCAGGACGGACTGGGCCCGGGCGACCTTCACGTTGATAAAGGCGAGGCATAGCGCAAAGACGCAGGTCATGATGAGGATTTTTTTTGTCATCTGAATTACTAACCTCCTGTCTTTACTCGTTTCTCGCGATCCCTGTCTCCGCCGGAGCCGGCCGGCGAAAACATCCGTCCGCGTGCTTTTTTTTGATCTCTTACCTCTACCTCCCTCCTATCCATTTTGATGATTTTCCGTCATATCGACGATTCTCGAAAGAGTTTTCGTAATAAGAAACTCCTCTCCGGGAGATATATGATATTTTTATAATTTCTCCGGAGGCCTTGTCAAGCCCCTGATCTCGTCCACTACATTAGTGACGCGGTGGGCTGAGTATGAGTTTTAAGCCAGGCCTGATAATATTCGGCCGGCGTCAGATAATCAAGCGATTGATGGGGCCGGATATGGTTATAGGT
>JBEKXF010000070.1:0-4415 GCA_049512315.1 Candidatus Aminicenantales bacterium | reverse complement strand
GACAATTACTATGCCCCCGCCGAGCTGACCGAAAGGATCCGGGAGTGGGTGGAATATTACAATCACCAGCGGTATCACGAGGCCATCGACAACGTGACCCCCGCGGACAAGTATTACGGAAGGGACCGCGTGATCCTGAGAAAGAGGGAAAAGGTCCGGCTGGAGACCATGAAGATGAGGAGGGAGTTGAACCGGATGGCGATGCTTGAACCCTTGCCAAACGGCGTCAGCTAAAATATCATGAGAGACGGAATCCGTAGCTTAAGAAATCAGCTCGCGAATCCGAAACCGCCTGACGAAGAACAATCTGAGGATTGAGCTTCCGCGGGTCGGGAGGAGGCTCGGTTTTCTGCTTGTTCGCGATGCTGAACGGGGTCTCCCCTTCGAAAGGCAGCCTCCCTGTCACCATCTCGAAGAGAATAATCCCCAGGGCATAGATATCCGACCGCTGGTCAGCCTCCTTCCCCTCGACTTGCTCCGGACTCATATATTCCGGCGTCCCGATGATCGCCCCTTCGGCAGTCGTCCCTCCTCCGGCGAGCGACCGGGAGATCCCGAAGTCCATGATCTTGGCTTGGCCTTCCTTGTCGATCATGATGTTGCCGGGCTTCAGATCTCGGTGCACGATGCCCAACTTGTGGGCTTCGGCCAGGCCCTCGGCAACCTGGCGGGCAATTGCCAGGGAAGCGCCGACCGTTAGCGCTTTCGTCCTGTGGATCAGGCTCTTAAGGTCCTCCCCCCGGACGTATTCCATCGTCAGGTAGAGTGTCTTCCCCTCCTCGTGAAAGTCGTACATCCGGCAAACGTTCTTATGGGTGATCTTGCGGGCCGTCTTGAGCTCGTTCCGGAAGCGCTCGATCACCCGCTTCTCGGCCGCGATCTCTGGCTTGATGAGTTTGAGGGCGACCTCCTCGTTAAGCTTGGTGTCGTGAGCCCGGTAGACACGCCCCATGCCTCCGGTCCCCAGCTCCTCGATAATCTCATAGCGACCGGCGAAGACAGTCCTCCCCCTGGCAAGTTCGTCGGTTGTTGTTTCGAGCGTCCGGGTGACGGACACGCTCGGCTTCCCAGCGGCGGTGAGCGATGTAGCACAATTGCTGCAATAAAGGGCAGTATCAGTGTTTTCAGAATGGCACTTGGGGCACTTGATGGCCACCAGAGTTTCCCTTTCTTTGTTGGGCTAAGGATAGCAACAAGCATCGGTTGGCAAGTCAATCAGGGCAAGCCGCTCCTCTAAATGCATCCGAGCCTATCGGTAAAAGATGGTCGGAAATAGGGCGTAATGAGCGCCACCTTTTGAAGTGGAAAAAGGAGGCAAAATCCCGGGTCCAAAAGCAGTTGGCATAACCTGTAAAAAATCCTTTGCCCGGACTATGAATAAAAATTATGATAATGGCCTATTCTTAAGGCAGGAGGGAACTCTGATGAAACCGCATCGTCTCTTGGCCGCAGGCGTCCTTCTGGCGCTCCTTGTGTTCTCATTCTCGTACTCTCAGTCACCCCAGGACAAAGCCGACACGAGAACGGTCAGCCGGATCTGGGAAGAAGCCGTCAATCGGTCGCATCTCATGAAGGATCTGAGCTACCTGACCGACGTGATCGGCCCGCGCATTCCCGGCTCTCCGGCGATGAAAAAAGCCTATGACTGGGCGGTCGCCAAGTTCAGGGAATACGGTTTGGAGAATGTGGCCGTCGAGCCATGCGGCGAGTTCGGACTGGGCTGGTCCAACGAGTATATATCGGTCCATATGACGGCGCCCTCTTATGCTCCGATCGTCGCCTATCCCGTCCCCTGGACAATGGGCACAAAAGGTAAGATCACGGGTCAGCCGGTCCTGGCCGTCATCAATACCAAAGCCGACCTGGAAAAATACAAAGGCAAGCTCAAGGGAGCCATCGTTTTCACACAGCCGCCCAGGCCGACTCCCCCCGTCTTCAAGCCCATCGCCCGCCGCCTCAACGACCAGGATCTGAAAGAACTCACGGACACTCCGATCCCCATCAAGCCGGCCGAGGAACAACCGAAGCCGGAGGTCAAATGGGAGGACCTCGTCGCCTTCTACAGGACGGAGGACGTCGGCGTTCTCGTTGAATCCAGCTCTCCGGGCATGAGTGATTTCGGCACGGTCCATGTCGACGCTTATGAAGGCAACGGGAAGGACAACCTGACGCCGGGTCAGAGTCCCAAGATCGTCATGGCCGCCGAACCTTACGCCCGAATCTGCCGCATCCTGGACCTCAAAGTCCCGGTGACCCTCGAGATCGAGGTCAAAAGCACGATCTATGACAAAGACCGCCAGGGTTATAACGTTGTCGCCGAGATCCCGGGAACCGACAAAAAGGATGAACTCGTGATGCTCGGCGGGCATTTCGATTCCTGGGCCGGCGGCACGGGCGCTGTCGATGACGCTTCCGGCTGCATGGTCGTTCTGGAGGCCATGCGCGTCCTTAAGGCCCTTGGCGTGAAGCCGCGACGGACCATCCGCGCCACTTTCTGGACCGGAGAAGAGGAAGGATTCTACGGTTCGCGGGGGTACGTCTTCACTCATTTCGGGGATACCGACAAGAAGATCCTCGAAAAGCCGGATTGGGAAGCTTACGAAAAAAACTGGCGGAACCCTCTCGGCGATTCCAAGAAGATCATCGCCAAGCCGGACTACAACAAGATCTCCGGCTACTTCAACTACGACAACGGCTCGGGCCGGATCAGGGGGATCTACATTCAGGAGAATTTCCAGGTCAGGCCGATCTTCGACGAGTGGATGAAGCCCCTTCGGGACCTCGGCGTCACGACGATCGCCCTGCAGCCGACCGAGGGGACCGACCACCTGCCGTTCGATTATATCGGCATCCCGGCCTTCCAGTTCATCCAGGATCCCATCGACTACTTCCCGGCCCTACATCACACCAACCAGGACGTCTACGACCACTGCGTCCCCGAAGACCTTGTGCAATCGGCCGTCGTCATGGCCGCCTTTGTCTATCACACGGCCATGCGGGAGGAGATGCTGCCGCGCAAACCCCTTCGCATCCCCGTTGAAATGCTGAAGTAAGACGCTTGGAACAAAAACGGACCTCATCCCTGAAAAATGGGCCACCCATTATGTGGGTTTTCTGGCAAAAAAACTGCCCTTCCGAATGGACCAAGATAGGGGGAGCAGATCACTCAGGAGGATCGTGATCTCCCTCGCCGGATTGACTTCATCCGGTCTCCGGCGTATTTTTAATCCATAGTGCGCGGGCGAAAGCAAAGAAAAAAAATATGAGAGCATGGCTCCGTCGGGGAACTCGCGTGGTTTTGGCGCTTGTCGTGGGAGTGACCATCTCATCCCCTCTTTCCGCTACAGATGTCTACAAGGCCCTGATGCTGACGGGGAAGCCTCCCGTTGAGCCGGCGACGGTCAGGATCAGGGTCGAGATTCAGGAGTACACGACCGCCGAAGACGTGATCCGCTTGCAGGAGACCTTGAACAACGCCGGGACCAACGCCTTCCTGAAAGCTTTCACGGACATGAAGAAAGGCGTCGTCCGGATCATGGACAGCCGGGGCTGGAACCTCCCGGTCCACGCGGCCCAGGTCATCCCCACAAAAAAAGGGAGAAAGCTCCAGTGTTTCATGCTGAGGGAGGCCTGGAACCAGGAGACTCAGATTGTGAGGCAGGCCGATCTTTTCATGGTCCTCGAGCTAAACCTGAATGAGAAAGGAATGGGGGACGGTCGGCTTTACCAAGATGCTGGAATCGACCTCCAGCCTCAGACTGGGCGGATCGAGATGACGAAGTTCGGGTCAGCGCCCAAGGTGCTCTTCCAGGCCAGCGCAGAGAAAAAGAAATCGTAGCGCTGCCGGTCGGCGCCTTCTCATCTCCTTCCCGGCTTCAAGATGAAGAGCGATGTTTGTCGTCAGGCGGTTTCGGACGGGCGAGCTGATTTCTCAAGCTACAGATTCCGTCTCTCATGATATTTTAGCTGACGCCATTTGGCAAGGATTCAAGCATAGCCAATGGACCTGCCTCCTGATATGGTCTATATGCCTGCCGAGTATCGCGAATTTCATAGCAGGCTATTTCCACTTTAATCTCGAGTGGGGGGTGACGGGTCCGTCGGCCCAAAACGGACGCGTTCACAGCCATCCAGAGGGCTCAGATAAGCAAGCAGACTACCCCGCCCTTGGCTCCTAGCCTTCCCCAGTCTCTTCCTCTGCCTCGGAGACGCGCCTATTGCGACGCCTGGGGGCCGAGGGTAGAATTAGGCCATCTTGATGAAGGGAGACGATTATGAAAAATGACAAATATCTCAGGTTCATTCTGACAGTTATCGCGATTTGCCTTGTGTGGATTTGCATCAGAGACATTGTGGTGGGTCCTACCAGTCTATTCGCCGGCAACAATGGCAAGGCTCCGAGCGTTTGGGTTGAC
>JBEKXF010000069.1:0-4777 GCA_049512315.1 Candidatus Aminicenantales bacterium | reverse complement strand
TTGGTCCGGATCAGGAAGTCGTAGTTCTGCTGGGTGATGCGGCCGGCCGGGAGGTTCAGGTTTTCGGACCGGATGGCCTGGCCGACCTGGGCCAGCGACAGGTTGAAGAGCGTCAGCTTGTCATTGTCGACCTTGACCTTGATCTCGCGCTCGAGGCCGCCCACGATGCTGACCTGGCCGACCCCGTCCACCCGCTCGACGAGCGGCTTGATCTCGTCGTCGACGAGCCGCCGGAGGTCCACCGTGTTCAGCCGCGCGTTCCGGCTGATGATCCCGTAGGAGAGGATCGGCGCGGCCGAGGCGTCGAACTTGTCGATGATCGGCTCGAGGATATCCCGGGGCAGGCTCCCTCGGATCGTCGAGATCTTGTCGCGGCATTCGTTGGCCGCCTGTTCGGCGTCCTTCTCGAGCTTGAACTGGGCGACGATGACCGACACGCCCTCCGACGAAGTCGAGCTCAGCTTGTCGAGTCCGTTGATCGAGCTCAGGACGTCCTCGATGGGCTTGGTGACCTGCTGCTCGACCTCCTCCGGCCCGACGCCGGGATACGGGGTGGAGACGGCGACGATCGGGAGCGTGACGTCGGGCATCAGGTCCACGCCCAGCCGGGTGTAGGACACCAGGCCGAGCACGACGATCATGGCGATGACCATCGTGATGAAGACGGGCTGCTTGATGGAAATATCTGCGATCCTCATGTGCGCTCCTTGGCGGACGCGGGGCCGGCCGCGTCAGGACTTAACGACGTTGATCCGGTCGTTCGTTTCGAGCTTGTCGGCCCCGGCCGTCACGATCGTCTCGGTCCCGTCGATGCCGGAGGTGATCTCGATCAGGTCGCCAGCCACGGCCCCGGTCGTGACTTCCTTCATCACGGCCTTTCCGTTCGCGGCAACGAAAACGTATTTCCGGCCCGCCCGCTCGACGACGGAGACGATCGGCAGGACCAGGCCGTCATGCCGGCCCTGCTCGAACTCGGCCTCGGCATACATCCCGGGCTTGACCCGGTGGCTGGCATTGGGGATGCTGACCTCGACCTCGATCGTCCGCGTCGCGGGGTTCGAGACCGGGCTGATGTTCGTCACCCGCGCGCCGAAGACCTCGCCGGGGTAGGCCTGGAGCCGGACCTTCGCCGCCTGGCCCAGCCGGACGAACCGGATCTTGAGCTCATCGACCGCGGCCACGGCCTTGACGACATCGATATCGACCAGGGTCATCAGGGGCGTGATGGGGCCGACGAGAGCGCCGGGGTTCTGGAGGACGCGGGAGACGACGCCCTTGACGTCGCTCTTGACCTCGTAAGCGTTGAACTGGTAGCCGACCTCGTCGCGGTTGACCACGGCCACGGTCATGCCGGGTGTCACGGCACTCCCCATCCGGACGTTGTTCGTGACGATCTTGCCCGGGACTTTCGAATAGAGGGTCACTTCGGAATCGGCCTGGATACTGCCCGAGGCTTTGACGGTGTCGACGAACGGCCGCGTCTTGGCCATGGTCGTCTGGACCGGGACGATCTTTTCGGGAACGGGTTTGTTCTCGGCGGCCTTCTTGGCCTTATAGTTCACGGAGGCGCGGTAGCCGATGAAGCCGACGACGGCGACCGTCACCAGGATGGCGATGATCTTCTTGGTCACGGGATCCTCCTCAGGAATGGATGGTCCGGCCGGCCGCCCGGAGCAGGTTGTACCGGCCGAGGATGTGGCTGGTGATGAGCTGAAGGTAGTTCAGCCGGGCGGAGTCGAGCGAATCCTGGGCCTCGACGAGGTCGGTCGTGCTGATGAGGCCGTTCTGGTAGCGTTCGTCGGCGATCTGGAGGGCCCGCTCGGCGTGGGCGATCTTGGTCTTCTCGATCTCGATCTTCAGCTCCAGGGTCTTGAGGTCGGCGAGCGTCTGGCGGATCTCGAGCTCAAAGCCCCGCTCGACATCCGCCGCCTGCTCCTCGACCGTGCGGAGGGCGACCTGGGTCTGCGCCACCTGGGCCCCCGTGCGCCGGCCGTCGAAGACCGGGTAGGAGACGCCCAGTGTGGCGTTCCAGTAGCCCTTGATCCTGTTGACGCTCGGCAGGAAGCCGTTCTGGAGCTGGTAGTTGAAGGCGGCGACGACGCTCGGCTTGTCGCCCGTCCGGGCCAGGGCCATCTGGGTCTGGACGAGACGGCGCTGGTCGGCGACGAGCTTCGCCTCGGGCCGGTTCGCGACGGCCTCGGCGGTCAGGGCCCGGGCGTCGGCCGCGACGGGCTCGAGCTTGAGCTCGCCGACGGGCTCGAAGGTCGCCTCCATGGGCCGGCCGGCGACGCGGTTGTAGGCCAGGAACATCTTCCGGACGTTGTTCTCGAAATCGAGCTTCTGGGCCTCGAGCCCGCCCATCTGGACCTTGATGAGGGAGATGTCGAAGTCCGAGGCCAGGCCGGCCTTGTAGCGCTCCTCGAGCGTCGCCAGCTTCTTGCCCAGGAGGTCGAGGGTCTGGTCGACGACCTTGACCGCCTCGCGGGTGAAGAGGACGCCGTAGAAGACGGGCACGAGCTCGAAGGCGAGCGCCTGCCGGGTCATGGCGACGCCGTCCTCGGCGAGGGTCACGCCGATCCGGTTCGCCTCGACGGACTTCGCGATCCGGCCCCAGGTGAAGACCTGCTCGGCCGCGCCGATCCGGAAGCTCAGGTTGTCCGGCGTGCTGAACTTGAAGTGGCCCATGCCGGGGATGTCGATCTCGCTGAGCAGGCTGATCCGGGTATAGGACGAAGCGAGGCTCACCTGCGGCAGGGAGAGGCTCTTCGCCTCGCGGACCTTGAATTCGGCCCCGGACACGGCCTCCCCGGCGATCCGGACCGAGGGGCTGTTCCGGACGGCCTCGTCGATGAACTGCTGCAGGGTCATCCGCTCCTGGGCGGGGAGTCCCGCCGCCAATACCGACGACAGCAGGAACACCGTAGCTGTGAGCTTGCGGAAATGTGTCATGGGTGCGCTCCTTGGGACGACCTGTTCAAAGAGGGAACTGGGTTCCGGTGGTCCTCTCGTGCCGCTCGAGGATCCGGGTCAGGGATTCCATGGCCGTGACCAGGTCCCGGCGGTCCTCGGCGTCGAGGCCCTTCAGGTATTGGCCGATGTTGTCCATCAGGGACTTCTCGAATTCCTGAATGGCGGACTTTCCTGCTTGCGTGATCCGGAGCCGGACCACCCTCCGGTCGTCCGGGGAGAGCTCCCGGGCCACCAGGCCGTCCCGGACCATCCGGTCCAGGAGCTCGGAGAGTGTGTTCTTCTTGACGCCCAGCGTGGCCGAGACCCCCGTCAGATTGTGCGGCCCGCCCCGCTCGAGGCATTTGAGGATGCGGTGGCGGACGACGTTGGTCCGGACCTCCGTCGGCAAGGGCCGTCCCCTGCGGAAGATGCCGTGGAAGAAGCCCGTCAGCGTCATGACGTGGGACGAGACCCGGGACAGGCGCGCCATATAGTTCATGATACGAATATATCACATTGCGAACTAAACCGTGAATCCCTCACAGGGATGATCCATGGGGTGACTTTTCGCCTCTCTCTCTCATCGCCGGGGAGGGGGGACGAGGGGAGCGGTCTGGGAGAACGGGGGACGTGTCCCCTATTCGAGCGCGGCCTCGGCCATGGCCGCGACGTTCCGGGGCGGGACGTCGGGCAGGATGGCCTCGTGGCTGGGGCTGACGATGAGGCAGGGCCCGAGGACGTCCTTGACGCGGCGGACCTCGACCTTGACTTCGGCCGGCGTCCCCTGGTTGAGGACCCGCTGGGTGTCGATCCCGCCGAGGAAAGCGATCTTCCCCTTGAAATCCCTGGCCAGGGTGGCGGCGTCCATGTTCGCGGCCTTGGCCTGCAGCGGATGGAGGCAGTTCACGCCCGCGTCGATGAGCCGCGGGATGACCCGATGGATCGAGCCGCAGGAGTGGAGGATGACCTGGTACCCGCGGCCGAGGGCCTGGTCCGTGAACCGCTTGAACCAGGGGAGAACGACCTCGTCGAAAAGGGCGGGGCTGATCATCAGGTCGAGCTGGGTCCCGAAATCGTTGCCGAAGAAATAGCCGTCCACGAGGTTCCCGGCCGCCTCGAAGAACCTTTCGTTCGCTTCGTGGTAGAAACCGCAAACACGGTCGGTGACCGCTTGGACGACGGCCGGGTTCGTGCACATCTTGACGAAGTAGTCCTCCATGCCGAAGAGGTCCATGATGTCGTGAAAAAAGGGCGACCAGAACCCGCTCGCCCGGTAATAGGGGCCGGCGTCCGTGAGGACCCGGACGGCGTCCTTGAAATCGAGGGCCCGCGGGTTGGGCCAGTCGAAGCCGTCGAGCTCGGCCGGGTCCTCGACCCCGGCGAGCGGGCCGGCCTGGCCGTGGGATTTCTTCGATTTGCCCAGGTCAAAGAGCCGCCGGCAGGACGGGTCCCGGAAGGTGGACTCGATGAAGCTCGGCGAGATCCAGCGGTAGTCGTCGCCGAGCTTGCGCCGGAAGTCCTCCTCGGTCCGGGTGCCGAAATACCGGTGAAGGGCCGGCCAGCTGTCGGGGTGGGGGTTGCCCAGCCAGAGGCCGCAGCGCGGGCCCGGCTTGAGGGCGATGATATCCTTGAGGAGGTCGCGGCACGTCATGGGGCAAAAGGACTATATCGCCGGCCGCGGACCGGTGTCAAGAATCCCCTCACCCATGTCAAGGCAACGTGAATACTTCCGGTCCTGGGCAACGTGAATCTTTCCGCTTTTGTCATCACCTAGGGTCTCTCGGGTAGTTCGCTTGCGAACCGGTCTCTGTAAACCTTCCAAGGATGC
>JBEKXF010000068.1:0-8093 GCA_049512315.1 Candidatus Aminicenantales bacterium | reverse complement strand
TGGCTGATCGCCCGGATGACGCAAGCCGAGAAGCTTCAACTGGTGCATGGCGCGTCCGACAATATGAATTTCCCTCGGGGCGGCGCCGGCTACGTTCCCGGCATCCCCCGGCTCGGCATCCCCGACCTTTATCTGGTGGATGGCAGCGTCGGCGTGGGCAATGGAGTGGGACAGGCAACCGCGCTGCCGTCGTCGATGGCCAGCGCCGCAAGTTGGGATCTGGATGAGGCGTACAAGTACGGGCAGGTGATCGGCAAGGAGATGCGCGCTTACGGCGTGAACGTCAATCTGGGTGGAAACGTGAACCTGATTGGCCGCGAACCGCGCGATGGCCGCACGTTCGAGACCAAGGGCGAAGATCCCATTCTGGCCGGCCGGATCACGGCGGCGCATCTCGGCGCCATTCAGGCGTTGCATCTCATCGCCGGCATCAAGCATTTCGCGCTCAATGACCAGGAGACGGGGCGCGGCACGGCCGATGTGGTCATCGACGAGCGTGGGGCCCGCGAGAGCGATCTGCTGGCGTTCGAAATTGGCGTCCAGGATTCGGGCGTGCAGTCGGTGATGTGCTCCTACAACCTCCTCAACAGCGTTTATGCCTGCGAGAATCCCCACCTGCTGAACGAAATCCTGAAAGGAGATTGGGGCTTCCGGGGTTTTGTCATGTCGGACTGGTGGGCGACGCACAGCTCTGCGGCTGCCGCCCTCGCCGGCCTGGATCAGGAGCAACCGGGCGCCGACTACTTCTCATCGCTCGCCGCGGACTTGCAGAGCGGCCGACTGCCGGCCTCGCGTCTCGACAACATGGTGCACCGGATCCTGCGCGCCATGATCGTGTCCGGACTGTTTGATTATCCCGCGACGCTGGGAACGCTCGACGTCGCCGGCGACGCGGCCATCGCCCAGGAAGCGGAGGAGCAGGGAGCGGTTCTGCTCAAGAACGCGGGCGGGTTGCTGCCGCTCGACGCGTCCAGTATCACCTCCATCGCCGTCATCGGATCGCACGCCGACGTGGCCGTGCTTTCCGGTGGTGGCTCGGCCCAGGTGGTCCCCGTGGGCGGAGCGGCGCTCAGCTTGCCCGCCCCCTGTCCTCCCTGCTGGGGCTCGGTGATCTGGGATCCGTCTTCGCCTCTCCAGGCGATTCAAGGCCAGGCGCCCGGTGCCAGCGTAAGCTTCAACGACGGCGCAGATTTCACTTCGGCGGCCGCGCTGGCAAGCATCTCCGACGTCGCCATCGTCTTCGTGAGCGAGTGGGAAAGCGAAGGCATGGATCTCGCCGACCTCAATTTCTCGAACCAGCAGGATGATCTGGTCGCTGCCGTGGCGGCCGCGAATCCGCGCACCATCGTGGTCATTGAGAGCGGCGGCGCGCAGGCGATGCCGTGGCTCGCCGACGTCAGCGCGGTTCTGGAGGCATGGTTCCCCGGCCAGAAGGGCGGCGAGGCCATCGCCAACATCCTGTTTGGCAAGGTGAATCCCTCCGGAAAACTGCCGATTAGTTTTCCCGCAAGTGTCGCCGACTTGCCTCACCCGACGATCGCCACTCCGCCCGACCCCACCACGCCGTTCGCCGTGAACTACCCGGAAGGGCTGAACGTCGGGTACAAGTGGTACGACGCCGAGGGCATCACACCGCTGTTTCCCTTCGGGTACGGACTCTCGTACACAAGCTTCGCCATCTCAGCTCAGCAACTGACGCCTTCAACCCCCGTCACGGACGGTTTCCAGGTGAGCTTCGCCGTGACCAATACGGGAACGCGCGCCGGAGCGGAAGTCGCGCAGGTGTATCTGGCGCTGCCGTCCGGCATGGGCGAGCCGCCCAAACGTTTGGTCGGATGGCAGAAGGTTTCTCTCCAGCCCAACGAAACGCGCCAGGCGACGGTGACCGTCAACGCCAACGATTCATCCCATCCCATGTCCTATTGGGACGTTGCTTTCACCCGATGGCAGATCGCCCCGGGCGACTACTCTGTGTATCTTGGGAATTCCTCCCGCAACGTGACCTTGGTGGGAACCTTCCAGGTGGGGCCGTAAACCGTACCGCTCGTGGAAGGAAACCTTCTTTGACGCCAATCTCAGGCCGCGTTTAGAGCCAAGTCAACGCGGCACGTCTAATGGGAGGAGTTCTCGGAAGGTTACACGGACTTCTGCGCGATGACAATGATCGCGGCGCCACTTGCCTCGACCGGAGCAGTGGGCGAAGATAGTCAGGGAGTTATCTTCTTGGTCTTTGACTGCCAAACGCTATTTCTGGAGGAGGAGCTAAATGCCGGACGGTAAAGGAACCGGGAATAAACGTCCCATCGAGCAAGGGGACTGGAATATGGCCTTCTTATTCCCCCAGGAAGTGGCTGCGGCCCGGGAACGCAACGGCTTGGTGCTGCTCCCGCTGGCTCCCGTGGAGTGGCACGGGCCGCACCTGGCCATGGGCTGCGACAATCTGCTGGCGCACGCCTTCGCCCGCCGCCTGGCTCGCGAATTCCAGTGTCCGTATTTCCCTCCGCTGTTCGTCGGGACGGAGCGCGAGCGCAATCCCAACATGCTGGAGTCGCTGGGGTTCAGCCGCGATGCCTTCATTGAGGGAATGGATTTTCCCAAGAACTCGGTGGCCAGCGCCTATTTTCGAGAGGAAGTATTTGCGGCGGTGGTGCGCGACACCCTCCATATTCTCTTCGCGCGCCTGCGCTTCCGTCGCGTGCTCATCGTGAACGGGCATGGCGCCGATAACCAGCGGGCGGTGCTGGACCGGCTTTGCCGCGAATTCAACGCCGGCTACGCGCCCCGGCGGGTCAGGTGGGTCTACCCGGGATTTCCGCAGTCACTCGTAGCCGGGGCGATAGGCCATGCTGCCGCGGAAGAGACCTCGATGTTGGAGGCGACCTGGCCGGGCTCGGTTGATCTTTCCCAGCTCCCCGCCACGGGCAAGCTGCACAATGTGGACTTCGCCATCGTGGATGGAGAGACTTTCGATTGCGTGCCTACCCCCGACCACACCCTGCGCGAGGCGCAGGACCCGCGTACCCACTTTGACCCCCACTGGGGAGAACAGCAGGTTGAGCAGGCAGCCCGGGAGGTGATCGAGGAAGTCAAAGCGGAGTGGCTCAAGGGCGATGTCGAGTAGAGTACCCTCGATCCCCTTGGAGATTCTTCAGCTCACACCCAGAAGAACGACCGCGATGAACCCCAAGGCCACGCCCAGGGCGGTGGGTGGATTCATGCGCTCGCCGAACACCAGCCGCCCGGCCAGGGCCACGACGAAAATCGAGCCGCCAATGGCGATGGGAAACACCACGTGTCCAGGGACACCTGAACTCAGTGCGACTGCCATCGCGATTTGCCCTCCGATGCTCAGGGCTCCCGTCACACCTCCCCAAAAGAGTTCCGTCTTCCCAACTCGCATCCCTTTCCATAGCATCGGCAGGGCAATCGCCGCCAAGCCGCCGGCGTACCAAACGGTCAAGTAGGGGTATTTGACGGTCTCGGGAAGCCCCCATCCCGCGATCATCTTGAGGCCGAAGGCGCTCATTCCGTTGGTGAGAAGTATCACGAGCATCAGCAGGAACCACATGGCGAACTCATTCTCCTTTCGCGGGGGTGCTGGCGAGGGCGCGTTTTTCGATCACCTGACCCCAAGACAGGAAAAAGATTGAGACGAGCACCAGCCCGAACGCCACCACCTTCAGAGTGGTCAATTTCTCGTGGTACATCCAGATCGAAACGACCACCGGAACGCCCGCTGAGAGATTCATCATCAGCCAGCCCACCGTGACCTTGCCGATGCTGATCGACACTTGAAAAGCCAAAGATGCAACTGCCGCACAAATTCCAAATATCACGGCAATCACATACAGCTTTGTCGGAACATGCCCACCTGACTCGAGAAGCAGGGTCCTCACCAACATGATCAGGGCGGGCCAGGCATAGGCCGAGACGACCAGTCCCGCGGCGTTGGCCTTCCTTCGTTCCGCGGCCTTCAACGCACTGCCTAACAGGCCGAAGGAAATTGCTCCCAGAAAACAGAACAACAGGCCCATCGGTGTCGCTCCTCGAGGCTTTTCACAAGATTAGGCTGGGGAACCACGGCGCGTCCCCCAGAGCTGACCTTTTGATTCCGAGCCGGGGCTCGCCTCGTGGCCTTCCGGCGCCCGAGAGTATATGTCAGTTTGTCTCCATTCAGGCCCGGGCGATTGTGTCGCGCCACCATCTGTCTCAACTTGCCATCCAGCACGAAGCCAGGCTCGACACCGGTAGTGGCGCGTTTCCCTGGACACTTCGTTCGCCCACTACTCGCTGTGTTCTCGGGCAGAGCGAGGGAGTTCTACCCCAGATTTCCGAGATATAGGTTATAGGGAACGGGGAACAGTAAGGAGGAAGGGGAAGGAAGCCAGAATTACTGACATAAGACTCGAATGGCGAGCTGGGTATCACACACCAACACGCTAGGCCCAGGAGACGAGCTGACTGTCCGGCGAGGGGGTTCCTTCGCGCTGGCCTAATCGGCCGGGAGCTGGGCGCCACAACATGCGTAATCAAGGCCACCGTGCATTTGTTACGCCCTGCGCTTCCCAGAACTCCGCGAACGTCTTCCAATCTCCAACCCAGAGATCCAAGCCCTGATTCTGAAGGTCGGTGAGGAGTTGCTGGAGAATCTGAAATCGGATGCCCGTGTCAATGGGGTGGATCAAAAGGATTGTAGGAGCGTTGTTAGCGTAGTTAGCTTTAATGACCGTCTCCCAGTCGCTCAGGTATTGCGAATAGGTCGTCGGGTCGAGCGCGGGTACATGGTCCTCAGAGATTGCCAGCGGGTACTCCATAATGGGATGGGTCGTCACCACCCCGGAGTTCACGTCGAAGGCGACGAAGGGGAAAGACCCTCGTGTCAACCCGAGCGCGTAAGTCGAATCGCGCTGGTGTCCAGATAACCCGACCGAAAGCCCGTCACAGGACCTCCAAAATCATTTTCCAACAACCATTTGCTGACGCCAAGCTCACCGATAACGGTCATGCCGGTGGTGCAGCAGGTCTCGGAGTCTGGGGGGGATGGGACAAACTCAGGCAGGTAATTTGAGGCGGTCTCTGATCCCGTGCTATTGAATGTCCTCCAATCCGGAAGCCGTGTACATAGGGGCGATATAGCCGGTGTCGTAGGGATTGGTCGTATACAGCATGGTGGATTTGATCCCCAGGCCGGTCTCAAAGTCCACCCATTGGTTCACGTTTTGGTAGGACACAACGTCATCCACGTCGTGCGTGACGATGAGCGCCGCGTGATGGCCTCCCGGGGCCCCACGAAAGCTGAACCAGGAAGAATACAGGTTCTCCGGGGGTATAGGAAGCGGACAGAGAGCCACACATGAAGGCGCGCCGATTCACGGAGGAGCGGATTATTGCGGTCTTGAAGGAGAACGGGGACCACCGCGAAGAAATCTGCCGGAAGCACGGGATCTGCGACTAGACGCACTACCGCGGGAAGGCGAAGTACAAAGGTTTGCAGGTGAGCAAGGCCCGGCGGCAGGGCCTGGATGAAGGAAATCGGCGGCTGAAGCAGATGTTGGCGGAGTCCGCGGTGGACCTTTAGACGCTAAGGGCGGTGCTGGGGAATAAGCTGTGCCGCGCGCGGCGAAGTGGAAAGCCTTGGGGAGTTCTCCAAGCCGCACTCAACCATGACCTGATCACCACCCCTTTTCGCAGGTAACTCCCTGAGTTTCCCAGAACTGCCCGAAGGTCTTCATGTCCCCGATCCAGAGATCGAGGTTGTTGTCTTTGACCCACTGAATAATTCCTTGCTCGGCTGCTAGTCTCGGACCTGGCAACGCGGTGTGAATCAGGAGGACGGTAGGAGCGTTGTTGTTGTAGTTGGCCAGGATTACGTTCTCCCACTTGACTAGGACTGCGTCCAAATTCGTGTCCGTCAGCTCATCGTCAGAGAGCGCGATGGGATATTCGGCGATGGGATAGGCCGTCACTGCCCCCCCGGGGGCCTGAAAGGCGACAAAGGGGAAAGACCCCCGGGTGGCCCCAGAGGCGTAACTGGCGTCGCGCACGTACCCAGTATTACTCAGTCCCTCGAAGAAACGAGCGGGTATCGCAAGATAGCCCGAGCGAAAGCCCTCCACGGTGATGGTAAGATCGTTTTCCAGCAGCCATCTGCTAACCCCTTCCTCTCCCACGACACTCATGCCGGTGGTACACGCGGTTGCAGCAGAATCCCCATAACAGGGGTCCGTGGGCTGGTAATTCCCTGCCGTTTCCGTGGGAGGATCGGTAAGACTGTAGGGGGCCCTGCCAGCGACGGCGAAATCCCAGAAGTGACCGAAACTGTGCGACTCAATATCGTGTCCCAAGGCGAGTGCGTCTTTAGCATCCTGTATCCCCGAAGCATTGTAGAAGCCAGCTTCCTGCCCGTTGTCGTAAGGGCTGGTGGTGAGATTGTAGGTGGCCGTGATCCCCTGACCGTGCTCATACTGCGCAAATAGCGGCATCTGCTCGTAGGACGTTGCATCGTCCACATCGTGTGTGACAATCAGGGCGGCCTTTTTCCCGCCCGGCGCGAACTGACGAATTTGGGCATTCGTTCCCGCCCAACCTTCGTAGGCGCCGCGCACCAGCAGCCGGCAAATATCCGCACCGAGGCGCGGCGTGTCGGTCCAGGGCACCCTGTACAGAGGCTCATCGCGATCAATCTCGCGCTCTCCCTCTGTGACGATATGTCGCAACCGCCAACCGAAAACGTATGCTCTGCCTGCTGTCCCCAGGTCGGCCCTTACGGCGGCGGCAGTTCCGTCAACTTGCCAACTTGCCAGCACCTGCCCCGTTGTCGGAGGACTGTATCCGTAAGTCGGGATATTGCCACCCGGATAGATCATCTCCCAATCGACTTCGGCTTCCTCCCCCAGCGCGTTCTGGCTGCTGTAATCGATGTAGTTCAGTGCATGGTCCCCGGTCGCGGTATCAAACGTCAATGGACGCTTATACGTATCAGACGTGTCGATGTGCGTGGCCAGAACAGAGAGCCCCAACCGCGTCAGCAGCCCAGTGTCGGACGGCAGCCAGAGGAATAGTGTCCCGCCGTTTTGCACGTAGGACTGGAGCGCGTCCCGCTCGGTATTCGTCAATTGATATGAATACTCTAGCGTTCCGGCAACCACCAGGAAGGGGTAGACCGCAGGGTCCGGCACACTCGTGACGTGGACATGGGGAATGCCGGAGGGAGCAAGCACGTGGCAGGCCGCAAGCGCGTCCTCTTGGGTGTCGTCCGGGTGCTGATGAACGCCATCCGTGGCCCAGTCCAACACCGCGACTTTGCTTTTTCCCGAACCCGGGACAATTGACGTAAGCGCCGGTGATGCGCGCAGCACGCTGTCTGTGGTGGACCGTGGGTAGTTTACGGCCAAAACGGCAAAATCCGCGCCCGGCTGCGTTGTTCCGCCTCCCGGCGCCGGTGTAACAACTGTGATCTTCAGCGTTCGCGCGCTGCCAAGCATTGTCTCCGGGATTGCGGCGCTCAATGTGGTGGAACTCACGAGAACAGAGGTGAGCGCCGTACTATTAGCCTTAACCGTGGACTGTGCCACAAAGTCAGAGCCGAAAACCCACAGCACTACGCCGCCGTCGCCGACAGTGGCCGCTTTAGGTGAAATCGATGCAAGAATGGGAGCCGGGTACGCGACGGCAACCAAGGCTGAAGCGGTGCGGGTGGGGGCCGCTACGATCGTTGCCGTCACCGTCACCGTGTAGTCGGGCGAAGGAGGTTTATCCGGGGCCACATACAGGCCGGAGGTAGGATTAATGCTGCTAATGCTGCCGCACGCCGCGCCCCCGGCCGTACAAGTTACCGACCAGGTCACACTCGGATCCGTACTCCCCGTCACCGTGGCCGTGAATTGCTGCGTGTCGCTGACGAGAACGATGGGGCTTGATGGGCTGACCGTGACGGTGATGAGCACCGTCAGGTCCATCGGGTCCGACGTTCCCCCTCCAGGACTCGGCGTCACCACCGTCACCGGCAACGTTCCGGCGTTGGCGAGCTGGGCAGAGGGAATCACCGCCGTCAACTGCGTCGAGCTGACAAAGGTGGTGACCAGCGAGGTGCC
>JBEKXF010000067.1:0-5573 GCA_049512315.1 Candidatus Aminicenantales bacterium | reverse complement strand
TGGATTCGGTGGGTTGTGGGCGGCTCGTGCTCTTGCAAGAGCACGAGTTGAGATTCTCATCCTTGAACGCAACAACTACCACACGTTTCTGCCTCTTATTTACCAGGTGGCTGCGGCTGAACTGGAGCCGGAGGATGTCGCCTACCCAGTTCGAAACATCCTGCGAAAGCTGCCCAATGTTCGTATGGAAATGGTTGATGTCGAAACGATTGATATTCCGATGCATCGGATAAGAACTAGCAAGCGATCCATCCCATACGATTACCTTATACTCGCAAATGGAAGTGAAGCGAGCTTCTTCGGAATAACAGGCGCCTCCGAATATGCGTTTCCGCTGAAAACGCTCGAAGATGCTATCACATTGCGAAACCACATTCTTTATAGCTTCGAAAGGGCAATACAGGAAGAGGATTCGGAACACCGACGCAGAATGTTGACCTTCACTATCGTTGGAGGCGGTCCCACGGGCGTGGAAATTGCCGGTGCCCTGGCTGAGCTGATCCGGGGACCTCTTTTGAAAGATTATCCTGACCTAGATTCCAAGGAAATTCGCATGGTTCTTATAGAAGCCTCGGACAATCTCCTGCCCGGTTTTCCCGAATGTTGCCGCAACTACTCTAGTTCGCGACTGCGTCAGATGGGGATAGAGATGTACGTAGAATCCCCCGTCACGCAAGTCACAAGAGATTCGATACGATTGAAAAACGGACAAGTTATACCAACACAGACGGTCGTCTGGACAGCAGGGATTCGTGGAGCTTCGTTGGCGCAAAACGCGGACTTGGAACTGACTCAAAATGGGCGCGTAAAAGTGCTGGTAACTCTTCAAGTGAGGGATCATCCCGAAATTTATGTCATAGGCGATTTGGCTTATTTTGAGGATGGTGGCAAATCTTTACCGATGATAGCGCCGGTTGCAATCCAACAGGCAACCACGGCCGCGCGTAATATCGCACGGCAGACAAGGGGAAAAAGCCCAGAGCCTTTTCATTACCGGGACCCCGGCGTAATGGTGGTCATAGGGCGGAATACTGCGATTGCCCGATTAAAAAATAAATCATTTACGGGTTTCCCCGCCTGGGTTTTATGGCTGACAGTGCATATATATAAACTAATAGGATTTCGCAACCGTCTTCTCGTGCTCATTAATTGGGCATGGGATTATTTCTTCTATGAACGTGTCGTAAAGCTTATTTTGCCGAAGAGGCAAACGAAAGATGTGGAGGCACCATTTAAATAGACGCTTGATTCGGTGACCTGCCCCTCCGAAGATACCATCTTAGAAGCGAAATCTTCAATCAAGTACGCCGAGCGCGTCGCCGCGACTCTGTTATAGCCCGCTATAATTCCAGCGTTCCCAATGGATGTTTTCTTCCTTGAATTTGTCCTTCGGCTCTTCGGCGCCGGACGGGTATCCGACGGGAATGACGGCCAGCGGGATCACGTCCTTGGGAATACCGAGCGTCTCCCGGACGAAAGCCGCCTTCCCTGGGTCGGGATAGGCGGCGGTCCAGACCGCGCCCAGCCCCAGCGCTTCGGCGGCCAGAAGGATATTCTGGGCGGCCAGGGCGCTGTCGATGATGGCAAACTCGGCTATCTTGTTGAACGCCTTCTCCACAACGGCGCAGACGACGATCCCAGCCCCGGCCCGCCGCAGCATCTGGGCATAGGGCAACCCGTCGGCCAGCGTATTCAGCATCGCGTGTTCCGTGACCACGACGAACGCCCAGGGCTGGCAATTGACGGCGGACGGCGCGGCCATGGCCGCTCTGAGGATAGTGTTTAAGTCTTTGCGGGCCACGGCCTCTCCGGTGAATTCGCGGACGCTCTTGCGGGAGTGAATGACATCCAGGGCGGTGAATTTATTGGGGGTCATAGAATCTCCTTTTTGTAGTTATTTATTATGAATCGCTGGCCTCGGCTTGTCAAAAAGTGCGAGGGCAGTCTCCACTTCACCGCGCAACTTAAAGTTCCCTCCCCGAAATCCCGATAACCTACGGTCCCAGTAGGAATAGTGTTTTCCGCATATCGGCCGTTATCTGCGATTTGCCGGCGGACATTCTTGTGTGCTTTCCGGAACCGGTCTGAGACTATAGGCCTGGAAGGAGAAAAGATGACCAAGAAAAAAACGGCGAAGGCCGTCGAGGCCGTACGCACGGCGGCCCCGGCAGGGACGGAAACCAAGACGAAGACGGCGGAGACCAAGGCGAAGGCGGAGGCGAAAGCCGCCAAGCCAGCCAAGGCGGCAGAAGACAAGGAGGCCAAGATCCAGGGTCAGGTCGACGCCAACGCGGCCGCCATTCTCAAGGCCCACGACGAGGGCAAATCGGTCAAGGAGCTCTACAAGATGTTCGGGATCGACAAGGGCCTCTTCTGCGACCTCGTCTACATCGTCCTCTGGAAGGCCGGCCGCCTGCCCAAAAGCAAGTACGCCGAGCGCGTCGCCGCCAAGCACTCCGTTATGCTCGACAAGCGCTTCGTCCATGCAAGACCGGAGCGGAAGGAGGAGTAAGGCGGCCCGTGCCGCCGGACGAAAAGCCCAACCTGGCCGGCGGAGCTTTTTATGTATGTTCTCAGCTCGTTTTAAGGAGGGCAGGTCATCACATTTTGCTGTTATATTCCAAAGTTATTACTACTTTTCCTCGAGCATGCCCTTCTTCCAGATACCGGATAGCGTCAGGGACCTCACTCAACTTGTAAAGCTTGTCGATGACCGGTGTTACCTTTCCGGTCTTCATGAGATCGCACATGATGGTTAAGTCCTCTTTGCTCCGTCTCGCGATAAACATGACGAACTTCTGGCTCACAAACCGTGACAACGCAAGCGCTTTGAGTGCACGAATCAGAACAATCCAGACTTTGTGGGGTGCTCCGACGAGGACGCATATGCCCTTGGGATTTAAGACGTGCCTGCATGCTGACAAAGGATGGTTGCCAACGCAGTCGAAAATCAGGTCATAACGTTGCCCACGTTTGGTGAAATCCTCTCGAGTATAATCAATGACGTGATCTGCACCGATGGATCGCACCATGTCCACATTCCTCGTACTGCATACGCCGGTCACATTTGCACCGAACGACTTAGCGATCTGCACAGCGAACGTACCCACGCCTCCTGCCGCACCGTTAATCAAGACCTTCTGCCCCGGCTGAATCTGTCCCTTGTCGCGAAGACCCTGCAATGCGGTGAGTGCCGCCACAGGTACAGAAGCCGCTTGCTCAAACGTCACGTTCTCTGGCTTCATGACCAATGCCGACTCGGAAGTACACGCATACTCCGCGAAGGCCCCACGGCACGCGCCGAAAACCTCGTCACCTGGTTTGAACTGGGTTACGTTCCTGCCAACCGCTTCAACCTGGCCGGCCACATCACGGCCTAGTCGTGCGTCCTTTGGTTTGCGCAGTCCAGTCAGTATGCGAACAATGTACGACGTACCTCGGAAGAGCCGGTCTGCTGGATTGACGGAAGCCGCGCGAACTTTTATCAAAACTTCATCGTCCCCAGCCGTCGGCTTTTCAATCTCTTCACACTTGAGAACATCGGGCGAACCGTAGTTGTAATAGACGATTGCTTTCATATTGATATCCTTTTGTGCCTGTTTTTGCTTGACAACTTACAGGTCAGCTTGAAGACTATAGACGGCGGCTTTCATGCTGCGCTGGCCTGCTCCTCCTATTTCGGGACATTCACACTGATCTACCCCCCGCTCAATGTACTACCCCTGAATTGAGATTTTCAAGCAAGTACGCCGGGCGCGTCGCCGCCAAGCGCCCCGCGGCCCTCGACCGCCGCTTCGTCCGCCCAAGGCCGGAGCGGAAGGAGGACTAGGCCGGTTATTTCTAACGTCCTCTTTGAGATTTTGCCAGAAAACTCACATTATGGGTGGACCATTTTTCAGGAATGAGGCCCGTCCCGAAGCCTTGCAAATGATCATGGGAATGCTTAACATTAAGAATCCGACATGATCATAAGAGGTTGAACATTGCGTTACATCCCCTTAGGAAAGACAGGGTTGACCGTTTCCGAGGTGGGCTTTGGGGCCATTCCAATCATCCGCCTTGACGAAGACGCAGCTGTGGATGTCCTGCGCAGGGCGTATGAGTCGGGGATAACCCTCTACGACACGGCCAATGCCTACCGTGACAGTGAAAAGAAGATCGGGCGTGCCTTGGGGGACGTGCGGAACAAGGTCATCCTTGCCACCAAGACGACTCGCAGAGACGCCCCGGGTGCTGTCGAACAACTGGAGAACTCTCTCCGCATGATGAAGACGGATCATATAGATATCTACCAGCTGCATCAGATCGCCCAGGAAAAAGACATGGATATCGTGACCGGGCCGGGAGGTGTGATGGAGGCCGTCGTCAAGGCAAAGGAACAGGGCAAGATCGGATATATCGGGGTCACTTCCCACAACCTTGCCATGGCGATCAAGCTGGTTAAGACCGGCTTGTTCAGCACGGTGCAGTTTCCCTTCAATTTCATCGAGGATGCGGCAAAAGACGAACTCCACATTACAGCCCGCGAACACGGCATGGGGATCCTTGCCATGAAGCCATTTGCCGGGGGCATGATCGACAATGCCCGGGTCGCTTTCAAGTTCCTGCGGGAGCACCCCGATGTGATCGCCATTCCGGGTTTTGATTCCCCGGAACGGGTGGATGAAGTTGTATCATTATATCAGCGGCCGAACAAGGTCACAGAAGAAGATCTCAAACTGATGGAAAAATATCGCCTGGAGCTGGGCAAGCAGTTCTGCCGGAGGTGTGAGTACTGCCAGCCGTGTCCTCAAGGAGTCATGATCACCGCGGCCATGGGCTACAAGGTGCTGGCAGCCAGGATGTCGCCCAAGGTCTCGGTCGAATTTTCTAAGATCCCCATGGAGAGCGTTTCATTGTGCACGGAATGCAGGGAATGTGTCGCCCGCTGCCCCTATGAGCTGCCCATTCCGGATATCCTCAAAGTCCATTACGACCTCTACGAACAGCACAAGGCGGAAAACTCAAACAAGTCACATTAGGGAATGGCGGCACGCCTTGGATCTCGGCAAGTGATGATCATTCAATTGATAGATTGTTATCGCTGATAGCAGATTCGGTGATGATGACTCTGGCAATGGAAAGAGCTATTTATCAGGTTCATGGGAGGGATCGAAGATGAAAGTCAATGCATTCAACGGAAGCCCAAGAAAGAATTGGAACACGGCGACACTTCTTGAAAAAGTCTTGGAAGGAGCCTCGTCGCAGGGGGCTGAAACCGATCTCATCCATCTGTATGACCTGGACTACAAGGGGTGCGTCAGCTGTTTTGCCTGCAAGACGAAAAACGGGAAAAGCTACGGCAGGTGCGCCGTCAAGGATGACCTGACACCTATCCTGAAGAGGGTCCTGGATGCTCAGTCCCTCATCTTCGGGTCACCGGTCTATTTTGGAACGGTTACAGGACAAATGAAATCATTCATGGAACGCCTGCTTTTCCCCTTCTCCCCGTATGTCGACCCGCCAGCGACGCTTTTTCCGAGAAAGATCTCGACCGGCTTCATCTACACTTTGGGAGCGACCGAGGAGATGGC
>JBEKXF010000066.1:0-5875 GCA_049512315.1 Candidatus Aminicenantales bacterium | reverse complement strand
GCCTCCCGGAGCAGGGTGATGATCTGCTCCGGATTAAACCGTTTCCTGGCCATGTCCACCTCCCTCGATCCAGCAGAATCTTAGCACACGGGCTGGATCCCTTTGAGGGGGGCAGGTCACTATGTGTTCCCCAACCCCAAGACCGGGAAGCCACTCACGACGGTGAAGACTGCCTTCGTGGCTACCTGCCGGCGAGTCGGGATAGCGGGACTACGCTTCCATGACTTAAGGCATACGTTCGGATCGAGGCTCGTTGAGAGGGGGGTTGACATCGAAACCGTCCGCTCCCTCCTTGGCCATGCGAGTATTGCGGTGACCCAGCGGTACGTCCATTCGACCGACGAAAGACGCCGGACTGCCGTAGACAGGCTGGCTGAAAAAACACCCATTGGGGCCCCAAATAGGGCAAATCTGTTACACGGTTGTGACACGGCGAGAAAATCGAGCCTGACGGGGAAGCCGAAAAATCCTGTAACTTCAGGAATTTCAACGAATTAGAAATGGCGTGCCTGAGAGGATTCGAACCTCCGACCTTTGGATCCGGAGTCCAACGCTCTATCTAACCAAGACCCTGATTAGTCACATGCTGGTCAGTATGCTCCCCTGCCGGGCACACTCCTTTCCCATCTATCGTTGATTACAATGGTGATCAAGGGGGAGGCAGGTCACTCCGAACTCCCGCCCGATAAGGCCATATCCTTTCCGAGTATTGCGAATTTCAGAGTAGGCTATTTCCGTCTTGATCTCGGATGGGGGATGACGGGTTCTGGTATGCTTTCCGAAAGAATGTCGAGGCGAGAGGATAGGTGAAGAAGCTTATAAATTAGTATTAAAGAAGTATTAAATACTAAAGTATTAAATACTAATTAGCGCGGGAGGCAGGTCAAAAGTCTACTGAGAATATTCTAGCAGCCTTGCTGCCCGCCTACTGCCTCACGAACTCCACGCGTCGGTTTTGAGCACGACCCTGCGGCGTGTCGTTCGAATCGATCGGCTTCGTGGCACCAAGGCCGACGGTCGTCAGCCGGGCGGCGTCCACTTTGAATTGCGACACCAGCACGGCCTTCACGGCCTCCGCGCGGCGCTTCGAAAGGTCGAGGTTGTGGTCCGCGTTCCCTGTCGAGTCGGTGTGCCCTTCGATCTGGAGCTTGAGGTTGGGATTCGTCTCCAGACCCCGCGCGACGGACTTGATGATCGGTGCCGATTCGGGTTTCAGCCGATCGCTGTCCGTGTCGAACTGAATGCCGTGGGTGACATAGCGGCCCGACGACGAGATCACCTGGCTGAAATCCGGCGTCGATTCGGCGAAGCGCACCATGCGATAGCCGAGCTTGCCCTCTCCGTATTCCGGCCCCAGTTCCGCGCCCGTCAGCGGGGGGAGCTCGACCTGGTTCACGTCGACGGCCCGTTCCCCGTTGATATAGACCCGCAGCCGCCCGTTTTGCACCCAGACGGCTTCCTTCACCGGCTGGCTGAAGTCCACTTGGACCGAGGTGTTGGCAAGGTCCTCGACCCCATCCTTTCCGCTGTGCCTGACCTGAACGGAGAGGGCCCCCGTCTGGGATTGCAAAAATACGCGCAGCGCCGCGTCGGGTCCGGTGGGCCCGTCCCAGGTCTGGTCGTAGAGATACCAGATGGAGCGCACATCGACGGGGTCGTCGAATTTCAATTCGGTCTCGAGGGTGAAATTCTTGGGAAGCCCCTTGAGCATCGGGGTCAGTCTGGGGTTCTCACTCATGACCGTGAGCTGGCGGACCCCGGATCCGACCCTCAGCTCCACCGCCCCGCCGCGGACCTTCCAGTGGGGCGGAGGCTCATCGCCGACCATATCGCTGAAGTCGTCGTAAAAAATGATCTTATCGCCGGGAACGAAATCAGCCTTCACCGCGGTGAGGTCGGGCTGCGCGGATGCCTGAGGCGGAGTCGAGGCCACCTGAAGCGCTGATGTGGCCGCGGCAGTCAGAGCGGCGATCGCGGCCAGCAGCAATACCAATCTAAAGCAGGCTCGGGGCATTCTCATGCTAACACCCTCCTTTTCGCCAACCTTTATATGATACTGGGAATCGTAAGTCAAGCTGCGCACGTTCAGGTGACCTGCCCCCGCTCAATGTCCCACCCCAGAAGTGAGATTTTCAAGCGTCTGGACTTCCCCCTGATCAGGTTCATTTTTCAGGGATGAAGTCCTTCGATTCAGGCACGATACCAATCCCAGCGGGCGATTTCAGCCAGTGATGGGGCTTTTCTCGCGATAGAGAGGCCTGACGCATCTCTTCAGCACAACGCCAGGTTTGATGGCCCTCGTCCTTTTAGCGATATCCCAAGGAATCTTGTCAGTCACGATATTTTGGACATGGTTGAGCTCTCCGGAGCGGATAGTTTCCGTCGGCGAATCGGTGCTGAAAATCTGAAAGCCGTCCTTGTCCAATAATGCAACTTTGAAGGATATCTCATACAAGACGTCGTCAGGCGGGACATACATCCATTTGGTACTCGCTTCTTCGAACATCTTGAAGAACTTCTCAGGGAGGTCTTTCTTATCCAGTTTCTCTACGGATATTTCCGCGATATAGCTGAGCGACAACGAGTTTTCGGCAGCCCCCGCAGGCTCGAAAAATTTTGCCCTAAAATTGAGATTGTTGATCTTCGGAAAAGGGATTAAATCCTTTTGTGCGAGGGCACCTTCGCCATAAACCGGCGCCTCCGCTCCCTTAGACGAAAAACTCTTTGATAAATATGCCTGACCATGATTGCCGGCCTGCAGATAGACCATGACAAAATAGGTAGCTGCGGCACCGCAGGCGAAAGTGAGAAGGCAAAAGAAATAAACGGCCCATTTCTTCACGGTGAAAAGTCTCCCGGTTCAGTGCCTTAAAATCCTGCTCATTATATCACATGATATGAGCCACTGCTCAAATCGCAGGCGGTAGCGATGCCGACCCTATCATAACCCGATTGTGGTATGGAGCGTCACTTAAAAACGGAGGCCCCCCGCTCAATGTACCAGCTGTGAACTGAAATTTTCAAGGTTCGAACCCCCGGCAAGGCGATATGCCTGCCGAGTATCGCGAATTTCAGAGCAGGCTATTTCCGCCTTGGCCTCGATTGGGGGATGATGGGTCTGGGATGCAGAGGGGGCTCTTGCTGTGCTGAAATTGTGCTCAGCAGAGGCCTAAAACGGTGTAAAGTTGTACAAAATTGCGACAATTTTAGAGCGCTGGGGATGATGACTAAATGGTTGATTTCTCTGGGAATATGGGAGAGCCAGCGAGAGGAATTGAGCCTCCGACCTACTGATTACGAATCGGACGACAACTCCCCGAGAAACAGGGGAAATCAGGGGAAACGGATTAAGCCCGAGTTAGTCGTTTTAAGCTCTTTTTAGCCCCCAACACGTCACAAATCTTGACAGTCATTATTTCAGACGGAAAGTGACCTCGATAGGATAAACGTAAACATGCGGGCGAATTTCTCACTTCCGACAGGGAGGGGGGGTTCGTGCAGGTGTGAACATACGCACGGGACTCAAAATCCTATTTCGCGTTTTCGCCCACTTGGTCAGGCGTCCCCCGTTGGTTGGCGTTTCCCCTGGAAATAGGCATTTTTTAATCGTCTTTCGATTAGGCACCCCTAGTCCATTTTAGCGGGTCTTAAGCACTCTCTGTGACGCCGGCGGGACACGGGGATTCGTCTACCTTCTACCAAGCCGCCGCTTATGTGGATATCCCCCCTTGATTTGGTGCGCCCGTAACTTAACGGTTAGAGTATCGGACTGTGGATCCAGTGCGCGGACAATCTTGGCGTCAGACCTCCAGAAAGCTCACATTATGTCTGGGCCATTTTTCAGGGATTAGGTCCGGGGGTTCAAATCCCTCCGGGCTTCATGGACCTGATCAGGGGGCAAGTCCAAATGCTTGAAAATCTCACTTTAGAGGTGTTACATTGACGGAGGGCAGGTCACCGCCCTGGCGGTCTTAGTATTCCATAATAATCAGGAGGAACGGTTCATTGCACGAAGCGGCCATTCCCCGCGCCGCGGAAAAAGAAAAGCCATGAAAATCCTGTTGATTTCGCCATGCAGAGGCCCAAACATCAAGCAAAAGAAAAGCGTCATGTTTCCCCAATTGGCCCTCGACTTAATCGCCGGCCTTACCCCGCCTGAACATGAAGTCATCATTATCGAGGAAGAATACGACGATATTGATCTGGATACAGATTGTGATCTCGTAGGCTTAAGTTGTATGACCTCAAATGCTCCCCGAGCTTATTGGCTGTCCCAGGAATTCAAAAAAAGAGGGAAAACTGTGGTCATGGGAGGCGTCCATCCCACGATATTGCCGGACGAAGCCCTTGGCTATGCCGATTCCGTCGTCATCGGGGAGGCGGAAGGTGCCTGGCCGCTGCTGCTGGACGATCTTCAAAACGGCAGGCTGCAAAAAAAATATCATGACCCGTGCCCTCCTTTGGAAAAGTACATTCCTGTGAGGCCTAGAAAAGGACTGAGAAAGGGAGTTTTTCGCGTCGTCCCCGTGATGGCCACGCGCGGGTGTCCCTACAACTGCGATTTTTGCTGTGTGCACGATATCTATGGCGCGACGGTGCGCCACGTCCCGGTTGAAAACATCGTCCGCTACATGGTCGAATCAGGCGGGAGAATTTTCATGTTCCTCGATGACAATATCATGGGGGATCGCCGGTACGCCAAAGAGTTGCTTGAGGCCATAAAGCCGCTCAAAATCAAGTGGGGGGGACAGGCCTCCTTATCTTTTGTCCATGATACGGAATTGTTGAGGCTGGCTCGGGAAAGCGGCTGCGGAGCCCTGTTCTTCGGGCTGGAAAGCGTCTCGGAATATCGATTGGGAAAAATGCGGAAGTCCATTCACAAGATCGAAGAGGTCAAAGCGGCGATTCGAAAACTGAGGAAGACGGGGATTTACCCTTATGCCTCTGTGGTATTCGGCTTTGACGAGGACACGCAGCAAACATTCCCGGAAACTCTTGAATTCTTGCATAAGAATCACGTCGGCTCGGCGAGCGTCAATATCCTGACCCCTTATCCGGGCACCCAGATCTACCGGCAATTCAAGGAAGAGGGTAGAATATTTACAGAGGACTGGAAATATTACAATCATAATAGCGTCGTTTTCAGGCCGAGAAATGTCACGCCGCTGGAACTTCTCGCGGGACGGATCTGGGCCAGAAGCGAGTTTACGAAGATTTCAGCGGTGGTCAAAAGACTCCCATTTCATTGGGCGCATCCCTTATTGCACGTGGCTAGCAATATGGCTTCCAGACGCAGCTGCAAGGGCCAGATAAGAGCTTTCCCCAGAGTTGCTTTTGAATTATCCCGGCTGGCAGGTCAGGCGTCGAAAGAGGAGTCCTCGCCGGAGGGCTATCGGTATAAGGACTTCATACCGAAATAACCTCGCAAGGAGGCTTGGCATGAAAAAGGGCTTTGCTCTAGTGACCGTGCTAGCGGCATTCTTTTGCTTAAACTTCAGTGTTCTTTCTCAGCCATCCCAACAAACACTGAAGCCCGTCGATTTTATTGGCAAAGGTATACGCGTATTCTTAAAAGCAGAAATGAGCCTGTGACCTGCCCCCTCTTAAATCGGTCCAGATATAAGGGGAAAACATAGGGGAAAGGAGTCTCGATGGGCAGGCTACGGTTCACCCCGGACCATGCAATCAAGGCTTGAAGCCTTGCCAAACGGCCTCAGTAAAATTATCATGAGAAACGGAACCCGTAGTTTAAGAAATCAGCACGCGAGTCCGAAACCGCCTGACGACGAACACCGGGAGTCACAGAAATGATCTTAAAAGAGCGTTCAAAATGATTCTAGCGAAGCCCGAAATTCTCAAACAGATCATGAACGGC
>JBEKXF010000065.1:0-7001 GCA_049512315.1 Candidatus Aminicenantales bacterium | reverse complement strand
GCATCCTTGGAAGGTTTACAGAGACCGGTTCGCAAGCGAACTACCCGAGAGACCCTAGGTGATGACAAAAGCGGAAAGATTCACGTTGCCCAGGACCGGAAGTATTCACGTTGCCTTGACAGGGACCATCCCCGGCTTGATTTTGGCCGGGGTTTCGGATTAGAATCTTAGATTCATCGAGGAAATGACGAGAACCGCCATGGATCCTGAGGTCAAGAGCAACTTCCGTTTTCTGCCCGAGCCCTGGATCGCGGCAAGGCTCAGGGCCGCCGACGGCTTCTCGCATTTCCTCGTTCGCCTCAAGGTCAGCCCGAACGTCCTGACCGTCCTGGGCCTCCTGGCCGGGGGCGCGGTCGGCTTCTTCTATGCGGCCGAGCATCCGGGCCTGGCCGCCGCCTTCATCCTGGTCTGCGGGATCTTCGACATCCTGGACGGCAAGGTGGCCAAGGACGCGGACCGGAAAAGCCTGTTCGGCGCCATGTTCGACTCCAGCCTGGACCGCTACTCCGAGTTCTTCATGTACATCGGCCTCGCCTATCATTTCCGGCACGGCTGGGGCGTCTGGCTGATGTTCTTCGCCTTCCTGGGCTCGATCATGGTCAGCTATACCCGGGCCCGGGCCGAGGGCCTTGGAGTCGACTGCCGGGTGGGCATGATGCAGAGGGCGGAGCGGTTCGTCTTCCTCTTCCTCGGGACGGTCGTGGGCATCGTTTTCCGGGTTATCGACCCCGCCATCCTGGCCGTCATGGCCTTCATCACGGTCATCTCCAATTTCACCGCCCTGCAGAGAATCTTCTACGTCAGGAAATATGAAAAAAGCCGGCTCTCCAAGGAGGTCTGATCCATGAGCAAGATCCGAGTCGCCATCATCGGCGCGGGCAACTGCGCCTCGTCCCTCATCCAGGGCGTGGAATATTACAAGGACGCCAAGGAAAACGATTTCGTCCCCGGGCTCATGCACGTCAACCTCGGCGGCTACCACATCCGCGACATCGAGTTCGTCGCCGCGTTCGACATCGACAAGAACAAGGTCGGCAAGGACTTGAGCGAGGCGATCTTCACCCGTCCCAACAACACGACCAAGTTCTCTTCCGTACCCTACCTGAACGTCAAGGTCCAGAGGGGGATGACCCACGATGGGCTGGGCAAGTACCTCTCCCAGATCATCGAGAAGGCCCCCGGCCCGACCGCCGACATCGTCGGCACTCTCAAGGAGACCAAGGCGGACGTCGTCATCAACTACCTGCCGGTGGGCAGCGAGATGGCCACGAAGTGGTATGTCGAGCAGGTCCTCGACGCGGGCTGCGGCCTCGTCAACTGCATCCCCGTCTTTATCGCCAGCCAGAAATACTGGCAAAAACGGTTCCAGGAACGGGGCCTCCCGGTCATCGGCGACGACATCAAGTCGCAGGTCGGGGCCACGATCCTCCACCGGACCCTGGTCAACCTCTACCTCGACCGGGGCATGCTCGTCGACCGGACCTACCAACTCAACACCGGCGGGAACACGGACTTCCTGAACATGCTCGAGCGGGAGCGGCTGGACTCCAAGAAAAAATCCAAGACCAACGCCGTCGTCTCCCAGATCCGCAACCGGGGGCTCGACATCGCGGCCGAGAACGTCCACGTCGGCCCGAGCGATTACGTGCCCTGGCAGAAGGACAACAAGGTCTGCTTCCTGCGGATCGAGAGCCGCCACTTCGGCGACGTCCCGACGTCGCTCGAATGCCGGCTGTCCGTCGAGGACTCGCCCAATTCGGCGGGCGTCGTCATCGACGCCGTCCGCTGCGTGAAGCTGGCCCTCAACAACAAGGTCAAGGGCGCGCTCTTCTCCCCCTCGTCCTATTTCATGAAATCGCCCCCCAAGCAGTCCACCGACACCGAGGCCCGCGAGCTGACCGAAAAATTCATCCGCAAATACGGCCGGAAGGACCGCGCCGCCAGGCCGGTAAAAAAAGCGAAGGCCAAAGCCAAGGCCTGAAGCCTGGATTTATCCCCGAAGCGTTTTTCAAAGAAGCAGCGGACGCAGGGGGGATGTCCCGGAGAAAACATTGAGCGCGACGCGGGCACGGTTCCTCGAGCGCAGCGAGAGGAGAGCGGAGCGATCATCACAGATGGAAAAGAGGGAGAGTCCCCGGAGCAATACGCAAAGACTCGTTCCAGATATTTACCAGAATTGCGGCTCCGAGCCGCTCCGCCACACTTCTGCTGGTCGCTCCTCGGAATCCGCTCCCTGCCGAAGGGACTCCCTCCGAGTCCGCGACCTTAAGAAGAAACAAGTAAGGAGGGCCCCTATTTGGGGGCGCGGGTTTTTTTCTGGAGCTTCTTGAGCCGCTCGATGACCCAGCCGGGCTTCTCCACCTGGCGGGCCCGCCCGATGGCCAGGCTGCCCGGGCCGACGTCCTTGGTGATCGTGGAGCCCGCCGCGACATAAGCCTGCTTCCCGACCTTGACGGGCGCGACGAGCTCGGTCCCCGACCCGATGAAGGCCCCGGAACCGATGTGCGTCCGGTTCTTCCGCACGCCGTCATAGTTGCAGGTGATGGTCCCGGCGCCGATGTTGACGTCCTCCTCGACCAGACTGTCGCCGAGGTAGCTCAGGTGCTGGGCCTTGGAGCGGGGACCGAAAACCGTGTTCTTCATCTCGACGAAATTGCCCACCTTGGAAGAGGCCTTGATGACCGTCCCCGGCCGGAGCCGGGAGAACGGCCCCACTTGGGCGTCGTCTTCCACGCGGCTGTCGTCGATGACGGTAGAGCTCAGGATCTTGACCCGCTCCCCGGCCCGCGAGCGCATGATGTGGACGTGGGGGTAGATCCGGCAGCTTTTTCCGATGACGCTCGCTCCCTCGATGACCACCGAGGGATAGATGACCGTCCCGGCCCCAACCTTGGCCTCCCAGTCGATCCAGGTGCTCTGCGGGTCGAAAAGGGTCACGCCGCGGCGGGCGAGCGCTTCGTTCTTGCGGCCGCGGAGGATCCCGGCGGCCCGGGCGAGGTCGGCCCGGCCGGCGATCCTCAGGGCTTCATCCGCGTCGGGGATCTCGGTCAGCCCGACGATGCGGCCCCGAGCCCTGAGCATGGCGGCCAGAAATCCGAGCCCGGCCTTTCCGCCGGCCCTGGTGAGAGCCGGGAGCAGCGGGGCCACGTCCCCGGCCCGGAAAACGGCGATCGAGTCCCGTTCAAGGTCGGGCCCGCAGCTCAGGATGGTCAGCGAGCACCGCTTCCGGCGGTGCGTCGCCAGGATGCTCTTCAGGGTCTTCGGCTGAACGAGCGGCCGGTCGGCCGGGACGGCCAGAATGTCCCGGGACCGGTTTTTCCGGATGATGGGCGAGGCGTCGACCAGGGCGGAGATCATCCCCGGGGTCGCCCCCCCTCGCCGGCCTCTCCGTCGGAGCACGGAGACGGGGACCTTTCCGGGGAGCCCGGAAAGCACCGCCGCGGGGGCCGCGGTCGAGTCGGCTAAAGCCAGGACGATCAAGGCCGGCCTCAGCCCCGCTGCCGCGTCCACGATATAGGAAATCAGCGGACGGCCGAGGAGAGGAGAGGAGAGCTTGTCCCAGACGGACGTGAATCCCGCGCCCCCGCCTCCCCCGTGAACGAGGACGACCGCTTTGGCGCTCATATCAGCCGGGCGAGGAGCTTGAACTTCTTGTCATCCCAGAGGGGCTCGAAATCCGGCTCGTTCTGGGCCAGGGTCGAGAACAGCCTGTCTTTCTGGATGGCTTTCTTGAGGTAATCCAGGGCCGGCTCGGGCTGGCCCATCAGGCAGTGGACATCGGCCAGGAGATAGTTGACCAGACCTTCCTTCTCCTTGAATTCCAGAGCTTTCTGGAGGAGCTTGACGGCGCCGTCGTGATCGCCCTGGTTGGCCCTGATCACGCCGTAATGGTAGTAATCATCGAACCCCTTCATGGAGGGGGTTTCCTTTTTCGGCCGTTTCCGGGCGATCGCCAGATAGGCCCGGGCCCGGTCCACGACCTCCCGGTCCGCGGGGTACTTCTCGATGAACGTCTCGAGGAGCTCGGCGGCCTTTTCGAATTCGCCCTTGTGGAAGTCCTTCATGGCCTGGCCGAAGGCGGCCAGGACTTTCTGGTATTCGTCTTTTTTCGATCGTTGTTCGCTCACGCTGGTCTCCCTGTCCGATAACGCTAAAGGTGAGCCGTATTGTACCGCAGACGGCCGGATTTGACAAGACGGAAGCAGGGCGACGGACGCGCTCCGGCCTCTTGCGGTTTATGGTAGAATGGGGGGGTGAAAAAACGGCTGGAAGAGGTCCTCGAAAAGGTCTACGCCCGCCGACTTTCCCCGGAGAAGGCCCTGGATATCCTGAAGGATTACCCCTATCAGGACCTGGGCTTCGCCAAGGTCGACCATCACCGCGAGGTCCTGAAAGGCACTCCGGAGATCATCTATGGCCTGGGCAAGACGCCCAGCCAGATCGTCGGGATCGCCCGGGAGATCCTCCGGAAGGGCTCGAACCTCCTCGTCACCCGGGTTGAGCCCGAGGTCTACGCCAAGATCAGGGGGCGGCTCAAGGGGGCGACCTACAACGCGGCGGCCCGGACGGTGACGCTCCTCCAGAATCCGGCCCCCGCGGGCCGGGGCAAGATCGTCGTCATCACGGCCGGGACGTCCGACATCCCCGTAGCCGAAGAGGCCGCCGTGACGGCGGAGGTCCTCGGGAATGACGTCGCGAGGATCTACGACGTCGGGGTGGCCGGGCTCCACCGGCTCCTCCATCACTACGACAGGATCCGGGAGGCCCGGGTCGTCATCACGGTCGCCGGGATGGAGGGCGCACTGCCGAGCGTCGTCGCCGGGCTGGTCAAGGTCCCGGTCATCGCCGTCCCGACGAGCATCGGCTACGGGGCGAGCTTCAGGGGCCTGGCGGCCCTCCTCGCGATGCTGAACTCGTGCCCGGGCGGAGTCGGTGTCGTCAATATCGACAACGGCTTCGGCGCGGCCTACCTGGCCAGCCTGATCAACCATCTTTGAAAGGATATGTTCGCCGGGCCCGGAGGCGGCTTGACAAGAGGGCCCCTCCTCCCTATATTTTATGGGTAATCCCCAGGCATTATAAGGCTCCATGGAGATCATTGACCAGGTTAGGCAAGCCTCTTCTATCGTCGAGATCGCTTCCCAGTACACGAGCCTCAGGAAAAGGGGCCGGAAATGGGTCGGTCTCTGCCCGTTCCACACCGAAAAAACCCCCTCCTTCACCCTGGACGAGGACAAACAGCTCTACCACTGCTTCGGCTGCGGCGCCGGAGGGGACATCTTCTCCCTGCTCATGGAAAAGGAGAACCTCAACTTCCCCGAGGCCCTGAGGTACCTGGCCGAAAAATATCACGTTCCCCTTCCCCAGCAACGGGTCAGTCCCGAAGTCCTCAAGCTCGAGGACAAGCTCTTCAAGGCGAACGACCTGGCCCTCGGCTTCTTCCGGAAAAACCTCCTCCACACCAAGGAGGGGGCCAAGGCCCTCGAGTACCTGAAAAAGCGGGGCCTGACCGACGAGACCATCCAGAAGCTCAAGATCGGCTACGCCTTCAACTCCTGGAACTCCCTCCTCGCCTTCTTCGAGGGGAAAAACGCCCCGGTCTCGCTCCTCGAAAAGGGCGGCCTGGTCCTGCCGGGACAGAAGTCGGGCGAATACTACGACCGCTTCCGGGGCCGGGTGATCTTCCCCATCTTCAGCCTGACGGGAAAGGTCGTTGCCTTCGGCGGCCGGACGATCGTCGACGCCGAGCCGAAGTACCTGAATTCGCCGGACACGCCCCTTTATTCCAAGGGCAAGCTCCTCTACGGCCTGAACTTCACCAAGGACGCCATCCGGGACCAGGGCTTTGCCATCCTCGTCGAGGGATATACGGATTTCTCCTCCCTCTACCAGGCCGGGATCGGCAACGTCGCCGCCTCCCTGGGCACGGCCCTGACCCCCTACCAGGTGGCCCAGGCCCTGAGGTTCGCCCCGCGGATTGTCATCAACTACGACGGCGACAGCGCCGGCCGGACGGCCGCCGCCCGGGCCGTCCCGCTCTGCCTGGAAAAGGGCCTCAACGTCCAGGTCCTGACCCTCCCGGAGGACCTCGACCCCGACGCCTTCCTCAAGAAATACGGCCGGGAGAGATACCAGGCCCTGTTGAAAAAGGCCTCGCCAGGGCTCAAGTTCATGATCGACTCCATGGCCCGCGAGGCCCGGATGAGCATCCCCGAGGAGAAGGGCCGCGTCGCCCGGGCCGTCATCAAGGAGATCGAAAAAGTCCCCGACGCCGTCGCCCGCGGCGAATACCTCAAGGAGGCGAGCCAGTGGCTCGGGATCGGCGAGGAGGTCCTGCGGGGCATCATCGGACAGCGGCAGCCGGACAAGAGCGCCGAGGAGCAGGGCCTCATCTGCCCGGCCGAGAAGCGCCTGTTCCAGATCCTGATGGACGACCGGTCGGTCGCGCCTTACGTCTTCGCCGAGACCGGCGAGGAGATCTTCCGCGGGCTGCGGGGCGAATCCGTCTTCCAGTACATCCTCGAGTGCTTCAAGAACGACCGGGAATGGAATTTTCATGAGCTGAAGGACCGGGTCCCGGCGGCCCTGCTGTCCCAGCTGTCCACCGCTATGTTCGAAAGGGGCCCGGGGGAGACCGCGTCCGTGGACGAAGCCCAGGAGTGCCTCAAGGCGATCCGGAAGATCCATCTCCAGAACCGGCTGAAGGACATCCAGCAGAAGATCGCCCGCTCGGAGAAGCGGGGCGAAAAGGAGGAGGTCCTGGCCCTCCTCTACCAGAAGCAGGACGTCACCAAGCAGATCCTGTCGCTGACCTAGGAAGGGAAGAATTCTCATGAGAGTGCGTCATAACGGATACCCCATCGAAAGAGGTGCGCAGCGTGTCTCCTGACATCAAGGTCCACAAGGACGAAATCTCCAATCTCATCTCCAAGGGGCGGAAGCAGGGCTTCCTGCTCTTCGAGGAGATCGACAAGACCTTCACCGAGGACCTGAATTCCAAG
>JBEKXF010000064.1:0-8220 GCA_049512315.1 Candidatus Aminicenantales bacterium | reverse complement strand
CCTGCCGCCAGCAGCTCGTCGTGGGTGCCACGCTCGACGAGAGTATTGTCTTTCACCACAAAAATGATGTTGGCACGCCGGATCGTCCCCAGGTGGTGCGCGATGACGATGCAAGTTTTGCCTTTCATCAAACGGTCCAGGGCTTCGAACACGGCTTGCTCAGACGCGGCGTCCAGTCCTGATGTGGGCTCGTCCAGAACGAGAATGGGAGTATTGCGGATAACGGCCCGCGCGATGGCAATGCGCTGGCGCTGGCCCCCGGAAAGCGTCACGCCGCGTTCGCCGACCATCGTGTCGTACCCCTCGGGCATCTCGTCGATGAACTCGTGGGCGTTGGCTAGTTTTGCGGCGCGGATAATCTCCGCGCGGTTGGCTTCCGGGCGGCCATAGGCGATGTTCTGCCAGATCGGTGCGTGAAACAGGAGCGTCTCCTGCAAAACAAAACTAACCTGCTGGCGAAGCGATTTCATCGTGTACTTGCGGATGTTCGTCCCGTCGACTTTGACTTCCCCGGAGAGGGGATCGTAGAAGCGCGCAACCAGGCTGATGATGGTCGTCTTACCGCCCCCCGTCGGGCCGACGAATGCCGCGACCTGGCCCGGCTCGATCTCGAAGCTCATATCTTTCAGGATCAATTGGTCTGGGTTGTACCCGAACGAGACTTTATCAAATTCGATTTTGCCCTTGAAGCGACCGGCACGGCTCGCGCCCGGCAGGTCACGCATCCCGCTCTCGGTCTCCAGAACTTCCCGGATCCGCTCGAACCCCACCGCGGCCTTGGAGATCGTGTCCGTCATTTTGGAAAGGTCACGCATGGGCTTATACATCTTGCCCAGGTAAAGCAAAAAAACGACCAGCGCGCCAGCGGTGAGTTGGCCCGCCAATACCAGCCGCGCGCCATAGCCAAGCACCAAGCAGGTCCCGGTCGCTACGATAATATCGACGATAGGTGCGAGCTTCATCTTGATGCTTCGCGCCAGCAGGGTCATCTCGACATTCTCCAGGCTCTGGCGCTCGAAGCGGCGCTCCTCGTAGTCCTCGCGGGCAAAGGCCTTGACCACGCGGATCGAGGAGAAAACTTCTTCGACAATCGAAAGCAGCTCGCTCTCTTTCTTTCTTACGTCGCGCGAGGCTTTTTTGATGCGTCGGGTGAATAAGTAAACTACCAGGAAGAGCACGGGCGCAACAGAGAGCGAGATGAGCGAGAAACGCCAGTTCAGGTAAAACATGACCCCGATGATCCCCAGCAGGGTGAGGACACTGGTTAAAATGCCCAGCAGCGCCGTGGTGATAAAGTCCTGAATCGCTTCAATGTCGCTCGTCACCCGGCCGATGAGGTCGCCGGTCCTCTTCTCGTCGTGCTCGGCCAGCGACAGGCGGTGGATGTGGTGATAGAGCGTGCGCCGTAGGTCGTGCATGACCCACTGGCCGACGCTGGTGGTGAGGTATTTCTCCAGGTAGGAGCTGAGTGCGCCGACGACGGCGATGACCGCCACCGCCAGCACCGCGAAGTTAAGGACGGCCAGCTTGTCCTGCCCGATCCAGCCGATGATTGCGCCCATCCAGCCGGGCGGATGTTTGGACTGAAGCAGGTAATCGAGAACAATCTTTAGAGGCCAAGGGTCGAGTAGGTCGGTTGCGGCTTCGCCCGCCACCGCCAGCAAGGCCAGTGATAGGGCTTTCCAGTGGGGCCGCAAAAGGCCGATGATGCTGAGACCTTTAGGCTTCTTGGCTGCAGGCGGCGTCATCGTCATTCAACGTTTGGTTGCGGATCCGCTCGGCGACGCAATGGTGAATCTTCATGCGTGCAGGATGGCTCAGCTCCGCGACATCGATCAGCGAGTGTAGCAAATTCCGGAGATGCAAGTCGGATAGAATTTGGGCGTGGCCTGACGACGGCGGAGAAGAATACAGGGCGCCGTCAAAAGGGAAGTAGCGCAGCCTGGTCGGCGCAAATGAATCGCGAGAAGTGGTTGACCCGATCCCATTCGACCTGGCAGGGGCGACCAGGTGAGGCGTAAAGAGGAACTGCGCCGCCAGCAGCGACCGGCTTTTTCCATTCGCGGGCCGTATCGTAACCTATTCACGAAAGCTCACCTTGCCACGCGCCGCAGCGGCTGCGCCCGCTTATGTGCCACCCTCGCTGAGCCAAGACAGTCACGTCCTCATGTGGATCCTGGAAAGGGAATGAAGAACCCCAAAAACATTCAGGAGCCACAAAACCACGAGAATGACCACGACAGCATTCAAGATCGACTTAATGGACCCTGCCATTGGTATGAAGTGATTGACCACCCAGAGGAGAACCCCAACCACGATCAGGACCAGGAATATGTGAAGTAAAGGCATGTCTAATTCACCTCCTTGTTTCCGAGGCCGACGCCTATAAGTCTGCTCCCGGTTATGTGCTGTTGAGTATCGCCTGCAGCTTCGCAGTCGTAGTAAGGGCTGCAACGTTGAGTGCAGTCCCCTAAAGTGAGAAGGGATGCCCGGCGCTCGGGCTGGTCAGCGAGAATCCGGGCGAGGATGACATCGACCTGGAGGTAAATCCACAGGTCGGCCTGATCGGTCTGCAGGTTCGTCAAGTCATAGTCAGGAGTCATGTTCCCTCCTCGAATTCGCCTTCGGATACTTGTTATCGTGGGCAGCCATGCAACTACACTTAGGGTGAGCGCGCTTGTCCTTTTTACAGATCGAGTTGCTTTCGATCTGAAGTGTGAGAGAACGTCGGGCGCGCGGCCTTTAAAGCCGACCCAATAGCAGCAGGATGACCAGAATCACCAGGACCAAGCCCAGCCCGCCGCTTGGGTAATAGCCCCACTCTCGGCTGTGCGGCCATCTGGGCAGTGCACCCAACAGCATCAAAACCACGACGACGATCAAAGCAGTTGCGAGCATATCGCCCCTCCCCCCGCGCCACCGGCTTCGCACAGATCCTGGCTGACAGCGCGGGGTACATCTCTTCTACTCTGGGGTAATTCGCGTGTCAGTTCAGCATTGCTCGCACGTCTGGTCAGAATTGCTCATCCCAGTTGAGGAGGGGGAACTACGGTGTGGGGCCGGTGGGAATTACCGAGGGTTTGACAGCGAGGCTAGTCGCGCAGGACCACGGTGAGGAGGCCACTGTGGACCATCAACCCGCCGCTGGAGCCGTCGTAATCGACAAAGCCCAGCTCCTTGAACCTGTTCATGAAATGACTGACCCGCGACCGGGTGGTGCCCACCATTTGCGCCAGGTTTTCCTGATTGATTCTGGGAACGACAGCTTCGGATCGACCTTCTTTGCCAAAATGAGCCAGCAGCAAGAGAATCCGGGCCAGACGTTTCTCGCTGGAGTTGAAAAGCTGATCGACGAGATCCCCTTCGAATCGGATGTTGCGTGAAAGCAGATGCGTGACGAACAATTCCGAAATGTCGTGCTGCTCGTGCAGCATGCGCGCCATCAGCGGCTTCGCAATCCTGACCAGACTGCAATCGGCCAT
Source organism: Candidatus Aminicenantales bacterium (assembly GCA_049512315.1). Taxonomy (GTDB): domain Bacteria; phylum Acidobacteriota; class Aminicenantia; order Aminicenantales; family Saccharicenantaceae; genus DATKJS01. The sequence continues at coordinate 4,738 of JBEKXF010000064.1, read as the reverse complement.
CGTGGTAGCCGTGGCGATGCGCAACGGCTGACCTGCCAGGCAACCCTCGCCGAAGAAGTCACCGGCGCCCAGGATGGCGACGATCGCTTCCTTGCCTTGGTCGGATGTCACCGCGAGCTTCACCTTGCCTTGTCGGATGTAGAACACGGAATCCGCAGGTTGTCCTTGGCAGAAGATGTTGCGGTTCGCGCCGTATTCAGCGTCGGTTTTCCCGCCGGCGAATCCAGCGAGGAAGGCTTCCCAATCAACAGGCTGGTTTTTTTTATTTGCCATACCGACCTCAGGATGGCTTTTCATATTTGCCATAACAACCTCCCTCTACTCGCTGAAGATACTGAGGCAAAACAGAGCTAGAACTGCTTCTCGACGACTCCCGAGCCGACACGCCCGGGATCCACCTCGATAAGGAACAACTTCGAGCCAAGAACGGTGTAAAAGACGACGTTGGCCGCTGTCCTGCCGCCCGAAGGCGTCACGGTGGCCGTTACCCGACCGTTCGCGGACACGGAATAGATTCCGGTGAACGTGGCGCCGACCGTCAGGGCTCCGAGGTGGTTGACGTCCTCGGTTAGCGTGTAGATCCTCCTCGCTGACATCTGCCTCCAGGTAGTTCCTGGCCGGAAGCTAGACGCACAATGTTTATACGCTGAGGGTAATTCGAGTGTCAGCCCCGAACTGCTCACGCATGTGTTCAAAATTGCTCAGGCCAGTTAATGGGAGGAAATATCGTGCCAAGCCGGTGGAATTACCGAGGGTTTGACAGCAAGGCTACCGTCGCGTGTCCGAGGGAAGTGCAACAACGCGGGGACTGTCATCGTGATCCCGCAGAGGGGGAGAAGGTTTTCCCTTTCAGAGCACACCATCCAAACGGGCTGCTTCGCTCTGCAGGGCAGGCTGGGCACGCCTGGATCACCTAGGTGGTTATTCGTGCAGCATCACGCTGAGGAGGCCACTATGGACCATCAACCCGCCGCTGGAGCTGTCGTAATCGACAAAGCCCAGCTTTCTGAACTTGTTCATGAAATGACTGACCCGCGACCGGGTGGTGCCCACCATTTGCGCCAGGTTTTCCTGATTGATTCTGGGAAGGACAGGTTCGGATCGACCGTCCTTGCCAAAATGAGCCAGTAGCAAGAGAATCCGGGCCAAGCGCTTCTCGCTGGAGTTGAAAAGCTGGTCGACGAGATCCTCTTCATATCGGATATTGCGTGAAAGCAGGTGCGTGACGAACAATTCCGAGATGTCGTGCTGCTCGTGCAGCATGCGCGCCATGCGCGGCTTCTCAATCCTGGCAAAAGTGCAATCGGTCATCGCGACAGCCGTCGACACGCGCAACAGCTGACCTGCCAGGCATCCCTCGCCGAAGAACTCACCGGCGCCCAGAATGGCGACGATCGCTTCCTTGCCTTGCTGGGAGGTCACCGTGAGCTTCACCTTGCCTCGCCGGAGGTAGAAGATGGAATCCGCAGGGTCTCCTTGCCGGTAGATGATGCGGTTCGCGGTGTATTCTATAACGGTCTTCCCGCCGGGGATTCCAGCGAGGAGGGCTTCCCAATCGACAGGCTGGGTCTTCTGGTTTGCCGTAATAACCTCAGGCTGGCTTCTATTACGCGCCATAACACTCCCCGTCTGCTTCCCGTGGTATCAAAAGTAATCGGTTTCAGGCGAAGATCTGACACCGCCTTGCCACAATACGGTCCAATTGTTTACGGAACTTCCTTTTGCTAGTCACTCGCCAGCCCCTCAGCAGCAATGGCTCGAAAGATCGACCTGGAAACCTCATAGATTTCAATGTGACGAACTCCTTCAACGTGGACGAAGGAGCGAAGCAATCCGCCGTCGTCGGAGGTCGAGTTGGGAATCTCACACACCCTAGCGTCGGGAGGCCCCTTGACTAGTTTTTCCAGGGTCACCAGCACTTTGCATCTTCGGCCGCTATGGCTGATCCGGCCCTGTTTCCTATCCCAGAAACTGATTGCGACTGCTTCACTTCCATCGGGGACAAGGAATGCAATGTGGCCCCGAAAGCCTTGCTCTTTTCGAAGCAGCGGGTCAATTTCGTTCTGAAGCGTCTGAATAAATTCTGTGACGCTATTCGGCTTGAGCCGCATGGAAATACTACGCGCAAACATGATCTCCATCTCCGTGCTGAAAGCGAGCCAGGGCGATCAAAAGGAACCAGTTCTTGGCGCCGTCCTGACACCGCCTTGCGCGTCGGGGCTCGCTCCAGGGCAGTTTCACAGTGCGAACGGGCTGCTTCCTCAGACTTATCCCTTCAATGCTCCGCCATCGACAATCAGGACCTTTCCCGAGAAACACTCCTCCTTGAGGAGCGAGCATATCCTCTAGGAGGAACAGGCACAATACTGCGGATTGAGTATACGACAGTACGTTGAGCGCCTGAACCTCTGGGCGTCTCTACATAATCTACAATAGAGACAAAGGGCAGTGGGTTCATCCAAGCTGTAGCTTGATTCTCGTTAAGAAGTGCGTCAAGATGGGCTCCGCTGCCCGGTATTAGAGAATCCTTCACACTCGGTTTCTTACAGAGTCCGAGTGCCCTCTCTTGGGCAAGGGGTGAGGCTTAGGCATCATCGATCCTGGTTGTAAGGATAGGAGACTTCTCAAAGATGAAGGAAGAACGCCATGATATCCGAGCCGATTAAAGTCTTGCTGGTGGAGGATAATCCGGGGAATATCCGCCTAGTCAGGGAAATGTTGAAGGAAGCGAAGCCCGCCTTGGCTGACCTGGAGGATGCCCCAAGCTTGCTGGCGGCGGCCGAGCGGCTGGCGAAGGGGGGAATCGACGCGGTGTTATTGGATCTCGGGCTCCCAGACAGCCAGGGCATCAGCACTTTTGTGGAGCTACACAAGCAATTCCCCGGCGCTCCCATCATCGTGCTAACGGGTCTTACCGATGAAAAGCTGGGCCTCCAAGCAGTCCGGGAAGGGGCGCAAGATTACCTCGTCATAGGAAAGGTGAATGGCGAGTGGATTTGCCGCGCCATCTTCTATGCCGTTGAGCGGATGCAAGTAAGGGAAGAGCTGCTGAGAAGTGAGCAGCGGTATCGCCTGCTCGTTGAAAAAAACCATGCTGGGGTATACCGGGCTTCCTTGGACGGCCACATTATGGACTGTAATGAAGCTTTCGCCAAGGTCTTCGGATATGCCTCTGGGGAAGAGATCATAGCTCGTCCCATGCGCGACCTTTACTTTGATCCCCGTGAGCGGGAAGCACTCATGGTCCGCCTGGGGGCGGAACGTGCTCTGTCAAACATAGAATTGTGCCTGAAGCGAAAAGATGGCAGCCAAGTTTGGGTCCTGGCTAACGAGAGTCTGGTCGAATGGGAGGCAGGCAGCCCACCGATCATCCTGGGGACCTTCGTCGATATTACCCGGCGCAAGCGGGCGGAGGAGGCGCTACAGCAAAGTGAAAATCGCTTGCGCGCCATCGTTGAAACCGAGCCGGAATGTGTCGCGATCGTCGCGTCCAACGGCAACCTCCTCCAATTGAACCCGGCGGGCCTGGCCATGATCGAGGCTGGCAGCTTTGCCGAAGTTCCTCGAAAGTCAGTCCTTCCCTTGATTGTTCCTGAGCACCGGGCGGCGTTCCAAGCTTTCTTGCAGGGAGTGTGCAGCGGCAATAAGACCAATTTAGAGTTCGAGATTGTCGGGCTCAAAGGTACGCGGAGGTGGGTGGAGTCTTATGCGGCCCCCATTGCTGATGAGACGGGATCAATTTGCATGTTGGCCGTCATGCGAGACCTCACCGAACGCAAGCATGCTGAGAAGTCTCTCCGCGGGCTTTCTACACGTCTGCTGCAGTTGCAGGATGAGGAGCGGCGACGCATTGCCCGGGAACTCCACGACGCCATAGGCCAGAACCTCGCCGCTTTGGTGACGAACCTTACCGTGGCGCAAAGGTCGGCTGATAAGCTTAACCCGAAAGCACGCCAAGCCCTATCTGGAAGTCTCAAGGTGGCAGAGCGGTCCTTGAAGGAGATGCGTACCCTCTCCTACTTGTTACACCCGCCGCTGCTTGATGAAGATGGCTTGGCTTCAGCCTTGGCTTGGTACGTTAAGGGGTTCGCCGAGCGAAGCGAAATCAAGATCGATCTCAAAGTATCTCCCAGTTTTGGCCGGCTGCCCCAGGACGTCGAGACGACCCTTTTTCGCGTCGTGCAGGAAAGCCTGACGAACGTCCACCGTCACTCCAAAAGTCCCACAGCCAGGGTACGGCTTGCGCGGCGCGGGACTGAGGTGAAATTAGAAATAACGGACAAAGGCCAGGGGATGCCCACGAAGGCACTCCACTCGGGCAATCAGAATAGCGGACAGCTTGGAGTGGGCATTATGGGCATGAGCGAGCGAGCCAGACAACTCGGGGGTCGGCTGGAAATCGATTCAAGCCGGCGGGGCACGACCGTCCGAGTGGTGATCCCGCATCCCGAGGTCGTTCTGTGAAAACGCTTCGTATTCTGGTGGCGGATGATCACGAGGTCGTGCGGCAGGGAATGCGAGCCCTTCTGGAAGTCCGTCCCGAATGGGAAGTTTGCGCGGAGGCGGCCAATGGGCGGGAGGCTGTTGAACGGGCAAAACAGACGAAGCCTGACGTGGTGGTGATGGATATCAGCATGCCGGAATTGAATGGCTTGGAAGCCACGCGACAAATCCTGAAAGCCCTCCCTAGAACCGAGGTGCTTATCCTGACGCTTCATGAGTCCGAACAGTTAATACG
>JBEKXF010000063.1:0-8831 GCA_049512315.1 Candidatus Aminicenantales bacterium | reverse complement strand
CCGCACTTCTGGTAAATATCTGAAACGAGTCTTTGCGTATTGCTCCTGGGACTGTCCCTCTTTTCCATCCGTGCCCGCGTCGCGCTCAATGTTTTCTCCGGGACATCCCCCCTGCGTCCGCTAATTTATTAAGAAGAACAGCTCTATTTGAAATGTTCGTAGCCCCGGATCGCCAGGGGCTTTTTGCGGCCTGCGGAGTCGACAATCACAATCCTCTTTTCTGCCGTGATCCGGCCGATCTCCGTGATCTTGAAAAGCGGCCCGAGGCGGCGGAGGCGCGGGACGTTTCGCGGCCGCACGGTAAAGAGGAGCTCGAAGTCCTCTCCTCCATCGAGGGCCAACAGCAAGGGGTTTTTCATGAAGCGGCGCAGGGCCCCGGAGATCGGGACCCGGCCGAGCTCGACCTCGGCCCCTACCCCGCTTTCCTCGCAGATATGGGCCAGGTCCACGGACAGGCCGTCCGAGACGTCGATCATGGCGGAGGCGAGTTTTCTCCGGGCCAGGAGAGAGCCCAGCTCTAGCCGGGGCGCCGGGTCCAAGAAGGCTTTGATCAGAGGATTGGCGGCCCTGTTTTTTCCCTGACGGGTGCCCTTCTTGAGCAGCCGCAGGCCGGCGGCCGCGTCGCCGAGGCTGCCGGAGACAAAAACCAGATCTCCCGGCCTCGCCCCGCTCCTCGGGACGAACGGCCCCGCCTCGCCGGTGACGGTCACAGAGATCAGGATTTCCCGGGCCTCCGAGATGTCTCCCCCGACCAGAGCGACGCCCGCCTCGCGGGAAGCCTCTCGGAAACCCGCCAGGAACTCGCTGAGCCATTCCCGCTCCGTTTCTCCCGGCAGCGCCAGGCCTAGGACGGCGTGCAGGGGCCGGCCGCCCATGGCCGCGATGTCGCTCAGGTTGACATTGAGGGATTTCCGGCCGAGGAGCCGCGGGGGGTGGAGCGACCTGCGGAAATCAACCCCTTCGACCAGGAGGTCCTTGGTGAGGAGCAGTTCTTTGGGGCTGCGGACGACAGCGGCGTCGTCACCGATCCCCAGCCGGACGCCTGTCCCCCCGCCACCGCCCAGCCGGCGCCGGATTTCCGCGATAACGCGCCGTTCGCCGAGGTCTTTCAGCCGTATGCGCGGGCCGCGGCTATTTTCGCGGTCTGGCCTTTTTCTTCCCGTAGAATCTCTCCAGGGCCTGACTGAGGACTTCCTTGACGTCCTCGACGTAAATGAATTCCATGTTCCGGATGACTTTCTTCGGGATCTCGATCAGGTCTTTCTTGTTCGCCGCCGGCATGATCATCTTCTTGACCCCGGCCCGCTGGGCCGCCAGGACTTTTTCCTTGATCCCGCCCACGGGCAGGACGTTTCCGCGCAGGGTGATCTCGCCCGTCATGGCGACGTCCCAGCGGACCTTGTTGTTCGTGCAGACCGAGATGAAGGCCGTAGCGATCGTCACCCCGGCGGAGGGCCCGTCCTTAGGGATCGCGCCCTCGGGGATGTGGATGTGGAAATCGTTCTGGTAGAACATCCGGCTGTCGATCCCAAACTCGGCGGCATGGGCCCGGGCGTAGCTCAAGGCCGCCTGGGCGGATTCCTTCATGACCTCGCCGAGGGATCCCGTCAGCGAGAGATTGCCCTTGCCCTGCATCTTGGTCGCCTCGACGAACAGGATCTCGCCGCCCACAGCCGTCCAGGCGACGCCCGTGGCAACGCCGATCTGGTCCTTGTGGAGGAGCTGGTCCTTGAAGATCTTGGGCGGGCCCAAGTACTTTTCGATGTTCTGCGAGGTGACGAGTGTCTGACCCTTCTTGCCTTCGGCCACTTTCCTGGCGACCTTCCGGCAGACCGAGGCGATCTCCCGCTCGAGGTTCCGGACCCCCGCCTCGCGCGTATAGAGGGAGATGATCTTCTTCAGGGCGCCGTCGGTCATGCGGATGAGCTTGCCGCTCAGGGCGTTCTCGGCGACCTGCTTGGGGATTAGGTGCCGGACTGCGATCTGGAGCTTTTCCTCCTCGGTATACCCGGGAAGCTCCAGGACCTCCATCCGGTCGCGGAAGGCCGGCTGGATGGGGTCGAGGAGGTTGGCCGTCGTGATGAACAGGACCTTGGAGAGGTCGTACGGGACCCCGACGTAGTGGTCGCGGAACTGGTTGTTCTGCTCCGGGTCCAGGACCTCGAGGAGGGCGGAGGACGGGTCGCCGCGGAAATCGGCGCCAATCTTGTCCACCTCGTCCATCATGAAGACCGGATTGTTGGACCCAGCCCGCCGGATGCTTTGGATGATGCGGCCGGGCATGGCGCCGACGTAGGTCCGGCGGTGGCCCCGGATCTCGGCCTCATCGTGGACGCCACCGAGGGAGATGCGGACGAACTTCCGGCCCAGGGCCCGGGCGATGGACCGGCCGAGGGACGTCTTCCCCACGCCGGGAGGCCCGACGAAGCACAGGATGGGGCCCTTGATCGTCTTGGAGAGCTTGCGGACGCCCAGGTATTCGAGGATCCTCTCCTTGACCTTTTCGAGCCCGTAATGGTCATCGTCGAGGATCTTTTTGGCCTTATGAAGGTCGAGGTTGTCGACGGTCGCCTTGTCCCACGGCAGGGAGAACATCCAGTCCAGGTAGGTCCGGACGACGGCCGTTTCGGCCGATTCCGGGTGCATCTGGGCCAGCCGGCTGATCTGCTTCTCGAGCTCTTCCTTGACTTCGTCCGAGACCTTGATCTTCCGGAGCCTGTCCTGGTAGGCCTTGATCTCCTCCTGGATCTCCGTCCCCTCGCCGAGCTCCTTCTGAATGGCCTTCATCTGCTGCCGCAGGAAGTACTGCTTCTGGAGCTTGTCCATCTCGCCCTTGGCCTCGGTCGAGATCTTGGACTGGACGTCGAGGAGCTCGAGCTCCCTCGTCAGGAGCTCATAAACGCGCTTCAGCCTCTGCAGCGGGTCCACGATCTCCAGGATGTCCTGGGCCTCTTGCACTTTGAGCTCGAGGTTCGAGGCGGTCAGGTCGGCCAGCCGGCCCGGCTCGTCGACGTTGGAGGCGATGATGAGGACCTCCGGCGCGATGGTCTTGCCGAGGGAGGTCGCCCGCTCGAGGCCCGACCGGACGTTCCGGATCATGGCCTCGCTCTCCAGCGTCTTCTCGGTCTTTTCCGGCTCGTTGACGACCGCGACCTCGGCATTGATGAACGGGCCGTCGTCCTCGAACGATTCGACCCGGGCCCGGATGAGGCCCTGGGCGAGGATCCGGACGCGGCCGTCCGGGAGCTTGAGCATGCGCATGATCAAAGCCACCGTGCCCATATCGTAAACGTCCTCCCGCTTGGGGTCCTCGATCTCCATGTCCTTCTGGGTCAGGAGGAGGATCATGCGGTTGGTTGAGAGCGACTGGTCGATGGCGTTCTTGGACTTCTCCCGCCCTACGAACAGGGGGGCGATCATGTAGGGGAAAATCACGATGTCCCGCAGGAGGAGCACGGGCAGCTTGGTCGGGATGTGCAGCTTCTGGTTGTGCTCCTCGAGGAGCCCGTCGAACGGCTCGCCGTTCTTGTTATCGACTTGGGCCATGAGATGTCTCCATTCCTATCCTTCGTTCCGGCGGTTCCTGATGTCCACGTCCCTGGTTTTTCGCGGCGGCTTCCCGAGAACGATGGTCAGGATCCCGTTCTCGAACGAAGCGTAAGCCTTATCCGGGTCCACGGCCCCCGGCACCGGGACGTCCCGCTGGAAGGCGCCGAACCCCCTCTCCAGCCTGAGGTACCGAACCCCCTGGTGGCTGGGGATTTCCCGCTTCAATCCCCTCACTTCCACCCGCCCCGGATAGAGGAGGATCTTGACGTCCTTCTCGTGGACGCCGGGGAGCTCCATCTCGACGACGATCTCTCCTTCCTTCTCGTAGATGTCCACGGCCGGAGACAGCAGCTCGCCGAGTCCCGGGAGGGAACGCCTCGGCGGAGGGGCGGCGGAGGACGGCTTCCGGACCTCGGTTTCCGTTTTCCGGATGCGGGAAACGGGCTTGATGCGGCGGATCATCGGAGCGCCGGGCTACTTTTCCTTCATGAGGTTCTCGAGCTCCAGTTTGAACTCGGCCACGTCCTTGAACTCCCGGTAAACCGAGGCGAACCTCACATAGGCGACCTTGTCCAGGGCCTTGAGCCTGTCCATGACAAGCTGACCGACTTCGGAGACGCCGATCTCCTTGTCCGGCCGCTCCTGGAGGAGGGATTCGATCTCCTCCACGATCTCCTCGAGCTGATTGATCTGGATGGGCCGCTTCTCGCAGGCCTTCATCATCCCCCGGAGGAGCTTCTGGCTGTCATAGGGCTGGCGGGTGCCGTCCTTTTTGACCACCATATAGGGGATCTCTTCAATCTTTTCGTAGGTCGTGAACCGGCGCTTGCAGGAGAGACATTCCCGGCGCCGGCGGATGGAGAGGCCTTTTTTGCTCTCCCGGGAGTCGATGACCTTGCTTTCGAGAAAGCCGCAATAAGGGCACCTCATAACTTCTCGCTCTCTCCCATCCTCCTGATCTCAAAGAGGGATAGGCCCTCTTTGCCTAATATAACATAACCCAGGACGCATGTCACCAGGACCTGGATGGCGTGCATGACCAGGGTCATGCCGACCGCCAGGTTGGCGTCCACGTGGAGGAGGGAGGTCATCCCCAGCTTGCTGAAGTAGTCGTAGCCCCCGGCCATGCCCGGCGTCGGAATGGACGCCCCGACCATGGTCATGAAGACGAAGGGGACGAGGAGAAAATAAGGGACGTGGACATGGAAGGCGAACATCAGGATCCAGTAGTAGAGGATGACGCCCAGCCAGACCACGAAAGAGAGGAAGGTGTACATCAACAAGTTCGCGGGGGAATGAAAGAACTTCAGGCCGTCGATGAATTCGTGGACGAGCTCGAGGGCCCGGCGCCGGAACCGCTCGGGGAGCGGTTTCAGGAGGAAGCCGATGACGCCCAGGGCCTTCTCCCGGAAAAAATAGAGGAGCACGATGAGCGCAAGGACGCTCGAAGCGAAGGCGACCCCGACGATGCCCCAGAAGGTCAGCCGGCTGTAGGCCTCCGGGGCGACTTCGAAGAGCCCCGGGAAAAGGGGCCTGGAGAGGAGAAAGAGCCCCACGAAGAGGCACATCGTGAAGATGTCGAAGATGCGTTCGACGACCACCGTACCGACGGCGAAGCCTTTCCGGATCCCCTCCTTCTGGGCCAGGTAGAGCGGCTTGGCCACCTCGCCGACACGCCCCGGGAAGACGAAGGTGATCGTGAACCCGACGATATTCGCCTTGACCATGTTCGAAAATCGGACACCCTTCTTCTCGTGGATGAGGAGATAGCGCCAGCGGAGGGCCCGGGTGAAGAAATGGAGGGCCGCGAAGGGAAAGAGAAGGAGAAAGAGAGGCAGGTTGACGCCCCGGACGTACCCGGCGACCTCGCTCCACTTGACGCTCCGGGCGAAAAAGTAGAAGAAAACGGCCGTCAGGGCGACAACGGCCAGGATCTTCAGGACGTTCTTTTTCATCGGTTTCCGCCCATCTTATCATGAACGGAAGGCCTGCTCAACCGGGCCGCAAGGGGACGCATCGGGATAGGCCACGGCGGCCCTAAGATATAAGCTGAGCGTTAAAGCTTGAAAATTGGCTGGAATTTCTTTAATATAGTGGTCCCTGCGCTGGGAAGTCGTCCAACGGCAGGACTCATGACTCTGGATCATGCAATCAAGGTTCGAATCCTTGCTTCCCAGCCATATCTCTTTCCCTCATATCCCCCGAGATTCAAACGACTTTCGATGAGCCCTGACCCTCTCATCGTCTTCCGTCCGAAACCGTAATTTTACTGCGCTTTCAGCCTATTCTGTCACGCCACCGTCACACGGCGGGCTCACTTGACGGTGACGGCCAAGGTGAAAGCTCACCCCGAAAGCGTCTCCGAGGGAGGAGGAGTCAGGGAGTTTCGGTAACTATCATGATCGGCGGCTATGAAGATTATTCGGGGTTCTAGCTTGCGGCTTGACCTGTTTTATGGCCCTTTTTCTCTTTTTCATATGTTGAGTCATAGACTTGCAGGTTTTTTCCAAATGCCTCAAGGAAGGCATGAGCATGTGGGGGGCTCATAATTACCCTTGATACGAGTTGCGCTTCCTCATCGATTTTCAGGATAAAGTCAAAAAGGAACTCTCGTGGAGTATGTCTTATTACGGCGAGGTTTGCATACGCTCCCTTTGCGGTCTCTGGAAGAGTTATCACTCGTGTGATTTGGAGGGGCTTGTTCTCGGTTTCTTTATTGGCACTTGGTCTTTTCATTGTCATCTCCTATAGTGACCTAAGAATTTCCAAAACTTTTCGCCTTACCAGCTTATGTGTCTTATCACAATAGCTGATTAGTTTTCTTCGCTTTCTGGTTGTGGGATTCAAAACGTTTGGGTCGTCCCAAATCAGCCAGTATCCTGTAGGGATCGTCGTAGTAGTCGGGTATGCTCGTGATCCGTGCTCACGAGGTCCCTGATAGAGTGATATATAAATGTGTCTACGATGAGTCGAACAATTTCGATAGGCTTCCAGATCAGTAAATTCTGGCGTGCTGCGAAATCCCGCACAAAGTTGTTGAAGAGTGGTGCCATTTTGAGTGCTGGTTGCCAGAGTCCCTACGACCTGTTTAAACTTGACATCTTTTTCATCGGCAAAGAAATTGAATTTTTGGTTAATAATTTGTGACATGACGTCCAGTGCGGAATAACTGAACGCAAAAAAAGCATCAACATAAAAGCGAAGTTTATCCTCAGTTAAATAATAAACCTGTTCTGAACTAGTCATGAATTGAACATTAATTACGCCCAGATCCTTGATTCTCCTTAGAGCGTAATCAGCCTCCTTAAACTTGCTTCGCAGGCCTTCGAAGTACAGACAAACCGTGGGAAGTACTGGAGCGGGAAGGCTTGCCGTCAATCGCGCTTCTTCGCGGTCAATCTGGGAAATTATAGTGGGCAATGCTTCCCCTAAAGCAACCTAGTTGTCAACTGACTGGACGTAATGATAAGCAAGATCAGTATGGCTTGTCAATCGAGGTCCCACCCCGAATGAGACGTCCACGCCCCACCCACAACCCATCTCTCCCAACGAGGCACGATCTCCGCCTTCACCGGCGTCTATTTGATCATCGGGGCCATGTCCTCTCGTGGGGCCTCTGGCCCCTCAAGTCAAATTGGGCCTTTTTGATAGTGATCAGATTCTCTTCAATCCCAGACACTCTATCAGGCCTGGATGTATTCTGAATCTCGCCGCCGTTGGATCAAATCTGATCTTCCCCTCCCTATACTTGAATATATACTCGGACCCCCCATATCCTCGACCACCTGCCCGATAGAATCCCACAAAGGAAAAATCGTAGAGCTTCTCTAGCGCTTCGAGGGGACCGACCTTGTCATCTGGGGTATGAGATTCGTATGCCTCATCGAATTCAGATCGCTCAAACTGCCATTTTCCGATTACCCTAAGTACATCAAGATACCTGTCATACTCGGGGAGGTGTCGGTGGACCTCGTCATCAATCTCCCGCAAGAAGTACTCGCTGTATTCGATGCGCGCATTGTGGATATCGACATTATCCATCTTATCTGCTCGATCCTGCCCCGTTTGGGGTTTCTCCGAACGTTCTCTATACTTGGATAGGGCGCAGTTAGTGAACTTGATCATGTCCCGAGGTCTCAGATATGTCCGATCAACCATATGCTCGTACTTTGATTGATGGCCCGGCATCTCCCGTTCCTCGTGAAATACCATACCCCACGTAACGGATTCGCTGGGGCTTTCGCCCAATACGATAGAGAACCGACGTTCCATCAAACCCTTTAGCGTTTTCGAAGTCCTGGGGGTGTCCCATTCAATTGCGGAGACATAGTTCTCTGTCATCTTATTCTTGTCTTCGAAATGCAGGTAATCGTAAATATCGTCACGAAGGAAAATGACTGCGAAGAGTGCCTTCCCTGCCGCCTTAGCAGCCAGGTTGATATCCCGGCTGGCCAATAAGAGACCGATAAGGCGGTTGGCGTAGTCTTCGGTTCGGAGATCAAACCCCAGGTCTAGTTGGTCGAAGGCTATAAAATACCTGTGGTCGGGGTTAAGGCATCGGAACAAAGTTTGCATCAAAGCCGCGTTAACATCCTGAACAATAGTCGGAAGGTCGGACACCGGCACGGATTCCGGCGAGACGCCCGCCTTGAGCATTTTCCAATCGAGTTCAAAATAGGGTTTTAGCTTAAGGTGCTTGGTGGGGCTGAAGATCTGCGAAAGGTCTGGGTCTCTTGACCCATATGTATCGACCACGAACGATTCAATTCGGAGCAGGTCTTCCATTGTATCTTTGTCATATGGCAACGACTGGTCTTGATTGAGTGCAATCTTGGCCCCAGACAAGAGAATTAGATACTTCCAGCTGTGCGTGTACTTATCGAAATCTGGTATTCCTATTCTGGCTTGCGCCTGATGGTAATGCCATGGATAATCCAAGAACGTATGGCCGAATGAGAAGAACTCAGGATCCTTAGTTGTAACTATTCTCTTAAAAATTGCAGTTTTCCCGCTTCCTTTCTTGCCAATGACCATATGTTTACGAAGAGCTAACACATCCAAGAAGGCTTCATGATCTTCAAATGCTTGGAGCAAAATGTCGTCATTATCGGCATCGGTTCCACCAAAACTGGTTGCGGATAATAGGGGCTTCATGATCCTCTGACCTGCCCCCCTCAAAGGGATCCAGCCCGTGTGCTAAGATTCTGCTGGATCGAGGGAGGTGGACATGGCCAGGAAACGGTTTAATCCGGAGCAGATCATCACCCTGCTCCGGGAGGCGG
>JBEKXF010000062.1:0-8858 GCA_049512315.1 Candidatus Aminicenantales bacterium | reverse complement strand
AATTACGACGAGTTCGGCCACATGTACTCGGCGATCTGGGACCAGCTGCGCCTCGAAGCCGGGCACGTGGCCAACATCATCGGCGGTTACGATAGCGAGCCCAAGGTCGGGCTGGCGCCCGGAGTCCGCTTTCAGCCCGTCTCCAAGGCCCGTCAGCAGGAGGCCGTGAGATTCCTCAACGAGAACGTTTTCAAGACGCCCACCTGGCTCGAGCCCGCGGACATCGTCCGCAAGATCGAACCCTCGAGCGGCCAGGCCAGGCTCGTGAGCCTCCAGCAGGGCATATTGAACGATCTTCTCGGGCAAAACCGAATCTGCCGTCTCCAGGACCATGCGGCCATCCTCGGCGATCAGGCTTATACCATCATAGAGCTTCTCGCGGACTTGCGGTCGGGCATCTTCACGGAACTGAGCGGACCCCAAGTCGTGATCGACCCCTATCGTCGCAACCTGCAGAGGGCTTACATTGAAATCCTGAACGGCCGGCTGGCGCCGCCCCAGGCCGGAGCCCAGGGCGGGATTGCGATGCCCGGAGCGTCGGGCCCCGCGTTCATGATACGGAACGACGACAGCCGGGCGGCCATCCGGGCGGAGCTGAAAGCCCTTCGCCGGCTCTTTCTTGAGAAATCGGCCGTTGCGTCTGATGAGGTGACCAAGAACCACTTGGCGGACTTGGCTGACCTCGTCGATTTGGCCTTGGATCCGCGGGGAGCGAATCGCTGACGATCAACTGACCGGCCGCTACGGCTCGCCCCCAATGATAAAGAATCTGCTCCAAGGAAAACGCTGAAAAAGGCCTCGGCCTTCGCGAACGCCACCGCAGGAGGGAATCATGAACGGAAAACTCAAGCGTAGGGACTTTATCAAAAAAAGCGTGGGGACGGGAGCGGCGGCGCTCATCGGTGGCGGGCTCGTTTGGCCTCGTTCCGGGGCCGGCCTTTCCCCTTCGTTGAATCCGGTGTACCCGGATATCGCAGTTGTTCAGGGTGGAGACTACCTGGCGAGCACGCGGAAAGCCGTGGACCTTCTCGGCGGGATCGAACGGTTTGTGCCGAAGAACGCCCGGGTGGCAATTCTGCCCAACACCCAGAGCCATCACCCCGGAACGTTCACCAAGCCGGAAATCGTCAGGGCCGTCGTCCGGATGTGCAAGAAAGCCGGGGCCAAGGAAGTCAATTGCCTGAGCTGGCTCCCTGAAAAAATGTGGACGGCCACGGGTCTCGATGCCGTCCTGAAGGAGGAAGGGGCCGAACTCAAGCTTATCGATTTCAAGGCCGAAGACCTTTTCAAACCGGTTGCCCTGCCCAAAGGCAAGATCCTTCATGAAGCCAAGATCATGAAGGAATTCTTCAACAACGATTGCTTCATCAACCTGCCCATCACCAAGGACCACGCCGGAAACAGATTCACCGGTGCCATGAAGAACCTGATGGCCCTGAACTTCGCTCAAGTCAACCGGACGTTCCACAGCGGCGACTTCAAGACCAAGCCTGATGATATCGACCGTCTCGACCAGTGCATCGCCGACCTCAACCTGGCGGTCAAGCCCACCCTTTGTATTGTTGACGCAACGGAATTCATCACAACCAACGGTCCTTTTGGGCCTGGCGAACTGGCCACGCCGCGGAAGATAGTGGCGGGCGTGGACCGGATCGCGGTTGACAGCTACTGCGCCTCGTTGCGGGGTCTCAAAGGCGAAGAGATCCTCATGATCAAGAAAGGCCATGAACACGGCCTGGGCGAAATCAACCTCAAGAAAGTCAGAATCCAGGAAGTCGCCGCTTAAATGAAATGTACATGGAGACGAGGAACGTAATTGGCCGGTTCTGCCTGCTGATCATCATCTCCATCTCATTCAATCTGTTCTCACTGGAACAATCCTCACCCGGTATTTCTGACCTCCGTTCTTATCTTCCTTCCGAAAAGGAAGCGGGAGAGTGGAAAGCAGATGGCCCGCCGCAGGAATTCAAGGGAGAAGATCTATATCTCTACATCGACGGCGGGGCGGAGATCTACCGGGAGTATGGATTTGCGCAAGCCCTTGTCCAGGAATACAAGAATCGCGAAGGGGAGGGGCTCTCGCTCGAGATCTTTCAGATGACGAACCCGGAGGGTGCGTACGGCATGTATACCTTTAAGAGAAGTGCGCGGGGCACACCGATCGCAGCCGGGACCGAAGGTCAATTAGAGGATTACTACCTGAATTTTTGGAAAGGGAATTTCGTCGTCACTATCACGGGTTATGATAAAGATCGGAAAGGCCGTCAGGGGTTGCTTGGTCTTGCGCACGTCGTATCGAAAAAGATCCGAGATTATTCGGCGCCTCCCTTTCTCGTGGCGGAGCTTCCACAAGCCGATCTTATCAAGACCAGCATCCGTTATTTCCGGGGATATCTTGGCTTCATGAACAACTATCTTTCTCTAGGCGGAGAAGAATTTCGGTTCCAGGAAGCCGTCAAGGGCGAGTATTCCTCGGGTGCGTCCCTTTTTATTCTCAAGTATGTGGGCGAAGGCGAATCCCGAAGGAGTTTTTCTGCCGTTGAGAAGGCCATCATGGCCAATCCGAAATCTAGGGAATTCAAATCGAGGGGGCCTCTCTATTTCCAAATGCTCGATGACCGCGGGAAATTCGTGAGCATCCGTAATGTGAAGAGCTATATCCTAGTTTGTCTCGAGAACACCAACGGGAAAGAGGCGTCCAGATTATTCGAGATCATCAATAAGGGTCATTAATCCAGGGTTAGGAAGCCTCCTTTTTTCATATCGCCACGTCAAGGAGCTGAACCTGTACACCCACATTATTGCTCCCCCTTTCGGGCAGGCGAGCGGGAAAGCCGATGGTTTTTAATAACGCCAACTCACGACGTCCGCGCCCGGAGGGGCCGTTTTGACGATGTGGGCGGCCATCTCGGGAGCGAAACGCTGGTTAATAGTTAACATCGAAACCGGGAGCGAAAGTCCCGCCCCGCCGCACCAACAATGGGGCTGACGGTCCCCATATGCCACTGTCCCGTCATAATAGGGGTCTTTGGTGCTTTTGAGAAAGGCCTCCATCAGGTAGACCGCGTTGTTCAGATACCAATTGTCCATCTCTCCCACATAGATATGAATCTTTCCTTTGAGTCTTGGTCCGAGCGACTTCCAGTTGCGCTCCAGGATGTGTCGCAGGTCGTAGTGTTCTTGCCAGTAGGCAGCAACGGAGGGATCGATCACCCCAGTCCGTTTGTCCCAGATGGGCTTCGGATAGCCGTCGTCGCCTACGGGACCGAAGACGGCTTGCCATATGTCATACTGATACCCGGAGCGGCCGTGGGTTCCCAACACGAGTTCGAGATGGTTTGTTTCCTCGTTTGTCGAAAGAACCTCGCCGATTTCATTCCGGAAGGCCGGTCGCGGGGTACGCTTCCAGCAGCTGTCCCGATAATAAGCATTCTTTTGAGTGTATATATCGACAAGCGAATAGGCTCGGAAATCAATCGGGTCAGGACAAAACGTCCAGGTGCCGTTATACTCGTCGGGATAAAAGATTTGGACGGCCAGTGATTCCCAACCTCCCGTAGACCCGCCGTAAAGCGTCCGCGCCCACCCCTGGCCAATGCCCCTATAATGTTGTTCGATGTAGGGAATGAGTTCATAGGTGATCGCGTCTCCGTAGGGCCCAAGGTTGGCTGAGTTCACGGCGTAGGAATCGTCGAAATAAGGATTGGCGTGCTGGATAGTCACGAGGATCATCCGGGGGAAGGCGGGGCCGGTCCAATCCTTGTAGAATTTGTAGCTGTATTCTTCGTAATCCCTGTAGTATTCGCCCCATACGCCGGGTCTAGTGGCATTTTCTGATGTTTCTTCTGGAGCCGGCGGCTTCTCCCGAAATCCAACGAGCGCATCGAACTCGCTCGAAAAATGTCCATGATAAATCATCAGGGGATAGCGGGCTTCCGGATGCTCCTCATAACCCGTAGGCAAAAGGATGACGGCCCCCAGAAACATGGGGCAGCCCCAAAACTCGGTCAACCGCTGGCTCTGGATCTTGATATGCTTTATGAATTTCGTGTCTTGTTCCTCAGCGAAAGGGGGGATGATCTTGTCGAGTGTGATGTGGATCATTCCGCCCTTCCGGGGATCGATCCGGACTTTCCGCGGGGTACTGAGGAGGTTTCCGGGAGCGATACTCCACATTTGGCCCTCTCCCCGGTCCTTGGGGAGTTTGAGGGTGTGACCGTCTGCCCGGTGGAATGTCTCGTACTTATGAAGCAGGGCCTGGATGACATACTCGCCGGCAGGGATTTTGCCGAGGCTATCCACGGGAAAGCCAAGAACTCCGGAATCAAAAATCGCCTCCTCGCCGGGTTTTAAACGTTCGACATCAATGCCAAAAATGGGCTGGGCGTCCTCGTTGCGAGAGCTGATCTGAAACCTCGGCTCCCGGCTGTCGTTATCGGAGAGCATGAGAAGCATCCGCCCGTCGAAGGGTCCGGGGCCGAGCTCTTTCGGGTACAAAACGCCGATTTGCAATCCCGTTTCTCTACCTTCGTAATTTGTGTGTGACTGGCACGCGCTCCCCCCGATCACGATGAAGAGAGCTGCCAGAATTATTGCCGCTCTCCTTGACGTTATCGAACTTTTCATACACCCCTCCTTGCAAAAATGAGCCATCCGACAAGAATAGGAGATGTTAGAATAACGGAAATACCTCCAAGAAATTGAGCCTCCCTCAAACTCTAATGGAGTCCTTGAACTCATCTAGCGTTTAGAGTTTAACTCTAGGGCAGCTTTGACGGCTTCTTCTGCGTCGATAAGCCCATAGCCGCACTCCGGTGAAAATCCGGTAAAACCAACCCTCTGCGGGCTGGCAGTCTTGATGACAAGATCCATCAGGAACTGAGCGTATTGTCCAGGTGGGTCGTCCCCGCGCCTGGGATAGACGGAGACGGCGAGGGCGAGAAGGGAAGAAACGACCGCGATTGCGGCCGAGATGCTCGGGATGTACCGGTCCTTTTCTCCCACGTAGGTCGGAAGGGCGCCGAAAATATCGTTGGGAGCGGCGACGGTATTCGTGTCCTGGGCGGCGCAGACATCCCAATATCCATATGTGCCGTCAGGCTTTTTCTGGACGGCCATCACGGCGACAACCGTCTTATATTGAGCCGGGAAGTTACGCGTGTTGCCTTGCTTGAACCAACGGCTGTAGAGGGCACCAGAGACGAGGGCCCGGTTCTGATCGTATGCATACTGGCATGCTTCTCTGGGGTAATCGGAGTCCAGGGTGAGGCCCGAGGCGCTGATGCTGACGATATCATTTTCGTCATGGACAGCACGTAAAATCCCAGCCGCTAGAAAACACTCTAGAAGGAGCTGGTAAGCAAGATCATTTGGAGTGTCAGCGTCGAGGACTTTATAAATCGTCAGCTGGGCTTCAGGCGCAAAACAGGCCGCAACGGAGGAGATGAAGGTTCCGTGCCATCCCCAATCCACCATCAGAGTATCGTCCGACCAGGGCCAGCGTTCATTACGGAGCTGGTATCGGAGACGCACCTGACGCTGTAGGTTTTGCTTAATAGAAGCAACACAGAGGCTTGAAATAAAAACAGAATGAATAAACATCTTTTTGAAACTAACGAGGATTCCCTTATTCCCAATTAATTAGCACCATAAGAAGGCCTGCCCGCCTCCGGACGTCCTTCATAATGAGGATTGATTTCATCTTAGCGGCGCCTGCCTCTATTTTATGGCGCTCCATATAACCTTCCCGTTTTTGTCAATCAGCGAAAACCCGAAGTTATCCCTGGACACGACCAATGCAGCGCGGCCAATACCATTTTCGTCAGTCATAATCAGACATGGGCCATCCTTGCGCACCTCCAGGCCGGTGCGTAACTTGCCATTCTTATCAAACAGCGAAAGCCCCGCGTCATCTTTGTCCGCGGCCAGCTGGACGCGAACATCGCCGTTTTCTTTAAATAGCAAAATCCCCGGACTATCTTTGAGCACGGCCACGCTGGCACGAAGTTTGCCGTTTTCGTCGGTCATGATCAGACCCGGGCCCTCGATATGCACGTCCAGGCCGGTGCGTAACTTGCCATTCTTGTCAAACAGCGAAAGCTCCGCGCCATCCTTGTCCGCGGCCAGCCGGACGCGAACATCGCCATTTTCTTTAAACAGCGAAAGCCCCGGAACGTCGTCAGGCACGGTCAGCTGGACACGTAACTTGCCGTTTTCGTCGTTCATAATCAGACCCGGACCATCATTTCGCGCGACCAGGTCGGCGCGTAACTTGCCATTTTCGTCAAACAGCGAAAGCCCCGGACCATCTTTGGACACGGCCACGCTGGCGCGAGGCTTACCATTTTTGTCTGCCATAATCAACACCGGGCCACCGTTACGCACGACCAGAGCGGCACCAAACTTGCCATTTTCACCGACCAGCGAAAAACCCGGACCATCTTTGGAAACGACCAAGTTGGCACGAGGCAACCTACCTTCGTCAAACATCGAGAGCCGCGGGCCATCTTTGTCCGCGATCAGCTCGGCGCGAACCTTGCCGCTTTCGTCCTCAAGGACGAAAATATTGGCCCGGATTTCCTTGGCCGTTCCAGTCACTCGTGCCCCTGCCCGGAGGGCCGTCATTTCCAAAACTGTGGGGACGACCAGCCCCCCAGCGACAAGTAGGACTGCACCCAACAACCAGCGGTTGCGCCGCTTGACATGCCCCAGCTCTCGTTCCATGTTCTCCAAGCGTTCTTCAATGGTCATGTTATTCCTCCCAATGAGAATTTCCCCCGCGTCTGGTCGTCTATCCTTTAGAATGCACGATCATCCGCCTTTACCGGCGTCCTATTGATCATTCGGGGGCCATGCCCTCTGGGGCCTCTGGCTCCCCTCAGCGCCTCTCCCATAGGTCCGCTATAACTCCCGTCTCGCCCTATCAATGGCCTCAGCTGGACTTATCAACTCCGCTCTTAGAAGCATCTCAGATAGGGGGGTAGGTACGTACTCTGTCTCCTTGCTCAGGAAGAACCTAAAGACCTCTTTTGCGGCTCGCCGTTTTCCGATCAACTCAAAATACTCAGCAAGATGAAAAAGAAAAATCGGCAATGGGTAAATCGCGTAGGCTTTCATAATCGCGTTGATAGCAAGATTTGCGGCTCCCTCTTTATCTACTTCTTCACCTGCGCTGAGCATCGTCGTCACCCAACTGAATTGTTTTTGTGAATAGTCCGAGAGGGCATGAGCAACCATTCCGTTGTAGACTTCTGGGTGGATATAAACTCCACCCGGCTTCGATAATTGCTTTAGGCATTTATCTATTTCATATTTTTCTTCTTCCGTGAACTCGACGGAGATCCTCCCCTCGGAGTCCTTCTTGAAGCCTGGCAACATAGATGCGTCTGTTGGCAATACGGACAACTCCGGCTCGTCTTTGTTGAGTTCGGGTGAATCCGCGCTTTTCTTAAACGGCCACATGTTACCTCCCTTTTGGCCTCTGACTCCCCTCTGCGCCTCAAAACGCTGAGTAGTTGAAGCACAGGAAAAAACCAAACAACATCATTACGATCGCTATGATGGGTAGGTCTGCTCGAATTCTCGCACGGCACTCCACACGTCTTGCATATTTCTTATCCCTCTGCATCCGCAGTACATGTTCCTCGGCGTTACGCTTAGCCTCGAAAAATTCCCTCTCTCCAATCAGTTTTAGAAACAGCCGCTGTTCCCAGGTATAGTCCTTCCAACTTCCTATGAGCCTCCTCGGGAACACACAAATACTGAGAATCACTGACCCTAGGGTTAAGAAAAGGAGACCGACGTTCTGTCGCATTGTTGTTGCCTCAGCACCTCAATTTTTTTCCTTCTGCCGGTTTTCCATCTCCTCAAACTCTTCAAGTTGTTTTCTGACCTCTTCTTCATACTCTTGCTTGGTATAGGCGACTACCCAGAGCTTTGAGTCGCTGGACTTGCTGACACTGTCAAAGTCCCTGTGAATGGTTTCCAGCTTATCGACAATGCCCTTGAACGGGTCGGCATCGACGTGCATCATTCCAAAGTATTCCATGAAGTCCAGCACAAAAGTGGCTTCGTAGGATTTCTCGTTTTTGTTCCGGTAGTAGACCGTGATCTCGCGCAGGATGTTTTCTTTTTTTTGCGCCTCTTCCATGGAACTGGCTATGAAACATTCTAGCTTTTGCTTTGGGGCAAGATATCTGAAGCCGTGTTTCATGAAGTTAATGTCTGAAAGGTTCTTTCCGGATCGCAACTTAATGTCCGGCTCCACTTTGAACCTTAGATCATAGGCGGCACCCAGGCCGATATTTTGGATAACCAGGTTCAATATGACCCTTGCCCCTTCCTGGGGCTGGACAGTAATGAACACGTCGGGCTCAGTCTGTGATTGCCGCATCTTCTTGGTTTCGTAAAGCATCCGGCTTGTGATCAATGCATAGATGATGGTAGTGAGGGCCAATATTGCGCCGCTGTTTTGATTTAGGAAGTTAATCGCCTGAGACGCCCAGCTCACTTTTCTTTCTCCGTTAATTCGTATTGGACAGCCTTGTCCTTAACGAACTTCTCCGCCTTCTTGAAGGTCGCGCCGACCTGTTTGACCGGCGGCATGTCGATCTTCTTCCCCGATAGGAGATCGGCGATCGTCAACAGTTGAATCTTTGGGTACTTCCGGCCCCACGTCTTTGACTCGAAGAATCCGGCGGTGAAGGCCTCTGTGTGCATGGGCTTTGTCGCCTCTTCCTGACCCGCCCCCGATCAATGTACCAGCCCTTGAGTGAATTTTCCAGCCAAATATGCCTCCGGGGCCGGCGGCCTATAGCCTAACGAGCTATGCGGCCTAAAGCGATTGTATTCCCTTCGCC
>JBEKXF010000061.1:0-8988 GCA_049512315.1 Candidatus Aminicenantales bacterium | reverse complement strand
CCGGGATCTTGTTCCACACCTGCCGCAGATCCTTAGGCTGAGAGGCCAATCCATCATAGCCCTCTTCGTTGTATCTCCCGTACCACTCGTAAAAAGAACTGTGGGGAACGTCCATCTCTCGCAATGTCCGTTGGACACTCAGCGAGGACTCCTCGACCATCCGGATGATCTCCATCTTCTCCGACTGCGTATACCTCATATATCGATGGATCCGGATTCCAAACCCTGAGATGTTTTTTTTAACGTCCGGTTCCGGAGCGTCAGCTCCGCCACCAGCATCTTCAGAGCATCGTTCTCCAAACGGAGCTCCTTGACTTCATCGGAGCCCGCCTCCCGGATGGTGTCCCCGTTGAGCTGTCTCTTGCCGGCCTCGAGGAACGCCTTGCTCCACTTGTAGTACATCGTGGGATGGATGCCTTCCTTCCGGCAGAGGTCGGTAATGCCGGCCTCGCCCCGCAGGCCCTCCAGGACGATCCGGATCTTTTCCTCGGCCGTGAACTTCCGGCGGGTCTGGCGCTTGATCTCCCGGACGATCGATTCCGGTGAGCTTCCCTGTTTCCCTGTCATTCATTCCTCCTAGCTTGGTTTTGTTATTGGAAACCATAGCTTAGGAGAAATCAATTCCTGTCCGAATTTCGTTGACGTCAAGCACTCCTGGCCAGCTCCTGTTCTCTTTGCTGGAGCATCTCTTCGCTCAACCCGAGCTTCGCCAAGTCTTCTGCCATTGACCGTTTGAGCCGTTCCTCATAACGGCGTCGGTAATAACCTTCCCGAAGCCGCCCATAGTCTTCCTCAGTCACAAGGCGATTATCCAGGAAGTATATCCAATTCCGGCAGTGCGGACACTTGAATCTGTTCTTCGAGTACTTCTCAAGTACCTGTTTGCAGGTCGGGCAATCCAACTTTACCTCGAGTGTTGCCTCAGGTTCCTTCCTTGGGAATTTTGATTCCTTGGACTTTAACATCAGTTGGGTTGCCACAGGGTCGAATTTCCACTGTAGCGTAATAGGTTGCTTGGGGTTCTCTTCGTCGATTTTCACCTCGGGTTGCTTTTTCTTCTTTGAAAATGGCCACATCTCCACCCTCCTCTATCCCGATATGTAACCTAGCGACACTCCCTCCTTGATAAACTGCTCAAGTTCACCTAGATACTTTCTGCATAGCGTCGGTATATCCTCCATACCGGGCCAGTCAGTAAACTTGTATTCGGGAGGTGACGGAGGGGGTTTAAATTCCTTTTCTCGCACCACCACTGGTGGAGGAGGTATCTCAACCGGAGACGGTCCGTTCAGTGAGAGGTGATCACTAGTCTGCTCCTGAAAACACTCGTCCGGCTGTAGGGTGATGTTAACGCCAGGGGTTACTGGTGAATGATGAAAATTGTTGATCCGTTCGCCGCCGAAAAAATAAAGGATACCACCTGGGATTACCTTCTGATCATACCAGGCCCTCGCTACCTGCCTAACAGAGCGATTCTTTCTGGAGTTAAGTTCTTTACCGGCATACTCAAGCACAGAACGGGCAGCGTGAATGAAGGCACTTAGGTTGTACTTGAAATGGAGTTGGTCGTACTGTTCCGCGATCATCCGCGGATAGAAGTATTCGGCTTCACCCAGTTTTTCTTGTTCTTTCATGCTTGGTTGTCCCTAGAGATAACACGCGGCCTTTTCTTCTTAGCCGTGACTAATACCTTCCGACTGACTTTATTCGATCATACCCCCGCCAAGACTCCTTTTTCAATCCTTTCCCGCCACCTCTCCGCGCCTCTGCTGGCCAATCTCGGACGGGGCGAGGGACTGGTAAGGATCAAGGCAGGTTCTTTTTGAGATGAAAAAAAGCCCCGCCTGGCCGGCGGGTCCCGGCCGGCCTAGTCCTCTTTCCGCTCCGGCCTGGGGTGGATGAAGCGGCGATCGAGCGTCGCGGGGTGCTTCGCGGCGACGCGCTCGTCATCCACGACGCCAACATACTCACTGCTGTTCCGTCCTCGCACTGAAGTTTTGGCCCTAAGAGCGACCGGCGGGGTTCGGCTGTTAAGGAAGTCCCGCGCCGTTTCTATGATAGATGTGCGAGTATTGCCTTTGCAGTCTCAGCAACCCGCGTCATTGTCTTCTCATTTACGCGGGCGTCGTTCCCCGGCCCTGCCCCGCAGGCATGGATGGGATAGACCTCCGTGAATCCGCACATGCTAAACATTCGCAGCTGTCGCGAAAGGACACTGCCGAACGACTGCTCATCGGGGTTCCCCTGCGTCAGAATGAAGACAAGCTTCTTTCCCGCGGGGAGCCGTGTCGCCCCCGGGTTGGTTCGAAAATCTGGCGCAAGGTACGAGTAGAATCGATCCAAGAGCCCTTTGGCCTGGGCGCTGATTTCGCCCATGAAGACGGGCGCGGAAATGATGACCAAGTCGGAGAGTCGGATGTCTTTCAGGACCGCGCTCAGGTCGTCCTGGGCGACGCAGACATCTGATGTGGTCTTACATGACAGACACGCTTGACATCCACGATACGAGAGTCGATTGAGGTCGTAGGTCGTGGCGTATGTGCCGTGCTCTCCCAGGAGATCCAGAAGCGCTCTTGCGATCGTCGCGCCATGCCCTTGCGGTCTCGGACTGCCAATAACGGTTGTGATCTTCATTTCCGTCCTCCATGCAGTTGCGCTACGTACGATACGGAACTAGGTTACGTTTTGTGCCTACCATGACCTGCCCCCCCCTCACTATACCGCCTCTAAAAACGGCTGCCTCCTATTTTCTTTCCACTTCCATATCTAATCCGATTACGGCGTCCACAAACAGGGATTTAGTGCCGAGGTTAGTGATCCTGACCGTGTTCACGCCCGTGTTGCCTATAAAGGGAGGGGTGATGCCTTTCGAGTCATAGTAAAGGCCAAGGTCGATCGGGATGCTAAAACCCTTCGCCGACAGTCCCACAGCCACCCAGCCGCAATAGTATTTGCCCTCCCTGGCCTGCCACGGAGACCAGAGTTCGAGACTAGTGTCTGCCCCTCCTTTGCCGACTACTGAGCCGCTGATCATTTCCACCCCTTCCTCTTGGTTCGAGCCGAGAACGAAGAGACAAAACCCTTTCTCCATTTGCAGGACGAGCTGCCCGCCCGGCAGGATTTCCGCATAGCGGCCGTCCGACGCGCCCAGGGAGTCCTTCGCGTTTTGGACGCTCTTTTCGGAGACAACCCGGAGGGCATAGAATTTCGGCCTTTCCTCCTTTTCCTGGCCGTGCCCGTAACAGAACGGCCTGGCCCCGAGGATGATTCCCCCGGATAGGCCGAGAAAAACACCTAAGGTAATGAGCACTCTTGTTTTCATCACGGCCGCCCTTAATATTATAGTCCACGTGGTCTTACCCATTAAACGGTCCTGTCTTTTTGCCGTCCAAACCGCGATGAGTATCCTTTTGATGACCGGAGGGAGCTATGCCTCTCACCAGGCCCATGGCTCCCCTCGGAGCCTCGTTATCCATGACTTAGCCAGCGTCGGAACGTCGTACGGAAATGTTCGATGATCTCTTTCTCACTGATGTCTTCTATGTCGTACTTGGCATTGATGCTTCGAAACTGAACGGGACTTTTCGTATTGTTGACACGGCAAGAGCAATCAAGATCTACATGACTCTCAGGCCAGTTCGGGATTGGCGTGGGCCTTATCATACAATCTATCGTATATTCGAACCTGTTTCCTTCTTTAGAAAAACTGAGCGTCAGCGCCTTATCGGTCTGCTTAGATAGTGACGCCTGATACCCTTTCTCCCTGAGATCTTTAACTAGGAAATCAAAAACAGGCGCTAAAGAATTAATGATCCAATGCGATGCTCGTTCAGAAGAATCCATCTCACCGTTCCTTTCTGACTTCTTACTGATCATACTCGTGACCATGCCCCCTTTCAATCCCTTTCCGCCGTCTCTCTGCTCTTCTGCTGGCCGTTCTTGGGCCGAGACAGGGAACGATATGGACCAACCCTGGTTTTTGGGGATAAAGAAAGCCCCGCCTGGGCAGCGGGGCTTGGGGTCGACGGAACCGAGTTAATTACTCCTCCTTCCGCTCCGGCCTGGGGTGGATGAAGCGGCGGTCGAGCGTCACGGGGTGCTTGGCGGCGACGCGCTCGGCGTACTTGCTCTTGGGCAGGCGGCCGGCCTTCCAGAGGACTATGTAGACGAGGTCGCAGAAGAGGCCCTTTTCGATGCCGAACATCTTGTAGAGCTCCTTGACCGACTTGCCCTCGTCGTGGGCCTTGAGGATGGCGGCCGCGTTGGCGTCGACCTGGCCTTGGATTTTGGCCTCCTTGTCGACCTTCACCTTGGTCTCCGCCGTCTTCGTCTTGGTTTCCGTCCCTGCCGGGACCGCCGCGCGGACGGCTTCGACGACTTTCGCCGTTTTTTTCTTGGTCATCTTTTCTCCTTCCAGGTCTATAGTCTCAGACCGGTTCCGAAAAGCACACAAGAATGTCCGTCAGCAAGTCGCAGATAACGGCCGGATTAGGAAAATTACTAAACCTACTGAGTCCGTAGGCTATTGGAATTTCGGGGAGGGGGCTTCCCCCCAAACTTGAACATCTTCAACGTATGGCTTATTATGGTACAGGTTCAAAAGAAGGGTCGTTCGCAAGATGAATAAGAAAATTGCCGCCGTGCTGATCTTCTGTCTTCCTCTCTACGTCACGGCGCTCGCCTATCACCACCATGAGGATAATGCCGCGCACGACGGGTGCGGTCTTTGCCTCTGTCTCTCTCTTCATTCAGGTCTGATCCTGCCTTCTCTCTATCACGTGTCAGCGCCCACGTTGAACCTCGCGCCAATTCCTCTTGAGACTGCGGCGGACATTTCGAATTCCTATCGCGGCCCTCATTCCGACCGGGCCCCACCCCTGTCATAATCGGCTCTCCCACCATTTCTCGTCGGGAAAGCTCTGGACGCGACTGTTAAATCTCGTGGACAGGAGGGAGGACCCGTCATGAAAGCCAAAATGTCAGTTCTCGTATGGTCGATGCCGACGCCTATAATTAGAATTTATCCAAGGCAGAGCTCGAGGACATCACCATTCCTGGTTACGTGACTGGGGTGGAGAGAGAATTTGTCCGAGGGTTCAACCTGAGAGAAGCCGAGAGGGCCTTTTCCGTTCCCGTTGACCCCACCTTCATCCTTTGCGCGCCCGCCGGTCCCGGCCAGAATGTACTCATCGGCTTTTTTTCATAGGAGAAGTCTAAAGATGTCCAAGTTTGTGTCATCCATACGTTTCGCGTTCACGATCCTGGTACTGATTCTTTTCATGTCCAGAGCCGCTTTGGCTGAGTCCTCGGGAACGATCCTCGGTCACGTCATTGGCCCTGATGGAGCGGCCATACCGGGCGTGCGGCTCCTCTTGCACAATGATATCACCGGATACAAGTCCGAAGTCGCGAGCGGGCCGGATGGCTCCTTTCGATTCTATAACGTCCCATTCAACCCATACCATTTGCACGCGGACCTTGACGGATTCGCGCCCTTCCTTGTC
Organism: Candidatus Aminicenantales bacterium; assembly: GCA_049512315.1. Lineage (GTDB taxonomy): Bacteria > Acidobacteriota > Aminicenantia > Aminicenantales > Saccharicenantaceae > DATKJS01. The sequence continues at coordinate 3,484 of JBEKXF010000061.1, read as the reverse complement.
ACGGTAAACGTCCGCTCTGTGGCCCCCACGGAGGTAACGGTAAAACTCAAGCTCGCCGTAATCTCGGTGACGGTGGTCGTTACGGGCGGCGAGCCCGCAGCCGGCCAGCTCGAAGCAGACACATCCACTTCGCACGTGGACATCGACAAATCCTACATCGTGCGTGCACCTGCTGCCGTCTCGTCGAGAGCGATGGAGGAGTTGATCACGGCGACTCCCGGATTCGCAAAGGACGAAAACGGGCGCTTCCATTTCCAGGGGGCGCACAGTCAGAGCGAGTATGTGATCGATGGCCAGACGATCTCCGATCAAACGGGCGTCACTTTCTCGAACTCTATCGACCCCGGGATCGCGCAGTCGATGGAGGTCATCTACGGGAACGTGCCGGCTGAATACGGCGAAAAGGTCGGGGCCGTCGTAAACCTCGCGACGAAATCGGGGCTCGGCAGCCCTTTCAAAGCGGATATCCAGAGCGGCATGGGCAGTTTTGGAACCTTCGAAGAGGGCGCGTCCGTGATGGGAGGGGCACAGACGTGGGGCGTCTTCGCGTCTGTGACAGGTTCGTGGTCGGACCGATTCCTCGACCCGGTCAACCCGGACAATCTCCACAATGTGGGTAATACCGAACGAGCGTTCTTGCGATTGGACTATGCCACGCCCAAAATGACGGATATGCTTCGGTTGACTTTCCTCGCCGGGCGTACGGATCGAGACGTGCCGAATACCTACACGCAGGAAGCAGCGGGTCAGAACGAGTCCGTGAAGAGCCAGGACGAAAACCTCAACCTCGGCTGGACGCACGTGCTATCCTCCGCCGCGACGTTCGACCTGAACGCCTTCGCGCGATTTTCGAAGTTCCACCTTTTCCCGTCGCCGAATGACACTCCGGTCCTGGCCGAGTCCGACCGGTCGCTCGACAACTACGGCCTCGCGCCCTCCTTCACCTGGGTCCACGGAGCTCATGAGGTCAAGGTGGGTGGCGTCTTCAAGAGGTTCCCGATCGACGAACACTTCAGCTTCGGGATCACGGATCCCGCCTTGAACGATCCCGCTTCACCGGATTACAACCCGAATCTCGCGGCGTATGACTTGACCCGGGGCGGGTCCCTGTTCGATTTCAACGGTCACCGCACCGGGACCTACTATGCCGCCTACGTTCAGGACAACATCAAGCTTCAGGATCTCACTCTCAACGTGGGGTTCCGATACGACCACAACAATCTTCCGAAGAGCGAGTCTGCCTTGGAGCCCCGCCTTGGTGCCGCCTACTTCATTCGGAAAACGGGAACGGTCTTGCGCGCTTCGTACAACCGCGTCTTCTATACGCCTGAGTACGAAAACATCCTGCTCAGCTCCTCCCCCGAAGCTGCGAGTCTCGTTCCTCCGATCGTGCAGCAGTCCCGGGCACTCGGAGGGGGACTGTTGCTCGTGCCCGGTGAGCGGCAGAATGCCTACACGGTGGGTGTGCAACAGGCGCTCGGCGGTCACGCTCGTCTCGATGTTGACTACTGGTGGCGTCGATCAAAGGGAGCGGGCGACCAGGACCAGTTCGAGAACACCGGGATCGTCTTTCCGCTTGCGTTTGCCTCTGGCCGATACGATGGATGGGACGTCCGGCTTGACTTGGCGCAGACGCACGGTTTCCAGGGCTTCCTGTCTCTGGGCCACACTCACGCCATCTACGTGCCGCCGAACGTCGGAGGGCTCTTTCTCGACCAGGCCGCCGTCGATACCATCACGGCCGGCCCGTTTCTCATCGATCACGACCAGGCGATCCAAGCACAGCTGGGAGTGCTCTATGACATCGGTAGGAGCGGCTTCTGGATGGGCAGCAACGTACGCTACGACTCGGGCCTCGTCTGTGGTGTCGGACCGGCGGACATTGCTTCGGACCCCAACAACTCATTCGCCGTCCCCTACATTGTCGTGCACAGCGGGACCGGTCTCGACCCGAATCGCATCGCGGCGCGGACGGTGGCGAACTTTTCAGTGGGCGTCAAGCTGTCCCAACATGGCATCCCCTTGTCCATCCAAGCCGACCTACTTAACGCTTTCAACAAGCGAGGATTATACAATATCGAGTCCGTCTTCGGGGGCACACACGTGATCCCGCCTCGCACATTTGCCGTGCACCTGCGATACAGCTTCGGAAGCGAAAAACAGTAGAAGGCTGAAGCTCAGGACGTATCCCCCCCCATCCCCAGGCGGCACAGAATGAGGGAGTTTTTCGGTTCTTCTGGGTCACGAGCCAGCAGAACCTTCTCGATTCGTTTTACTCATCCAAGGAGGTTTACACAGTTTCCCTTGCACTCCCGCTACTGAGACCGTAGGCTATCATAATTTTGGGGAGAGGGTTTAGGTGCGTTTTACTAGGAAATTTTAGCGCCCAGGCTTGAGCGGGATGCCAAGGCCGCCGTCGTTTTCGTTGATGTAGTCCATCATCTCTTTTTCGCAGTTCCCCAACTCTTCCTTTGCCGCCAGCTCCTTTTCGCGTTGTGCTTGACGTCAGCGAGATTCGGACAGGGATTGATTTCTCCTAAGCTATGGTTTCCAATAACCAAACCAAGCTAGGAGGCCGGGAAGAAACCGGCCTCCGGCCACCTTCATTTATCATCAACTGGGAGTATATCATAGCCCAGTCCCTGTGGCAGAAGGTCCATTTCTTCTAAGGTCCCATCTGGCGGTTTATATCTCCCACGCCCGCAGAAGGCCCCTCTCGCGCCCTCTAGCGCATTTTCTGCGCTTCCTTCAGCACCAGGACGGTATGCCCAAATCTGAACCCTCTGAGGGCCTTTCTGGGGATATCAACCAACGGCGCCATAAGCTATAAAGCTTGAAAATCTCACTTTAGAGGTGATGTAGCAAGCGGGGGCAGGTCAGTGAAGGACTTGAGCTTTCGGCCGCGGCTCGGGTGCTTGAGCTTGCGCAGGGCCTTGGCCTCGATCTGGCGGATGCGCTCCCGCGTGACCTTGAACTGCTGGCCCACCTCTTCCAAGGTGTGCTCGTTCCCGTCACCCAGGCCGAACCGCATCTTGAGGACCCGCCCCTCGCGCTCCGTGAGCGACTTCAACGCCTCCTCGATCTGCTCCTTGAGGTTGATATGGATGACCGTGTCGGGCGGCGAGGGGATGAGCGTGTCCTCGATGAAGTCGCCCAGGTGGCTGTCCTCTTCCTCGCCGATCGGGGTCTCGAGCGAGAGCGGCTGCTGGGCGATCTTGATGATCTTGCGGACCTTGCTGACGGGCAAGTCCATTTTCTTGCCGATCTCTTCACTCGACGGCTCCCTCCCGACCTCCTGGACGAGGGCCCGCGACACCCGGGTGAGCTTGTTGATCGTCTCGATCATGTGGACCGGGATGCGAATCGTCCGGGCCTGGTCGGCGATGGCCCGGGTGATGGCCTGGCGGATCCACCAGGTGGCGTAGGTCGAGAACTTGTAGCCCCGCCGGTACTCGAACTTCTCGACGGCCTTCATCAGGCCCAT
>JBEKXF010000060.1:0-9147 GCA_049512315.1 Candidatus Aminicenantales bacterium | reverse complement strand
TCGGGAGCAAGTATAGCGGCTGAGTTCTCCAGGCAATTCTAAGAACTTCCAGCGCGGTCCAGCGCGGATCGTAATCGCCCTAGTCGATCGGTTCGGCCTGGACGCTGAAGCCGTATCATATGGCGCAGGAAAGCTATGAGTTGGTTTGTTGACTCACCCCACTCATTTTTCCCCCCACGCCTCCCGGAAATGCGCCGGCTGACTTTTCCGGACGGAAATCCTCACCGAACTCAAATTGAGCCACAGGAAGACGGCTGAACAGGCGCCGTCCTGACGGGTCTCGCCGTTGAGGGTGAAGCGGCCCTCCCCTTCCCGCTTAGCCCGCACCGGCTAGGCCGGAGCCGCAAATATACCCTCGGGAATCGCCCGCACAGGTTATTTACAGCGGAAAGGACCAATTTTATATTTTGTCACGTTCAGGGGAGTTAATCTGAATAGAGTAATTTGTGAGGTTCATCATGAAAAGAAAGATTCACACGTTCTTTCCGGCTCTCGCAGTCGTGATGCTAATGATGAGCCTGGTTTTAATCGCTCCATCATTTGCCCAAGGCCAGACGTTAACCTTGAACCCCACCTCGGGGGTACCCGGTACCGTCATAACAATTACCGGCAGCGGCTTTGCCATAAATACTGCTGGCAGGGTCTGGTTTGATACCAATCGTGATGGTGTCATGGACCCTGGCGAACCTCAGGTGGCGGTGACGACCACGGCGACCGGTGCTATCCCCACTGGAATCACTCTGACAGTCCCAGGAGTGACACCAGCGATTTACTCGGTACGGGCTGACATACCTTTGGGGGGGTCTGTTGAAGCCTCGACAAACTTTACTGTATCGACTCCGAGTCTCACCTTGAGCCCCAATACGGGGGTGGCAGGCACAGTGATCTCCGTTACCGGCAGTAATTTCGCCCTGAATACTGCCGGTGTGGTCGGTTTTGACAGCAATGGCAATGGTGTCATAGACCCTGGTGAGCCTCAGGTGGCGGTGACGACCACGGCGGCCGGCGCTATCCCCGGCGGGATCTTCCTGACTGTGCCGGCGGTGGCAGCCGGAGCTTACCAGGTGCTGGCTGACATACCTTCGGGCGGGTCTGTTGAAGCTGTGGCAAGCTTCACCATACCTTCGCCCAGTGTAACCTTAACTCCCAACTCGGGCGTCCCCGGTACCGCAATAACAATTACCGGCAGCAGCTTTGCGCCGAATACTGCCGGTGTCGTCGGTTTTGACAGCAATGGCAATGGTGCCATAGACCCTGGCGAGCCTCAGGTGGCGGTGACGACCACGGCAGCCGGTGCGATCCCCACTGGAATCATCTTGACTGTGCCGGCGGTGGCAGCCGGTACCTATGCGGTGCGGGCTGACATACCTTCGGGTGGGTCTGTTGAAGCTGCGGCAAGCTTCACCGTATCTTCGCCCAGTGTAACCTTAACTCCCAACTCGGGCGTCCCCGGTACCGCAATAACAATTACCGGCAGCGGCTTTGCGCCGAATACTGCCGGTGTGGTCGGTTTTGACAGCAATGGTAATGGCGCCATAGACCCTGGGGAGCCTCAGGTGGCGGTGACGACCACGGCTGCCGGTGCGATCCCCGCTGGAATCAACTTGACTGTGCCGGCGGTGGCAGCCGGTACCTATGCGGTACGGGCTGACATACCCCTGGGCGTGCCTGTCGAAGCTGCGGCAAGCTTCACCGTATCTTCGCCCAGTATAACCTTAAGTCCCAACTCGGGCGTACCCGGCAAGGTCATTACAATTACCGGCAGCGGCTTTGCGCTAAATACTGTTGGCGTGGTCGGTTTTGATAGCAACGGCAACGGCGCCATAGACCCTGGCGAACCTCAGGTGGCGGTGACGACCACGGCGGCCGGTGCTATCCCCGCTGGCATCACTCTGACAGTCCCAACGGTAGCCGCCGGAGTTTACCAGGTGCTGGCTGACATACCTTCGGGTGGGTCTGTTGAAGCCTCGGCAAACTTTACTGTATCGACTCCGAGTCTCTCCTTGAGCCCCAATACGGGGGTGGCGGGCACAGTGATCTCCGTTACCGGCAGTAATTTCGCCCTGAATACGGCTGGTGTGGTCTGGTTTGACAGCAATGGCAATGGTGCTATAGATCCTGGTGAGCCTCAGGTGGCGGTGACGACCACGGCGGCCGGTGCGATCCCCGCTGGCATCACTCTGACAGTCCCAGGAGTGACACCAGCTGTTTACTCGGTACGGGCTGACATACCTTCGGGTGGGTCTGTTGAAGCTTCGGCAAGCTTCACCATACCTTCGCCCAGTGTAACCTTAAGTCCCACCTCGGGCGTACCCGGCAGGGTCATTACAATTACCGGCGGTAATTTCGCCCTGAACACTGCTGGTGTGATCTGGTTTGACAGTAATGGTAATGGTGCCATAGACCCTGGCGAGCCTCAGGTGGCGGTGACGACCACGGCTGCCGGTGCTATCCCTGCTGGAATCACCTTGACTGTACCAGGAGTGACACCAGCTATTTACTCGGTCCGGGCTGACATACCTTCGGGTGGGTCTGTTGAAGCCTCGACAAACTTTACTGTATCGACTCCGAGTCTCACCTTGAGCCCCAATGCGGGGGTGACAGGCACAGTGATCTCCGTTACCGGCAGTAATTTCGCCCTGAATACTGCCGGTGTGGTCGGTTTTGACAGCAATGGCAATGGTGCCATAGACCCTGGCGAGCCCCAGGTGGCGGTGACGACCACGGCTGCCGGTGCTATCCCCGGCGGGATCTTCCTGACTGTGCCGGCGGTGGCAGCCGGAGCTTACCAGGTGCTGGCTGACATACCTTCGGGTGGGCCTGTTGAAGCTTCGGCAAGCTTCACCGTACCTTCGCCCAGTGTAACCTTAACTCCCAACTCGGGCGTACCCGGTGCTGTCATAACAATTACCGGCAGTAATTTCGCCTTGAACACTGCTGGTGTGGTCTGGTTTGATAGTAATGGTAATGGTGCCATAGACCCTGGCGAACCTCAGGTGGCGGTGACGACCACGGCGGCCGGGGCAATCCCCGCTGGCATCACTCTGACAGTCCCAGGAGTGACACCAGCGATTTACTCGGTACGGGCTGACATACCTCTGGGTGGGCCTGTTGAAGCTTCGGCAAGCTTCACCTTATCTTCACCCAGTGTAACCTTGAACCCCGTCTTGGGGGTCCCCGGCACCGTAATAACAATTACCGGGAGCGGCTTTACGCCGAATACTGCCGGTAAGGTCTGGTTTGATACCAATCGCGATGGTGTCATCGACCCCGGTGAGCCTCAGGTGGCGGTGACGACCACGGTTGCCGGTGCTATCCCCGCTGGCATCACTCTGACAGTCCCAGGGGTGACACCAGCGATTTACTCGGTACGGGCTGACATACCTTTGGGGGGGTCTGTTGAAGCCTCGACAAACTTTACTGTGTCGACTCCGAGTCTCACCTTGAGCCCCAATACGGCGGTGGCAGGCACAGTGATCTCCGTCACCGGAAGTAATTTCGCCCTGAATACTGCTGGTGTGGTCGGTTTTGACAGCAATGGCAATGGTGCCATAGACCCTGGTGAGCCTCAGGTGGCGGTGACGACCACGGCTGCCGGTGCTATCCCCGGCGGGGTCTTCCTGACTGTGCCGGCGGTGGCAGCCGGAGCTTACCAGGTGCTGGCTGACATACCTTCGGGTGGGTTTGTTGATGCCGTGGCAAGCCTCACCATACCTTCGCCCAGTGTAACCTTAACTCCCAACTCGGGCGTACCCGGTACCGCGATAACAATTACCGGCAGCGGCTTTAGGCCGAATACTGCTGGTGTGGTCGGTTTTGACAGCAATGGCAATGGTGCCATAGACCCTGGCGAGCCTCAGGTGGCGGTGACGACCACGGCAGCCGGTGCGATCCCCACTGGAATCATCTTGACTGTGCCGACGGTGGTAGCCGGAGTTTACCAGGTGCTGACTGACATACCTTCGGGTGGGTCTATTGATGCTGTGGTAAGCTTCACCGTACCTTCGCCCAGTGCAACCTTAACTCCCAACTCGGGGGTATCCGGTACCGCAATAACAATTACCGGCAGCGGCTTTGCGATAAATACTGCTGGTGTGGTCGGTTTTGACAGCAATGGTAATGGCGCCATAGACCCTGGTGAGCCCCAGGTGGCGGTGACGACCACGGCTGCCGGTGCAATCCCCTCTGGAATCATCTTGACTGTGCCGGCGGTGGCACCTGGCACCTATGGGGTGCTGGCTGACATACCTTCGGGCGGGTCTGTTGAAGCTGTGGCAAGCTTCACCATACCTTCGCCCAGTGTAACCTTAACTCCCAACTCGGGCGTACCCGGCAAGGTCATTACAATTACCGGCAGTGGCTTTGCGCCGAATACTGTCGGTGTGGCCGGTTTTGACAGCAATGGCGATGGTGTCATAAACCCTGGTGAGCCTCAGGTGGCGGTGACGACCACGGCGGCCGGCGCTATCCCCGCTGGAATCATCTTGACTGTGCCAGCCGTGACACCTGGCACCTATGGGGTACGGGCTGACATACCTTTGGGTGGGTCTGTTGAAGCCTCGGCAAACTTTACTGTATCGACTCCGAGTCTCTCCTTGAGCCCCAATACGGGGGTGGCAGGTACAGTGATATCCGTTGCCGGCAGTAATTTCGCCCTGAATACTGCTGGTGTGGTCGGTTTTGACAGCAACGGTAATGGTGCCATAGACCCTGGTGAGCCTCAGGTGGCGGTGACGACCACGGTTGCCGGTGCTATCGCTGCTGGAATCACTCTGACAGTACCAGCCGTAGCAACCGGAGCTTACCAGGTGCTGGCTGACATACCTGTCGGTGGGTCTTTTGAAGCTGTGGCAAGCTTCACCATACCTTCGCCCAGCGTAGTCTTAAGTCCCAACTCGGGGGTACCCGGTGCTGCAATAACAATTACCGGCAGCGGCTTTGCGCCGAATACTGCCGGTGCCGTCGGTTTTGACAGTAATGGCGATGGTGTCATAAACCCTGGTGAGCCTCGGGTACTGGTGACGACCACGGCGGCCGGCGCTATCCCCGCTGGAATCATCTTGACTGTGCCAGCCGTGGCACCTGGCACCTATGGGGTACGGGCTGACATACCTCTGGGTGGGTCTGTTGAAGCTGCGGCGAGCTTCACCGTATCTTCGTCCAGTGTAGCCTTAACTCCCACCTCGGGCGTAGCCGGTGCCGCAATAACAATTACCGGCAGCGGCTTTGCGCCGAATACTACCGGTGCCGTCGGTTTTGACAGCAATGGTAATGGTGCCATAGACCCTGGAGAGCCTCAGGTGGCGGTGACGACCACGGCTGCCGGTGCTATCCCCGCTGGAATCATCTTGACTGTGCCAGCCGTGGCATCTGGCACCTATGGGGTACGGGCTGACATACCTCTGGGTGGGTCTGTTGAAGCTGCGGCGAGCTTCACCGTATCTTCGTCCAGTGTAGCCTTAAGTCCCGCCTCGGGCGTAGCCGGTGCCGCAATAACAATTACCGGCAGCGGCTTTGCGCCGAATACTACCGGTGCCGTCGGTTTTGACAGCAATGGTAATGGTGCCATAGACCCTGGTGAGCCTCAGGTGTCAGTGACGACCACGGGTGACGGTGCCATCCCCGTCGGAATCATCTTGACTGTGCCAGCGGTGGCAGCCGGAGCTTACCAGGTGCTGGCTGACATACCTCTGGGTGGGTCTGTTGAAGCCTCGGCAAATTTCACGGTACTCGTCAGAGGCATAACCTTAAGTCCCACCTCGGGCGTAGCCGGTGCCGTAATAACAATTACCGGCGGCGGCTTTGCGCCGAATACTGCCGGTGCAGTCGGTTTTGACAGCAATGGCAGTGGTGCCATAGACCCTGGTGAGCCTCGGGTACTGGTGACGACCACGGCAGCCGGTGCTATCCCCGCTGGAATCACTCTGACAGTACCAGCGGTGGCAGCCGGAGTTTACCAGGTGCTGGCTGACATACCTATCGGTGGGTCTGTTGAAGCCTCGGCAGGCTTTAACGTGACGGTAGCTCCGACCTTTGTATCAGCAACGACCGACGTGGCAGGTATGGTCATCACCATCACCTTCGACAAAGCGATGGCGTCACCCGCCGACAAGCACGGTGAGTTCAGCTTCAAGATTGCTGGAACGGTACGGGCGTTCTCGGCGGCGGCGCTGGATGGGCAAGATGCCAAGAAGATCAACCTGACGGTTGACGGCGCGGCTATCGCGCACGGTGATGTTGTTAAGGTCAGCTACACGAAAGGCACCGTCGTAGCCGCAGACGGCGGGGTGCTGGAGAGCTTCACGGACCGGGCGGTAACCAACAACGCGGATAATCCGCCCGAGATCAGGATCGTCTCTCCCTCACACGGCGACTCCGTCTTCGGCCTGACGACAATACACGCAAAAGCCTCGGACGACGACCGGATTGCCAAAGTGGAGTTCTTCATCAATGATGTGAAGCTCGGCGAAAGCGCGGGGGATACGGCGGCGTTCAAGGGGCCGAAAGCAACTCGCCCGTCGGCTCCGGCCTCCAAAGATATCCGCCTCGGCCGCTCCTCGGCCGAAAGGCTCAGGACAGGGGAACCCGGAAGCGGTCCGGATTCTTCGGCCGCAACGGCTTCCGCCGCCGAGTCGATAGCGGTGTCCATCGACGGCAGCCGCCTGAGGAAGCTGGACAGGCGGGGCCTTCCGTCAAGAGTGATGGATGATGACCCCGAGGTGGCATTCGTCCAGTCCGGGCCCGGCGATGGCCTCGTCGTCCTCTTCCGGACCCCCCAGTTCTGTGATGACGGATACGCGTATCTCCTGGTCCTGGTTGACCCCGGTGATGGAGCTCGGACCGGACTCCACATGGAGCCAGGCTCCCTCGAACACGGTTACAAGTTCAGTCCCGCCGTCCAGGCCGACGGAGAGGGCCAGTTGTATGGCATCGTTCAGAACGGCGCCCTCTTCTCGCTCTGCAAGCTTGGCAACGGTAGCCCGGGGCAGGAAATCTACAGTGATGCGGCCAATATTGAGGAATGGCTTGTTCGGCGTAACGGAACCGTACTCCTGGCCGGCAAATCCTTCGGTTCGGGCGAACGATGGCTCCGGAGCATCTCCCCGAACGGCGCGGTCCACGAGCTGACCTTCCAGCCCGTGAAAACCGACTGGTTCATCGAAATGGCTGACGGGACGGTCCTTGCCAGCCTGGCCGACAAGACGCAGAGTGTCTATGCCGGAGTATACGAGCTTCCCGGCGATTCGGGTTTTCTCGGCGAAGACGAGGCCCGGCATCCGCTCATCGGTAAGGCCGATCACCGCTACGTCCCGCGGTTCGCACCCGGGGACGGAACGGGGCAATCCTGGGAGCCGGGTCTCGAATGGACGGCTCTCGGCTCTTCGGCCGGAAACGATGCGGCCGGCGCGGTCCGGGGTCCGGATGGGACCGACCTCATTCTCGAACTCTATCCGGTTGCGCGGCTAATCCGAGTTCCCAATCTCGACCGCGTGGACCAGCTCAAGATCACAGATGGCATCCTTTGCCTGGCCGGCGGATCGGAAATCGGCAACCGTTTCGTCGTTTACGATCTCGCGACCGGTGTCGCATCGGTCGTGGACCTCCGCGGCACGAGGATCGGGGATTTCGTTGTTCTCGATGACGGGACGATCCAGGCCGTGGCGTATTCGCCGGCGCGGCGGGCCTACGTCGTGGGACTCGTGGAGCGGATGGAAACCGGCATATCATGGAGGGAAACGGTCGTCCTGAATGCCGAGCCTCGGGGACTGTCTCTTTGCCGGACCGCGAAAGCTCCCGCGGCAGCAACCGAGTCCGGCGCATCGCCCGAACTCGCGTCCTTGCCGTCGGGCGTTCGGGGGCCGGGACTGAACCCCGTCGCTGCAGCCGCCAATGGGCGCGTGGAAGAGGACTACACCTTCAATTGGGACACGACGCTCTCGCCCAACGGAACCTTCCGGGTCAAGGTTGTGGCCACAGATTCCTCCGGCCAGACGGCCTCCGATGAAACCACCGTCAGCGTTACAAACATCCTCCTGGCCGTCGAGGCCGCAAGGGTCCAAGTGCGCGGCTGGGCGATTCTCCGGTACATGGGGAGCCTGTCGGTGACAGTGGAGAACCCGGGTCAGATCCAGGTGTCGCGGTTCTTCATCCTGAGGAAGACCGGGAACGGAAACTTCCAGGTCCTGGCCGAGATCCAGGCGTCCGGGCCGGCCGTATCGGGATTCGCCTACCAGGATAAATGGCTGGATAAGTCGGCCGTCTACACCTATAGAATCGAGGCCATGAACGCCGCCGGAAACGTCGTCGGCCGGTCGGCCGACAAGACGATCTGAGGAACCGTAATAGAAGTGAGGTGCCAGATGATACGACACATAGGGAAGGTGATTCTCCTCGCGGGGATCTTGATACGCTTGTCCCTCTCCGCTTCACCTGCCGCCGGAGATGCGCCGACAGCAACAGTTCCCGCCGGCCGCTGGACCATTCTTGCGCGGACCGCCCTGCTCTTTCCGGCGGATGCCGAATACCGCAAACTCTACGGCGAACGGAGACCGTATTTTGAACTCAAGGTCGGAGCGGACATCGCCCGGAACTTGTATCTCTGGGGAGCCTGGGGCTTCTTCTGCGGAACGGGGACGATTCCGCTCGTCGACGAGAAAGCTGAATCGTTCCAGAACATTCTTTCCTTTGGCGCGGGATTCCGCCTCAGGATCACGCCCCGCCTGGGAGCACGGGCGGAGGTCGGGTTCTCGAGGATCGGTTACAAGGATAAGGCGATGGGCCTGGAAGTATCGGGATCCGGCATAGGACCCCGCGCGGGCGTTTCGGGCTTCTATATCTTCTCCAGGACGGTGTTCGCGGAGGTCGGACTGGACTGGACCCACGCTTCCTCGATAACGGAGGACGGACTTGAACTCCGACTCGGCGGTTGGATTCTCGGGGCTGGCCTCGGACTGCGCTTTTAGGAAAGAGCCCCGGTTCCTTATTTTGCGATAAAAGTGAGCCTCACCCGAAAACTGGTCCAGTCTGCTTGACGTCAGCGAGATTCGGACAGGGATTGATTTCTCCTAAGCTATGGTTTCCAATAACAAAACCATACGAGGAGGAATGAATGACAGGGAAACAGGGAAGCTCAGCGGAATCGATTGT
>JBEKXF010000059.1:0-9256 GCA_049512315.1 Candidatus Aminicenantales bacterium | reverse complement strand
GTACCTGCTATTGGGCAGGCGGCCCGCCTTCCAGAGGACGACGTAGACGAGGTCGCAGAAGAGGCCCTTGTTGGTCCCGAACATCTTGTAGAGCTCCTTGACCGACTTGCCCTCGTCGTGGGTCTTGAGGATCGCGGCCGCGTTGGCGTCGACCTGGCCCTGGATCTTGGCCTCCCTGGCGGCTTTTCCCCTGGCCGGCTTAGAGGCGACTTTTGCCTCGGCCTTAGTCTCCGCCGTTTTTGACTTGGTCTCCGTCCCTGCCGGGACCGTTGCGCGGACGGCCTCGACGACCTTCGCCGTTTTCTTCTTGGTCATTTTTTCTCCTCCCAGGTCTATCGTCTCAGACCGCTTCCGGAAAGCACACAAGAATGTTCGTCAGCAAGCTGCAGATAACGGCCGGGATGCGAAAAACATCATTCCTACTAGGACCGTAGGCTATCGGGATTTCGGGAGAGCAGGTCAGGCCGGGATGTTGAAGATGAGCTGGAATAGGAGATAGAATGCTCCGCCGACGAGGCCTGCCGCGGGAATTGTGAGAATCCAGGCCCAGACAATTTTGAGGGTTACTCCCCAGCGGACGGCCGAGAGGCGCTTGGTCGCCCCCACCCCCGAGATCGCCCCCGTGATGACATGTGTTGTGCTGACGGGAACGCCCATGTAAGTGGCCAGGAAGATGCTCGCGGCGCTAGCCGTTTCGGCGCAGAAGCCGTCAATCGGGTGGAGCTTCGTAATCTTCTGCCCTATCGTTTTAACGATCCGCCAGCCGCCGGACAGAGTCCCCAGGGCGATGGCCGCATAGGCGCTGAGGACGATCCAAAAGGGGATATGAAAGGTCTTCATATAGCCCGCCGAGAAAACGAGGCTGGCGATGACGCCCGCGGTTTTCTGAGCGTCGTTGCCGCCGTGGCCGAGGCTGTAAAGGCAGGAAGAAAGGAGTGTGAGTTTCCGGAACCACGGGTTGATTTCGGCGGGCTGCTTCTTCTGGCCGATCCGGGCCGTGATCCAGATGAAGACAACGCCAAGGACAAGGCCGAGTAACGGGGCCAGGAAAATAAAAATAACCGTCTTCAGCCAGCCGTGGGCGATGATGACGCCCACCCCGGCCTTGGCCATCGCGGCACCGGCATAGGCACCAATGAGGGCATGCGAGGAACTCGTCGGAAGACCGAGAAGCCAGGTCAGGATATTCCAGCAAGTCGCCCCGAGCAGCCCGGCTAAGACGACGATGGGCGTCACAGCGGACGTATTGATCATCCCCGCGCCGATAGTCTGGGCCACGGCCGTCCCGAAGATGAGGAAGGCGACGAAGTTGAAAAAGGCCGCCCAGGCGACGGCCTGCCGCGGGCTCAGGACCTGAGTCGAGACGATGGTGGCGATTGAGTTGGCCGCGTCATGCATGCCGTTGGTGAAGGCGAACGCCAATGCTACGAGAACGATGAGGATAACGAGGAGGATTGTCAATTCAAAGCTCCAGGGGCGTAGCCCCCTCCTTGAACTCGCCAGTCCGGATAAGGCGCTCAATCTTATACGTTCCGAGCTTGCGGGCCTTGAGGAATCCGTCCCATGCCGCCTCAGCCAGACGCCCGTCCTCCCTGAGGTCGAAGAGCCATTCCCCGCACGCCTCCAAGGGCCCAGGGGGGATGACACCGGCATGAATCTCCTGGAGCCAACGCTTATTGAGCTCCTCATGAGCTCCGATCGGATCGGCTATCAGGACGGGCAGTCCCAAGCCGCAATAGAATGCGAGCTCGCTGGGTTTGGTCCAGAGGACGTCGGTCCGGCGAAGGTGGGCGTTGAAGCGATCGAGATAAGCGTAGACGTCCTGGTCGTAGACGATCTGGAGGCCCCGGTCGATCTCGCCGCGCAGGACCGCTTCGCTGATAAACCCAAGGACGCGCTCGAAGACCTTTTTTTGAATCCCGCAGGAGAGCGTCAGGCGGACCTCGTCCTTCCGGATGCGGTCCCCGAGGCCCGCCAGGATTTTCTCGACCATCTCAGTTTGGGCGCCGGCGCCGCCGATGGCGAACATCACCGTGAAATGGCGGGGGCGGTTTGCGGGCACGGAGTCCCTGTCGAGCCAGCCGAGCACGGACCTCTCATGATAGGAAAAGAACTTGCCGGCCGGGTCCAGCCGGAGCAAGCGGTCGAATAGATCGCCCTTGAGGACCTCGAGTCCCGTTTCCGAGCCGATGTTCTCCTTGGGCAACGGGAAGCCCGTCATGAGGATGGCCTCTTCGGGGACACCGTACGCCGCGAGCCTGCGGCGCACCTGGGTACAGGGCGCCAGATAACGGATCCGGCTCGCTCTAGGATCCTCGGGAACCCAGACCCGGTTGAAGTCCGCGTCACAGATGAGCAGGTAATTGTCCCGCCGCGGGTCTGGCGCTGACTTTTCGAGGGCCTCCAGGGCGATTGCGGTCGCATAAAACGTATGAATGACCGGATGGGGCGCAGCCCCAATCCTATCCCGAAGGCCCGAGCAGAGCCCCCGCCTTTTGATCAGGCGCTTGAGGTACTTCACGGCGAAGTTCGGACGGGACTGGTCAGCCTTTGGGTAATAGGGCGGTATGCGCTGAACGGCCAGAGCAAGACCGAGCAAAGCCTTTCCGATGAGGGGAACGGCGCCGGCTTTCGACGTGCTGTAGTAGAGACGGCGCAGCCGCCTCCAGATTCTGTATTCCGGTGCGGGCGTCGAGCGGCGCGAGCCGTATACGATAATCCCCTCATGAGTGAGCCCGCGCAGGGGGTAGGCCGCCCGAAGATGGCCCAGGCCCATGAGGACGGTGACGACCCACGCCTTGTCATGCGCCCTCATAAACGAGATTATCCACGTTGGCCGGGATCTGAATCAAGGTATTTTTACCGATAGCGACCCGGCCGCCCCGCCATTCAACGTGGCGGCTGAAGAAGGGCGTGAAGTAAACGACGAAGAGAATAAGGTCCTTGGCAACCACGACGGCGGGGAAGAGAAGATGATTCGCGAGATGGCGACAGTCCTCGGGATTAATGAATAGGAAGTTCAGGTATTCGAGGAGAATCTTGACCCCGACCGTAACGGCTAGGATGATCAAGCCCATCCCTCCGAAGGCGGCTACGCCGCCCAGGGCGAGGACGATGGGATTGAGAAGGACCTCCAGGAGATAGACGGGCCGCCGGAGGTTAAAGCGGAGCTTGGCCCAGCGGGACATCCGTTTGAAAAAGCTCCGTGGAGTAGCCGTTTGGTTGACGTTGGTCACCCAGGTGCAATTGGTCGTCACACGGAAGCCGCTCTTGATGAACGCCTCGCCCAAGAGGAAGTCCTCGGCTAAGTAGTCCTTGAAGTAGCCGAAGCCCCCGAACGTGGCCAGAGCCGCGCGCTCGATGAGGATGGACTTCCCGACAAGGATGGCCTGACGTCCCAGGAACCAGGAAGCGAGAATGCTCCCGGAGGTGAAGAAGTTGAGGCCCGCGTTCTCCATGAGGCTGCCGAAGGTCCGGCTCGACGACCCCCGGATGGGCGAGAACACGACCTTGGCGTCGTGAGCTAAGTATTCGTCGACGAGCCGGCGGAGAGCGTCGGGAGCGACACGGATATTGGAGTCCGTCGTCCAAAATAGCCGGCCTCGGCTCTTGGATTCGAGCCGAGCCAACTTGTGGACCTTGGGATTCTCGAAGGGCGGATGGCCGGTCGCGATAATCGCCGTGGGGATCAGGGGGTATCGGGCCTGAAGGTCCTTCAGGAGACCGACGCACGGGTCGCGAAGATCGTCGACGGCGAATAGGACTTCGTAGGCGGGGTAATCGAGATGATAAAACGATTCCAGGTTGGCGGCCATGTCGTCGTCGGCGTTCTTAAGCGGTTTGAGGAGGCTGACGAAGGGGTATTCGCCGGCTCCCGCCGCCGGGGTCTTTTTGCCCCGCCGGTAGGCGACCGTAAAAGCCGTGAAAATGAATAACACGAAGCCGGACAGGGAAAGCAGGACGAGGAGAAGCGTTTTCATCATCTCTTTTATAGCGGAGGCGCATGAGTTTTCGATAAAGGGATGGTTAATTCTTGGTTAGGACGGACTTCATCAAGAATTAACCGTTTCTTCATTCACCCTTAACGCAGCGGGGCGATAATATGGCGTGAATAGCATGAGTACATCTCTAACCGACAACGGGCGAGAGCCCAAGGTCTTAAACGCCAAGCAGGCCCAGACGCTGCTGGCCGGCGGGTGGCAGGCGGCGGACCTTCATGTTCACACGCTCCATTCCTATGATGTCATCCCGACCCGGCAGGTCGACCCTATGGTTCTCTATCAAAAAGCCCGCCGGATGGGCATGAGCTACGTCGCCTTCACGGACCACGATACGATGGCCGCCTATGACCAGGTCGGTTGGACGCGCGAAGGCCTCGTCCCGGCCGTCGAGGTCAGGATCCTCGACACCAGAAACGTGGGCCACACCATCCACATTAACGTCTACACTCTCAATCCCGGCCAATTCCGGGAGATCCAGAAGCTCGCCCGGACGGGCCGGGACATCGTGGACCTGACCACGTACCTCCGGGACGAAGGCCTCCCCTTCGTGTTCAATCATCCCTTCTGGCACGAGCCGGAGGAGACGCCAAATCTGCGAGCCATCCTCGAGATCGCCGACCTCTTCCCGGTCCTCGAATACAACATGGGCCGAACCAGCCGCATCAACGCCCAAGCTCTCCGCCTGGCGAACGCCAAGTCGAAGGGCATCGTGGCGGCGACCGACAGCCACGTCGGAGACATCGGCAGGGCCTTCAGCCTGGCCCGCGGCAATTCCTTCGAGACGTTTTTCGGCCGGATCGCGTCCAGGGAATCCCACCTTTGTCCGGACGATTTAACCCTTCCCCGCCTCAAGGCTGAGACGTCCGTCCGCATCCGGAATCTATTCGATAAAGCGAGCTGGCTCCACGCCAAGGATTCCCTTACGATAGACACAGGAAGTGCGATCCTCGACGGGATCATCAGACAGGTGGCGCAGGATCGCCCGAACGCCCCGGGGATCTCCCGGTGGCTCCTTCGCAAGGCCATCGAAGCGCTATCGGACTCTGGGATCCCCGGCTCGCTCTACCTCCGTAACCAAAACAACCTCGCCGACCGTATAAGCCGGCTTATGGAAAGCGCGGAATCGGCGGTCTGACCCGGCATCGGAATCCCCTAATGCCGACGATATTCTGCGGAAGGAGCCAACGATGGTCGTGAATGGCAATGCCGTCCGTGTGTTGTTCGTCTGCGTCCACAACAGCGCCAGAAGCCAGATGGCTGAAGCATTCCTCAATACCCGGGCCGGAGGACGGTTCGTGGCATCGAGCGCCGGACTCGAACCGGGCACACTCAATCCTCTGGCCGTCGAGGTCATAAAAGAGGTCGGAATCGACATTTCGCAAAATTCGACCAAGAGCGTCTTTGATGTCTATAAGAGCGGCGTCCTCTTCGGTTATGTCATTGCCGTCTGCGACACAGAGGCCGCCCAGCGCTGTCCGACCTTCCCTGGGATTACCCGGACTCTCATTTGGAGCTTTCCCGACCCTGCCTCATTCACAGGGACGCGCGAGGAGCGGCTCGCAAAGACACGTGAGGTCCGCGACGCCATCAAGGCGAAGGTCGAAGAGTTCATTAAGGAATCCGCGACGGGAAAGCTCGCAGCACTCGATTTTTCTATGAAAACCGACAAGGACGAATAGGAAGATTTTCGCCCTGGCCCCGCCGGGTCAACGTGGTGCCGTATTTGAAGAGGGAGCCTCACCTCAAAACTGATCCAGTCAAAAGTAGGGTTTTATCTTTTTAATTTTTAGCTCGGGATGGGCTTTAAATGCGTTTTAAGGGGATAAATTAGCGTCTGGGTTTAAGAAGAATGCCGACCCCGCCTTCGGCTTCATTGATGTAGTCCATCATCTCCCTTTTGCAGTCCTCCAACTCTTCCCTTGCCGCCAGCTCCTTTTCCCGCTGGAGGTCCGGGTGCTCGTGCCTCTGGACGACGAGCCCAGGCGTGGGTTGCCTGGACGCCATCCCCTTGCACACATGGTAGATCGCCCCGGCCGCAGCGGAGGCCAGGTCGTCGTTGGCGTTCTTCGGGTGATCGATCCTCTCGGCGCCGCTGGGCAGCGTCTGGAGTTCGAGCCGCTTCAGTTGGTCGATCAGCTTTTTGTTGTCCAGGAGGACCACGGCCCTGGCTTGCAGAAGCGCCTTCATCTTCAGGTAGAACTCCGTTGTGCTGGCCTTGCTCTGGCTCAGGGCGATCCTGTGCCGCCTGAGCTGGCTCTCGAGCGAAGCGAATGCGTACCTGTCGCCCCAGCATTCATGGATATCGTACTCTCGGAGAAGGCCGGCATATTCGTTGACGACCTGGATGAAATCGAACGGGGGCGCGTTTTCGCGGATGAGGTCGAGATAGACCTTCTCTTCGAAGGCATGGGCGATGGCCAGCGTCATGCTGTCAGCCTTTCCCGCTGACGCATCGATGAAGGCGTAGTAGTTAAGGCCCTTTTCGGGCAGATTCTCGGAGCCCGTCGCCGCAGCCCTTAACTTCTCCTCGTCGAAAAGCGCCCCGATATCGTCTCGGAAAACGGCCTCATATTCGGCCCTGCACCGTTCGGGGTCCCTTTCCATGTCCCGGGCGATCTTCCTTTCAGAGAAAGTGGGGTTCAGGAGCTTCGTCGGGGCCTTGAAAATGAGCGTATCGGCATCATCCCGCCCCCAGAACTTTTCGTAGAGCGCCCAGAGCGGCCCCGCCTTCCGGTTCGGGCTCGAGATGCCTATCAGCCGGCCGCCGGGGATGATCGAGGGCGTCAGGGCCGAGACGAGCTCGTCGACGTTGTCGTTCGGGAAGAACGCCACCTCGTCGAGGACGACCAGGGCCAGGCGCCATCCCCTGACCGACCTGAAGTCCGACGCCTTGACTGCGATGTGCGCCCCGTTGACGAGGTCTAGCTCGTCGCAAGTCTCCCGTTTGACCAGCCTCTGGAAGGGCCCGAGGAACCGCTTGATGTTGCCGAAGACGATGCCTGCCTGCTCCCTCGTGTCGGCCAGGCAGAAGATGTTCCACTGCTCGCCCGGGCCGACCTTCTTCTCCCAACCTCCCAGGGCCGCCTCGTATGCGGCTACGAAGCCCATCGTCGTGGATTTCCCGCCCTGCCTCCCGGCGATGATGAAAACCTCCTCATAGCCCCCGGGGCGGGGATGGGACCTGCCGGAGCAGATTCTGAAGACCTCGAGTTCGGGCGGGGTAAGCGAAAGGCCATAGATCGTCTTCAAGCAAACTACCCAGTTCGACCATGTCGCCGGGTCGTGGAACTGCTTCCCGAAGGCCCGTTTGTCGAACATGGCCTCGATAATGTTCCCGGGGCAGGTCTTTTCGCTGTGGCGGACGCAGAACGGCTCGCCCCGCAGGGCCTTCATGCCGCAGGGGCGGCCGTCGACCCGGAGCGCTTGGCACTGGGCCACATCAGTCTCCCTGTAGAACGGCCCTCACGTCGGCGGGCAGGGCAAAGGGCCGCATGACCTTGGCCTCCACGCGCCCGTCCAGCCGGGCCTTGATTGTCAAGAGGTCACGTCTCGGCCGGAGCTCCCTGACGGAGACAACCCGCCGCTGCTCCTTCAGATAGCCCGGGTGGCAACCATCCTGCATCCTCTCCACGGCTTCCTTGATAATCAGTTTTTTCACCCAAACCAAGGGTGTAGATATGTCAGATCCTTCCGGACACTTTATGTTATTTGCTAAGCTACATAAAGGAGGTCTGACATATGAAAAAAGGAGTCGGAGAGGCACTCAGAATTCATTTCAAATGGACAGTTCTTGAGTATGCTACGGTTTGCCGCACTGTGATCCAGGCCTGTCGCGAATTCAACGTACCGAGGTCGACGTTTTATGGGTGGAAGAAAGCCTACGAGAAAGGCGGAAAAGCTGGGTTAGCTAGGAAAAAACCTGTTGTCCTCAATCATCCTCGAAAATTAGCTCAAGATGTCGTTGACAAGATCCTCCACCTGAGGCAGACATATAAACTCGGACCCGAGAGAATCATGTGGTACTTGGAGCGCT
Source organism: Candidatus Aminicenantales bacterium (assembly GCA_049512315.1). GTDB lineage: Bacteria > Acidobacteriota > Aminicenantia > Aminicenantales > Saccharicenantaceae > DATKJS01. The sequence continues at coordinate 1,222 of JBEKXF010000059.1, read as the reverse complement.
ACCATGGAATTAAGACCTCAGAGTCCACCGTCTCCCGAACCCTTGTTCGAAACGGGATGAGACGCTTGCCGAAGAGTTCAGCGCGGAGGGCTATTCACACTCGCCGTTATGCCAAGGAAGTCCCTGGCCATCACGTCCAAGTGGATGTCAAATTTGTCTCTCTCAGGAACTTTGAGGGAACCAGGGTTCGACGCTTTCAATACACGGCTATTGATGATGCCACCCGGATCAGGGCGCTGAAAATCTACCCCCGTCACAATCAGCAGAATGCCATTAAGTTTGTTGATTATGTGATTGAGAAATTCCCCTTCCGCATCCATACGATCCGAACAGACCGAGGCCATGAGTTTCAAGCCCAGTTTCACTGGCATGTCGAGGACAAAGGGATGAGGCATGTCTATATTAGACCTCGATCTCCACAGCTCAACGGGAAGGTTGAAAGATCTCATCGAACGGATCAGGAAGAATTTTATCAATTGTTGACATATACGGACGATGTCGATTTAAATGAGAAATTGGCGGAGTGGGAGAGGTTCTATAATCTTGATCGTCCACACGGAGCGTTTAAGGGCAAGACGCCCTATGAAGCATTGAGGAGTGTCTTAGAATAATTGGAATAGTGTCCGCGAGGATATGAAGTATTACACTCTTAAAATCATCCGCTCTGCGCCTCGCATCTCCTGTCAGGCCATATTGATTCTAATAGGTTGCGGCGGCCGGCCTACGAGTTTGTCGATCTTCCCGGTATTCAGACATACGCGCCTTTTCCCTTTTTCGTATTCAGCCTTAACTGCAATTGACAGCCGCTCCCTTTCGTTGTTTGTAAGTGCCTTTTTTGCTCCCCGGATCAACCGTTGATGGAAAGCAAGGTCCGTTAGCGTGTATTCCGCACACTTGTAGCAATTCACATTATATAAATTGCCTTTATCCCACCCTTCGGCCTTTTGACCACAAATATAACAGGATTTTTCACGCAATATTCTGACCCCCCTTTATGCCTCTAATTATTCCTCTTTTGCCGCCTGAGGGTCAATGGGACCTCACCCTTATGAAATGGACCTAGCCAGGGCAAATCCAGAGCTTGAAAATCTCAATTTATAGGTGTCACATTGAGCGGGGGAAGGTCAATATATCATGTCGGCTATCTTAATAATCAAATCGCGAGAGAGAAAAAAATCTATCGCCCGTCCTTCCCCGCCAATCGAGCCCCCATATCGAAGGC
>JBEKXF010000058.1:0-9303 GCA_049512315.1 Candidatus Aminicenantales bacterium | reverse complement strand
TCGCAGTCCTGGGTGGAGGCCAGGAAATAGCCCTGCTCTCCGTCGGCAGCCACATCCACAGCGTAACCTTCTTCCTTGAGCCCCCGTTTGAGAAACGCAGCGATCTTGCCTTCGTCCTCGATAATCAGTATCCGCATTATTGACCTCGAACCTCGCCTCTTGTCCTCCTCTCATTCTGGAATATCCTCCCGCCGGCGTCAAGACGGATCGTGCCCTGACCTGATCAAGATATTAATAAAAAACAGGATGGATGATGAAGAGGGGCAAGGGCCGGCCTCCATGAGTTGATTGCCAAAAAATCCGGAAAGACGAGATCCCGCGAGGTATGGGATTTTCCTTTTTCTGCGGCGTGATGAATGGCCGCTCCGGCCGCTGAATCTCCTCACCTCATCACGTCAGAATATATCGCGGACCCCGCTATGATGTCAGCAATCCCCCTAGGCGGCCAAGAAGAGGTTATTTGGGCGGGAAACCCTCTCGCGCCGGTCCAATAAAGATAGACTCCCCTCTCCCCATGATCACGAAAGCTCAGAAATATTCCCTGCTCCCCTCGGCCTCCACGAGCGCGGCCTGCTCGAAGACATGGGAAGGCGGCGGCTTCTCCGCCACGAACGTCAGCTTGCCTGTGAAGGACTCCGGATAGTCATTCACAAAGTGCAGAACTTGCTCTCGAGGGTCTTTGATTTGCGCCCTGGCCAGCATGCCAACTCTCACTTCCAAGCTGGCTCGTAGGCCGCGATGGGCCTTCTGGTAGGACTCGTAATGCTCAGCCCAGCTGGTTAAGCCTATTGTTAGGGCCTCGTGGCCCGAACCTTCAGTGCCATACAAAAAAAGCGCTGCTCTATCTCGCGGCGCTCTTCTATGTACTTCAGATAGTCAGTAGTCAACTCTGCTGGAGAGGCCCGGAAGGCAACCAGCCACTTCTTAAGGCTAAGGGGCCGACCCCTTAGTAATAAGGCCTTCGCTACCGCTATACCCTCCTTCGTGATTTGAATGAGGGTAGATAAACCAGGACGATGAGGCCGGATCGCCACCAGCCCTCGTTCCCGGAGGCGGCGCAACGATTTAGAGACAACCACATATTCCTTGATCCACCAGCGCGAGTACTTATGACCACTCAGCGAAGGGAGGTCGAACTCAGGGAACTTTAGCCCCTCTTGGTAATAGTGTCGGTAGATGGTTCGTGTGCTTACGTCATGGTTCTCTTCGTGAGCCTCGAGCGCCAGCATGAGTATCAGTTTCTGCAGGCGGGACAATTTTTCAGCGCTCATTTTCATTACCTAGAAAAAGTGGGGTTTGCCGCCGTTCGTAACCAGCGCAGACCTTGCCATGCCGTACCACACCACAGCGGCAGGCCTCCGAAGGCAAATAAGTGAAAGGAGTTAACAGACCGCACGGGTGGCGCTGGTCACTGGCCTCCGGCCCCGAAAGGGCGCTCGGCTCACAACCCCGGCCACTCTGGCAGTCTATCATGTTCATCATGCACCTATTATACCTCTCTTTCCTCACGCCACAAAGCATTTCGCGGAAGGGCTTTTTTAAGATTTCCTTAAGTGACACATAGAGTGACCTGCCTCCGATCAACGTGCCACTTGTGAAGTGAGATTTTCAGGCTTACGGGCTGCACTCCGTTCCGATAAATTTACCCATTATAACTGGACCTATTTGTAGCAGGCGGCTCACTGGGCTCAAAATCCTGTCCTAAACAACTTGGGTGTGGATAGGTTCACCGGGATCGATTGAGAGGGCAGGTCCTGATCATGAGGAGTAGAGGCAAATTATATTTCTATTGAGAAAGCCGAGTTTTTATCCAAGAGAAGCATGGCTAAATTCACCTCTGGATTTTGTGCCAGATGCCTTTTTATAGCCTGAAAGCCAAGATATTTGGCGGCTCGAGGGGGGAGACCCATTTCTGGGTTTCCCTTGTCATAGAAGTCTATCAATTCTCGAGGAGAAAAGCGTCCTGAACAATAAATCTCTTTTAACCGGGATTCATTTGCCTGGCACCAATTCAATCTGTCTCTGCGAAAGAGGAAATAATCGGACAGGAAAAGTCCAGGGAAAACAAGAGAAGGGAAAATGGTCCCCAATCCCTCTGAAACTAAAAACCATTGGAGCGATTTTTGTTCGGGGACTTCTGCGTTCATTAGGTTTAAAAGAAAGTGGACATACTCATGAGCAAAAATAACATGAAGCAACCGGAAATCTCTAAATCTTTCCAGGCCAAAGCCAATAACGGGTTTTCCTTGAAAATTCATCACAAAACCATCGGGGCTGAAAAATCCAATAAAAAGATAGATCTCAGGCTCTTCGGGAGGGGAAACAACGTTAACACATTCCTCATACGCGTCGTGGATGATTTTCTCAGGAGGCAAAAACGCGCAGAGACTCTTCAACCAAGAATAATCTGCGGCTTTAACCGCCTTTACTCGTTCCTCCAAAACAGCAGAATCCAATAAAGGCAAGTGGGAAAAGTATGCATCCAAGAACGCTTTGTTAGGCTGATAATACTCGCCGAAGAAGAGCGGCCATTTCTTCGAATGCTGTCCTGGATCAGATGGGATTTTCTCCAGAAAATTGAAAAATTCCTGATACAGTAGAAAGACTTTCAATGGCTTATGAGACGCTATGGCCCCGGCACCGATGTTTCATGCTTATCCTATTGATGAAAACGACGCGACTTTCGGTTTAACGAGTTCAAGAAAATCTTTGTATGACAATTTGACTACTTCTGTATGAGAGCCGGCGTTGAATGCGATCTCCTCGTTTTCCGCCAGAATTCCTTCAGAAATGACGTCCATTCCGTAGAGATTGCCAAAGGGCGGGATAGCGCCGATATCACATTCAGGAAACATATCCTTAAATTCCGTCTCGTTGGCGATCTCGACTTTGTTTGCGCCAACGGCTTCTTTTAAGAGATCTAGATCCAGCTTGCGGGAAGCTGGCAGTATGGCCATCATCATCTTGCCATCGACTTTCAGAATTACTGTTTTGGCCAATCCTTTTCCAGGGACATGGGCCGCCGCGGCAGTTTCCTGGGCCGTGTAAGCCGTAGAGTGGGTGATTCTGACGTAGTTGATCCCCTTTCCGTCTAAGAATTCTTCTAACCTGCGGACTGGCATTTCAGCCTCCTTCCCAGATCAAATTATTTTGTCCATTATTGTCTCTTAAGCGTCTCACTAGCCCAGCCGAAAAACTCATTAATCTTTGTCTCCATCTCTTTTGTATTTTTAAACTTAGGGATTCCAAGAATCATTGCCACGTTTTCTTCTTCTCTTGAGGTTAAATATTCCCCCTCCTTAAGTTTCTTGCGGACGCTCAAAAGTCTCAAGATTTCATCCCTTATCGTGTTGTCATCCATCATTTAAGCCCCCAACGACGCATCCGCTTTCCTCTTTCTCTCCCGATTGCTGCGTAGGACCGGATATCCCCGCCTTGCAGGAGAGGGAAATCAAGAAATAAAACCTACCTCGCCCGAGAGGGATGAAATGAGCTACTTGCTATGGTTTATTCTAACTGGCTGATCGAAAATGGCCTCATTGGCATTTTCAGATGCTAGTGCCCTTGCTTGGATCCCCCGGTGTCACAAAATCAACAGTTCGGTTGCGTGGTCATGCAATTAAATATTCGTTTTTATCTCTTTTGGCGGAGCATACAAAACGTGAACAACCAGGATTAAGGAAGCCGAACAGAAAATGGCAGGAATAATGTAAACACCCCACAATTTAATCCACCAGTGTTCAAGAATCCAGCCCAGCCAGGCTCCAAACCAGCCAATGCAGATTTCAGCAATGAACCCAACCACGCCGTTGCCTATTTTAATTTTCAGCAGAAAGAACAGGATAACGGATACGATGGCGCTGATAACGAGAAGGACAAGAGAAGAACAAAAACTCATGCCGACCATATTTTTTCCCTTCTGACTATTAAAATATGGGTTTAGATATCAGGTTTGTCAAGTTTCGGCCGGATCCCTGACAATTAGTGTGGTGGTTTTTTGCCCTAAATTTTGTTTCCATATGGGGAAAAACTCGTCATTATGCCTCGGGCCTGGACATGCCGCCAGGAGTAAAGGTGAACTTCTCCTCCCTTCTTTGGACAGGAAAGGGGCAAGTTCAGTTTCGCAGGCTAAAAAGCCTCTTTTTCGGCCGGTCATAAAAGAAGTCGTGGAGCGCTATCTCGACTGCGGCAACCCACGCTTCGGTTTTGCCCGGATCCAGCGGCCGGATTGTGGGGGCAGTAGCGGTTCGTAATGTTTTCCTGGCGGACACAGGGCTTCTGCCCGTCCTGCCATACCAAGCGGCTTTAGCAGCGGGGCGAGTGGGTGCGGCAGACCCTCCTTCTCGATGTCCCTCATCGCCGGGTCGTCTTCACGATCCCCAAGACGCTAAGGATCTTCTTCAAGTTCAGACGCCGGCTCTTGGGGGAGCTCTGCCGGTGCGCCGTCAGGACCCTCGCGGTCTACTTCGAGGCCCTGACGATTCCTCCGTAGCAAACAATAGACATCTTGAGATAGAAGCTTTAACCTTAATAAGAGAGGAAAACCACATTGACCGAGCAAAAAAGAGTGACGCTGGGGGTCATAACAATCGCTGTGATCATGTTCTTCGTGGCGGTGGCCACGGATATTTTTTGGATCGGCAGAATTGTGGCCAACGAGTTTCCCTCAACCATGGCTATCGAAGACCGTATCTATAATGCTTTTGGCGCCCCAGATCTCATCCTATCGATCCTTCTTTATATTGGGGCTTATGGCTTGCTCAAATTGAAGAAATTTGGGTTGGTGGCTTCATATCTAGCCATGGGCATGTGGCTGTTCGACTCTCTTCTTGTACTCGGTGTCACCAAGCTCTCCCGTATTAACATAATCGGTCCCAGCCTCTTTTTCGTATTCTTCACCATCATCCATCTCTGGACGAGGAAAGATCTTTTTAGCTGACCTTTTTTGAATCCGAGAATCTTATTGCAGCTTTGCGACTTCTTTCCTCTGCCCTCCGGCAAAAAATCCGCATCCGATGCGGACCAAGATCCAGGGAGCAGATCGATGGTCATGTTATTACCCCCTTTCTCCCGGTTCTTGACGACGCAATATTCCAATCAGTATTTTCTTTTCTTTGCAACTAGGAAGGCTGCGCCGACCATGACAAGGATCCCGAATATTTCAAGTGATATGACCTGCCCCCGCTAAATTTACCACCCCTGAAGTGAGATTTTCAAGCAAGTACGTCGAGCGCGTCGCCGCCAAGCACCCCATGACACTCGACCGCCGCTTCATCCACCCCAGGCCGGAGCAGAAAGAGGACTAGGCCGGTTATTTCTAACGTCCTCTTTGAGATTTTGCCAGAAAACTCACTCTATATCTGGACCATTATTCAGGGATGAGGTCCCTCCGGCAAGCACTGTCAGCTTGTGGTGATGTGCCTGCAGCCGGGCGAGGAGATCGGCAACGAGGTGCATCCCAATGTCGACCAATTCTTCCGCATCGAGAAGGGGGAAGCCAAGTTCATCCTAAATGGTTCGGAAGAACACCGGGTCCATGAGAATGAGGCCGCCATCGTGCCGGCCGGCACCTTTCATAACGTCATCAACACGTCCAAAGCCAAGCAGCTGAAACTGTACACCGTTTATTCTCCCCCCAACCACCCGGATGGAACCGTTCATAAAACCAAAGCCGAGGCTGAGGCTGCGGAAAAGGCCGAGCACCATTGAGGAGTTGCCCCCTCGAACGCAGCTAACACTCTGCCTGTCCATATCTTTGTTTGTGAACACCCAAGCGGATTACCTTAAGCGTCGCCCTTAAGGAATCGTTTTCTTTCCTATTGACGAAACGAATTCTCAGGTGATTGAGGCCGGGATCCTCGAATCGCCCTGATAGATGTGCTTGATCAGGCAGAGGATGCTGTTCGAGATCCTGTGCCTGAACTCGACGCCCAGCTCGAAGAGGTCCTCATCGATCTTGACGTTGAGCCACTTGACTTCCCCTTCGAGGGTAATGAGTTCCCCGGTTCCCGTGAGTTCGATCTGGACCTTGATGTGGGAGCCGACGTAGAAGAGCTCCTTAGTGAAAATTTTCGCCCCCCCCAGAGAGATGTCGCGCGTATACGCGTTGATCCCGATGCCGTTATTTGCATGGAGGTAGGGCTTGATCGAGACGTTGTTCCGCTCGACGAACCGGTCTTCCTTGCGCTTGTTGGCCATCGCAGGCTCCTTACTTCATAAAGCTCCTGAACCCCCCAGTTTCAGCCAGCGCCCGCGGAGGGTCAATCGCCTCCGGGGGTGATTCATTAGGTGATTGCCTGCCCTTTCGCGGGGGATTCCACGGAACGCCCGCGGGTCAGCGAGGGCTCAGAAAATCAGCCCGCCCGCCTCAAGCGGGATTTTCAGATATTCTATGTAACCCCCTTTTCTGCATTTAAGCACGTTCCCCTGAACGGTCGCTAAAACAGATCATCAGTTGCGAGTATATCATAGCCCGGTCACTGTGGCGGAAAGCCCATTCCTTCGACGGCCCATCTGGCGGTTTGCCTCTCCCATGCCCGCAGAACGGCCCCTCTCGCGCCCTCTAGCGCATTTTCTGGGCTTCCTTCAGCACTAGCCAGGCACAGGGTACATCTAGATCTGAACCCTCTGGGGCTTTGAGGGCCAATGATAACCGTAGACGACGCACCGATCCGTAGCCCGGCCCGAGAACGGCCGGCAGAGGCGCAGAGAAACCTTGAACTTCTCTAGTTAGTGGGATAGCATTGGGATAGGGAAAAGGGGAAAAAATGAACAACGACGAAAAAGAATTAATAGAAAAGACTCTCAAGAACCTTGTTCACCCGGCGTTTCAGTCGATTTCTGAATATCTTCTGTCCCAAAAGATACAGCACCAGTGTAATAGAGAGTTTGAAAAGCATGTAGTAACATTTACTGGCAAGAACGGAAAGGTTTGTGAGTTCAGCGTCTGTGCCACCACACGCATGAAAAGATATGATGTGAATCCTTTTTCTTGTATTGTTATCAGTTATCGGACAGGGAACTTTAACACAGCTAACACTGGATGCGATCGGGCAGAAGAATATACTTCCAACAGGATACTTGAAGTTTTTAAGAATAAGTTCACGCCTTTTTACATTTGAAGTGTTATGGGGCCAGAGGCCTGAGGAAGGCATGGCCCCGATTGATCAGCAATAGACGCCCGTGAAGGCGGATAATCGCGCCCGTAGAGATAGACGGATGGGAAAGACGAATTTTCTCATGGAGCCTGATCAAATCCCGCCGAATCAGCATTGTATTGCATGTAATGCCGACTTTGAAGTTGAGAGGATCATTAAAGAACAAGGCAGTACAACATATTATTTATCGTGCGGCCACCCGGCGAAAACCAAAGTGATTAACGAAGGGATTGAAATTAGATCCAGAGAACTATTGAAAAGAAAGAACCGCGATAAGAGTCATAAGTTTTATAAGAACGTGTTTAGGATTAAATTATCCAAAAACAAACGACCGGCAAGGGAAAATATTTTGATAGATAAGGAACGTCAGGTTATAGTACATCATGTTGAAGAGCAAAATGAATGCGGGGAATGGAAGGTTGTTCATAGTCATGAAGATCCATTCCCGGTGAAGGCGGATGATCAAGCCTGGTAGGAGATAGACGATGAGACGAGGGGAAGATTCTTATTAGGGGAAAAACATGACCATTGAAGAACGCTTGGAGAATGCGGAAAAAGAGATAGAAAAACTGAAGCAAATACGTGTAGGGGGATCGACGAAGGAGATCCGAGCCAACAAAATCGTGATTGAGGACGAAAATAGCAAGCGCCGCGCCAAGCTGGTCGCTGGCAAAGATGGCCCGGCACTTGAGCTGTTTAACGAAGATGGATGGCTTCGCGCCAGCCTGGTCGTACTCAAAGATGGCCCACATCTGGTGCTGGTCGACGAAAATAACAAGCTGCGTATCAAGTTGGACGCAGACAAAGATCATCCGTCGCTGTCGTTGTATGATGAGAACGGTAATGGCCGCGCCGAGCTGGGCGTGTCCAAAGATGGGCCGGGTTTGGTGATGTATGACGAAAACGGCAAGGTTATCTGGAGCGCCATAAAATAGAGGGGGCGCCATAGCTCCCTCTGATCATAGAGAGGACGCGTGTCGCGGTTTGGGTGGCAAAGAACAGGCCCGTTTAATAAACGGCTTTTTTTCGCAAGATCACATGGACTATAATATCAAGGGCGGGCGTGGTGAAAATAAGAGTGCTCATTACCCTATGTGTTGTTCTCGGCCTATCCGGAGGAATCATCGTTGTGGCCGAGCCCTCTTATTACCGGCACGACCAGGAAGAACAGGAAAGGCCGAAATTCTATGCCCTCCGGGTTGTTTCTGAAAAGAATGTCCAAAACGCAAAGGATTCCCTTGGTGCGCCGGACGGCTGCTACGCGGAAATCCTGCCGGGCGGGCAGCTTGTTTTGCTCATGGAAAGGGAGCTTTGTCTCTTTCCAGCCGTTGGGGGGGATCCAGTCGCCGGCAACGTGGCGCAGGCGGATAGCGGTTCATTCGTCGCCAAAGGAGGGGCGGACATCGGCCTCGAAGTCTGGTCTCCATGGGAGGACGAGGAAAACAAACAACGTCACGACTGGATGGCCGTGGGATTGTCGGCGACCGGCTTTATCCTTCCGGTGTTTTATGCCTTTAAAGGCAGCGCCACGGGCGTGAACATGATCAGGATCACTAATGTCGGCAATGAATCCCTGTTTGTAGACGCCGTAATCGGATACGCCATGGAAGCGGAAAGAAGATAGGAGGCAGCGGCCTTCACAGGTGGTACATTGATCGGGGGCGGGTCAGCACAAATCGGATACAACCTGGCCTGTCGCTCCAAGGCGCTCTTTCATATCTCCGATCTCATTCGGCACCACCATGAATTCTGGGACGGCAAAGGCTATACGGAAGGCCTGAAGGGCGAGCAAATCCCCCTGGAATGCAGAATATTCTCTATCCTCGACGCCTATGATGCCATGACAAACACGCGGCCGTACCGCAAGGGCATTAGCAAGAAGCGAGCCATAAAAGAGCTGCAGAGATGCTCGGGAACCCAGTTCGAGCCGCGGCTCGTGGATGAGTTTGTCGAATTCGCCGAGCTCACGCACTAGCGGCGGCAGTTCTTTTCCTGCCCATCCGGCCCCCGGCCAGGTTCTCCGCGGTTTCCGGGGACCCGGCTGTTCCAAGAAAACATTAGAGGAACTTAATATTCCTCTAACGGTCTTCTAACCCTCCTTTCTCTATACTCGGGTGTGAAAGGAATTGAATCACATGAAAAAATC
>JBEKXF010000057.1:0-17467 GCA_049512315.1 Candidatus Aminicenantales bacterium | reverse complement strand
GCCCTGGAGGTTGCGCCACGCTCGCAGGATAAAATGCTCACCAAAGGGGGTCAGTCAGTAAACCAACTCATAACTTTCCTGCGCTACTCCCCCCAGGGCGCAAAACTCAAGGCGCTGGGCGGCGCGGGCGCGGCAGGCGCTTAAAAAGACCGAGCCCCAGCCGGACGTGGCGGGGCCAGTTCCCAGGCCCTCTAGGCTATGCGGATATGAGGGGAAGCCATCTTCAGGAACAGAGGATCGCTGCCAGATTCATAGTCGGGAATTCAACAGTGAGGTTTTTCATAGCGGAATATGGTCGGTCTGGAGTTAATTTCTCCTTCAGCCGTTTTCTATGTCAGGTTGTTCGTCGTCAGGCGGTTTCCGATTCGCGAGCTGATTTCCCAAGCTACGGATTCCGTCTCTTATGATAATTTAGCTGACGCCGTTTGGCAAGGCTTCAAGCATCGCCATCCGGTTCAACTCCCTCCGCATCTTCATGGTCTCTGTGCGGACCTTTTCCCTCTTTTTCAGGATCACGCGGTCCCTTCCGTAATACTTGTCTGCGGGGGTCACGTTGTCGATGGCCTCGTGATACCGCTGGTGATTGTAATAGTCCACCCACTCCCGAACCATTTTGGTCAACGCAGAGCTGCCGGGCGGTGATATAGCGCGAGAAGTCATCCATCATCGTCGACAGATAATACCAGCCCCAACTGATCTTTATCTTCTCTGACTGCGTATACTTCATGTGAGGAACGCCTTGCTCCACTTGTAGTACATCGTGGGATGGATGCCTTCCTTCCGGCAGAGGTCGGTAATGCCGGCCTCGCCCCGCAGGCCCTCGAGGACGATCCGGATCTTTTCCTCGGCAGTGAACTTCCGGCGGGTCTATCGCTTGATCTCCCGGACAATCGATTCGGGTGAGCTTCCCTGTTTCCCTGTCATTCATTCCTCCCAGCTTGGTTTTGTTATTGGAAACCATAGCTTAGGAGAAATCAATCCCTGTCCGAATCTCGCTGACGTCAAGCAGCAACAGTCCGGTTGTTGGACAAGCCCCAGGAGAAAAACGTAACGGCTTCGTCACCAGAATGTCATCAGTTTTCCTCGCATAATGGAAACTGGCCGCTAATCCTATTCAATTCAATGAATTGAAGGCAGTATGAAGAAGGGGACACAGGTGGTTCTCAGCCATCAGACCGGGGTTCGAATCCCCGTGGCCCTGCCAGCCTTATATTCTTGTTTTCCCCGGATTTTCCCTATCTCTCTCATCCTCTTCCAAACGCGCTCATGAAAAGTGTTTCCTTGACCATCGGCGGAGCTCCGGCGCTCCTTATCGGGTATGCCGATGATATCCCGGTCCACGCAGCGCACGGCCCGGACGATTTGAGGTGATCTGACCTTCAGCGACGACCGCCTGCCCATTCACAAACACGTATTTCATCCCGACCGAGTAATGACTCGGATCTTCAAAGGTCGCAACGTCCCGGACTGTGGCTGGATCGAAAACCACCACATCTGCCATCATCCCTGGCCTGAGAATCCCCCTGTCACGGAACCCTACACGAGACGCCGGCAGCGAGGTCATCTTCCGGATGGCTTCTTCGAGCCTGAGGAGCTTTTCATCGCGGACGTATTTTCCCAGAATACGGCTGAATGTGCCCCAGGCGCGAGGGTGAGACTTCGATTCAGACAACGGCCCATCTTCCGCCCCCGCCTCCGAATCGGTACAGATCGAGACAAGCGGGTTTCTCAGTGCCGTCCGCACGTCCTCTTCGTTCATGATCGAAGTGACGCAAGAGCTTCGCCCCTTGTCGGCCATGATGAAGTCCATGACGACATCGCGCGGATCTTTGCCGAGCTGCTTGCCGATTTCGGTCATATTCATTCCTTCATACTTCTTCAAATCCTTATTAAGGACCGTAACGAGCATAATTCCGTCCCCGCCGCCGGCCCCGGACCACTGATTCTCCCAAGCGGTTACGGTCGGATCGTCCATCTCTTTTTTGATGTGTGCGCGCTGCTCGGGATCCTTCAGGCGCGCCAGCATTTTGTCGACTCCTCCCTCAAGAGCCCAAAGCGGGAGGCAGGCATCGAGGCCGTTGGATGCCCGAATGTATGGGTACTGATTTGCCGTGATGTCGAGCCCTTTGGCCCGCGCGTCTTCGATTCGGGCCAGCACCTCAGCCATTTTGCCCCAATTGGCTTTATAGGCGACCTTAAGGTGCCAGATCTCAGCTGGGATATGAGCTTTTTCCGCAATTGTGAAAACCTCTTTGAGAGACTCGAAGATTTGGTTAGCTTCAGAGCGCTGGTGTGTGAGATAGATGCCACCGTAGCTTGACGCGACTCCAGCTAGGGCAATCAGTTCATCGGTGGTCGCAAAACGGTCGGGCATGTATTGTAAAGCTGAACTCAAGCCGAGGGCGCCCTGTTCCATGGCCTCGGCCACGAGCTTTTTCATCTGTTCGAGTTCTTGAGGCGTGGCTTGCCGGTCGTCTTCGCCAATCACGTAACGACGTACACCGCCTGCTCCGACGAATGTCGCAAGATTGATCGCCGGGTGGGTCCGTTCGTCTAAGCGTTGAAAATAATCTGCCAATGTCCTCCAGTCGGCAGTCACGCCGAAGTGTTGATACGTCGGCGACGCCTCCTCGATCATCCGGTCATTGAGCGGAGCGATGGACGTTCCCTCGCCGGTAACCTCCGTCGTCACACCCTGAGTGATCTTGCTCGCGGCGCGGTTGTCGACGAGCAAGTTGAACTCGGACTGACCCAGCATATCAATAAAGCCCGGGGCAATGACCAGGCCGGCGGCATCGATGCGTTTTCGCGCCGAGGCCGTAATTAGATCGCCGATCGCTTTGATCCGATCGCCCTGAATTCCAATATCGCCGCGGAACCACGGTGCCCCCGTGCCGTCGACGATATGCCCTTTGCAGATTATGATATCGAAATCGGGCGCAGCTGGCGCCTTCGAGTGCGAGCCCAAGGCCAATACGGCTACGCCGAGGACGGCAAACAATAGCCTGGCCAAAACAGGAAGATTTCTTTTAGATGATCTCATGGACTCCCTCGCGTCTTTGCATTTAAGCACGTTCCCCCAAACGATCGCCAAAATAGATTGTTTTCTCAAAGTATATCATAACCCAGTCCCTGATTCGTTTTCCTCCGTTGACAGGCCTTGACCGTTGGTGCTATTTTTCGTCCATGTCAAGCCATCAACCCCAAGACCTCAAGCCGTCCCTTTCGCCAGAGAAATCCGTCAGCCGCCGCGATTTTATCAAGACGGCTGGAGCCGCCGCCGTCACGACTGCCGTGATCGGCAAGACGGGCCTTGCGCTCGCTCAGGAGCCGCCCAGAACCGTGACGCTCGCATTTGTCGGCTGCGCCCATATCCACACGCCGAGCTACGTCGGCCTCCTGGGGAAGCGTCCGGACGTCAAGGTCAAATACGTTTGGGACCACGATCCGGCCCGGGCCGCCCGGCGGGCCGCTGAATTGGAGGCCAAACAAGCCGCCGACTTGAGTGAGATCTGGTCGGACCGCGAGGTCTCCGCCGTCGTGATCTGTTCGGAGACCAACCGTCACCATGACCTGGTCCTGGCCGCCGCGAAAGCGAACAAACACATGTTCGTCGAAAAGCCGCTCGGCATCACGGCCCGGGAGAGCGCCGAAATGGCCGCGGCCATCGAGAAGGCGGGCCTGCTCTTCACGACCGGGTATTTCATGCGGACCCAAGCCCACCATCTTTTCCTCAAGGACCAGGTCGCCAGGGGGAGCTTCGGAAAGATCACCCGGGCCCGGGGCTCGAACTGCCACAGCGGCTCGCTCGGCGGCTGGTTCGACAAGGAATGGCGATGGATGGCCGACCCGAAAATCGCCGGCGTCGGGGCCTTCGGCGACCTGGGCACCCACTCCCTGGACATCCTGATGTGGCTCCTGGGCGACGTGGCGTCGGTCGCGGCGGACATCAAGGTTGTCACGGGCCGCTACGGCGACTGCGACGAGACCGGCGAGGCCATCCTCCGGTTCAGGAGCGGGGTCATCGGCACCCTGGCCGCCGGCTGGGTGGACGTGGTTAATCCCGTCTCGCTCCTGATCAGCGGCACGGAGGGCCACGCCGCAATCATCAACGACAAGCTCTATTTCACCTGCGAGAAGGTCGCGGGGGCGACCGGGGAGGGGCCGTGGCTCGAGCTGCCCCAGGCCCTGCCGGCGCCGATGGACCAGTTCGTCGACGCCGTGGCCGGCAAAAAAGGTCTTCCTCTGGTCACGCCGCACGAGGCCGCGGCCCGGGTGAGCGTGATGGAGGCCGCCTACAAGGGCGCCCGCGCCCATGCCTGGGCCGAGCCCGTATAGCCGGTGGCCCCGCCGGTCACGAGGGACCGCGGAAGAGGAGGTTTGTAACTTATCATGGCCCTTTGAGTTATAAAGAAAATGGAAAATGGAGAGGAATGCTTGTCCGCCGGGGTTGAATGGCTGACCCTCCGTGGGTCATGGATAATCCGGATGAACGGAGTGATAGGGTGAAGGTCATTGCCGTTGTGCCCACATTCAACGAGGTGGGAAACCTGGCGGCCATGGCCGAGGCCCTGTTCGTTCTGCCCATCCCCGGCCTAAGCCTCCTCGTCGTCGATGACGAGTCTCCCGACGGCACGGGCCGCTTGGCGGACGAGCTGGCCGCCGCCTCGGCAGGGCGCATGGCCGTGCTGCATCGGCACGGCCCCCGCGGTCTTGGCCTCGCGTATCTGGATGGCTTCCGTCTTGCCCTGGAGAGCAGGGCCGACGCGATCGTCCAGATGGACGCGGATTTTTCCCATTCGCCAGCCGACGTCCCGCGTTTGGTCGAAAAGCTGGCCGAGTGCGACGTGGCCGTGGGCTCCCGCTACATTTCCGGCGGCCGCATCGACGATCAATGGGGCTTCAGCCGTTTCGCCCTGAGCCGGTCGGCCAACGCCTACGCCCGGACGATCCTGGGCCTCAAGACCCACGACACGACCGCCGGCTTCAAGTGCTGGCGACGGTCGGCGCTCGAGGCGATCGGCCTAGGGCGCATCCGCTCCAACGGCTACATCTTCATGGTGGAGATGGCCTACGTCAGCGAAAAGCTGGGGCTCCGGGTCGCGGAGGTCCCGATCTATTTCGCCGACCGCCGTGTCGGCCTGTCCAAAATGAGCCTGAGGGCCAAGCTCGAAGGTGCCGTGGGCGTGCTCGGTGTTTGGCGGCGGCACCACCGCTTGCATCCCCTCGGGTGAGGAGCCCGATATGGCTGAGGCCATGAAAAAATACCTCGTGCCCGGAGCGTTGATCCTCTGCGTCGTGATCTCGCTCGTCATGTGGATCCTCAAGCCCATCCCTCACGCGCACCGCTATGATCTTTCTTTCCAGCTGTCGCTAGTCCTGGCGGTCATCTGGCTTTTTTGGAAAGTTTCTCCCGGCCGGATTTTCCGAAGGGGGGTTCTCGCCGCCGTCCTGCTGGCCGGCCTCGCGTTCGGGATTCACAGCTTGGCTACCATAGACCCCCAAGCCGAGATCGTCTCCTCTTACCGCACCGTCTTTGAAGCCATCGACGGCGGCCGGAACCCCTACACGAGCGGAACGGTCTTCCATAGGGACGAGAACGGAACGGTCGTCTACGGGAATTTCAATTACCCGCCGTCGGAGATCTATCCTTATTACCTGGCGTTCCGGCTCAGCGGAAAATGGAACAGCGCAATCCTGACAGCCGTCATGGTCCTCCTCAACGCCCTCTGTTGCCTGATCCTGCTCCGGATGTTCCCCGCCATCAGGCCGGGATACCTGATGGCCTTTTTTCCGATCTTCCTGTTCGGTGAGATCAAGACCAACCCCTCCCTGACCTTTCTCGTCACGGCCCTGCTCCTCTGGCTGATGAAAAAAGACCGGGAGAGGCCGCAAAAGATCACCCGCTATCTGATCGCCGTCGTCTTCGGGATTGGCCTGATGACCAAGTTCCTGATCATTCCGCTCATGGCTGCCTACTACTGGCACAAGTTCGACCGGCGGAAGTTCCGGTCGCTCGTCGCCATCGCCTTGGACACGGGCATTGCGTTGGCGACCGCCGTCCTCGTCATGGCGCCCTTCGGCGTCGCGGCCGTTTTCAAGAACACCGTCCTCTTCAACCTCGTCCTCAAGGACCGGGCCGCCCTGACGACGTTCTACCCCAACGTCCTCTCCGGCCCACTCGAATGGCTGGGCCTGGGCGGGGTTTATCCCATTGCGGCCGTGATCATTCTCGGCCTGTCGATCCTGGCGGCCCCGCGGCTCGGCCTTTTTCCAGCCATGCTGACGGCGGCCTTCACGTTCTTGCTGGTCGCTGCGACGCCGGAGCCGCAGTATCTTCCTATCATCCTGTATCTGACACTCGCCGCCCGGTGCACGGACATGGTGGAGTGGGGAACGCTCCCTTCCCAGGTCTTGAAGCCGCCCCGGCCGGCCGGGGCCGGCCTGGCGGACTGACCGGCTCGGCAAATCCCGGAACCCTTTCAACTGAATTTTCCGGAAGGGACGTCAGCGGATGTCGAAACCCGCGATGGATGAGCCCGGCACCGTGCAGCGGACCCGACGCGATTCCACCTTGACGGTCATCAGGGCGGGTCCGGATACGGCCTCGTACTCGGTCTGACCGATCCGCCGGCCAATTACGCTCTGCGGTAAATCGGGAAGGTCGATAGCGACGTCCAGGCTCTGGGTGCTTTTGTTGATGAGAAGAACGCCTAGGCTGCCGTCGCTTTTCCTCACGGCGTATCCGGACATGGCTGCCGGCTGGGTGTTCAGGGTCACGGTCAGGACCGAGACCATTGCCGTTGGAATGGACGACGACAGGGTCTGGGCGGCGAGGGCCACGGGCCAGTAGTTCCTGGTCGGCGCCGGCGGGTCCGGCCCGTCGTCGATCAGGGAATGGGGGTCGGCGCCCGGGTGGAGATGGATCCAGACGTTCGCCGCGTCGGCGCCGAGGAAACAGGCCCCGAGGGCGTCGGCCAGCCAGAGCCCCTGGTTGATCGTGAACTGGTCCCGCGTGCACCCGTCGCCCCAGATCGCGGCGTTCATCTCCGTGACGGCGATCCGGACGCGGGACGCTCCGTGGGCGGCCAGGGTGTTCCGGATGGTCACCAGCTCCTGGCCGAAGGCCTGCGGGTCGTCGAGGTTGATCCTGTTCTGGTTGTCGTTGGCGATCCACCCGCCGTAGTGGTGATAGCTGATCCAATCGAGAAGGCCGAGGGCTCCGCGGCCCTGGAGGCCGTCCAAAAAACCGTTGATCCAGGTCATGTTGTACCCCGAAACGACGGGACCCAAGGACTGGGCCGCCGGGTCCGCCGCTTTAACGGCCGTCGTCAGGAGGACGAACCGGTCCGTGTAGGCGTCGAGGCTGAGCATGGGGTTCCAGGAGCCGTCGTTCTCGTTCCCGACTTCGTAATAAGCCCCCGAGAAACCGTTGGCGACGAAGAGGCCGGCCAGGTCCGACGCCTCGGAAACGGCGCTGTGGGCCTGCCCGTCAATAGTGTGGTCGAAGGGATTCAGGGAGAACATGGGGACGCAGCCGATGGCTTTCAGGAAGGCAATGTATTGACCGACGTCGATGCCCCAGCTCCAATCGTCCCACTGGACATGGTTGTTGTCGCTGACCTTCTGAGTCACCCAGCAGTAGTTGTTCGACAGGTTCCCGCCGGGAAAGCGGGCGACCGAGGGCCGGAGGTCCCTGAAGAGGGCCTGTGTCGGAGCCCCGAGCTTCGTGTTCGAGACCCAGCAGCCGAGGTTCGCCCCGAGGATGAGTCCGGGCTCGACCTGCCGGATGACGGCGGCCGAGTCCACGGTCACGACGACCTGCGGCTGGGACTGTGCCGGCGGGGCGGTCGACCCGCACCGGATGAAAATGAGCAGGCCGGAAAAGAGGAGGAGGAAGAGAAGATGACGGTGTTTCATCCTCGCGCCGCTCATTAAAATAACCCTTCTTGCGGGCATTGTCCATCGAGTTCAGTCGCGCCCGGTGACGGGAAAATTGACAGGTCGGCTGAAAAATCCCAAAATAGCCCGGTTGACTTTTTCGGCCCAAGTTGATAATTCTTCAGGCGGGGCGTCGTTTATTGTTCCTTGAGGACAGGCTGGAAGGAGCCATCATGAACGAGCTCATCGGACGCGTGGCCGACAGGTTTCAGAAGCGCTTCGGGGGGAAACCCTTGCTTGTCGTCTCCCCGGGCCGGGTCAACCTCATCGGCGAGCACACCGACTACAACGAGGGCTTCGTCCTGCCCGGAACCACGGACAAGGCGATCATTTTCGCCGCCGCCCCCCGGACCGACGCCGTCTGCCATTTCATCTCCCACGATTTCGACCAGGAGTTTCGCTGCGAGCTCGACTCTCTCCACCGCTCGCCCCTCCGCTGGCCCGATTACCTCCAGGGCGTCATCGACCAGTTCCTGCGGGCCGGCCACAGACTCAGGGGCTTCAATTGCGTCTTCGGGGGCGACATCCCGGTCGGGGCGGGCATGTCCTCGTCGGCGGCGATCGAAGGCGGCCTGGCCTTCGCCCTGAACGCCATGTTCGGCCTGGGCCTCGACAGCCTGACCCTGGTCAAGCTGGCCCAGAAGGCCGAGAACGAGTTCGTCGGGGTCCGCTGCGGGATCATGGACCAGTTCATCAATATCCACGGCCGGGAGAAGATGGTCCTCAAGCTCGACTGCCGGTCCCTCACCTACGAATATTTCCCATTTGAGCGCGAGGACCTGCGAATCATCGTCTCCGACACCCTCGTGCGGCGCGAGCTCGCCGGGTCGGAATACAACGTCCGGCGCCGCCAGTGCGAGGACGGAGTCAACCTACTCAAGAGATTCCAGCCCGAGGTCGGGAGCCTCCGGGACGTGACCCTGGAGCTCCTTCAGGCCCACCAGACGGAGTTCGACCCGGTCATCTTCCGGAGATGCGACTATGTCGTCCGGGAGAATATCCGCGTCGCGGAGGCCTGCGTCGACCTCCTCCGGGGCGACTTCAAGTCCTTCGGCGAACGGATGTATGACTCCCATGCGGGCCTCCGCGACGACTACGAGGTTAGCTCGTCCGAGCTCAACACCCTCGTCGAAGCCGCCGCCCGCGTCCCGGGCGTCCTGGGTTCCCGGATGATGGGCGCGGGCTTCGGTGGCTGCACGATCAGCCTGGTCGAGTCGGCCGCCATCCCGGAATTCGAGGCCCGGGTCAGCCGGGATTACCAGGCGGCGACCGGCCAACCCCCCAAGATTTACGTGATTAGGATCGAAGCCGGCACCCATCTCGTTTAGAAAATCGAGTAGTCCCCGTTTCCTCCAATCTTCTTAATAAAAACGATAAGTGGCCCCTTCCCTGAAGAAGGCCGCGGGGAATGGTCGGAACGTGATCAAGCGGTTTAGCCTTCTCGAATCATTGTTAAATAAATCAGCGGACGCAGGGGGGATGTCCCGGAGAAAACATGCGACGCGGGCACGGATGGAAAAGAGGGACAGTCCCAGGAGCAATACGCAAAGACTCGTTTCAGATATTTACCAGAAGTGCGGCTCCGGGCCGCTCCGCCACACTTCTGCTGGTCGCTCCTCGGAATCCGCTCCCTGCCGGAGGGACTCCCTCCGAGTCCGCAACCTCTGCGGAATGCCCAAGTTTTGACCGATTCTTTGCATTTTCTTGACAACTTCTTGACAACTTTGCCCTGCCGGGGATGTATTGTAAAGCCGAGGAAGTAATGATAGACTTCGGCCAACAGTCAGCCAAGCAAGCGGATATCCTAAAAAGGAGGATTTTTCTATGAATCAGAGGGGTTTCAGGGTTTTTTGGGTCGCGGTCCTGGTGCTGGGCCTGGCGGTCTTTTCCTGCGCCCAGACGAACCAACCGAGGAAACTGACCATCCTTCACACCAACGACACGCACTCGGCGATGGTGCCCTTCGAGACGGGGTTCATCCCGGCCGTAGGGTCTGAACCGAAGCCTTCGTCCGGGGTGGGGGCCGGCCTTTGGGACGTCTGGCATTTTCCCTTCAATCAGGATTATGCCGGCATCGCTCGGATGGCCACGCTCATTAAGAAGCTAAGGGCGGCGGACAAAAACGTCCTGGCCCTCAACGCCGGCGACGTCTTCGTGGGGTCGTTCGAGTTTAACAAGTATCTGGGCTATCCTGAGCTCAGGATCATGGAGAACCTGTATGACGCCATGGAACTCGGGAACCACGAGTTCGACCTGGGTGTCGACGCGCTGGCCGGTGTACTCAGCGGGCAGATCGCCGGTGATAGGCCGGTGAATCTCCCGATCCTCTGCGCCAACGTGGATTTCTCCGGAACCAGCTCATCTCTTCAGTTTCTCAAGAACACGGTGAAACCGTCGATCATCCAGACGGTGGGCGGGGTCAAGGTCGGGATCTTCGGGCTCGTCACCCAGGAGCCGCAGAATTATTCGGATGCCGTGAACGCGATGTTCCCTTATCCATACGATGATCCGGACCAGACGAAAACTCTCTGGGCTTATGCTGCCAAGATAGCAAGGGGACTGAAGAACCCAGACGACCCAATCAATGGCCAGTGTGACGTGGTCATCTGCGTGTCCCATCTCGGCACGTACGTGGATGTCAACGTCCTGGCGGCCAAAGTGCCCTATATTGATGTGATCATCGGGGGCCACTCTCATGATGCTTATGCGCAGCCCTATGTCCTGGACTCTCCGTCAGGCGGCAAGGTCATCATCGTCCAGGCCGGGCAATTCGGCTGGTACCTGGGCGAGCTGAAGTTGAACGTCGATATGAACGTCCATCCCGTCGCCGTCACGCTGGATAAATGGGTGCTGCATCGTGTCGATGGCCGGATCAAAGAAGACCCTCAGGTCCGGACGATCGTAAATAGGGTCCGGGCCGGCGTCGTCAGCGACCTGCGCTTCGGCCCTGTCTACAGCCAGCACATCGCCCTGGCCCTCCGCGACGTCCTGAAGTCCTGGCCCGCCAATAGCCCGAACAGAGATACACCGCTGGGGAACCTCGTGACCGATGCCTATAGGAATCGCCTGACGAAGGCCGGCTTTCAAGTGGATTGCGCGCTGGACGTCCTGGGATATCTGGGTGCCGATATCTGGGCCGGAAAGGTGGTGGGGAACAATATCCTGCGGTCCGTCCCTTACGGCTACGATCAGGTGTCCGGACTCGACTTCAAGCTTGTCGTCGTTCCTCTATACGGCCAGGTACTCATCGGCGGGCTCGAGTACGCGGCGGACAATGTGACCCTCATCACGACGGACCTCGCCGTCCAGGCGTCCGGACTGACCTATAAATATAACTCGAATAACGATCCGGGGAGCCGGGTCGATCCCAATTCCGTGAAAGTCAACGGCGAATCCGTCTACCCCGATAATCTCGGAAAGCCTTATTTTGTCGCGATGAGCGATCAGGTCTTCGGCTTTCTGAACGCCCTGACCAAGGACGCTGGTCATCCCAATGGCCAGCTAGTGAGCCTGCCAACCGATCTCAACGAGTACACGATCGTTCGCGACTACATGAAGTCCCTGAAGTTCGTCCACTACAAGTCGGAAGGCCGGATCAAGGACACCGCCGGCGCGACGGTCAAATAAGGATCAGCTAAGCTTATTCACGAGCTGTCGGGGGCCGTCCGGGGTAGGTCATCGAATGAGGGGGCGATGGCCTCCCCGGACCCGGCCCCGTTCAACATCCTGACCGGTTAGGAGCCCGCCCGCCCATTCGTTAAAGCAACACTTCTCGGACTTCCCCGAAGCAATCTCCCGTATCTTTATTTTTGCCCCGAAAACGTGGATAATAGCCCCTTACCGTCACACATGGAATCTCAAAGGACCCGAAGATGAGAAAAGCCTGCCTGTTCCTTATGGCCTTGATGCTCTTGTCCTACCTGGGCTGCCAGGCCGGAACCGGCCCGGAGGCCCCCCCGAAACCGTCGTCCCCGGCCGTCTCTCAGGAATCTCCCGCTCAGGTTCCGGCCCAGTCCGCCGTCACTCCGGACCGCACCCAGGACGGCCTGGCGGCCTTCATCAGCGGGCTTCCCGGGACGGCGGAAGCCTGGAAGAAAAAAGAGGAAGCCGACTCCTGGCGGGTTTTCGCGAAGTCCGCGGCCGAGCATTGGACCGCTTTCGACACGGGGATCCTGGAGCCCATGAAAAAGTGGGCCGGGGAAGACCTCCGGGAAAGCGGACTCGTCACGAAAACCCTGTTCTATCCCTTCGGCGGGCCGGATTTCGTCACCGCCTTCGCCTTTTATCCGGATGCAGCTAAGACCGTCCTGATGGGCCTCGAACCGGTCGGGAACCTCCCCGATTTCGAGACGGCCCCCCCGGAATGGACGGATGCGTTCTTCAGGGATCTCGACACTATCATGCCCGATTTCCTCAAGCGTGGCTATTTCGTGACCGAGCACATGAACGGAGTCTTCTCGAAAAACCGGGTGGACGGGGCCCTCCCCTTGATCACCTTCTTTCTGAAGCGGACCGGCCATTCCGTCGTCGCCGTCAAGCGCCTGGCCGTGAACGATAAAGGGGAGTGGGTCGAGACGCCTTTTACGCCCCTCAGGAGATTGTCGAAACGGCCTGCAGGTGTCCGGATCGATTATGTCAGGCCCGGAGCGAGCGTCACGCAGAGCGTTTATTACTTCTCCTGCGACCTGGCCGACGCCGCCTTCAGAAAGGATTCGCCGCTCTACCGCCTCTTCGACGGTCTCGAAGGGGTCACGACGTTCATCAAGTCGGGCTCCTACCTCCTCCACTACGGCGATTTCTCGAACATCCGGACGATGATCCTCCGGAAAAGCCTCTTTGTCCTCGAGGACGACACCGGGATCCCATACCGTTATTTCAAGCGGCAGGGCTGGGAGATTCAGCTCTACGGGGCCTACGCCAAGCCGGTCGAGGATTTTTCCGCGACGGTCGAGCAGAAGGACCTCAAGGCCGCTTACGAGGACCCGGCCGGGAGCGTCAGGAAGCTGCCCTTCCATTTCGGCTACCGGTGGGTATCGAAGATCGACAACCTTCTCTTGATGAAAAGGCCTCCGGCGAAGGCCGGAAACACCTGAGGCCGCGGCGGGGCGTCATATGGATGGGGAGAAACCGCATAGAGCCCGGCTTGCCGCCCGGGCCGCTATTCTGGCCGTATTCCTGGGGCTCATCATCTTCGCGTCCGTTAAGCTCACCCCGTCCGTCACCCGGCTGATCCGGCGTCCGGAGGACTTCAAGGCCTTCATCGATTCCTACGGGCCGGTCAGCGCCCTGGTCTATATCCTCATCCAGGCCCTCCAGGTCGTCGTCTTCGTGATCCCCGGGGAGATCGTCCAGGTCGCGGGCGGGTATATCTTCGGGACGGGGCTCGGGACGCTCTATTCCGTTGCCGGGATCCTCCTCGGGACGATGATCGCGTTCTTCACGGCCCGGATCCTGGGGTACTCCCTGGTCAAGGCCATCGTCTCGCCGAAAAAGCTCGAGGAATTCGACTTCCTCATCAACAACCCCAAGTCCGAGATCGCCATGTTCGTCCTCTTCCTCGTCCCCGGGATCCCCAAGGATTCCCTGGTTTATATCTCGGGGCTGACCCCGGTCAAGCCGCTGCGCTTCTTCGTGATCTCCATGGTCGCCCGCTTCCCCGGGCTGTGGGGCTCGACGTATATCGGGGCCAACCTCCAGGAGAAGGATTACCTGCCCGTCTGGGTCCTTTCAGGGGTGGCGCTCGTCCTGTTCGTCGTCGGGGCCCTGAACAGAGACCGGATCATCGGTTGGCTGCATCACCTCAGGCACCACGGAGGAGAGGGGCCGCCGGACCGTTGACCTCGGCCGGCGCGGCCGGGCCGAATTCCAAGAACGGAGGTATCCATTCCATGATCAAGAAATTGTTCGCGACGGACGGCAACCTGTCCGGGACCTTCCTCAGGCTGGGCCTTGGGGCTGTCATTCTTCCCCACGGCGCCCAGAAGCTCCTGGGCCTGTTCGGCGGCGCCGGGTTCAGCGCCTCGATGAAGGGGTTCGAGTCCTCATTCCATATCCCGGCCATTCTCGCCCTCGCGGCCATCCTCGCGGAGTCCGTGGGCGCCGTCGCCCTGATCATGGGATTCTGCACGAGGATCGCGGCTCTGGCGGTCGCCTTCGACATGGCCGTGGCCGTCTATCTCGTCCACTGGAAGGTCGGTTTCTTTATGAACTGGATGGGAAGCCAGAAAGGCGAGGGCTTCGAATACCACATCCTGGCCGTCGCCATCGCCCTGGCGCTCGTGATTAAAGGCGGCGGACTGTGGTCGATCGACGGGGCGATCGGTGGTGGAAAGAAATAGCGCGGTTACCTCGACGGCCCTCCGACGTCGTCCATGACATCCAGGTCGATGTCGTAGTAGACCGCGGACATCGGCTTGCCCGAGATCGGCTCCGTATTGTCGAGCCTCACGACGGCGTGATAGAGGCCCTTTTTCAGACCCTTCGTGAAAACCGAGTTAAAGACCGTTTGGCTCTTTCCTCTCTTCACCACGCTCACGGACAGCCAGGGGGGAAGATCCTGCCGGACTTTCCAGAGCGCCAGCTCTGAACTCCCCTTGTTTGTGAGCTGGACCGTCCCCGAGAGCTTCTGAGGGGCGGTCCCGGCCGCACGCAACGAGACGAGATAAGTGTCGGCGACAAGGATGGGGGGCAGCGGGAAGTTCTTGGATCTGGAGAATCGGAACATCGCGACATGGTCTGGGCGGACGTTAGTGATCAAAGCATCATTCGGACCGGTCGGAAGACGCCGATTCTCATGCCCCCAGAGATCGCGCACATAATAAGCCGTTTCCGAGTCGAGCCCGAGGTTGGCCGGCTTGGCCGTGATCGTCGCCGGCGACTTTCCCTGGTTGAAAATAAGCACCGCCTGGCTCCCGTCGAATAATGGCTTGCCGGCCCAGATGGTGAGGTCGCCTTCCTTACGGATCACATGCCCCTGGACGCCGAGCGGGTCCTGGTCCACGGCGATGACCTCAGGATTGGTCAGGATCTTGATGGTCGATTCCGGCATGTCCCGGAGGTCGTTTCCGGCCATGAGCGGCGCGGCCATCATGCACCAGAGGCTGAAGAACGCCCGGTTCCGGGCTTCGCTCAGCCCCGGCATTCCGGCGATCAGCATGTCGGGGTCGTTCCAGTGGCCGGGTCCGGCCCATTCACGAAGCTTCTCGTTGGCGAAGGCTATCTTCATGGCCCTGCCCCAGTCCGCTTTGCCCGGGGCGCAGATATCGGCGGTCGTCCGCCAGAGGTGCCCGACCGGGGCGGCCCAAGTCCATGGCGACCCCTGGCCCCACGAGCAAAGACTGTGAACAATGGGACGGCCGGCGGCGTGCTGCGCGTCGTGGAGCGAGGTGTACGTCTTGACGATGTCCTGGCCTTCCGTATTGCACCAGTCGATCTTGACGTAGTCCGCCCGCCAATCGGCGAATTGGCGCATGTCCTCGAGCTCGGGGCCATTTGTGCCCGGCATGGCCCCGCTGCAGGTGTGAGTTCCGGCGTCCGTGTAGAGGGCATACTTCAGGCCCTTTTGGTGGATATAGTCGCCGAGGCCGCGGAGTCCCGAGGGGTAAAGCTCGAGATTTGTCGTGATCTTGCCGTCACCCCCGCGCGAGAAACAGATCCCCTCGTCGGGTCCGACGTAGGAGTAGCCGGCCTCCTTCAGACGGCTCGCGACGAGGGCGTCGACGATCTCCCTGATCAGCTTCTCGTTTTGCGGGTCCTGGCCGAAGATGTTCCATGGATACCAACCCATGGGCGGGGTGAGGGCCAACCCGTCATCCATAGCATGGATCCTGGGGGAGGGGGTCTGGGCATGGGGGAATAGCGCGCAGAAAACGATGGCCATTCCCATGACCGCCGTGACCATCACCGTTCGTTTCATGGTTTCCCTCCCCGGGCCATGCGGCCGAATGCTCGAATGTCGGAGGTCCGTACCTTATGACTTATGCGCAAGAGAACGCTGATTTTCTCAAGAGGGAAGGAGAGGGAAGAATGAATGGCTGGGAAGCAAGGATTCGAACCTTGATTGCATGATCCGGAGTCATGAGTCCTGCCTCACTTCTTGGCCGCTAATGGACTGAAAAAGCTTGATTTGCGGGCGGTTCGATCTCCACCGGCATCTCCGTGTGCCCGTGGCGTGCCAGAGTTTCCGGCTTTTCAAGGCTCGCCACGGCAGGCTGCGTCCGGATGTTAACTTAGTATTACTAGGTGGTAGCCGTTGGCGACGAAGTCTCCGAGTCTCACTGTTGGACCAACTCCACGCGCCGGTTCTGAGCCTTGCCTTGCTCGGTGCCATTGGAGCCAATCGGGCAATACGGGCCAACCCCCGCCGCTTTCAGCCTGCCTGGAACAATCCCCCCCGCCACTAACGCCTTGACGACTGATTCGGCGCGATCGGAGGACAGCTTGAGGTTAATTTCAAGGGCACCGGTGTTATCGGTGTGGCCCACGATGTACACCTTGAGGGTTGGACTGTTCTTCAGGAGCTTTGTCATCTCCGCGAGGGCCGGTTCTGATTCCGGCTTGATCGTGGCCGAGCCAGTATCAAAATAAATCCCGTAAATGATGGTCTTGCCGGTTGCCGCTATGTCCTTTCCCATGGCGGCGGCGTCGGCGGTTATATCCTGGCGCATCGCCTGGGATTCTACGACAGTGACCTCATAGTTGCGGTATTCGTTGAAACACTCGATGTAGACCCCTGACATCGCGCCGCTCTTCCTGAGTTCGGAAGCAAGACGCCTCTCATCGCCTCCGAGGATCGTGGTGCCCACCTTCTTCAGCGCGTTCTCGTAATTGCGGACGATCTGGAGCGTGCTGACTGCCGTCGCATCTTCTTTTCGGGCATAGGAGATCGAATACTTTTTGCCCTCCCAATGGGCCTCTTTTCCGCCTATTACGGTTGGGTCGAAACCTGCAAACTCCTCAACGCGGTAACTATCAATGTAATAGCCCGGCATCCTCGTAACCAAGGGATGATCTCGACTCGCCTCGACATCTTGCTGCGCGCTGGCTGAGGTCATGCCAAAGAAGCACATCAAAACAACCACTGCTGCCGTTCTATAAATGCTCACTTGGTCGCTCCTTTCCCTATCAATGGAAGAACACTTTTTACTAAGTTGCCAAATCGAAGGATAGGAATTTCCTTTTTTCGCGCTGTGGTGAATTCCCCCTCTCAGCACTGGATCCCCCCTCCTAACCATGCCGATGCTGTATCGCAGACCGCGGGTCCTAGTCAATAAGCCTCTCAGCGTCAGAGGAGAGGCGCTCTTCTGAGGACCCCTTAGTGAAAACTATGGTGGATATTTCTGGAAATCTCAGTTGACCCGTCAGCGCACGATCGGGGCGTTGGCCCCATACCCCCCGGGCCCTATAGCTCTTGGTCTTTCCAAGCCCCAGTGTATTTTGCTGTGCCCTTGCATTCCTGAAAAACAATGTGACAGATTTTCATTCCTGGTGTTAATCTTATTTTATTTCGTCCCGCATTGTATATTTC
>JBEKXF010000056.1:0-10248 GCA_049512315.1 Candidatus Aminicenantales bacterium | reverse complement strand
CGGCCGGCGACGTCGTCATCCAGCCCGCAACGTTTGGCCCCAGGGCGGCCGTCATGGGTGCGATATCCCTCATCCTCAGCGGTGTCGTCAATTTGGATCATGAGAATATCAATTTCAGGGCCAGCAAATGAATCGATTCCGCGGGGGAGCGCCAGCAGGACGGGCGTCTTGTAATATCTAACATGGTTAGGAAGCTTATTATTGCTGGTATTTCGTTAGATTATTTCCTTAATATACAAAAGTATAGATCCTATACGCTGATTGTTTGACGGCAACGAAATTCGGGCAGGGTTTGATTTCTGCTAACCTATGGTTTCCAATAACGGGAGTATCAGATACTCTGAATGTAAACCCGCTCTTTGCATATAAGCTCGCTCACCCAAAAGGTCGCCAAAACAGATAAATGCCATAGCCCGGTCTGCATGGCGGGAGGTCCACTTTTCCGACGGTCCCAAGCTTGAAAACCTCACTTTAGAGGTGGTAAATTGAGCGGGGGCAGGTCCGCGGAGGCGCCTGGAGAACCTAGAACAGAAAATTTTCGCTGACTTGAAATATGGCCTCACATATACGCGTGGGCTAGAACAAGCTGCCCCTGATTTTCAAAGTGAGGGCATGGCCGGCGGGCTCTGTTGCGGGCGAACGGACTGCCAAACCCGCCTTGGTTTGGCTCCATTTCAGCTCGCCGCCATAACCAAGCAGGCGGACCTCGGAGACAAGGCCGTTCGCCGCAGCCAGTGAGTGCACTAGTATTTTACCGTCAGACGGCCAGTCGAGCACGAGAGCATAGAGGACATCACCTTTTGTAGTGAAACGAATATCCTCGGCGCTGTACTGCTGTTTATCTTCATTGTAATTTCCACCGTTCTGAGGACGGCCTTCGCCAAAAGTTTTCCAGGGTCGCGTGCCGTAAATCGCTTCACCGTTGACGGTCAGCCATGTCCCCAAGTCGGCCAGGATCTTCTCCTCTTGTGAGTCGATGGAACCGTCGTGCCGAAGAGGAATATTGAGAAGGAGGTTGCCATTCTTGCTGACAATATCAGCGAGCATTGCGATCACCAGGGAAACCGGCTTGTACGAAATTCCCGTCTTGTAGAACCAGTCGCCGATACAGGTGTCAGTCTGCCATGCTTCGGATTTGATCCCGCCCAGAATCCCACGCTCGACGTCCTGTACGCCGATGCCATCGATATAGTCACCATGGTCGGTGCGCGGCGCCATGTCCTTAATCGTATAAACAGCCTCGAGCTTTCCGGCATGCGAGGCCGAATTGGCGTTGTAGAAATGCGCCATGAGACTCCGTCCGACCTCGCCGAACGGAACCCCTCCGTCGGAATACATCAAATCGGGACGATATGTGTCGATGAGGTCTCGAATACGCCAGAACCACTCTCGCGGCCACCACTCTGGCGGGTGGGCCGGATAAGCGTAGGAAGTATCCTCATGCGGCGGGAAGTAGAGGTCCTGGAAGGCCGGGTCGTTGCCGTCGTAGGGCACGCCGGCCAGCGGACCTTTATTGTCATGTCCCTTATTCGTGTTGAACCAACTGTAGCTCCGAGCCAGATGTTCGGTGACGCCGAAACGAAGCCCATATTCCCGCGCTGCCGAGGCCCAGAGGCCCACGATGTCTTTGTGAGGGCCGACGTTAACGGAATTCCAGCGGTGATACTTGGAGTTCCAATTGTCCCAATTATCATGGTGGTTGGCCAGGACGACGAAGTATTTCGCTCCGGCCTTCTTATAGAGAGACATCAGGTGATGGGGATCAAAATGCTCCAGCTTCCAGGCAGCGGCCAAGTCCTTATACCCAAACCGCGACGGGTGCCCGAAGTGTTCGACATGGAACTGGTATTGCGGCATTCCCTCGACGTACATATGGCGCGCGTACCAATCACCGTCTTCTGCCAGCGACTGGGGCGTGACGATCGCCCAGATACCCAGCTTTGCATCGCGGAACCAGTTCGGGCATCGGTATTGCTTGAGTGAATCCCACGACGGCTTGAAGGGGCCTGCCGCGATCTCGATTTGTGTAGGGACAGGTTTTGCTGGGGGGGGTTGATCAAAACGACCCGTTGGGATGGCGGCCAGACCTGCGAAGAATGTGCCCAATAGAACGGCGCATGTGGTCAACATTCTCATGGTTGTTGCCCCTCAATAAGAAGAGAGATCGTGAATGCGGTCGCCGGCGTGACGTCCTCTCATCAATATACTACCCCTGGAGTGAGATTTTCAAGCCTACATTATGTCTGGACCATTTTTATGGGATGATGTCCCCCAGGCGTGGGCCCCCCGGCTCGCTCCCGGCTCCTCTATGTGGGAGCGGATCGAAAAACAGTTTACTCCGGGCAACCCGAAAGACGTATAATGGGTTTTCTTTTCCCGCCTGCCGGGGAGGTAGGCCGATGGAGGCCCGATGCGCAGATTCGTTTTCTTCGGTTTTGCCCTCGTTTTGGTCGGCTTGGCCCTTGAGGCGGGCGAGCGTCCGGTCGCTTCCTGGTCCTTCGACCAGGGGAGCAGCGTCGATACCATCAGCGGCTTTCGAAAATTCGTTCCCGGCGTCGCCGGAAACGCTCTTCGCTTCGACGGGCAGACGACGGTGGTCGTCCGCAACGCGTTGAAGGCGCCACGTCTCGGGAACGCGTTTTCCATCGAGGCCTGGGTCGCCGTCCAGACATATCCCTGGACGTGGTGCGCCGTCGTCAATCAGGAGAAGGACCACAAAAGCGGCTATTTCTTCGGGATCGATCCCGAGGGGTACTTCGGGCTGCATGTGGCCGTAGACGGCCAATGGCGGGAGAGCCGATCGACGGTCAGGCTTCCCTTGTACGCGTGGAACCATCTTGTCGGCACGTTTGACGCGGCTTCTGGGATCAAGTTGTATCTGAACGGGAATCCCGCCGGCGAAACGAAATTTGCCGGGACGCCGCGCTTCGCGCCCGAGGCCGACGTGTGGCTCGGTCGGAACCAGACCCCGCTCGGCCTCAGCGAAGAAATCAAGGTCGTCGCCCCAGTGGCGTTCTCTTTCGACGGGATCATCGATGAAATCCGGATCTACGACCGCGCCCTGGCTGCCGGGGAACCCGCGGCCGCTTACGCCGCCCTGGCCCCTTCCGGACCGGCGCCGCTCCGGCCTCCGGTCCTGCCGTCCGGTCCCAAGGGACCGGGCCGTTTCGGGGCCTATTACACGCGCCTCAGGTATGCCGAGGAATGGGAAAACCCGTGGCGCGTAGGGGACGCGGCGGACGTCGTCGTCCGTTTCGATGAGAACCCGACCCGGCTCATCTTCTGGCGAGGCACCAGCTACATCCCGGCCTGGGTGATGGAAAACGGAATCTGGTATACCAACGAATTCTATGAAACGCAACACCAGGCCATGGCCACCAGCGCGGAGCCCATGGCCGACAAGCAGGCCCGGTTTTCGCATCCCCGGATCCTGGAGAGCAACGAAGCTCGCGTGGTCGTGCTCTGGCGATACGCCCCGATCAGCGTCAATTACGACCTGGTCAACGTCGATGCGCTGACTGGCTGGGGCGATTGGGTCGAGGAAACCTACACGGTCTACCCGGACGGGACGTGCGTGCGCAAGATCAGGGTCTGGTCTTCCGATCCGAGGGTGAGGCCGGCCGAGGGCCGGGGGCAGGAGAATTTCCGGCAATATCACGAGGCCATCATTATCAATCCGCCCGGCACCCGCCCCGAAGACAATATCCAGGCCGAGGCGTTGACACTGGCCAACATGAAGGGGGAAGTCCATACCTACTCCTGGGCCAATGGAGCGCCGGGGGATAAAGCCGATTTTGACCCGGAAACGCTGGACCTCTTGCACCGAATCAGCGACCAGGACACGGCCTCCCACAAATGGCTTACGCGCCCCGCCGGCGGCAATATCCTCCGCGTGAACCTCAAGGCCAAGTTCAGCCCCTACGTCGTCGTCGACCCGAGAAACGTGGCCATCGATTGCTACGCTGGAGAGATCATCCGGGAGCGGTCCATTTTCCCCTGGTGGAATCATTGGCCCGTCTCTCAGCAGATCCGATCCAACGGCCGCTGGGCGGTCGCCCCTGACCGGGCCTCGCACAGCTCCCTGGCCCATATCCAGTCATG
Source organism: Candidatus Aminicenantales bacterium (assembly GCA_049512315.1). Classification (GTDB taxonomy): domain Bacteria; phylum Acidobacteriota; class Aminicenantia; order Aminicenantales; family Saccharicenantaceae; genus DATKJS01. The sequence goes on along the minus strand of JBEKXF010000056.1, from coordinate 6,147 downwards.
GCGGCCCTATGAGGAGACGGACGATGGCGTGACCATGCTCATGCTGAATGGCTTGACGGAAAAACCGGCGGCCGCCTTGCTCCCCCTGGCGAGATCCTGGCTATCGCCGCCCCGGCTGGAAATCACCGGGGACAGCTTCGCTGACGACGGCTACGATCCGACCCAACGGGCGTTTGTGCTTTCCCGGCGAGGTCTGGATACAGCATCGCCCTTGTCTATCCTGCTCCGCGCGTCTGAGGGATCCCCGGTCGTGAACCCGGCGCTGCTGATCCGCGGATGGGGCTTGTCGGCTCCCCGGCTTGAGATCGACGGCCGGCTGGCTCGGCTGGGTCCGGACGTCCGAGCCGGACATATTCACGGACTCGAAGGCGACGACCTCATTATCTGGATCCGCAAGGAATCAGCGACACCGGTCCGGATCGCCATTTCCCCGTCCGGCGGCCAGGGCGGAGAATAGACGACGTTCGAAGTCGAATGGACCGTATGCTCATGATGCACGGGGGGCGCCCCGATAAGGAGTTAGAAATATGAAACACAGATTATTGACTTGGACATGGATCCTCGGAGCGCTGCTGGCGGCCCAAGCAGTTTCGGCGGCGAGTCTTTTCGATCAAAAGGAGTACTCCGCCCGACGCAGCCGGTTCATGGACAAGATCCCTGACGGGGTGGCCGTTTTCCTCGGCGCCGCGTCCCCCGCCGGCGATGTCCCGTTCCGGCAGGGCCACGATTTCTCCTATTTCACCGGCGTCCCGATCCCCGACGCCTATCTCATCATCGACGGCGTCCGCAAAGAAAGTTTCCTATTCTTCACCATGACCGAGAAGCAGGCCGAAGGCGAAGGCATCGACCCTGACCTGATCAGGAATCCCAAGGAATATACCGGGATCGATAGGGTCCTTCCCGCCGAGCAATTCGGGGCCGCCCTGGCCAGGCTGGGCCAGCGGACCCGAACTTTTTATACCATGTTAAAGCCGGAAGAGATGGGGGCGGAGAATACCAATGAAAAATTCAACTCGCTCCAGCAGACGATGACCTTGAACATTTGGGACGGGCGACTGACTCGGGAGCTCCAGTTCGTTAGGCAACTGCGGGACAAGTTCCCCCAGGTCGATGTGCGGGACTGCTCGGCAGCGGTCTGGGACCTGAGGAAGATCAAGTCGGCCGCCGAGCTCAACGTCCTGCGCCGCGCCGCCCAGATCGGGGTCAAAGCCCACAAAGCCTTGATCCAGTCGACCCGGCCGGGCATCTCCGAGAAAGCCCTGGAGGCCGTGTTCGAATTCGTCTGCCGGCTGGAAGGGGCGGTCGATATGGCCTACAGCCCCATCCTGATGTCCGGGAAGAACCATGCCTACGGTCACTATCACGCTTACGACCGGGTCCTCAAAGCCGGAGATTTCGTCATCCTGGACGCGGCCCCCGATTATGCGGATTACCATGCGGATATCTCGACGACGTTTCCCGTATCGGGGAAATTTTCGCCCCGCCAGAAGGAACTCTACGAGGCCGCCCTAGCGGTCCGCAACGTCTGCCAGGCGAACTATCGACCGGGGGTCACCTTCGCCCAGGTTGGGGAGAAGGTCGAAGCCATGCTCAAGGAAAAAGGGTTAGACCGGTTCGCCAACGACTTCCGCGGGATCGTCCGCTTCGGCGGCTACAACCACATGATCGGCCTGGCCACCCACGACGTGACCGGGACGTTCGCTGGACCCGACGAGGTCCTCACGCCCGGGTTCGTTTTCGCCTGCGACATCCAGCTGTTCCGCATCGACGAGGAGATCGGGATCCGGCTCGAGGACAACATCGCGATCACCGAAACCGGATATGAAAACCTATCGGCCGGGGTCCCCCGGACGGTCCAGGAGGTCGAGGCCCTGATGAAGGCGGACGGGATCCTCCAGATCCTGAAGACAAAAGGCCTCCGGTGAACGCGGCACGAATTGAGGCCAACGAGAGAATCGTCATGATGAAAAAAATCACCATCCTCGCCGGGGTGATCCTGGCTCTCGTTTTGGCAGTCCCCGCGCAGACGATCGATTTTTCGAAGAAGGCCCTCCAGTCGGAGCGCAGCCGGAGCTTTGATGCGCTTCATTACCGGATCAAGATCAAGCTCGACATCGACCGCAAGTCCTTCGATGGGGAAACGACCGTCACGCTATCTTCGCTCAGGGACGGGCTCGACGTCTGCGTCCTCGACGCCGAGGAGTTCTCCGTGACGTCCGTCGTCAGCGACTATGGGGCGCCCCTGAAATTCGAGCAGTCGGACAGGGAGCTCAAGGTCTTTCTTCCACGGCCCTGCAAGTTCGGCGAAATCGCCTCGTTCACCTGCTTTTATAACGGCCATGACCCCAAGCAAGGGCTGAAATTCGCGGAGGAAACACCGGACAATCCCCAACTGGTGTTTTCCGATTCGTTCCCCGATAACGTTCACCATTGGTCCCCCTGTTTTGACTACCCCAACGACAAAGTCACGGACGAGCTCATCGTTTCGGTCAAGTCCGGCTTCAAGGTTGCCGCGAACGGCCGGCTGGACAGCGTCGTCGAGGACAAGGCCGCCAGGACCGTAACGTACCATTGGTCCCAGGACCTCCCCCATTCAACGTATCTCATCTTCTTCGCAGCCGCCCCCTATGACGTGGTCCAGGACTCTTACAAGACCTTGCCGGTGGACTACTGGGTCTACCCCCAGGACGTGTCGAAAGTCAAAGCGACCTACGGAAAAACTCCGAAGATGATCGAGTTTTTCAGCAGAATCTTCGCGTACGATTATCCCTGGCAAAAATACGACCAGGTCTCGGTTCCGTCGGGCGGAGGCGCCGAGAGCACGTCCGCCACGGCCATGACCCAGCGGATCATGGTCGACGAGAAGGGCGAGCCGGATTTCTCCGCTATCGGCATCGTGTCCCACGAGCTGGCCCATCAGTGGTGGGGAGACCTCATCACGCTCCGGAGCTGGGCCCATACGTGGCTCAATGAAAGTTTCGGAACGTATTCAGAGTACCTTTATTGCCGCTACGAGAAGGGCGATGACGAGGGCTCGGTCAACCTCCAGGACAAGCTGGACGCCTACCTCCGGGAGGCCAAGACGCGCTATATCCGACCGATCGTCTCCGACCGCTACGACAAGCCCGGCGACATGTTCGACGCCCACACGTACCCCAAGGGGGCCCGCGTTCTTCATATGCTCCGCTCCCTCTTGGGCGACGAGGCGTTCTTTAAGACGCTTAGCCATTTCCTCCACCGGTACGCTTTTGACGCGGTGGACACCGCCGACTTCATTCGCTCGGTTAAGACCGTCACCGGCCAGAATCTCGACTGGTTTTTCGACCAATGGCTGTTCAAGCCCGGCCATCCGGTCTTCGAGGTCAAAAGCGAATGGGACGCGGCCGCGAAGGTCGTCAGGCTCAAGGTCACCCAGGTCCAGGATTTTTCCAAGGGCGTACCCGTGTTCAGGGTCCCCGTCTCCATCAAGCTTGTCGTTCCCGGGAAGACGGACATCCGGAAGGTCTGGATTAAGGAGCGTGAGGAGACCTTCGAGTTTCCGCTCGAGGCTAAGCCCCTGCTCGTCCGGTTCGACGAGGACAACGTCCTCATCAAGGAAATCACCTTTCCGAAGGAGCGCGACGAGCTTCTTTATCAGCTCGGACATGACGACGTGATCGGACGGATGGAGGCCGCCGCGGGGCTCCTGGCCTTCAAGGACGATCTCCAAACCGTCGCGGGGTTGATCGCCAGCGCTAAGACCGACCCGTTCTGGGCGGTCCGTAAGAGATCTGTCGAGACCTTGGCCCAACTCAAGGCCAAAAACGGCCCGGCCGTGTTCAAAAAGTCCTGCCAGGACCCGGATTCTCAGGTCCGGGCAGCGGCGCTCGTGGCCCTGGGCGATCTCAAGGACCGAACACTCCTAGATTTCTATAAGGGCCTCTTCCAAAAGGACGTGAGCTACCGGGTTCAGGCCGAAGCTCTGCGCGCCCTGGGCAAGGCCGGAGACCAGGCCGTGATCCCTTTTCTGCGGCAGGCGGCGTCCGTTCCGTCCCACCAGAATATAGTTAAACGTGCGGCCGAGAGCGCCCTCAAACAACTGGAGAACAAATAACCGTCGGTGAACCCAGAGCCCGCGAATAAGCTTATCTCATCAGGAACCAAAGCAGGAAAACGGCTACGAGAATAACAACTGATCTGCTCCCCGGATGCTGATCCAGATGGGGTGGACAGATTTTTTGCCGAAAAGTTTAATTCAGATCTGGACCATTTTTCAGGGATGAGGTCCCTGTCAGTTTTAGATCCATTTGAATACGTAAAATTCTGAATGCTATAATGCCATCGCTTAGGCCGACTTCGAGAAGATGGAGGAAACATGAGCTCGATACACCAATATCATCCCGTGCGATATTTCCTGGCGGCCTTAGCTTTTCTAGGCTTGGCCGGTTCAGCGGGGCTCGCCTCGTCGCGCTTGCAAGAGACGACCGCCGCAACGGATAAACCCTTCAAGCCGACGTGGGAGTCCCTCCGAACCAACCGCATCCCGCAGTGGCTCCGTGATGGGAAGTTCGGCATCTACACGCATTGGGGCGTGTATTCGGTTCCGGCTGTCGGGCCGAACGGCACGTGGTACTCGCACAACATGTATATGGATCCGAACTCGCCCGAGCGCATTCACCAGGAGGCGACCTACGGCCCGCTCGAGAAGTTCGGCTACAAGGATTTCATCCCGATGTTCTCCGGTGAGAAGTTCAATGCCGATGAGTGGGCGGACCTCTTTCAGAAAGCGGGGGCCCGCTTCGCCGGACCCGTGGCCGAGCATCACGATGGGTTTTCCATGTGGGACACGAAATACTCCGAGTGGAACGCAGCGAAGATGGGGCCCAAGCGCGACATCGTCGGCGAGCTCTCGAGGGCCATCAAGCGCCGCAACATGAAGTTCGTCACAGCCTTCCATCATGCCGAGAACTGGTTCTTCTTCCCGGTCTGGGACAAGACGCTCGACTGCGGGGACCCCCGCTACTCCGGCCTTTACGGGCCGATCCACGAGAAGGGCGCCCAGCCCGACAAGGCGTTCCTGGACAGGTGGGCTGGAAAGATCGTCGAGGTCATCGACAAGTACAGCCCTGATTTCATCTGGTTCGACTTCGGCCTGAGGTTCGTTAGCGAGGACTACAAGAAAAACGTCCTGGCCTATTTCTATAACAAGGCAGCGGCGGAACACAGGGACGTTGTGGTGACCTACAAGGACCACGATCTGCCGCCCGGCGTCGGGGTCAACGACCTCGAATTGGGACAGGAACGAGAGATGACCTACCACGAGTGGATCACGGATTCTTCGATCGACAACCAGGGAGCCTGGGGCTATGTCAACGGCGCGGGTTTCAAGACGACCGAGAACCTCGTCCACAACCTGGTCGACCGCGTCAGCAAGAACGGGTTCCTGCTTCTGAACGTCGGACCGAAGCCGGACGGCACGATTCCCTCGGAGGCCAGAGAGCGGTTGCTCAGCCTCGGAAAATGGCTCGGGATGAACGGCGAGGCGATCTACGGGACCATGCCCTGGGTGATTTCCGGCGAGGGCCCGACCCAGCTCGACAAGTCGGGGGCCTTCAACGAGAACGACGAGCTCCGTTACGCAGCCAAGGATATCCGATTCACGGCCAAGGACAATGTCCTGTATGCGACGGTCCTCGGTTGGCCCGGGGAGAGGGTCCTTATCAAGAGCCTGGCTGGCGGGCCCGATCCAAACCATCTCTTCCGGAACGGGCTCTACCCGTCTGAGATCGTGTCGATCACTATGCTCGGCGACGGGAAGCCGCTGGCCTGGCAGATGACTGCCGATGGGCTCTCCATCGAGACCCCAAAGACTAGGCCGTGCGAGTACGCCTTTGTCTTCAAGATCGTGCGGAAGACACCGTTTTAAGCCGAGATTTCCAAGCCGTTGGACCTGCCTGCTGATTTGGTCAATTTTTCAGGGATGAGGTCCAGATAAATGCCGGCGTTCGGGGGATGGGAAAATATCACAAAGCTAACGCAAGCCAATTGTGACATTATCCTATGTCAATATTTTAGTTGACAGCCTCCTTTCGGCAATAAGATTCCTTATTCTTGAGCATGTAGTAGATGATCTTGATGAGCTGCCGGGAGAGGGCATTCATGGCTTGC
>JBEKXF010000055.1:0-11209 GCA_049512315.1 Candidatus Aminicenantales bacterium | reverse complement strand
TCCTATATCGGGAAGCTCCGGGATGAGCTTCTCAATGGCGAGGTGCTGGACACCTTGGCGGAAGCGAAGGTCCTTGTCGAGGGCTGGCGAAGGGAATACAATCGCTTCAGGCCGCATAGCTCGTTAGGCTATAGGCCGCCGGCTCCGGAGGCATATTTGGCTGGAAAATTCACTCAAGGGCTGGTACATTGATCGGGGGCGGGTCACCTGTGCACGCCAAGATCTACGAGGGGGTCCCTGGTCTTGTATTCACAAGCCATCTCCTTTCTGGGCACGCCACGTTTGACTTCCCGCCCATCGCTCTGTTAATCTGAAGCCAGCAAAGATAGGGGGCCAGCGGTGGCCATCAAGTGCCCGACCTACCATTCTGAGAATCCTGATACCCTGAAATTCTGCGGGGGTGGAACGGTTCAAAAAGCTCATGGAGCGGGTGAAGTACGAATGGGAGCATTTTGAGGAGTGAGGGTGACCGGCGAAATGATTGCCCATTACAGGATCATTGGCAAGCTCGGCGAAGGCGGGATGGGCGTCGTCTACGAAGCCGAAGATACCAAACTCAAGCGTACCGTAGCCCTCAAGTTCTTGCCGCCCGAGCTGACCAAAGATCCGCAGGCCAAGGCTCGTTTCATCCAAGAAGCTCAGGCCGCAGCAGCCCTGGACCACCCGAACATCTGTGCCGTCTATGAGATCGACGAGGCCGAAGGCACGACGTATATCGCTATGCCCTGCGTCAAAGGCCAGAGCCTGAAGGATAGGATCGGAGCCGGACCTTTATCTTTAGAGGAGGCCCTGGATATCGCCGGCCAGGTCGCCGAGGGCCTCAAAGAAGCCCACCAGAAAGGCATCATCCACCGGGACATCAAGCCGGCGAACATCATGCTGACGGAAAAGGGCCAGGCGAAGATCATGGACTTCGGGCTGGCCAAGCTCGCTTCAGCCGCCGATGTCACAAAGACGCTGGCGGTGACGGGGACTCCCGCTTATATGTCCCCCGAGCAGGCCAAAGGAGAAGCGGTGGACCAGCGCACGGATATCTGGTCGTTCGGGGCGACGTTGTATGAAATGCTTGCCGGAGTGATGCCGTTCGGTAGGAGAAGCGACCAGGCTCTCGTCTATTCCATATTGCATGATAATCCCGAGCCTCTGACCCGTCTTCGCCCGAACATTCCCCTTCCGCTCGAGCGGCTCGTTCAAAAGGCCCTCGAGAAAGATCGGTCCCTCCGGTACCAGAACATGGCCGAGGTCCTCGAGGACCTCAAAACAGCGCGGATTCCGGGCCTTAGCGCCGCCCAGCCCGAGAGATCGATCATCGTCCTGCCCTTCGAGAATATCAGCGCGGACCCGGAACAGGATTATTTCTGCGACGGCATGACCGAGGAGCTCATCTCGGACCTGTCCAAGATCCGTTCCCTGCGGGTGATCTCGCGCACGTCATCCATGATCTTCAAAGGGACAAAGAAGGATATCCCCGCCATCGCCCGCGAGGTCCATGTCCGATATGTTCTGGAGGGAAGTGTCCGGAAGGCCGGCAACAACTTGCGGATCACCGCCCAGCTCATCGATGCCTTTAACGACGCCCACCTCTGGGCCGAGAAGTACGGCGGGACCCTGGACGATGTATTCGATATCCAGGAGAAGGTCTCGCAGTCCATCGTCGATGCCTTGAAGCTCAAACTAACTCCGGAGGAAACCGAGCACCTGGCCGAACGCCCCATCCCGAGCGCTCTGGCCTACGAATTTTATCTCAAAGCCCGGCAGGAAATCCTCAAGTGGACGGAGGCAGGACTGGGAAACGCATTGAAGTACCTCAGGAACGGCCTCGAGATCGTTGGAGAGAACGCGCTTCTCTATGGGGGCATGGCCTATGTTCATTTCCAATATTGCAATCTCGGCCTCAAGGGAGAGGGAGACAGCCGGAGGCAGGCCGAGGACTACGTCCGCAAGGCCTTCGCTTTGGATCCGAACTGTTCCATCGCCAATTTCGTCCAGGGGAATCTCATCGCTTGGCATCATCATAAGGAGGGCATCGCGTATTTCAAGCGCGTCCTGGAAAAGAATCCCAATGATTTTGATACTTTGTTTTTCCTCAGTTGTTTGCTCGGAACGTTGGGCCGAACGCGCGTCGTCATTCCTCTCGAGGAAATGACCATCAAGATCGACCCCCTCAATGCCCTGGCCCATGTTCATTCCGGATTCAACAGGATGTGGGATGGAGAATATGCCCTCGCTCTCGAAAGGCTGGACAAGCTCCATCGATCGTTCCCCGAGGACGTGATGACGAAATGGAGCTACGGCCTGAGCCTTGCCTACATGGGCCGAAAAGAGGAGGCCGGGTCGATCTTCGAGGAAGTGGCCCGGGAACAGCCGGGGAACCTCTTCGCATGCCTGGGCCTGTCTTTCAAATGCGCTCTGGAGGGAAAAAGGTCCGAGACGCTGGCCATGCTCGACTCGAATCCTAACCTCCAGAACCCGTGGGATTTTCAAACCACTTATTGGAAGACCGAGTGTTTGGCCTTAATCGGCGAAAAAGAGAGGGCCCTCGACTGTCTGGAGCAGGACGTCGACCTCGGCATGAGCAATTACCCCCTCATGAGCGAGCTCGACCCCTTCCTGGCCAATATCCGCGGCGAGGAGCGGTTCCAGAAGCTCATGGAGCGCGTGAAGTACGAATGGGAGCATTTTGAGGAGTGATGCTCTGGAAGGACGCCGACCCGGGCCGGCCCGAGGTTGCGGACGCCAAGACGCGGCTGGCCGGTCTTTAGGAACTTTGATCTATGAAGTTCGTCGGAGCCAACTCATCCACCCCGGTTATTCACAGCTTTCGTGAATAAGTCTGTTGAAAAGTGGGCGACCCATATTCTTAATAAATTGATCTTCCTGCATTTCTGACCATATGCACAAAGTTTGGGACCTTGCGTGACTCGCTCCAGGGGAAAACGCAGACCACCCCACCGTGTCACATACTATGTGGATTTTCATTTGGGTTGGTTTGATAATTCCGCAGGGGGAGCTCAGGAACTAGGCGCAGCCTATTGACTTCGTATTCTCGCAATGCTATAGATTAAGGCATAGTAGATTAGGGCAATACTGGGGTCAGTAAGAAGTTAGCTAATCGTCCGCTTTTTGTGAAGGTGCCTTTTTTTCTCCCTAATCTATGAATTCCGTAAACAGGAGGGGGTTTCATGAAACGGTTTGTTATTGCAGTAAGCGTGGTTCTTTTGGTCTTCGCGGTCTTCGCCTGGGCACAGACACCGGCTCCAAAGCCCGGCCCGGAACAAAAGAAGCTGGAAATCTGGGTCGGAAAATGGACCTATGAAGGAGAGGCCAAGGCTAATCCGCTCGGACCCGCAGGGAAATATAGTGGGATGGCAACAGTCCGGCCCGTCTTGGGTGGTTTCTTCGTGGAGTGGCGCGCAGAAGAGAAAGGGCCTTCGGGAACCACCCAGTGGTTTGAGATCGATGGTTACGACGCAGTGAACATGAAGTTCATGTGGAACAACTTTTCTAGCGACGGGTCCTTCGAAACGGCTGCTTATACGATTGAAGCCAACACGGTAAACTATTCCGGGACCCACTTCTTAGGAGAAAAGCAGTATAAGTTCAGAGGGAGCTGCGTCTTTGCCCCCGATCTTATGAGCTCGGTGTCAAAGCAGGAAATATCTGTCGACGGAAAGACGTGGATGCCGCAGTATGAGAGTAAGTGGACCAAAACCAAATCCTCGCCAAAATAGGAGATCCTGTATCAAGGGCGCGATGGATCGAGCTGCGTCTCGGGATCCAATGGTCGGAGGTCGAATCCCTCAGAAGAAAACCTATTGATTTCTACAGCTGCTGCCAGGCTTCTTCTAGGAGATTGCCCGTTTCGTCTATCTTCGCCATTTGACGAGCGACTTCCTTGATGAAAGGAAGAGGATCAAGACACGACTCGGGCGTCAAGACTCCATGGGTTCTTATCTCGCCTCCGAGGATCTTCAAGGTCGCGAGGGCCAGGGCTGCGGAAGTTGGATTATTGTTCCAACCGTACCAGATGGGCGTGGGCGAGCAATAGTACCTCATTCGATTACCCTTCTTGATTCCGACCGCTTCTACCCAGCGCACACCGTCTCTCGGGAATCCGGCCGAGGCCGGCAGCTCTCGATCCTGCTCTGCGACAATCAGGTCGAGGAAATCCAGAGTCGCTTGCGACCAATTGAGCTCGCCCCTTGCTGCTCGTGCTCCTAGCTGCCTGTACATTCCATTCAGCTGAAAGGGGAACCAGCTGACAAGAGTGTAGACCTCTCGGATCTCGGGGATGGACCGGGGAATGGTAACGGCTTCAGGGCTCCCCACTAGTACAGCAGGAATCTCGCCCTTTCCGGGCATCGTCACGTTCATTTCATCCGCCTCATTGCTGATGGGTGCCGACACCCCCCCTCGGTAGCCAGGGAACGGAGGCGTGACCCATTTCGTGAGCATCTGCATCCCCGCGGAGAGGCGCCCAGTCTCTCTGTAGCTTCTGACCAGGTCTTTCGTGATGCCGAGCGCGGCAGCCGGAAAGAAGCCGCACGAACTGACCTTCTCCACCCTGTCCAGCTGGCGGGCCGCGTGCAGCATCATTAGGCTCGCCACGCCAGGACAGGCACCTATCCCCACCAACGCCGTGACACCCTTAGCTTTTGCCGTCAAGTCGAGTTTCAGAGCCGCTTCTGTTGTGGGACCGTCCGCCCCGATGTCGCAGTAGTTTTTGCCCGCCGTGATAGCGGCATTGAGGACGTCCAAAACAGTCTCGTATTCGGGACCGGTCGTGTTTAGAATGATGTCGCAGTCCCTTGCTATAGCGATCAGCTTGCCTCGGTCCGCAACGTCAACGGAAGCTGCCCTCGCCTTCCCCCCTATATCTTTGGCGCATTTTTGGGCGGTCTCCAGGTTCCTTCCCGCTATCAGGATTTCAGAAACAAGACTGCTCGAAGCCAGAATGCTGCAGGCATTCTTACCATACAAACTCGCTCCACCAAGAGCAAGAACACGCATCCCTAGGGTTTCCCGACACGCTTATTATAATACTGATTTCTCAAAATTAGCATTTTTTTGATTATCCGAAAACAGGGATAATCCTGAATTATTAATCTTAACGGGGGTCCTCCATTCGGACTAGATCGGAAGGAAATGGACTATGGGTCCAAAGGTCGGAAATCCGAATCCTCTCAGCCCGCCCCGTTTGACTTCCCGCCCGTCCCTCTGTTAATCTGAGGCCAAGCTAGAGAAGGGGAGCTCGCTTGGCCATCAAGTGTACGACCTGTCATTCTGAGAATGCCAAAACCGTGAAGTTCGGCGGGGGTGGGAGGCGGCACCATGCACCTCCCCTCTCCAAGACGATCCTCCGGCCGTGACGGAAACTCTCCGAACACCTGCCCCCGGCCGTCGGAAGCCGCCGGGACGGATGGGCAAACAGATATGATGTGCCGAGAATCTTGGCAAAGAGGAGGGGTGATGAGTAAAACGGGCAAGTGCTTCTTGATCCTAGGAGGTCTCTTTTTTCTGGCCATCGTTGCTTCGGCGGATCAGACCTATGTCATCAAAGCCGGAAGACTTATCGATGGTCAGAGTGCGGAGATGCGACGCAATGTCAACATCATCGTCCAAGGGGACAAGATCACCGCGCTTGGCGAGAATGCCGCCATTCCCAAGGATGCCGTCATTGTCGATCTCAGCGACAAAACCGTCCTTCCCGGATTCATCGACTGCCACACCCATATCATGGCGGATGGCTCCCCTGATTATGGGGCCGATCTCTACAAGAATTCGACTCCCTTCCGGACCATTCGCGCGGTCGCCAACGTCCGCAAAGCTCTCTGGAACGGCTTTACGGCGTTGCGGGATGTCGAATCCGAAGGGGCCATGTATGCCGACGTGGATGTGAATAAGGCGATCAACATGGGCCTCATCCCGGGTCCCCGATTATGGGTCTCGACGCGTGGGTTGAACACATTGGGACGCTACATGCCCTTTGATTACTCCTGGGAACTCGATCTTCCCAAAGGGGCTCAAATGGTCACTGGGACTGATGAGTGCCTCAAGGCAGTTCGAGAGCAGGTCGCCAATGGCGCGGATTGGATCAAAATCTATGTGGATTGGCCGTTCTTTATTGATAAAGATGGAGGCATATCGGGCCTGACGAATTTCACCCGCGAAGAACTCGCGACTATGGTGAATGAAGCCCATAGACTCGAGCACAAGGTTGCGGCTCATGCCATCAGCCGGAATGGAATCAAAGCGGCTCTGGAAGCCGGAGTAGAGAGCATCGAGCACGGAAGCGGGTTTGATGATAGCTTAATCGACCAAGCGAAGACTCAGGGAGTCTATTGGTGCCCGACCTTGTCAGTATTTGAATACCCTTTTGATAACAGCCAGCCCCCGCTAGAGAAACAGTTGCTTGAAATAGAATACAAGGGACTTCATAGCGCTTACAAAAAAGGGCTGAAGATCGCCCTCGGCACAGATGCCGGTTCCTTTCCCTGGTCGGTCAACCAAGCAAAGGAATTCGAGCTCTTGGTCAAAAAAGCCGGTTTTAGTCCCATGGATGCCATCAAAGCAGGGACCTCCGTCGCCGCCGAATTGCTCGGCCAATCTGCTTCAATAGGTCATCTGGCCCCCGGAATGATGGCTGATATCGTGGCCGTGCCGGGCGATCCATTGCAGGACATCACGGCGCTTCAGAGGGTCATGTTCGTCATGAAAGACGGTCAAATATTCCGGCATGATAAATAGGCACCGCAGATTTATAGAAAGACACCGACACGCGATTGCCCGAGGTTGAGGATGCCAGGAAGCGGCTGGCCGGGCTGACGGGCAGCTGATCACCAATTCGTGGCAGCACCGAAGGTGAGCACAATCTGAGCCCAATCGATTGGGCGCCCCACCTAATTACCTTTATTATCAGTAAGTTGAAACGCTAGAGCAGCTGATTCGTAATCAGCAGGTCGGAGGTTCGATCCCTCTCGCTGGCTCCATTAAATCCCCCCATATAAGGCACCAATATCAGAGATTTAGGCCCCGAGCCGGAGGGCTATCAACTCTGCCTGTGCTTGCCCCGAATTGCCCACATTTGGCCCCCTATGTGGCACAAATGTGGCACAAGCGCGGAGCACGCCGATAAGAATATGAGGAGATAATCGTAGGCGATTATGCAAATAGACATGCATAGGCGTTACGGACTTCGGATCCAAAGGTCGGAGGTTCGAATCCTCTCAGGCAGGCCACTCACTTCCCCCCCCTGTTGCCCCGAGAAGATCAACGAGTTGCGCTTTCGGGCAGCGAAAACCAGCTTTATGTTCCTTTAAGCCGCTTTAAGCCCATATTAGCTCCCAACACGTCATGAATCTTGACATCATGACTACAGAGGCGGCACGTCCAATCGTTTGAAAACTTCACTATAGAGGTGGTACATTGGGCGGGGACAGGTCACATCGCAGATTCAGTCCGCTTGGGAGATACAGCATGATTTCCAGGACTCGCAACCGACCTTATAAGTGGACGGCTAAGTACTACGATCTGATGTTCGGGCCTTTTGTAGGCGTGGCGGATGCGGCGCGTCAGGCCGTAGTTGGCCCGATCCTGCCGAGGGTGCGGTCCGCGTGCGACCTGGCCTGTGGATCAGGCACAGCAGCCGTGAAGCTTGCCACGATGGGGATTCGGACGATCGCCGTAGATCTCTCCCCGGGGATGTGCCGCCTGGCTCGGGAGAAGGCTCTGCGCGCGGGTGTTTCGATTCGGGTCCTTCGCGCCGACATGCGCAGCTTTCGCTTGCCGGAAAGGGTGGACCTCATTACCTGTGAAGGCGACGCGATCAATCATGTCAATCACAAAGCGGACTTGGCAGCGGTTGCCAAATGCGCGGCGCGTGCGTTGCGAGCGGGAGGCTGGTTCTATTTCGATGTCAACAACCGCGCAGGTTTCAGGCGTTACTGGACCGGGATCTGGTGGAACGAGAAGCCGGGTGTGGTGATGGTGATGCGCAATGGCAATGACGCGCGCAAAGACCGCGCGTGGGTCGATGTTGAATGGTTTATCGGGGGCGGGCGGGGGATCTGGCGGCGCCGGCACGAACATGTAGAGGAAGTTTGCTGGAGTGCGAAGGAAATCCGCGGTGTATTGGAGAAGGCGGGGTTCGACCGCGTGCTTACCCGGGACGCGGCCCCATTCTTCAAAAGTCCATTGATTACGCGCGGTTGCCGCACCCTGTACCTGGCGCGCAAAGCGCCGGTTTGAGCCCGTAGCATCTAACAAATAACAGAAACAATTATCTTATAAGAACGGTTGCTGCCGCTCCGATTACAGCGATGAATTAACGGGGCTTTGAGATCTGCCCCGGAGGCAATTTGAACAAAGGACTCCGGATCCAAAGGTCGGAGGTTCGAATCCTCTCAGGCACGCCACGTTTCGCGCAAATGAATCGGCTATTCCCTTTGCTGACGACGGATCCTTTGGAACAAGTGACAGATCGCGTATCAAGGACGCGATGGATCGAGCCGCGTCTCCGGATTAGTGGGGTTATTGATAGTGGCTTTTTGGACTCCTATGAGGCCTGACACCCCAGGGGAGCAGGTCAGATTGACATCGCCCAAGCCGGGGCAATATCATTCCGGCATGCGAATCCTCTGGAAATATCTGAAACCCCATAAAGGGCTAATCATCGTCTCCTTGTTGTCGGCGCTGCTGGCGCAATTACTCAGCCTGATCGACCCCATCATTTTCGGGAAGATCATCGACGGCTACGCCACAGGCCGCGGCGACCGCCCGGAGAACGAACTCGTCCGCGGGGTGCTTTTCTGGCTTGCCCTGGCCATCGCCATCGCCTTGCTGGCCAGGCTGTTCAGGGCGCTGCAGGAATATCTTTCGCGCATGGCCGTGGCCCGCTTCGGGATGAACGTCTTTAACGACGGCCTGAAACAGACCCTGCGGCTCTCCTTCCAGGAATTCGAAGAAAGCCGCAGCGGCGAAACCGTCTCCGTCATGCAGAAGGTGAAGACCGATACCGAGCGTTTCGTGGATTCCCTGATCAACGTGCTGTTTTCCTCGATCATCGGTATCGGCTTCCTGATCTGGTACAGCATCACGAAAAGCTGGCTGCTGATCCCCGTTTTTCTCGTCGGCATCGGCGTGCTGGGCTTTCTCACGGGCCTGCTCTCGAAAAAGATCAAGACCGTCCAGCGGTCCATCAACCGGGAAACCTATCGCCTGTCGGGGGTCATCACCGAGTCCCTGCGGAACATCGAGCTGGTCAAATGTTTGGGCCTGACCTTCCAGGAGATCAAGCGTCTCGGCGGCCAGACGCGCGGCATCTACGATCTTGAGATGACGAAGGCCCGGAAGGTCCGCTCGCTCACGTTCCTGCAGGGGACCGCGCTGAACCTGCTCAAACAATCCATCCTGTTCATCCTGCTGTGGCTCATTTTCCGCCACGTTCTGACGACCGGCCAGCTGATCGCCATGCAGTTCATCTCCACCGCCATTTTCGGGCCTTTGCAGGACATGGGGAATATCATCCTGCAATACCGGGAAGTGGACGCGTCCATCCATACTTTCGACACGCTCATGAAAAAGCCCATCGAGCGCCGCCCCGAAAATCCCGATGAGATCGGCCCGCTGGAAAGGATCCGCTTCGAGAACGTGGTCTTCCGGCACAGGACCGCGTCGTTCAACGCCGTTGACGGCATCTCGTTCGATGTCCGGTCCGGAGAAACCATCGCCATTGTCGGCCCTTCGGGATCGGGGAAGTCCACCCTGGTGAAATTGCTCGTGGGGCTCTATAGCCCGGTCAGCGGGTCCATTTTTTTCAACAGGGCCTCGTCCACGAACATCCGTTACAACCCCTTGCGCAGGCAGATCGGTTTTGTCACGCAGGAAACCCAGCTATACGCCGGCAGCATCAAGGAAAACATGCAATTCGTGAGATCGGACGCCACCGACGAGGAGATCTTGGAGGCCTTGCGCAAAGCCCAGGCGACCTCGTTTCTCTCCCGTGCCGCCGCAGGGATTGATACGATCATCGGTGAGAACGGCATCAAGCTCTCCGGCGGCGAAAAGCAGCGCCTTTCCATCGCCAGGGC
The DNA here is from genome assembly GCA_049512315.1 of Candidatus Aminicenantales bacterium. Classification (GTDB taxonomy): domain Bacteria; phylum Acidobacteriota; class Aminicenantia; order Aminicenantales; family Saccharicenantaceae; genus DATKJS01. The sequence continues at coordinate 1,121 of JBEKXF010000055.1, read as the reverse complement.
GTTGCTTCGACAACCCCGGCTACTGATCTTCGACGAGGCCACGTCGGCGCTCGACTCGCTGACCGAGGAGGACATCACGCGGACGATCAGGCAGATCTCGGCCAGCCGGGAACAAATCACCATCTTGATCGCCCACCGGCTCTCGACCATCATGCACGCCGATGTGATCTACGTGCTGGAACAGGGGAAGATCGTCGAATCGGGAACCCACCAACAGTTGCTCGGGCAAAAGGGACTCTACTACGCCATGTGGCGCCAGCAGATCGGCGAGCGCGGCAAGCCGTCCTCGTTCAGATCCGAACCGGCCTGATCGGGGGATGCCCCGAGTTCCTCAGCAAGGCTCGTGGCTCGGACTCGGTGACGGGGGGCCTCATCCCTAAAAAATGGTCCAGACATAATGTGAGTTTTCTGGCAAACCTCCCTCCGGGAGGACGTTTTCCCCGAGGGCGGTCTAGAATCCTGCCGGCAGGACTTTGGCCGGGACCCTATTAGCTTAGCCGGGGTCTGCCGACTTCCCCCCGGACGCACTGCCAGCGCCTCCAACTTGTACACTAGGACAGCCTGTAGAGGGGGGAAGAAAAAAAGGGGGGCCTGTTTTTTTTCTCTCTTCTCTTTTCTACTGTACAAGTGTACTAGTTAGTGTTTTTGGGGTGTTTCCCCCCATATGGGAACTTGTACATCCCGTCTGTACAAGTTGCTACCTGTACGTCCAGGTTACCCCCGAAAACCTCGTTTTCCCATCCCCCCTACAGGGAATTGGCTTTCTTCGAGGCCCCGGGCACGCCCCGTTTGACTTCCCGCCCATCCCTCTGTTAATCTGAGGCTAAGCTGGAGATCGAGAGTTCGCTTGGCCAATAAATGCCCCAAGTGTCATTCTGAGAATCCTGACACCTCCCGGTTTTGCGGGAGCTGTGCGGCGCCGCTTAGTGGTGGAGAAGCGGGCCCTTCCTCATTGACGAAAACGCTCCAGACGCCGGCCATAGGGCTGCCCATAGGAGTGATCGTCGCCGGAAAGTACAGGATCATTGAGGAACTCGGCCGGGGCGGGATGGGGGTCGTTTATAAGGCAGAGGACACCAAGCTCAAGCGTGCCGTCGCCCTGAAGTTCCTGCCCGAGGAAC
>JBEKXF010000054.1:0-11678 GCA_049512315.1 Candidatus Aminicenantales bacterium | reverse complement strand
TGGCGAAGGGAATACAATCGCTTCAGGCCGCATAGCTCCTTAGGCTATAGGCCGCCGGCCCCGGAGGCATATTTGGCTGGAAAATTCACTCAAGGGCTGGTACATTGATCGGGGGCGGGTCACGTCATCTCGGCCGTCAAGGCCACGGACCAGGACGGCCGGGACGTCCGGTTGGTGCTCGCAGCTCTCGACGACGACTTCCTGGCGACGCCGAACTCGGGCGGGCGAGCCGAGATCGTCTTCCCCGCCCCGCCGCTCAAGGACGGCCTCGACCGGACGATCCTCCTGAAAGCCGTTGGCTACTACGACATCCATATCGACCTGACTGCCGAGCCGCGGCTGAAACTCTTTGATCGGGCCGAAAATGAGCCCGGCTTCGCCGCCCGATATGCCCTGGAGGAATATAAGAAATGGGAAGTGGGGCTCCGGGCGAATGTGGAGAAACGCTGACCGAAGCGGAATGACCTATCAAGATCTCCAGAAATATCCACCATAGTTTTTCATAAAGGGCCCTCTGCAAAAACCTTGTCTCCGCCGCTGAGAGTCATGTTGACTTGGATCCGGGGCCGGCGATATCATCATTTCGTGATGGGAGGCAGCAGCTCCAAGCCTTATGGCCCGGGTTCGCGCGCCGCGAAAAAGGAATTTCCTATCTGTGGAATTCGAGGGGCATTTCGACTCCCGCCGCGAGGCGCGCGGCCGCGCCCGAGCGGATGAGGACGGTTGGCGGTCCTCACGGCGTGCTGGGCTTCAGGCCGGAAATCGCCCCGATTCGATAGTTCGCAAAGAATTGACGCATTCTTGACATTTCCTTGACAACTCCGGAGCCCGCCGGGCCGATGATGGCATTGATGAGAATCCTGGAGATGGAGATCAGCATGAAGAACAGGAATCGGAAGGGCACGGGGATCATAGCGCCGGCTGCGGCACTGCTGATCTGCCTCGCGGGAGTCCAGGCGGTCATGGGGGCCGAGGGGCGCAAGGGTGCGAACGTGATCGTCACCCAGGCCGGGAGCGTCCAGAAGGGCGAGTTGGTGGGGGTCAGGCCGGAAAGCCTCGTCATTCTCGCGGACAGCAGCGTGTTGACGTTCGCCACTGCGGACATCGAGAGCGTCCGCATCGTCAATAAGGTACCCAAGATACTCGCGGGCTGGGTCGGCTCGTTCGTCGGGGCTATCGCCGGCATCGGGGTGGCCAAAGCGTTCAACGTCCGGGCCGATGACCTCGGGGATGCGATCGGAAAGGGGGCCCTTTTTCTTGGCGGAGGCGCGATCGTCGGAGCCGTGGCCGGAGTCCTCCTGGCCGACAAAATGGCCCCGGACGAGCTCATCGTGTTCAAGAACAAGTCCAACGGCGAGATCGGGGAGAACCTCGAACGGCTGCGGAAAAGGGCCCGGGTGCACGATTACCGGTAATCAGTAGGTCGGAGGTTCAATTCCTCTCGCTGGCTCTCGCCTTATTCCCAAGAAATCAAGCAGTTAGTCATCATCCCCAGCGCCCCAAACTTGTCGCAATTTTGTACAACTTTACACCGTTTTAGGCCTCTGCTGAGCACAATTTGAGCACAGTCAGAGGCAGGTCATCTACGTCCTCAATGAATAAGAAAATCCTCTTTCGTGCCGCACGCCTAAGCCAGGCTCTATCAGGGACGAGGGATTGGGCTATTTGCCTATCGCGAAGAGCGAATCGTCGAGGGCGGCGTTGTAAGTGATCTTCGTGATTACCATCTTGGCAAATTCGGCGCCGTCCTGGACGATCCTGATCGAGTGGGCGACGAGGGCCGGGCCGACTTTCCGGTAATCGCTCTGATAGCTCTCGACCTTGGCTTCCGCGCCGGCCTGATTCACCCCTGTCGTCTCCACCTTGTAGGTTAGATATGTGGCGGGGTCGACGTACATGATACTCTTGTGGCCGTCGGCCATCGTCTGTTCGAGAACGATATACTCCTTGTTCTCCAAGCTGGCCTTGGGCTTGAGCGTGTAGGTGATGCCTAATTTCTCGGGATTGAGCAGGGCGCCGTTCCCCAAGGCCTGCCGGGCGATCGCCTTTGCCTGGACCTCAGGCATCTCCTCGGTGGCTCCCGTCTGGGGGTTGGTGACCCAGCCCTTCTGGCCGTCGTAGGCCTGCGTGATGACCATGCCCGCGAACTCCATGTCCATGCGCATCTTGTTGTGCTCTTTCAGGTACATCGTGAGGGTCCCGCTCATGCCCATCTGCGTGAGCTCCATCGTGCCCGACATGGTGGAGTCCTTGATCGTCTCTAGGTATTTACGTCCGCCCTGAGCTTCGATCATCTTGTTTAAAACATCTTTGGACGTCTGGCCGTATCCCGGTAGGGCAGAGAACGAAAGGGCGATCACGGCGGTCATCGTCCAGGCGAAGTGCTTTTTCATAGGTTCCTCCTCATAATGTTTAACGCCGCTGCTCGTTCGGCGCAGCCATTCTTTACTAAGTGTAGTGTATAAGAAAGTTCAGCCTTTGGCATCAAAAATCTTTGAGACGGGCGGCGACTGCTGTGAGATGCCCCAATGCTTGAAAATCTCACATCATGGGTGGTACTTTGATGCGGGGCAGGTCAAGTTGAGGCATATGATAAAAAGAAACGTGATTGATATAATCCTTCTCGCAAATCCGATTTATATAAGCGGGGTTGAAGGGGTACTGCTCATAGGCACCGGTATCCTGGGATGGATGTTTTCCTGGCCTAGGATGCCGCTGTTCCCTGCGTTGAATGTGATAGGAGGGGTGTTGTTTCTCAGCGGGGTGGCATTTCATCATTATTGTGAGCGAGTCCACCAGCAAGCCCATCATCAGTCAGATGATATCACGCGCATTGTGACAGCCGGAGTGTACTCGAAGATACGCCATCCATTGTACCTGAGCATGATATTCATAAACCTGGGGATTGGACTCGCCTTCGGCATTATCTGGACGTTCATTCTCGCAGTATTGATAAAAGTGCGTATCATCATGTCGGCTCTTAAGGAAGAAGAGTTCCTGCTCGGAAAGTTCCCTGAAGAGTATCGCCAGTACAAGCAAAGCGTACAGTGGCGTATGATCCCAGGCATGTTCTGATCCTCTCAGGCGCGCCACTCAAATCCCCCCCTGTTGACCCTAGAAAATCAGCGACTTACGGGCACTCGCCGCAGAAACTGACAGTAAGCTCGTTTAAGCCGATTTAGGCCCTTTTTAGCCCCCAACACGTCACGAATCTTGACAGCCATTAAGCCTGCCTCCGGTCTAGCAGTTGGGATTTTGATTTCTTGACACCTGTCCGGGGCCGGGATATCCTAATTTCGTGAGGGGATGGGTTGATTCTGAGCCCGAAGCCGGAGATTCCATGCCGCGCAAAATAACGAATTCCATATCCTTTTATCTCGTCCAAGAGGAGGTTTTCCATGCCCAGGCTCGAAGAAGTCTTCAATCGATCGGGTTTCTCGCGATTATCAACAGTCCGGCGGGCCGCATCTTTCGTTTGGTCGCCGGCACAGGATTCCTGGTGGTCGGCTATGTGTATCGGGACCATGCGCTCGGCGTGCTGTCCATGGCGTGGAGTGCTCTCCCGTTGAGCGCCGGAGCGCTTGACCTTTGCTACGTCAGCGCTCTGCTGGGTGGTCCGCTATCCGGCGCAAAGATCCGCGGCAAGTACAAGACTGGCTAAGACCCAAATGGAGTCGACGCGCCGGACGGTCCTGAGGGGATTATATCGCTGCGGCGCGCGACTCATTCGGAATCAGTAGGTCGGAGGTTCAATTCCTCTCGCTGGCTCTCGATTTCCCCCCGATCACAAATTATGCGTCCTTGCTTGTCGGGCCTTTTTCCTATAAGCACCCTGCGGCCGATCTTGGCCGAACGATAGGATTCTGTGCTATCCTTAGGCGTCATCGTCGGTGCTAGCTGAAACGGGCCTGTCGTGAACGTGGAATGAGGAGGTTGAGATGTTGATTATCGCAAAGCATGGGCGGGGGGCGGCATTGGCGTTTCTCTTGGTGGTATTGGTCATTTTTATCGCTGTTCTCACAAGAGCTACCGCGGCGGCGGACCCATTCGGCCAAGTGAAGCGGCTCGGCCGCGGGGTGAACATCCTCGGCTATGACCTCATCTGGGATCATTTCAAGGATGGCCGTTTCAAGGAAAAGCATTTCAAGCTCATCCACGAGGCCGGATTTCAGAGCGTCCGCATCAACCTTCACGCCCTCCAGCGGATGGACGCCGGAAACGGCTACAAGCTCGATGAGAGCTGGCTGAAAACGTTGGATTGGGCGGTCAAGAGCGCCCTGGAGAACGGCCTCATGGTCGTCCTCGACCTTCACAACTATAACGATGTCGCCGAGAACCCGGCCCTTTTCAAGCCCCGGCTCTTGGCCTATTGGAAGCAGATCGCCGAGCGATACAAGGACGCCCCGGAGACCGTTCTTTTCGAGATCCTGAACGAGCCCAACGGCCATCTGACGGCCGATCTTTGGAATGAATGGCTGGTCGAGGCGCTGGCGGTCATCCGCGCGACCAATCCGGCGCGGACGGTCGTCATCGGCCCTCCGGAATGGAACGGCATTGACCATCTGGATGAGCTCGTGCTGCCTGAGTCAGACCGGAACATCATCGTAACAGTCCATTATTACGAACCGATGAGCTTCACCCACCAAGGAGCGGCTTGGACGCCCGAGAATGTCCATCTGTCCGGCGTGACTTGGGGCACGGCCGCCGAGAAAAAGCGCGTCGAGGACGATTTCGCCCTCGTCCAGAAATGGTCGTCCTTGCATCGCCGCCCGATTTTTCTCGGCGAATTCGGCGCTTATGATAAAGGCCCGATGGATTCACGGGCGCGATACACAGCGGCCGTTGCCCGCACAGCCGAATCTCTCGGCTGGGCCTGGGCCTACTGGCAGTTCGACTCGGACTTCATCGTCTACGACATCGATAAGGACGGCTGGGTCGAGCCGATCCTGAAAGCCCTTGTTCCTCATCATTAGACATCTCTCATGAGGGCCTAAATTGCCCGGGAATCCCGATTCGACTATGATACTAGGGAGTTGAACGGCCATGATGCGGGGGGATAAGCAGCCCTGTCGTTTTGAGATCCCGGCATCCCGGCGGGCAATGGGATGACCATTCTCGGCTTAACGGCGGTCGTGCTCGGCGTTTCACTCGCGGCCGGCTTCCTGGGCGCCCTGACGGGCCTCGGCGGGGGAGTGGTGATCGTGCCCTTCCTAACGCTGGCTCTCGGCGTCGATATCCGCTACGCGATCGGCGCCTCGCTGGTTTCGGTAATCGCCACGTCGTCGGGGGCCGCCTCGGCCTATGTCAAGGAAGGGTTCAGCAACATCCGGGTCGGCATGTTCCTCGAGGTCGGCACGACTCTCGGGGCCATCGCCGGCGCCTTCCTAGCCGCCGTGGTCAGCCCTCCCGTGATCGCCGTCGTGTTCGGATCCGTGCTCATCGTCAATGTGTTCTTTTCCTTCGCCAAGCACTCCGACGCCCCATCGCCGCTTCCCGTCCCGTCAGACCGCCTGACAGCCCGGCTGCGCCTCGACGGAGAATATCCGTCGCTGAGGGGGAGAGTCGCCTACCATGTCCGGCGCGTGCCCGCTGGCCTCGGTCTGATGTCCGTCGCCGGCGCCCTGTCGGGCCTTCTCGGCATCGGCTCGGGGGCGCTCAAGGTCATCGCCATGGACCGGGTCATGGGAATCCCGTTCAAGGTCTCGACGGCGACGAGCAATTTCATGATCGGCGTCACTGCGGCGAGCAGCGCCGGCATCTATCTTCACCGAGGATATATCGACCCGGGCCTGACCATGCCCGTCATGCTTGGGGTGCTGGCCGGGTCCGTCCTGGGAACCCGGGTCCTGGTCCGGACCCCGACCCGGCACCTCCGTCTGCTCTTCGACGTGGTGATTTTCTTGCTTGGTGTGGAGATGATTTTCAATGGACTCACCGGAAAACTCTAGACCGGAGTCCGGCCACGGCTGGACCGGCGACCAGGTTGACAGGATCATTAGCAACCTGCTGCGTCTGGGGCTTGTCCTTTCAGCCGCCGTCGTGGCCGTCGGGGCCGCGATCTATCTTGCCCGCCACGGGAACCAGGCGACAGCGTATCGCGTTTTCCGCGGAGAGCCGCCGGACTTCCGTCTCGTCGAAAACATCTTCACGGCGGGCACCCGGTTCCGTGGGCGCGGCTTCATCATGGCCGGGCTGCTCCTGCTTATCGCAACACCCGTGGCCCGGGTCGCCTTTTCGGTCCTCGCTTTTCTCCGCCAACGAGATCACATTTTTGCTGCAGTGACGATTTTCGTCCTGGCCGTCCTGCTGTTCAGCATTTTCTGGCTGGGCGTGCGTTGAGGCCCGGCGTCCGCGCTACAACTGGAACCGGTAGGTGCATTTCAGCAGGAAGATGTTCTCGCCCGGCGCCCGGAAGGTGGCCCCCAGGTCGTCCCGGAGGTCGTACTCCCCGGCGAGGCTCGTGTCGGCCCGTTTCTGCGTCCAGACGAAATAAAGCATCGAGCCCGGCCTGTACTCCCAGCGGAGGACGACCGTGCCGCGGAGCGACCGGAGGCGGAAGTTCGGGTCGTGAAAGGTGAAGGACGGGGCCCAGCCGGCGGGCCCGTCGGGGTCGACCGTGTAGACCCCGTTCACGAACGAGATCGTCGAGCCGTCAGACTCCCCGAAAAAGTCGAAGTCGAAGGTGCGCGCGGCCTTCAGTTCCTTGAACCTCCGGTAGTCGCTCGACCCGATGAACGGTTGGAGATAGGCCTGCAGGCTCAGCCGCGGCGTGAACGTCCAGTTCAGCCGGATCTCGACCGGCAGCGTTTTCTGGACGATATCAGCGAGGATGTAGCGGGTCCCGTACGTCTCGATCTTGAGGGGGTCGACGACACTCGTGATCCATTCGCCGTTCGAGTAGCGCCAGGTGTAGCTTGGGCCGACCGAGAGGCTGATGTTCGTCCGGGGCTTCCAGGTCAGCCCGCCCTCCAGCGTCCAATTGTAGCCACCGCTCGGATGAGTGCGCAAGCGGCCACTGAGCTTGAAGACGAAGGGCTTGCGGTTGTCGCTCCCAACCATCCCGCTGTACGTGCTCCCCGCGGGGTAATAGGCCATCGGCCCGCCGCGCGTCAGCCAATGGCTGAACTTCGGCGGCTCGTAGTCGTAATGGAGCCCGGCCGTCCAGTAGCTCAAGAACTGGCCCGCGACGTCCAACGCGATGTCCTCGTCGGTCCGGTTGCCCCCGAAGTCGTAGTTCCGGTAGTAGGTCGCCGTCGCGCTCCAATGGCGGAAAATCCTGTCCGGGTGGAAGGTCTGGTAGCCGAGAACGGCGTGGCCGTTGATGAGATCGCCGCGCGTATGGTAGCCGAGGTCGTTGGCTTCGAAGCCAGGCGACATAACCCCCAGGGCGGCGTGTCCGGGACCGGTCGCCGTCGAGGTCGACCTCGGCATATTCCCGCTGGGTCAGGGCCGTGACGGCGCCGAGGTTGAATCCCTGGCCGAGCTTGCCCGTGACCTTGGCCGCGCCGAGGATGGTCGCCCAGTCGGGCACGTCGACGAAACCGGACCCGGACACGCCGCCCTGAGGCGAGCGTCCGATCCGGCGGCTGTAGAAGAACTGAGGGTCGGTCCAGCCGTAAGACTTGTTGACGTTGAACCCGCCCGCCCCGAAATTGAAGATGCTCGAGCCCTCGATGAAGAACGGCCGCTTTTCCGTATAGTAGGTTTCCTGGTCACTGATATTGATGATCGCCGGGTCCACCTCGACCTGGCCGAAATCGGGGTTGACCGTGGCGTCGAGGGTCAGGTTACTCTTCAACCCGGCCTTGAGGTCGAAGCCGGCGTTGCCGCTGAGATCGTGCCCCGTCCGGAACGGATTCCCCGGCTCGGCCGGGCTCGTCGAAGCCCCGCCGGCGGCGTAGGTGTAGGCCTCGACACGGCTGCCGCGGTCGATATCCCGGACGCCGGCGCGCCGTCCTGCGGGTCGGTCTGGTTGAAGCCGCCGTATCCAGGGGTCTGCCAGGCGTCCTCGACCAGCCGCCCGTCGATCTTTATGGGGCCCAGGGCCCGGACGGCCGTTATCGTCTTTCCGGCCGTAGGCTGAGCGCCGGCCGCGGCGAGGACGGCCGTGACCAGGACGGACCCGGCGGCGAGGGCGGCCCTGAAGCCGGCTTTATTCATAAGGTCCGTATTTATTCCTTCGCGCCCGGGATGTCAACGGGCAGGGGAGAGGCGGCAGGGACAATCCCCTGTTGTCAAGAATCCCCGGCTCGGATATGATTGATGAGCTCTAAGGTCCTGATCCGCGGACCTTCGCCGGGCCCGCGCCGGCCGTCCGGAATGGACATGCGAACCATCTGGAAGTTCTTTTCCTCGGTCAAGCTGGCCATCGCCCTCCTGATCCTCCTCGCCCTCGCCTCGGTCATCGGGACGCTCATCCCCCAGGGGGAGCCCCCGGCCGCCTACGCCGCCCGCTACGGACAGCTGGCCGGCCTCTTGACCGGCCTCCGGCTCACGGGGCTCTACCGTTCCGGATGGTATCTGATCCTGCTTTTCTTCTTCGCCGTCAACACGATCGTCTGCACGCTCGCGCGTTTCCCCGCGAAATGGTGCCGGGCCTTCCGGCCGGAGGTCGAGACGGAGACGGCCGGCCTTCTGGCCCTGAAGTTTAAGGGCCGGTTCGGAAAAAACGGCCCGGTCGAAGAGGTCCGGACGAAGTTTGAGACGGTCCTGAAAGCCCATCGCTATCGTGTCAGGAGCCAGGCCGGGCAGAAGCGTCTGTGCCTGCTGGCCCGGAAAAAGATGTTCGGGCTTTTCGGCTCGGACGCCGTCCATCTCGGCCTGCTGGTCATCATCGCCGGCGGGGTCGTGAGCGGACTGACCGGCTTCCGGACTCACATCGACCTCTCTGAGGGACAGACGGTCAAGGTCCCGCGGTCCTCGTTCGAGATCCGTCTCGACCGTTTCGAGACGGAGTACTATCCCCAGGGAATGGTGAAGGCGTGGAAAAGCACCGTGACGGTCCTCGAGAACGGCGCCTCCGTCCTCACCAAGCCCATCCTGGTCAACAAGCCCCTGACCCACAAGGGATTTTCCTTCTATCAGACGGGCTATGGCTCGGACTGGGACAACCCGAAGCTCGAGGTCACGGTCAAGAAAAAAAGCGACCCCTCCTTCGCCCGCACCGTCCAGCTGAACGTGGGAGAACGGGTCGCGGTGGACGCCAAGGACGTCAGCCAAATCTCTGTCAAGCGCTTCGTCCCCGATTTCGTGATCGGAGAGGGTCGCCGGGTCGAAACGAGGTCCCAGGAGCCGAACAACCCCGCCGCCGAGGTCGAAGGCTGGAAGAGCGCCGAGAAGGTTTTCTCCGGCTGGATCTTCGCCAACTACCCGGATTTAGAGCAGATGCATTCGGGGAAGCCGACGGACCTCTCCTTCGTCCTGAAATCCTATCGCGGCTCCGAATACTCCGTCCTCGAGGTGGCCTGCGACCCCGGGGTCTGGCTCATCTGGGTCGGCTGCCTCCTCGTGACCGCCGGTTTCTTCCTGGCCTTCTACTGGCCGCCCCGGGAGATCAGGGCCGTCCTGGAGGAAGGCCGGGACCGGACGGAAGTCACGGCCGGAGGCATCGCCTCCAAAAGCCGGGAAAGCTTCCAGGCGGATTTTGAGGACATCATGAATTCCGTGAGGAGATCCTGATGGTCGAATCGACCTTGTTCACCATTGTGTTCGTCTTGTATATCCTGGCCGTGCTCTTCTACTTGGCCGCGGCGTTCTCCAGGAACGACAAGTGGGCGAAACCAGGCCTTGGGCTGGCCTTCGCGGGCCTGGTGCTCCACTCGGCGGCGCTGCTCGTGAGGACCTTCGAGAGCGGCCACGCACCGTTCACCAACATGTACGAATCGCTCTCGTTCCTGTCGTGGGCGATGGTCCTGGCTTTCGTCCTCATCGACCGCAAGTTCCGCATCCCCCGGATCGGGGCTTACCTGATGCTGATCGTCGTCGGCCTCGTCGCCCTGGCCTCCTCGCCCCTCATGCCAAAAGAGGCGACGCCCCTCGTTCCCGCCCTCCAGAGCTACTGGCTCTGGCTCCACGTTTCGGTGACTCTCCTCGGCGAGGCGTTCTTCGCCGTCGCCTTCATCACGAGCATCCTCTACCTGACGGCCGATTCGGAGGAGAAAAAAGAGAAGATGGATTCCGTAAGCTATCGCTGCGTCGCCGTCGGGTTCCCTCTTTTTACCCTGGGCGGACTTGTCTTCGGCATGGTCTGGGCGTACAAAGCCTGGGGCACCTACTGGAGCTGGGACCCCAAGGAGGTCTGGAGCCTGATCACCTGGCTCGTCTTCGCCCTCTACCTCCACACCAGGATCGTCATGGGCTGGAAAGGGAAGAGGTCGGCGATCATCGCCATCGTGGGCTTCCTGGCCGCCCTCTTTACCTACTTCGGCGTGAACTATCTGCTCTCGGGCCTCCACAGCTACGCTTGAGGTCGAAAAGGGAATAAATCCGTCCGGGAGGTGTATGAAGGGATGGGAGCTCCGGTCAAGCCGCACGAGCATCCTGAGGATGCCGTCGTCGTCCGGAAAGCCCAAGAGGGAGACGTGGACGCCTTCGAAAGCCTGGTCAGGGAATACCAGCAGATGATCTATGCCCTCTGCCGGCGCCTGACGGGCGCTCACCAGTCGGCCGACGACCTCGCCCAGGAAACCTTCATCAAGGCCTACTTCGCTCTTCCCAAGTTCGACTCCCGGTGGCCCTTCTATCCCTGGCTCCGGAAGATCGCCGTGAACACGAGCCTCAACTATCTGAAATCCCGGAGCAGGGAAAGGCCTCTCCTGGATGAAGCGATGGCCGGCCGGCGGGACGACTCCCGCCCGGCCCAGGACCTGCCCCAGGCGAGGCTCGAGCAGGCCGAGTTCGAGGAGAAGTTCCGGAGAGCGGTCGCATCCCTTCCCGACGAGCAGAAGACCGTCTTCGTCCTGAGGTTTGACGAGGGATTGAGCTACGAGGAGATCTCCCGGACCCTCGATCTGCCGCAGGGCACCGTCATGTCCCGGCTCAACCGGGCCCGGCAGAAGCTGAAGGCGCTCCTGGCGGATTCCCTGGAGAGGAGAGCTTGAGATGAGACACCGTAAACTCCAGGGACTCCTCGGCGCCTACCATGACGGCGAGCTCAAGGGCGGGAAGCGCACCGCGGTCGAAGAACACCTCAAGACCTGCCCGGAGTGCCGCCGCGACCTCGATTTTCTCCGGGCTCTCGACGGGCTTCCGAGACAGTCTCCTTCCGTTCCGCACGAAGCGGAATACTGGACTTCCTTCTCCGGCCGCGTCCGGGCCGGGATCGCCCGCCGGCAGGCCGGGGCCCCCGCATCCCAGATCAGGGAGGACCAAGTGTTCAAAGACGCTTTTTTCCGGCCGGACAAGAATACGGGACTCAGGGCCACCGTCTTCCCGCTGTCCGTGGCGGCCCACGTCATGCTCATCCTTCTCCTCATCATGATCCCGCTCATGAAGACCGGGCAGCTGCCGAAGGTGGAGGTGTACAGCGCGTTCCTGGCGCCGCCGCCGCCACCGCCTCCTCCGCCACCGCCGCCGGCCAAGAAGAAGGCCGTGGCCAAGACGGCGAGGATCAAGCCGGTCCAGTCCCAGGCGCCGGTGGAGCCGGGCCGACTGGTGGCGCCCGTCGAGATCCCGGACCA
>JBEKXF010000053.1:0-13181 GCA_049512315.1 Candidatus Aminicenantales bacterium | reverse complement strand
CGTGGACATGTGAGGCGCGCGATGGAGCTCCGGAAGATCGGCGATTACGTCTGGGAGATTCCGAAGCAGGGAGGGATGAGAGTCCCGGCCCTCATCTATGCGTCCGCGAAGCTCCTGGCCGACATCAAGCATGACATGACCCTCGACCAGGCCCGGAACGTGGCCTGCCTGCCCGGCATCCAGCGCATGTCCTATGTCATGCCCGACGCCCACCAGGGCTACGGTTTCCCGATCGGGGGAGTCGCGGCCTTCGACCTCGACGAAGGCATCATCTCCCCAGGCGGCGTCGGCTACGACATCAATTGCGGCGTGCGGCTCCTCAGGACGGATTATACGGAGAAGGATGTGACGGCCCGGAGGAAAGAGCTCCTTGCGGAGATCTTCAAGGAGGTCCCGGCCGGGGTGGGGAAGGGAGGGGTCACCAAGCTCAGCCGGAATGTCCTCAAGGAAATCCTGATCAAAGGGGCGGAATGGGCTGTCGAGAACGGCTACGGCATGAAAGAAGACCTCGAGCGCACGGAGGAATACGGCCGGATGAGGGATGCGGACGCAGCCGCCGTGTCCGACCGGGCCATGGAGCGGGGGATCCCGCAGCTCGGGACGCTCGGCGCCGGAAACCACTTCCTGGAGATCCAGAAGGTCCGGGAGATCTTCGACAAGTCGGCGGCCGCGGCCTTCGGGATCGAGACCGAGGGCCAGATCCTGGTCATGATCCACTGCGGCAGCCGCGGCCTCGGCCACCAGGTCGCGACCGACTACATCGAGCTCATGGGGAACAAGTTCGGCATAGAAGGGCTCCCGGACCGCGAGCTGGTCAACGCGCCCTTCCGCTCCGAGCTCGGCCGGCGCTATTATCGGGCGATGTCGGCGGCCGTGAACTTCGCCTTCGCCAACCGGCAGATGATCGCCCATTGGGTCCGGGATGTCTTTGCCAAGGTCCTCGGAAGCTCCAAGGGGATGAGGCAGGTTTATGACGTCTGCCACAACGTGGCCAAAGTCGAGAAACATGTCGTCGGCGGGGAGCTCAGGGACCTCTGTGTCCACCGCAAGGGCGCGACACGAAGCTTCGGGCCGGGGCGGCCCGAGATTCCGGAGGCCTACAGGTCCGCGGGCCAGCCCGTCATCATCCCCGGAAGCATGGGGACCGCCTCTTTTATCCTGGTGGGGACGCCGGAGGCCGAGGAGCTGAGCTTCGGCTCCACGGCCCACGGGGCCGGCCGGGTCATGTCCCGCCACGAGGCCCTCCGACGGTTCCGCGGCGAGCAAATCCGGGACGACCTGGCCCGCCAGGGGATCGAGCTCAAGTCAACGAGCTGGAAAGGCGTCGCCGAAGAAGCCTCGGCCGCCTACAAGGACGTGGACGAGGTTGTCCGCGTATCGCAAGAAGTCGGGATCGGGCGCCTCGTCGCCAAGGTCGTGCCCGTCGGGGTCATGAAGGGGTAATATCAAGCCGGCCGGACCAGGAGCTTCTCGACCGGCTGACTGTTCAGGATGTCCTCTTTCCCGAGCCAGGCTCGGCGGGCGATCCCGACGCCGAAGCGCATCATGGCCAGCCCCGCGGCGAAATGGGTGTCGGTCCCGAGGCTGATCTTGACGCCGTGCTCCTTGGCCTTCTTGAGGTGGAGTTCGTCGAGGTCCAGCCGGTCGTAGAACGCATTCAGCTCCAACGCCTTCCCCGTCCTGGCCGCGCCCTCGATGACCCGATCGAGGTCCACGTCGTAGCCTTCCCGGCCCGAAATGAGCCGCCCGGACGGATGGGCGATCGTCCGGACATAAGGGTTCTCGAGGGCCTTAAGGATACGCGCCGTCACGTTCTTCTTGAACCCTGAGTGAATCGCCGCGACCACGAAGTCGAGTTTGGCGAGCAGGCCGTCCGGGAAATCCAGGGAGCCGTCGGGCAGGATGTCGACCTCGGCCCCCTTCAGGATCCGGAAACCCCTGAACCTCCGGTTGAGGGCGTCGATCTCCCCGGCCTGATCGAGGAGGCGCCCCTCGCTCAGACCGTGGGCGTAGTGGGCAGCCTTGGAATGGTCGCAGACCGCTACGTAGGCATATCCCATCTCCCGGGCCTTTTCGACGATCTCTTCGAGCGACATGTTCCCGTCGCTCGCTTTGGTGAGGACATGGAGATCGCCGAGGATGTCCGATGGCTCGACGAGGCGGGGGAGCCGATCTTCAATGGCCAGCTCCACTTCTCCCCGGTCCTCGCGCATCTCGGGTGGGATCCAGGGCATGTCGAGGACCTTGTAGCAGCCTTCCTCCTCCCGTCCGGCCAGTCTCTTCAAGCCCCGGAAGACGCCGTATTCGGAGATCTTGAGGCCCCTCTCCTTGGCCAGGCCGCGGAGCTTGATGTTGTGGGCCTTCGACCCGGTGAAATAGAGGAGAGCAGCCCCGTATTCCGGTTCGGCGACGATCCGGAGGTCGACTTGGCGTTCGATGCCCTCCGCTCGGACGACGATGGTACCCTTGGTCTCTCCCCCGGCCAGGATGCGGACCGTTCCCGGGAAACGGGCGAAATAGTCGATGATCGCGGCGCCGCTCTTCCCACAGGCGAGGATGTCGATATCGCCGACCGTCTCTTTCATCCGGCGGAGGGACCCGGCGGCGGAGACCCGGCTGATCCCGGGGGCCTTCGAAAGATAGGCGATGACCTCGTCGGCAATGAGCGAGGCCTCGGCGATCGAGATCCGCTCGCTGACGCGGGCCCGGGCCTCGATGGCTTTCCGGATGTTCTCGACTTTCTTCTCGCCCATGCCGCGGAGGCCGGTGAGGGAGCCGTCGGCGATCACGCGCTTGAGGTCGTCGAGGCCGTTGACCCCGAGCTCCTCGTGCATCAGGTGGATGGTCTTCCCGCCGAGACCCTGGATCTCCAGGAGCCCGAGGAGGCCTTCCGGGACGTCTTTCATGACCTTTTGATACTTGGTCATCTTTCCCGTCTCGACGTATTCCTTGATCTTTCCCGCCAGGCCGCTGCCGATGCCGGGGATCGTTTCCAGCCGTCCATCGCGGGTGACACTTTCGATGTCCTCGGTCATGTCCTGGAGAATGCGGGAGGCCTTCCGGTAGGCTACGACCTTGAAGCCTAATTCGCCCTTGATCTCCAGGGCGTCGGCGATCCGGTCGAGAAGATCGGCGATCTCCCTATTTTTCATCAGATTTCCCCTCGGCTCTAGATTAGCCCAAGACCGGCAGGGATTCAATGATTCCCGGTTGACATTTCGCGCGCCGGCTCTTACCTTAGAGGCGCCCATGAGAGTCATCCTGGCCGGCTACAACGTCGACAGCACCGTCCTCGACGAGCTCAAGAAGAAATCTCCGCCGCGCGAGGACGTGACGCCCGAGACCTTGTCGGCTTCCTACGCCCGGATCTCGAGGGACCCCCGTCCGGTCGACGAGCTCCGGGCCGCGGCCCGGGCCGAGGTCGACCGGACCCGCCGCTCGAACCAGACGATCATCTTCAAGATGGGCCATCACTCGGTGGCCGAGCACGCGGTCTTCAACTTCGACATCATCGGCGTCAGCCGGCTCGTCATCGAGGAGATCGAGCGCTTCCGGCTCTGCTCGTTCACGGAAAAATCCCAGCGCTACATCACCCTCGGCGAGGACTTCATCGTGCCGGAGGAGATCAGGCGCGCCGGGCTTGAGGGCCTCTTCACGGCCACGGTCAAGGCCCAGAACGTTCTGTACCACAAGTTCTACGACCGTCTTCGGCCCGTTGTTTTCGAGAAATTCAAGGAGCACGCGGCGAACCCGAAGAACCATTCCGTGCTCGACGGCTGGGCCAAAGAGGATGCCCGCTACATTGTGAGCCTGGCGACGCAGGGACAGCTGGGGCTGACGACGAACGCCAGAAACCTCGAGCTTCTCATCCGTCGCTTCGCCGCCAAAGAGAGCCAAGAGATCAAGGACCTCAACGGAAGGCTCTATGCCCTGGCCAGGGAAGTCGCCCCGTCCATCATCCTCTTCACGGAGGCGTCGGATTTCGACGCCCTGGCGTACGATGATATTGAGCGGGCGGCCGCCGACGTCTTCGGCTCCGGCAGGAAAGGGCGCCCGGGGAAACCCTCCCGAACAAGGGTCACCCTCGCGGGCCACTCGCCCGACGGCGACCCCCGGATCCTCGCCGCCCTCCTTCACTCGGTCTCCCGTCGCTCGCAGGCCGAGTGCCTCGACATCGTCAAGACAGCGAAGCCCCGGGAACGAAAGGCGATCATCCGGAGCGCTTTCCGCCGCATGGAATTCTACGATTTCCCGCTCCGGGAATTCGAGCATGCCGACCTGACCTACGACCTCGTCATCTCCGCGTCCTGCTTCGCCCAGCTCAAGCGCCACCGGATGGCGACCCTGACTCAGCAGCGCTATGACCCCTCCCTTGGCGTGACGGTTCCCCCCTCTCTCCAGGAAATAGGCGTCGAGAGCGAATTCCTGAAGATGATCGACCGGACGAATGAGACCCACGCCGCCCTGGAGAAGGCCGTCGGCCCCGCCGCGGATTATGTCCTCACCAACGCCCACCGGCGCCGCGCTCTTCTCAAGGTGAATGTCCGCGAGCTCTATCACGTCTCGCGGCTTCGCGAGGACGCCTCGGCCCAGTGGGAGATCCGGGCCGTGACCGCGGAGATGTCCCGGCTGGCGAAAAGGGTCATGCCGCTCGCCGGCCTTCTCCTCGGGGGCAAGGATGCCTATCCCGGGCTCTACGCCCGGGTCTTCGGGGCTCCCCCGAAAATGGCCCCGCCGAAGATCTTCGAGTAGGGCCTATTTCTTCAGCAGCTTGAAGGCATAGTTCCAGTTGTCTGTCCGGATCGCGTTCTGGATGTAGATCAGGGCCAGCGGCTCGATCAGGCGGGCCGCTTCGATCCCGCCCATTTCGATGACGCCCCAGCCGAAGTCGCGGCAGATCCCTGCCACGAGCTTCTTTCCCTCCCCGTCGTTCCCGCAGATGAACATGTCGGGAGGCCCTCCCGGGAATGAGGGCTTGAACATATGGGCGTGGTTGACGGTATTGAAGGCCTTGACGACCCGGGCCTTGGGAAGCCACCGTTGGACCTGTTCCCCGGCCGAATCCTGGCCGCCGACGGCCAGCCCGGGCAGGGCCTTCGGCCGAACGAGGAGGGGATTGGTCGTATCGATCACTAGCTTACCGGCGAGGTTGTCCGGTCCGGCCAGTCTGATCGCGTTTTCCGTCCCTGACCACTTGGTCGCCAGGATGGCCATGTCGCCGAAAGCCGCGGCTTCGCCGAAGGTCCCGGCTGAAGCCTTCTTCCCGGCCTTGGCCAGCCAGGCTTTGATCTCGTCCTTAGCCGGGCTCCGGCTTCCCATCTTGACTTCGTGGCCGAGGCCGATGAAGCCGAGGCCTAGGTCCTGTCCTACGCCCCCGGATCCCAGTATTCCGATTTTCATGGGTCCCTCCTTAATGAACCTTATTATTATTGCAGCCGCGCGGCGGCCGGTCAAATGGCCGAATGGGCAGGAATAGCAAGGGAGTCCCGTCAGCGAGGTGACGGGCTCCAGGCGGGGATGATGGCCGTCCGAAAGCCCCGTAGCGGAAGGGGACCGGCAGGGAGCGAATTCTGAGGAGCGACCAGCAGAAGTGCGGCGGAGCGGCTCGAAGCCGCACATCTGGTAAATAGTTGAAACGAGTCTTAGCCATTTTTGATTGGCGGGTACTTACTCCAACCAAAGCGGGAGAGGAGATGAGTGGAGTTATGTAGCTGAACTTAGACAATGAAAACGCGGCGCCCACGGACCTCGATCCGGCCCTCGAAGTAGAACCGGACGGCCTCGGGGTAGATCTTGTGCTCCTCGGTGAGGATCCTGGCTGCCAGCGTTTCCTCGGTGTCGTCCTGGAGGACCGGGACGGCGGCCTGGAGGATGATCGGGCCCATGTCGACCTCGGCGGCGACGAAATGGACGGTGCAGCCCGAGAACCGGACTCCCCAGTCGATGGCCTTCTGCTGGACGTGGAGACCCGGAAAAGAGGGGAGGAGGGCCGGATGGATATTGACGATCCGGTATTTGTAGGCGTTGCAGAACTGCAACGTCAGGACCTTCATATATCCGGCGAGGCAGATGAGGTCGATCCCCCTTTTCTCAACCTCCCGCCCGGCGGCCTGATCGTACTCTTCACGGGTCGCGAACAGCTTCGGGTTGAGGAACGACGTCTCGAGGCCCCATTCCTTCGCTTTGAGGAGGCCGGGCGCGTCCTCCTTGTTGCTGAGGACCAGGCCGACCTCCGCATTGATCGCGGCGTGCCGAATGGCCTCCTGGATGGCCATGAAATTGGTACCCCGGCCGGAGAGAAAAACGGCGACCCGGCCCCGCTTCTTCGGGCTCCTGAATGCGACCTCGCTCATCGTCCCTCCTGGCCACGAACCCTGTAAAATTTCGGGATGCCGTCTTTCCAGCGCCGGAACGCGTCCTCGACCGGAACGCGGATGAGGTCCCGCCCGCGGTGGCGAAGGACGATGTCCGCCCCGCCCGTCCGACCGATGGCCGCGAGCTTGACCCCGGTCGTCCGGGCCAGCCCGCTCAGCCTGTCCAGGTCCGCCGGGCGGCAGGTCATGAGGATGCGGGATTGGGTCTCGCCGAAGGCCAGCGCGTCCGGCCGGATCGGGTCTTCGAGCTCGACGGCGCAGCCGGTGCGTCCCTGGCTATGGAAGGCGCACTCGGCCAGAGCGATGGCCAGTCCACCCTCCGAAAGGTCATGGGCCGACCGGACGAGGCCGGCCTCGATCGCCTCCAGGCAGAACTCCTGGACGCGTTTCTCACCCTCGAGGTCGATGCGCGGCGGCGTCCCCGTCTCGACCCGATGGACGACCCTCACGTATTCCGTGCCGCCGAGCTCCTCCCTGTTTTCACCGACGAGGAGGACGAGGTCGCCCTCGGCCTTGAAGCCGGGGCTGACGACTTTCCGGACGTCGTCGATGATGCCGACGATCCCCAGGACGGGGGTCGGGAAGATGGACACGCCGTCGGTGTCGTTGTAGAAGCTCACGTTGCCGCCCGTGACTGGGATCCCGAACGCCCGGCAGCCTTCCGCCAGGCCGTCGATGACCTGCTCGAACTGCCACATGATCTCCGGCTTTTCGGGATTCCCGAAGTTCAGGCAGTTCGTGACGCCGATCGGCCGGGCCCCGACGCAGGCCAGGTTTCGGCAGGCCTCGGCGACGGCGATCTTCGCGCCCGTGTTCGGGTCGAGAGAAGCATAGAGGGAATTGGAGTCCAGGGTCATGGCGATGGCCTTCTTCGAGCCCTTGATCCTCAGGACCGCGGCGTCCGCCCCGGGCAGGAGCACGGTGTTGACCTGGACCATGTGGTCGTACTGGCGGAAAACCCATTCCTTATCCGCGATCGTCGGCGAAGACAGGAGCCGGAAAAAGACGTCCTCGATATCGGCCGGGACGGGAAGCAGAGGCAGCCTGGCGCTCGAAGGGGGACGGACGGGCGGCCGGCTCGGCCTCCGGTAAACCGGGCAGAGGTTGACGACCGCGTCGACGGGGATGTCGACGAC
This sequence comes from Candidatus Aminicenantales bacterium, assembly GCA_049512315.1. Lineage (GTDB taxonomy): Bacteria > Acidobacteriota > Aminicenantia > Aminicenantales > Saccharicenantaceae > DATKJS01. Next base: position 5,671 of record JBEKXF010000053.1, on the reverse strand, counting down.
GACCTCTCCCTTGAAACGGACCCGGGCCTGCCCGCCCGCGGTGACGTGGCCGATGATCGGGGCGTCGAGGTCCCACTTCGCGAAGACCTCCTGGACCTTCTTGACGTTCTCCTTCGTGCAGACGAGAACCATGCGCTCCTGGGATTCCGAGAGCATGATCTCGTACGGCGTCATCCCGGCTTCCCGCTGGGGGACGAGGTCGAGGTCGATCTCGATGCCCAGCCCGCTCTTGGCGGCCATCTCGGTCGTCGAGCAGGTCAACCCGGCCGCCCCCATGTCCTGGATGCCGAGAATGAGGCCCCTGTCCATGACCTCCAGGCAGGCCTCGATGAGGAGCTTCTCCTTGAAGGGGTCGCCGACCTGGACGTTCGGCCTTTTTTGTTCGGTTTCCTTGCCGAATTCCGCCGAGGCCATGGTCGCGCCGTGGATCCCGTCCCGGCCGGTCTTGGCCCCGACGTAGAGGACCGGGTTTCCGACGCCCTCAGCCTTGGCAAAGAAGATCCTGTCCTTTTTGGCCAGCCCCAGGCAGAAAACGTTGACCAGGGGGTTGGCGGCGTAGCATTCGTTGAAATAGACTTCCCCGCCGACCGTGGGGACGCCGATGGAGTTCCCGTAGCCCGCGATGCCCGAGACGACACCCTCCATGATAGCCCGGTTCTTCGGGTCGCTCAGCGGACCGAACCGGAGGGAGTCGAGGACCGCGATGGGCCTGGCGCCCATGGTGAAAATGTCCCTGAGGATCCCGCCGACGCCCGTGGCCGCGCCCTGGTAGGGCTCGATATAGGACGGGTGGTTGTGGGACTCGATCTTGAAGACGATGACCTGACTGTCGCCGATGTCCAGGACGCCGGCGTTCTCGCCGGGCCCCTGGACGACGTGCCGGCCCTCGGTCGGGAGTTTCCTGAGGTGGACCTTGGAGCTCTTGTAGCCGCAGTGCTCGGACCACATGACGGAGAAGATGCCGAGCTCGGTCAGGTTCGGCTCTTTGCCGATGAACTCGACGATCCGCCGGTACTCCTCTTCGGTCAGGTTGTGCTGGGCGATGGTCTTGGGGTCAATCATGGCGGGCCTTTTTCCCGGCGGCTTTGGCCCGAGGCGACCGCCGGGCGCTGAGACTCCGGACGAGGGATTCGAAGATGACGCGGCCGTCCTCGCTGCCGAGCAGGGCCTCGGAGGCCCTCTCCGGATGGGGCATAAGCCCCAGGACGTTGCCCTCTTTGTTCGCGAGCCCCGCGATATTGTGGAGGGAGCCGTTGACGTTGGCCTCGTCGGTCACGTTCCCGCCGGCGTCGCAATAGCGGAAGACCACCTGCCGGTTCTTCTCGATGCCGGCGAGCGTCCGGGGCGGGGCGTAGTAGTTGCCGTCGAAATGGGCGATCGGGATCCGGAGGATCTGGCCAGCTTTCCCGGCCCGGGTGAACGCCGTCCGGTCGTTCTCGACCCGGATGTGGACGTGCTGGCAGAGGAACTTCAGGTTCTTGTTCCGGAGCATGGCGCCGGGGAGAAGGCCGAGCTCGAGGAGGACCTGGAAGCCGTTGCAGATGCCTAGGACGAGCCCTCCCTTGCGGGCGAAGGCCTTGACCTCTTTCATGAGAGGGGAGAAGCGGGCGATGGCGCCGGACCGGAGATAGTCGCCGTAGGAGAACCCGCCGGGCAGCACGACGCAGCTCACCTCCTGGAGGTCGTGGTCCTTGTGCCAGAGCATGACCGTATCTTGCTTCATGACGTTCTTGAGGACATGGAACGTGTCGAAGTCGCAATTGGATCCGGGGAATTGGACGACGCCGAACCTCATGGTCATTTCCCCGACGGGGCCTTGATGAACTCCCAGGTGTACTTTTCGATGATCGGGTTGGCCAGGACCTTGTGGGTGATCTCGGCCACGACCGCCTCGGCCTCTTTCCTCCCGACTCCGTCGAGCTCGATCTCGAAGACCTTGCCCTGCCGGACGTCCTTGACGGCGGCGTAGCCCATGGTGTGGAGGGCGTTCTTGACGGTCTGGCCCTGGGGGTCGAGGACGCTGTCCTTGAACGAAACGAGGATCCTAACTCTCATCGGCGAAAACCCTTTCAAAAATGTAATCGATCTTGTCGAGGTAGGGAACGAGCGAGAAACAGCGGGCGATGTCCGACGGCCTGAGGACCCGGGTCACGTCGGGGTCGGAGGCGATGAGCTCGCGGAAATCGCGGCCCTCGTTCCAGGCCCGGAGGCTGTTCCTCTGGACGACCTGGTAGGCGTCCTCCCGGGTCATCCCTTTCTTGGTCAGGGCCAAGAGGACGCTTTGGGAGAAGATGAGGCCGCGAGTGGCGTCGATGTTGGCCCTCATCCGGTCGGGGTGGACGTTCCAGTTCCTGATGATGTCGATGATCTCGGCCAGAAGGAAATCGGTCAGGATAAAGGAGTCGGGGAAAACGACGCGCTCAGCCGAGGAATGGGAGATGTCCCTCTCGTGCCAGAGGACCACGTTCTCGAACCCGACCTGGGCGTTGGCCCTGATGAGCCGGGCCAGGCCTGAGATCCTCTCGGAGCGGACGGGGTTCTTTTTGTGGGGCATGGAGGAGGACCCCTTCTGGCCCTTGGTGAAGGGCTCTTCGACCTCCCCGACTTCCGTCCTCTGCAGATGGCGGATCTCGACGGCGAATTTTTCGACCGAGGAGGCGAGGAGGGCGAGGGCGGACAGAACTTCCGCATGGCGGTCCCGCTGGAGGACCTGGGTCGAGACCTTGGCGGGCTCCAGCTTGAGTTTCCGGAGAGCCAGGATCTCCACCCGGGGATCCAGGTGAATGTACGTCCCGACGGAGCCGGAGATCCGGCCGACCGAGATCACGCGGACGGCTTCCTCCAGGCGCCGGGTGTGCCGCTTGACCTCTTCGTGCCAGACGAGGATCTTGAAGCCGAACGACACCGGCTCGGCATGGATGCCGTGGGTCCGGCCGATGCAGGCCGTTTTCTTGAACTTGATCGCTTGTCTCTTCAAGAGCCCCCGGAGCTCCCGGAGCTCGCGGAGGATCTTTTCGAGGGATTCGCGGATGAGGAGCGAAAGGGCGGTGTCGACGATGTCATAGGACGTCAGGCCGAGGTGGATATACCGGGAGCTCGGCCCGACCCTTTCCGCGACCGAGGACAGGAACGCGACGACGTCGTGCTTGAGGACCTTCTCGATCTCGTCGATCCGGGCGACCGAGAATCCGGCCTTGCGCCGGATGTCCCGCAGGGCGGGTTTGGGGATCTTCCCCAAGCGGGCCCAGGCCTCGCAGACGGCGATCTCGACTTCCAGCCATTTCCGGTACTTGTTATCATCCGTCCAGACGGCGCCCATCTCGGGGCGGGTGTAGCGTTCGATCATGACCTCATACCTCTCCAAGGGGAAGGCTGAATCATAGCAGCACCTCGAAGGCCTTGTCAATGAAATCAGGGCAGATTTCATGGAAGGCTCTCCAGGGCGCTAAGCTTTAGGTATAATGGATGTCTAAAGATATGAGGATGAGATGGATGAGCGTCCGGACGATGTCCTCGTGGAGGAGGCCCGCCGGGGGAAAAGGGAGGCCTTCTCCGAGCTCGCCAGGCGCCATCAGCAAAGGATTTACGGTCTCATCTATGGCATGACGAGGAACCGCTCGGACGCCGATGACCTGTGCCAGGAGGTATTCTTGACGGCCTTCAGATCGATCCCGGGCTTCCACGGGAGATCGAGCTTCTCCACGTGGGTCTACCGGATCGCCGTCAACGCCTCGCTGAATTTTCTGAAGAAGCGCGACCGGGAGAGGGCGCGGGCTGGGTTTCACGAGAACCTCCCCGAAAGAGACGGGAGGAAGGCCGCTGCCTCATCGCCGGAGATGAGCGCGGTCAGCAACGAGCTTCAGGATCGCATCGAGGACGCCGTTGGGTCCCTTCCGCCGCACTTCAAGGCTTCGTTCCTCCTGGTCGCGGACCAGGGTCTGAGCCATGCGGAAGCCGCCCGGGCCCTCGGCTGTTCGGAAAATACGGTCTCCTGGCGGATGCACAAGGCCCGGAAGATGCTCCAGGCCAGGCTCAAGCCTTTCTTGGACGAGGTCGGATCATGAGCTGCGGGATATGGAAGAAACGGATCTCCGACGCCCAGGACGGAGCCCTGTCCGGGAAACGGGCCGTCAGGCTTGAGCGCCATCTCGAGGAATGCGTCTCCTGCCGCGCTTACAGGGATGACCTGGACCGGCTGGGGAAGGGGGCCAAAGGCCTGGCCGACTCCGGGTTGGCTCCCGGGGAGTGGGAGGATTTCGGCCGCAGGCTGGGAGCCCGGCTGGCCGCAGCCTCGGCATCCCGTGAGGCCGGCGGCCGCCGGGATGACGAACGGGGAGATGCTCGGGCCATGGCGCACCCGCCCGCCTCTTGGGCCTGGGCCCGGGCCGGGGTGGGCTTCCTCCTCCTAGCTTTCGTCGTGACGTATTTCGCGGTCCTGCGTCCCCGCCGCGGCCAGGAGCCGGCATCCATTTCTTTTGAGGATTCCGTCGCGCAGGTCATCGGCGAGATCGGGCCGGACCCCGAGCTCGACCGCTCGTTCAACAGAGAGATCGTCGTCTCGATCAACGAAGCCGTGGGGGATCAGCCCGAAACGAGCGCCATCCGCTTCGACGATAATCCCTTGTTCTGGGAGGGGATGAGCGAAGAGGACCTGCGCTTCATCGAATCCGAATTGCGGAAAGAACAAGGTCATGGAGGTCGGATATGAGAACGAAGAGGGTCATCATTTTGCTCTTGGCGTGCCTTGCTTTGCCGACCTGGGCTGCCGCCCGTCCTCTCCAGGGCGACCCTCAAACCCGGGCCAGGCTCAGGGAGAACATCAACACTCTCCGGCTCCTGCGGATGACCGAGGCCCTCGATCTGACGGAGGCCCAGACGGCCAGGCTGTTCCCCGCCCTGAACCGGATCGAAAAGGAGAAGGCCGAGCTCCAGCGGCGGATGGGGGTCGAGATCCGGGACCTCCGGGCGGCCCTCGACAAAAGCCCGGTCCAGGACGCGGATATCCTGGTCCTCGTCCGGAGGGTCAAGGAGATACGGCAGTCGGTTCAGCAGAAAGACGAGGAGCTCGAGGCCCTGCTCGACGAGAACTTGACTCCGGTCCAGAAGGGCCGCTATCTCATCTTCCTGGTGGATTTTGCCAGGGGGCTAGGGGAGAAGCTCAACCGGGTCCGGCAGATCAGGGGGAAAAATTAACGTAAGGTCTTGACAAGAAACGGGGATTCCTATAACATAGCCATGGCGGTTCTGTCTATTTCAGACTAACTATCTGAAAAAGAACAACTTCGAGCTCGAGGAGAAATTTTTTTTATTTTTCAGCTCTTCTTCTGTACTTCCACGCGAACGCGCACGACGGAGTTTGTCACGAATGACGGCACGCCAGCGTAGCTCAGCAGGTAGAGCGGCTGATTTGTAATCAGCGGGTCAGGGGTTCGAATCCCTTCGCTGGCTTAGCAGCGGCGATTGAACGGGTGATCGGACGGCGGAATAACCTTACCGCGACGGATGGATGTTCATTTCAGACAATCGAGGCTTTCGAGGATGGTTCATGCGCTGGGCAGGTTCCAGAGTGGCCAAATGGGGCGGGCTGTAAACCCGCTGCGGAAACGCTTCGGAGGTTCGAATCCTTCCCTGCCCATTTCCGCGGGAATAGCTCAGTTGGTAGAGCGTCAGC
>JBEKXF010000052.1:0-13814 GCA_049512315.1 Candidatus Aminicenantales bacterium | reverse complement strand
GGTCGTCTTCCGGGAAGCCTGGTTCACGCCGACCTTTTCCAAGTTCCAGGGCCAGCTCTGCGGGGGCTGCCAGATTCACGTGACCGACCGCTCCCGCTACAGGTCGTTCGAGACGTTCCTCCATATCCTCAAGGCCATCCGCGACACATACCCTGACAAGTTCGAATTCCATAAGGACTACTTCGACAAGGTCATGGGAACACACCGGGTCCGCGAGGCGCTCGAGGCCGGGACCGCGGTCCGGACGATCGTCGAAGGACTCGGGCCCGGGCTCGCCGCTTTCATCGAGCTCCGCAAGCCCTATCTCCTTTATTGACCTGGCCATCCTTTTCCTTTAAAATGAACGTCTTTCCGGCGAAATCAGGGTTCCCTCCCGTCCTCGGACCGGAGACCCCCGATGAAGGAGCGAGACACGATGACAAACCAGCCCGCGCCGTTGGTCCAGGCCAATCCCTTGTCCCTGATCCTCGATAAATCCCCCCGGGATTTCCTCCGGGCCGACATCCTGAAAGTCATCGAAAAGCGGCAGGTCGAGCGCCTCACGTTCCATTATACGGCCCTGGACGGCAAGCTTAAGGAGCTCAAGATTCCGGTCTCGACACGCTCCCAGGTCGAGACCATCCTGGCCGAAGGCGAGAGGGCGGACGGATCCTCGCTCTTCAAGGGGATGGTGGACATGGCCCTCTCCGACCTCTACGTCGTCCCCCAGTACAGCACGGCTTTCCTCAACCCCTTTGATGAGGGAAGCCTCGATTTCATTTGCCGTTATCTCGCCAAGGACGGGAGCCCGGCCCCCTTCACCCTCGACAACATCCTCGCCAGGGCCGCCGGGCTCTTCCGTTCGGCCACGGGTTTCGAGCTCAACGCGCTGGGGGAGCTGGAGTTTTTCCTCCTGAGCCCGCCTGCCGAGAAAACCTATTCGGTCTCGGGACAGGACGGCTACCACGGCTCCATGCCGTTCATCAAGAGCGGACCGGTCCTGAACGAGATGCTGCGCCATATCACCCAGGTCACCGGGGCGGTCAAGTACGCCCACAGCGAGGTCGGTCTCATCGAAAGCGTCCGGAGCGACGTCGAAGAGATCCAGGGCCGGCGCGCCGAGCAGCTCGAGATCGAGTACTTGCCCCGGCCGGTGGAGGAGATGGCCGATGCCCTCGTCCTCGGCCGCTGGATCATCCGGAGCACGGCGTACCGGCACGGCTCCGTCGCCACCTTCACCCCGAAGCTCGAGGAAGACATCGCCGGGAACGGCCTCCATTTTCATATCGAGCTCGAAAAGGACGGCAAGGGTCTCATGACCGGTCCGGACGGCCGGCTGTCCGAGGCCGCCCGGAAGCTCATCGGCGGCCTGTGCGAATATGCCGATTCCCTGACGGCCTTCGGAAACACCGTCTCCTCAGCCTACCTCCGGCTGGTCCCGAACCACGAAGCCCCGACCCGGGTTTGCTGGAGCGACCTCAACCGGAGCGCCCTGATCCGGGTCCCGCTGGGCTGGACGAACCTCTCCAACCTGGCGAAAAAGGTCAATCCCCGGCAGGCCGAGGATTTCAAGGGGGTCCCAGGCGGACGGCAGACGGTGGAGCTGCGGAGCCCCGACGGCAGCGCCCTCATCCACCTCGTGCTGGCGGGCATCACCATGGCCGCGAATTGGGCCTTCGGCGGGGACCCATCCCTTTTCAAAGAGCGCGGGCCCCTGGAGCTCGCGGAGAAGCTCTACGTCAAGGGGAATATCTTCTCGGACAAGGAGCTCCTCAAGAAGCTCCCCGTCCTGCCCGCGAGCTGCGTCGAGTCGAGCCGGCTCCTTCTTCAGAAGAGGGACCTTTACGAGCGGGACGGCGTTTTTCCGCCGGCTGTCATCGACTACGTCGCTCGCATGCTCCAGGCCGAAAACGACGAGTTCATGAACAAGCAGCTGGCGGGGCTTCCGGCCCACGACCGGCTTCACGAGATCCGCAAGATCATGCACAAGGACCTTCACAAGCACTGACCGGCCCCCTGTGGGCCCGCGTGCCTGGAGGGATCAGAAGCTGCCAGACGCCCTCTTCTGGGCCTTGAATTCCGGCTCGAGCGTCTTCCAGAGGGAATTGAACCTTTCCTGAAGGACTTCGTAGACGCCCGAGCTTTTCGGGTCCGGCGCCGCGGGGAGCCTGTTCAGGGCCACGCGCGATCCCGTGATCTCCCCGATGCGCACCTTTTCGCCTTTTTCAAGGTGCCAGCACCAGACCGATTGGAGCGCCCCGCCGTAGGCCGCCGCCTCCTGTTCCCTCAGGGTCACGACCGGGGTCCGGAGGATGTCGGCCACGATCTGGAGCCAAAGCCGGCTTTTCGACCCGCCGCCCGTGGCCCGGATCTCGTCCGGCTTGAGCCCGAGCGCCCGCATCCTGGCGAAGCCGTAGCCCAGGTTGAGGATCGTCCCTTCCATCACCGACCGGGCCAGATGGGCGGAGTCGAACGTTCCCCGGTTGAGGCCGAAAAAGACGGCGCTTGGGTAGGGGAGGACGGGAACCCTCTCGCCGTCGACGAAGGGCAGGAAGAGGAGGCCGCCGGATCCTGGCCCGGCCTTCGCGGCCAGCGCCTCTAGGGTCCGGTTATTGAGCTTGAAGACGGACTTGAAGATCTCGGTCGTGTTCGTGACGTTCATCGTGCAAAGGAGGGGCAACCAGCCGCCGGTGCTGTCGCAGAAGGCGGCGATCTCGCCCTCCGGGTCCACGACCGCCCGGCCGGAGTGGGAATAGATCGTGCCCGAAGTGCCGAGGCTGAGGGTCGAGACACCGGGCCTCACGTTCCCCGTCCCGATGGCGCCCATCATGTTGTCGCCGCCGCCACCCGAGACGAGGACCCTGCCCAGCCCGAACCGGGCGGCGACGGCCTTCCGCACGAAGCCGACGGGCTCGCGGGGGTGGCTGAGGGCCGGGAGCTTTCCGGACAGACCGGGGTCGACGGCGCCCACGGCTTCCTCGCTCCAACGGAGATTCCTGATGTCCATGAGGCCCGTGCCGGATGCGTCGCCGTATTCCATGTGGGCCCGCCCTGTCAGGTGGTGATTCAGGTAGTTGTGGGGGAGAAGGACGGTCGCGAGCTTTTCAAAGTTTTCGGGCTCGTGCCTCTTGAGCCAGAGGATCTTCGAGGCCGTGAAGCCGACGGCCAGGCTGATCCCGAGCTTGCGGATGAATTCCTTGGCCCCGCCGAGGCGGCCGACGATCATCTCCGTTTCCTCGATCGTCGAGGTGTCGTTCCAGAGCTTGGCCGGCCGGATGGGCCGGCCCCGGCGATCGAGCGGCACGAAACCGTGCTGCTGGCCCGATATGCCGAGGGAAACGACCTTCTTCGGGTCCACCCGGGATTCCTTGATAGCGGCGGCGAGCGCGCTCTCCATGGCCTTCACCCAGGTTGCCGGATCCTGTTCGCTCGCGCCCGGCGGCAGGCCGGGGACCATTTCGTGGGGAGCATGCCCTTTGCCCAGGACCTGCCCGGTCTTGAAATCGACGACCAGGGCTTTCGTTCCCTGCGTTCCGGAATCAATGCCGACGGCATACATCTTTCACCTCAGACGCCTGGAGCAAGATCGGTGATCGATCGGCTAAGGTTTGCCTTATTGTAAGAGACCCCGGGAGAGCTGTCAATGTCGGCTTGCCTTGACACCGGCCGGAGAACTCTCCTAGAATCAATCCTCGCTCGAGGACCGTCGGGAGCGGCGGGCGTTCGGGGGGAGGAGAGAAACGCATGAAGAGGATCGCGGCCTGGATCGGCCCCGCATTGTCGATGATCTGTTTGGCCGGGACGGCCTGGAGCTCTGCGGCGACGGTCGAGGCGAGGATGGGGTATCTCCGGCCGAATTCACAGGACGTCCGGGACGTCTACAAGAACGGCCCGGTATTCGGCGCGGACCTCACGGTCCCCTTATGGAAAGGCCTCGGCCTCTGGGCCGGCGCCGATTATTATCATAAAAAGGGAAAGCTCACCTATACCTTGGAAGACACGACCCTGCGGGTCGTCCCGCTGTTCGCGGGGCTCAAGCTCCAATCCTTATCCGCCAAGGTCAGGCCCTATGCGGCTCTCGCCGCTGGATACTTCCTGTACAAAGAGACGAACGTCATCGGTACGGTCAGCGGCTCGAAGGTCGGCCTGCTCGGCCAGATCGGCCTCCTCGTCAGGATCACGGGGCCGCTGTCCGTCGACTTCCACGGCCGCTATACGTCCTTCCGTAATAAAGCCGGAGAGACGGATCCTCTGACGACCGACCTCGGCGGCCTTCAGGGCGGACTCGGCCTCGCCGTCCGGTTCTGAGAGGCGCCCGCTTGCTCTCCTTGAAAAAGCAAGGAGTGCGGACTAAACTAGAAATCTGTTAGCCGAATCTAAGGAGCGCCGATGAAAACAAGCCTGAGAATCGCGGCCGGCTTCCTTGTCCTGCTTCTCGCGGCCCCTTCGGCTTCCGCCCTCATGAAGCCGGGCCAGCAGTTCCTCCCTTTCTCCTTGAAAAATATCGACGACAAGGAATACACCGTCAAGATGGAGGACGGCCGGCTGACCCTGATCGTCAGCGAGATCGTGGCCGGGAAGAGTCAGGTCCGCAGGACCCACCCGGCCGCCGTCCTCATTGATTTCTGGGCAACCTGGTGCGTGCCCTGCCGGGCGGCCATGCCATACATGCAGAAGCTCCACGAAAAATATAAGCCCGGCGAGGACCAGGAACAAGGCGGCCTGAGGCTCTTCGGGATCGCCCTGGACGAGCGGGGGTCCAAGGTCGTCAGGCCGTTCTACGCTAAGCTCCAGATCACTTATCCTATGCTCGCCGACGCGACCGCCGGCCCCGGGTCCGATGGGATCCTCCGCACGGCCCAGGATATGAAAAAACCCTACGACGCCGCTACCATCCCCGTCGTCTACCTGATCGACGCGACGGGGACGATCGTCCATGTCCACCAAGGCTTCAAGCCGGAACACATCGTTGAGCTCGAAGCGGCCGTGAAAAAGTGCCTGGCCGGAGGGAAAGGATGAAGCGCAAACTGCCCTGGGTCCTGCTGACCATTTTTCTCGCCCTGATGGTCGCGGGACTCCTTCTCGGTGAGTACAAGATCGTCCTGGAGAAGGCCGTCACTGTCTGCCTGGACTGCATCGGGATCGGCTGAGGCACGGATGGTGGGATTCCTGACGAAGCCCCGGCGAAAAAGGGCCTGGTATCAGGCCTTCGGCGCCCTGGCGATCAACGCCTGGCTGCCGAACTGGCTCTCGGGACAGATCTTCCAGGGGAATGTCAAGGGGGTCTGCGTCCCCGTCCTGAACTGCTACTCCTGCCCTTCGGCACTGGGCGCCTGCCCCATCGGCTCCATGCAGACGTTCTTCGGCGGCCTGCGCTTCAACCTCTCGGTCGCCGAAAAGAAGTTCGGGCTCTACGTCATCGGCCTTCTCGGGACCGTGGGCAGTGCCATCGGCCGCATGCCCTGCGGCTGGCTCTGCCCCTTCGGCTTCATCCAGGAGCTCATGCACAAGATCCCGACACCCAAACTCCGGGTGCCGCGGTTCTTCTCCTATTTCCGCTATGTCTTCCTGGCCGTCCTCGTTGTCGCCCTGCCGCTCCTCATCGTCGACCAGATGGGCTTCGGCCAGACCTGGTTCTGCAAGTGGGTCTGCCCGGCCGGGACGCTGGAGGCGGGGATCCCCCTCGTCCTCCTGAACGAGGGACTTAGGGGCCTCGTCGGCTTCATGTATTTTTGGAAAGTCGCCCTCCTCGTCTTTTTTCTCGGCTGGATGACCGTCAGCAAGCGCCCCTTCTGCCGGGCCGTCTGCCCGCTGGGTGCGATCCTGGGACTGTTCAACAAGGGGAGCCTTTTCCGGATGGCCGTTGACGACGAGAAATGCACGCTCTGCGACAAGTGCCGCAACGACTGCCCGGTGGACATCAAGATCTACGAATCGGCCAATAGCCCCGACTGCGTCCGGTGCCTGAAATGCGTCGATTCCTGCAAGTTCGGGGCGATCAGCTACGATTTCCTCGCCAGGCACGAGGTTTCGGAAGACCTGCACGTCAAAAATGGCGCCTGACCGAGGCGGACCGACCGCTCGTCGGAACCGCTCCGGGCTTATTTCGCGTGGCTGGCCTGGATGAGGATTTTGGGCGCGGACCCGTACTTGTCCATCTCGATCGCGCCGGCCTGGGGCCGGAGGTTGATCCCGGCATCCTCCGAAGCACAAGGAGATTGGCTGAGCCGGGGCTTTTGATGTAAGATGGGGGCCGATATTTTCCGAGGAGGAATCGATGAGCAAGAATCCGATCAGGCGTTCTGTGATCGTGGCGGTCCTGGCCCTTCTCTTTGTCATCCAGGTCGCCGCCCAGGAAAAGGTCGACCTCCAGCTCGTGCAACGCATCCGCAAAGAGGGTCTGGAGAATTCCAAAATAACCGACCTCTTGATCTATCTCTGCGACGTTTACGGCCCGCGTCTCGCAGAGTCCCCCCAGTATCGCAAGGCGGGGGAGTGGGCCGTGGGCAAGCTCAAGGAGATCGGCCTGATCAACGCGAAGATGGAGCCATACGGCACATACGGGCGGGGCTGGGAGCTTCAGAAGTTTTATGCTGCCATGACCGCTCCGCAGTACATGCCGTTCATCGCCTACCCGAAGGCCTGGACGCCCGGAACGAACGGCGTCATCAAGGGGAATCCGGTCCTGCTCGATGTCAAAAAAATTGCCGACCTCGATAAGTACAAGGGCAAGCTCAAGGACGCCATCGTCCTCACCCAGGGCGAACAGCCGCTCGATATCTCCTTCGACCCCGCCGCCTCAAGGCTGACCGAGGACGAGCTGAAAAAGCTGGCCCTGGCCCCCGAGCCCGGTGCCCGGCCGGCATTCGCGTTCCGGATGGAGGACATGATGGCCCGCCAGCAGCTCCAGCAGGCGGTGAACAAATTCCTGAAGGACGAAGGGGCGGCCGTGCTTCTCGAGGCCAGCCGGGGGAAGGACGGGACGGTTTTTGTCGCGAGTGGAGGGTCCCAGGCCAAAGACGCTCCGGCCGTCCTGCCGTCGGTCGTCGTTTCGGTCGAACAGTACAACCGGATCGTCCGCATCGTCCAGAAAGAGGTCCCGGTCACCATCGAGGTCGAGGTTCAGGCCCGCTTCACCGAGGATGACCTTCAGGGTTACGATATCGTCGCTGAAATCCCGGGTGTGGACAAGAAGCTGAAGGACGAAATCGTCATGTTGGGCGGCCATTTCGACAGCTGGCACGCGGGCACCGGGGCCACGGATAACGGCGCCGGCAGCGCCGTGGCCATGGAGGCCGTGAGGATCCTCAAGGCCATCGGCATCCAGCCCCGCCGCACGATCCGGGTCGCTCTCTGGGACGGCGAAGAACAGGGATTCATCGGCTCCCGGGGGTATGTCACGAACCATTTCTTCGACCGGGCCAAGAAGGAAAAAAAGCCGGAATACGACAAGCTCTCGGCCTACTTCAACCTTGACAACGGCAGCGGCAAGGTCCGCGGCATCTACGCCCAGGGAAACAACGCCGCGGTGCCGATCTTCGAGGAGTGGCTGAAGCCCTTCCACGACCTCGGGGCGGCGACCGTGACGATCCGCAACACGGGCGGCACGGACCACCTGTCGTTCGACGGCATCGGCCTGCCGGGATTTCAGTTTATCCAGGATGAACTGGAATATGGTTCGCTCACCCATCATTCGAACATGGACGTCTACGACCACCTGTCGCGAGGGGACCTGATGCAGGCGGCGACGGTCATGGCTTGGTTCGTCTACAACACGGCCATGCGGGACGAGAAGATGCCGAGGAAATTCTTCGACCCGAACGCGCCGGCGCCGGTCCGGGGCCGGTTCTAGGTCCGGAAGCGCCTTCTCGAATAGAGATACATGTAGACGGGCTCCAAGGGCAAGAAGACCGCCAGCAGGCCCATGAGGACCGCGGCCCCGCCCAGCCCGATGATGACGAAGGCGACCGTGGAGAAGAAGTCCCGGCGGTAGATGAAGGCGACCTTGGCGGCCAGCCCATCCAGGCGGCCGGTGAAGCCTGGCCAGCCCGCGCTCTGCTCGATGTCCTTGACCACCCCGACCACCAGGTTGCCGAGCTTCGCCTTTTTCATGAAGGCCGAGAGCTGGAGATAGAAAGCCCCCATCGACAGAAGTGCCAGGACGCCGAGGACCAGCCAGATGGGCCGATGCGAGCTCCGATAAAGACCGACGGGCAGGCACAGGAAGAACAGGACAAAGATGACCGCATCCCCGACCATATCGAGGAAGCCGCCGAGTTTGGAGGTCCGGAATGTCAGCCGAGCGATCTCCCCGTCGCAGCCGTCGAAGACCGAGGCGAACTCGAACAGGAACGCGCCCAGGAGGGAATGGAGATACCCGCCCTGGGCGATGAGCCCGCCGCTGACGAGCCCGATCGCCAGGCAGATGATGCTGAGCGGGTTCGGGGAGATTCCCAGCCGAAGGAAAAACCGGGTCATGAGGAGGGAGATGGGACGGTTGATATGGCGGGCGAAAAAGGCGTCCGTAGGCTTCCTGGCGGTGCCTATCAGGTAACGGCGGGCTTCTTTGAGAGAGGCGCTCGTCGTGACCCTGCCGCAGAATACACCGGCATCGACGACAGGGGACCCCGAACGCAGGAGGGCCGCATTCAGCGTATCGGCGTCCATGCGGATGCCGCCCTTGTCGGCGAACACGACGCCCAGCCTCGAAAAAACCGCCGCCGGGCAAAGACTGATCCACGCGTAGGCCGCCGGACGCGGCTCAGAGCCCGTGACGAAAGCCGCAGCCCGGCCGGTCCCTTTATCGATCGTCAGGCCGATCCCATCGTCGCCCTGCCGGCCGGCCCGGGAATGGCAGTCCACCAGATGGAGCAGAGTGTCATCCCCGGGAGCGGCCTGGGCCGCGTCCGCGAGCGCCTGGGGATCGAAGACGAGGTCCGCCGGGATCAGCCAGAAAGGCCGGTCGGATCTTCCTTCGTCAACGAACCGGCCCATCTCCGAAACGGGCACGAGCTCGAGACGGAGATCCAAACCCCTGATCCGGGCGTCTCTCCTCAGCCCGGCGACTGTTTTCTCTCCATCGGTCCCCGCGTCTCCGACGAGGATAAAATCCCTGACGCCGGATCGGGAGGCGGCCAGGACCACCCGCTCGAGAAGCGTCAGCCCGAGAAGTTTCCCGGCGGTCGGCCCCTTCAAGCCTGAGGAAACCGTCCCCTCCCGGAGAAGGAGTATGACGGCCCGGTCCACGGATATCATGACCCCCCGCCCACGGACGACCTTTTCTTCAGCGAAGCGAACAGGAGCAATCCCAGCCCGGCGAACAGGAGCTTGCGGATCCTCCGGATGACCGACAGGCTCAGGCCGATGGCCGCCGGATATCCCAGGCTCTGAACGACGATGACGTGAACGCCTTCCATCACTCCCCACTGGCCGGGAAGGAGGAAAAAGACGAAATTGCCCGCCGCCACGACCGTAGAGATGAAAAGGGCCTGGATGAAGCTGACCGGGGCCTTCAGGACCGCCAGGATGACCATGACCTCGAGGGTGCCGATGAGACGGGCGAGGATCTGAAGGGCGATGGGCAGGACGGCCCTGGTGTTCGAGCGGCTGTACAGAAGCCGGAAGCTCTCGTCCATGGCCGCGAATTGGCTTTCATGTTTCAAGGCCCAGCCCTTGGCCCGGGGGAACAGGCGGCCCAGATTCATCAGGGTCAGGGTCAGGCCTCTCTTCTGGACGACGACGATGACGATGATCCCCGCGGCCATGAGGCCCAGGCTGATGGCCACCGAAATGGTCAGGGTCCTCGGGAGCCGGAGCGATACGAGCCCCAGGAAAAGGCCGCTGATCAGGAAGATCAGGGACCCGATAAACTCGATGGTCTTGTCGAAGAGGACGCTGGGGATCCCGTCTCTTAGGGGGACGTCCTCCTTGATCATGAAGGCCCGCATAGCGTCCCCCCCCAGGCTCGCCGAGGGAAGGATCAGGTTGAAGGTGTCGCTGATGATCTTGATGCGGAAGAGGAGGCCGAATGGCACCCTCTGGAAGAAGGCGTCCTGGATGAACCACCAGGCGCCGGCCTGGCACAGGAGCCAGCCTGCGGCGATCGCGGACGTCAGAAGGAACCAGGGTCCGAACCGGGCGAGATTGGCCTCCAGAGTCCGGAGGCCGATCCGGCGGATGAGATAAAGGAAGAGGAGGATCCCGACGGCCGTCAGGCCGGCCTTGATCCAGCTCCTGGGCGATTTAAGATCTACGGCCATCGGTCTTCCGGTGCGTGACGGCGGGGACGGCCCCGGGCCCGGGATCACCGCGGCGGGCCAGGAGTCCCTCCGCTCGTGCCAAAGCCATCTCATCGTCGACGTCAATCCAAAAGGCGCGGCCGATGTCCATCACTTTGGCCTTCCGACGCTCCCCCATCAGCCTCAATCCGCCCGAGAGACTGAAATCCCCCTTCTTCTGGCTTTCTTCGAGGGCCCGGAAGAGTGCGGAGGTGCAGAGAAAGATCCCCGTGTCAAAGGCGTTATAAGCCGCGATCGTTTTTCCGATCGCGGCGATCCTCCCGTCCTCGACCTGGACCTTGGTCACGTCCTCGAGGTCCGCCGTAGGGTGGTCCACGACGTTCGGATCGACGGCCAGGATGACCTCGTCCTCCCCGATGGGCCGGCCCATCAGCCGGACGAGGATCTCCGGGTCGAAGATGTGATCGGACATCAGGAGGACGAACTTCTCTCCGGCGAGCTCCCGGGCCTTGTAGACGGACAGCCCGTTCTCCTTTTCCCATTCGTTGTTGAAGACGAAGGAGATCGGGATCTTCTTTTCCCGGGACAATTTCTCGAGATAGGGCTCGAGCTTTTCCCGGGCATAGCCGGTCACCACGACGAAATCACGGATCCCGGCCTGATGGGCCGCCAAGATGACCCACTCGATGAGGGCCCTGCCGTTTACGGGGGAAAGGGGCTTGCTCTCGCGCGTTCCCTGGAAACGGCTGCCTCTACCCGCCGCGATGACCACGCCTTTCAACGATTCGGTCTCCATTCTGCCCGGAGCGACCCGGCCGCCGCCGGAACGGAGGCCGGCCGGGCATGCTCGAGCCGCTCATTATAGCCCGAACGCCCCGGTTTCACAATCATTCGGGACCGCTCCCGGCCGCCGCGAGGGCGGATCGAACAGGCCTCAGATCGGGTTCATGAAGATGTCCTCAAGGAGGCCATATGGTCGTCCAGGAGGCCGCGCGCGATCCGAATGACGTCGGCCATCAGCTCGTCCTGGGCCAGGGCCGTCGCCTCGACTGGCCGGCCGAACGAGACATGGATGTCGACGCGGACACTCCTCGGGAAAAGCATCTGCCGGACGATCTGCATGACCTCGGCCAGCTTCTGCCGCCGGGCTGGCTCCTTCCGGATCCTGAGCAGGGGGTTTCGCAGGAATTTCGGCATGAGGACGCCGCTCGCGATCACCGCCTGGAGCCGGGTCTGCGGGACGCGGCGCAGCATGATCTCGACGCTCCGGGACCAATCCCCGATGGCCTCGGCCGCGCCCGGGCCCAGCTCGGGGTCGGGCTCAACCTCGTGGTGGGGGAAGATCAGGAGCGCCCCTCCGCCCTGGAGATGCTCGACCCCCGACCGGAGGGCTGCCTGGCCGCCCACGACGGTCATGGGAGTATAGATGAAGTATCGTTTGGCGAAGGGGAAGGCCCGGGTGAAGGGGCCGTCGGAGATGAAAACCTTCATGTCCTTCCGGGGGACCGAGGCCAGGACGGCCACGGAATCGAACCCGCCGGGATGGTTCGCAACGAGGAGCAGGGGCCCGTCCCGGGGAATGGTTTCCGCGCCCCGCGGGGCGGGGTGGAGTGAAAGATCGGGAAGGATCCGGCGGGCGCCGCCGCTCAAGCCCGACGAAAGGACTTCGCCGTCGGCGCGGGCGGCGATCCTGCTGAAGCGGCCGGCCACGGGCCGGAAGACGGGCCCCAGGAGCCGGCGCCCCGGGCCCGTTCTCGAAAGGCCGAGGGCATAAAAGATCTCGTCGATGATCTTTTCCCGGAATGCGGCGGCCCGCCCGGACTCGGACAGCCGGCTCTCGGTCAGGAACTCGGGTCGGGCGATCGGCGCTCTCTCACGGGGTTTTCGCGGCCTGGGTGAGCACCACCTCCACCCGGCGGTTCTTGGCCCGGTTGAACTCGGTGTCGTTGGGGGCGACCGGGTTGGCCGGGCCAAAGCCCTGGTACCTCATCCGGCTTTCGGGGATCCCCTGGTCCCGTAGGAAATCATAGACCGCCCTGGCCCGGTCCGCAGACAGCTTCATGTTGATCTCGTCCGTGCCGGTGGAGTCGGTGTAGCCCTCGATGCTCAGGTTCATGTTCTGGAAGACGGTCAGGATGCCGGCCAGCTTGGCGACCGTGAACTGCGAGGGGAACTTCAACGTCGCCTTGTTCACGTCGAACAGGATGCCGGGCAGGCTGACGATGACCCCGCGGGCGGTCTCGTTCGTCTCGGCCACCTTGGACAGGGCGCCCTTCAGCATTCCGGCCAAGTCGTCCCTTTCCTTTTTGATCGCCTCGCGCTCAGTGGCCACCTTGTCCCGCTCCGCCGCGACCCTATCCCTGTCGGCGGCGAAAGCGTCCCTCTGCTGGGCTATCTCCTTGGATTCCTGGGCCAGGGCCGCCCGCTGGGTCTCCACCTCTTTCAGCTCCCGGGAGATCCGCTGGGCCTCGGTCTCGGCCACGCTGGCGCGGTGTTCGAGGGCCGCCTTTTCGGCCTGTCGCTTGGCCTCGGCTTCCGCGGCCGCCCGGGCTTCGTTGGCCCGGATCGTGTCCATGACGGCCTGGGAGGCCAGCTGCAGGGCCTGCCGGGAGAACGCCGCGATCTCGCTCTTGCCGCTCCTGGCCTGGACCGCCTTACTGGCATTGTCAAAGGCAGTCTTGGCGTTGCGCATCGCGGTCGGATTCACTGCGGCCGCGTTCATCTTCTCGGCCTTTTCGAGCACCCGCTGCGCCTGGATATAAGCCACCGGCGTGTCGTCGCTGTACTGGAATCCGGCGATGCTCTCCAGGGCCGGCTTGGCCCCCTCCTGAAAATTGGTGAAGGTGAAGGGAGTGTTGAGCACATTCGGCATTCTGAGTTCACCTGAGGTAAAGAGGACGAGAACCGACGGCCGGCTGACCCCCGCCACCGGCTCGGCCGTCATCATCAGGGCGAAGATCTTCTTGCTCGCGTAGTATTGCTGGGAGCCGGAGCAGCTCTTCCGGTCGATGGGCACCTCGCCGAGGTTGTCTGCCGTGCCGTCGACGCCCACCGCCCAAAGGACGTAGGATGTGATGTCGCCGCTGAAGAGGATCGCCGGCTCCATCTTTTGGAAGCTCAGGAGGATGGAGCCCTGCCGCTTCTCGAAGATGATGGACGCGCGGAGCTCCGCTTTCGATGGGGCCCGGCTGGTCCTGTTGAACGCGATGTCAAAAGATTGCCCCGTGGGCACCTGCAGCGCCGTCAGCTGGACCTCGGCGGCCGCCAGGGCGCTTGAGGTCAGAAGGATCGCCAGAACCAGGGTGGCTTGTTTCCGTAAAGACATGACTCCTCCTTTGGCTCGGATGCCTCGGTCATGGGTCGGACTTCGGGCCGTCCATTCCTCGGGAATGAATGCGGGGGCTTCAACGCCATGTTCCCTTCTTCGGTCCCTTGGCCAAAGGATAACACCGACGGCGAGGAGCGTCAATCCCGGGCTGTCAAGGCAACGTGAATACTTCCGGTCCTGGGCAACGTGAATCTTTCCGCTTTTGTCATCACCTAGGGTCTCTCGGGTAGTTCGCTTGCGAACCGGTCTCTGTAAACCTTCCAAGGATG
>JBEKXF010000051.1:0-14816 GCA_049512315.1 Candidatus Aminicenantales bacterium | reverse complement strand
AGTTCCGGCCGCACAGTTCGCTTGGAGACTTGACGCCACGGCAGTTCGTTGATAAATACAAGAGCAGCTTAAGAAGCCAAAAAACTCCATTTTTGGCTGGACCAGTTTTCGGGTGAGGCTCCATGGGTTTAATGCCAATTCTGAGGAAGTGAAGACACTTCTGTCAATTATAGAACTTTTTGCAGATGATGCGCGGCACAATAATTCACTTCCTATCATCTAGATAGTGAATAATGTTTTCATGGGCGATTATCTTTATAGGATATTAGAGCCCACTCTTTCCGCTCAAAAAATCCTTTTTCTGAGCTCGCACGAAATATGCCCCCCAATGACCCGCGCAACTACCTTCCTGATTCACACTTTGTCCCCTCAAAAAACCTGGATTTAGCAAAAGCCATGTTAAAGATAATCAGGGAGAATATATCCGCGAAAACGTCAACAGATTTGAAAAAAGGCAGAAGGCCCCGGTCATTGCCGAGGGGGTCAGCAAGAAAGTATAATCTAGTCCGTGCAGAGAACGGGCGTGGCGATCGAAAAACAAATAATAAGAGCCGATCTCGAGAGCCTCTAAGAATAGGGTCGCCCTCTCACCCTTAGGGGTGAGATAGGGTCCAAAAATATCACCCCTGAAATGGCCCTCACGGGTGATTGCAGAGGGGAGGGGCGGCCTTTACTCTGGTGCCAAGATGACGAGCGATATATGTGTGTCCTATAATAAGACTGCAGCGAAATAAAAAGGAGTCATACATCATCATGAACGTCCCCTTCGTCGACCTCAAAGCCCAATACCTCGCCCTCAAGTCCGAGATCGACCCCGCCATCCAGTCCGTCATCAGCGAGACGGCCTTTATCGGCGGCAAGCACGTCGAGGCCTTCGAGAAAGCGTATGCCGAAAAATACGGCCTGAAGCACTGCGTCAGCTGCGCCAACGGAACCGACGCCATCTACGTGACGCTCAAAGCCCTGGGCATCGGGCCCGGAGACGAGGTCATCACCGTCGCCAACAGCTGGATCTCGACCTCCGAAACGATCACCCAGGCGGGCGCCAGGCCCGTTTTCGTGGACATCGACGAGTATTTCCACATCGACCCCTCGAAGATCGAGGAGAAGATCACGAAAAAAACCAAGGCCGTTATCGCCGTCCATCTCTTCGGCCAGCCGGCGGACATCAAAGCCGTGAAGCAGATCTGCGAGAAGCACAAGCTCACCCTCATCGAAGACTGCGCCCAGTCCCATTTCGCCACATTCCACGGTCAGAAAACCGGGACCTTCGGCAAGGCCGGAACCTTCAGCTTCTATCCGGGGAAAAACCTCGGGGCCTACGGGGACGCCGGGGCGATCGTTACGAACGACGACGAATTCGCCAGGAATGCCCGGCTTTTCGCCAATCATGGCTCTCTCCAGAAGCATATCCATGAGATCGAGGGCATCAACAGCCGCATGGACGCCCTCCAGGCCGCGGTGCTTCATGCCAAGCTCAAGCACATCGACGAGTGGAACCGGGCGAGAAACAGCCACGCCTTGACCTACAACGCCCTCCTCAGCGGCCTGGACGAAGTCAAGTGCCCGAAATTCCGGGCCAACAGCTTTCACATCTTCCACCTTTACGTCATCCGGGCTTCCCGGAGGGACGACCTGGCCGCCTTCCTCAAGTCCAAGGGGGTCTCCACCGGCATTCATTATCCGACGGCCCTTCCCTTCATGCCGGCCTATCGCTATTTGAAGCACCGCCCTTCAGACTTCCCGGTCGCCTACGAATACCAGGACGAGATCCTGTCTCTTCCGATGTATCCGGAGCTGACGGACGAACAGATCGCTTACGTCGCGGATTCGATCAAGGAGTTTTACGGGAAATAGGGCTCTTGCGCCAATGACAAAGGTGTGCTAAAATATGACCTACGAATGGTCTTTCGCCAAGAGGCTTTCGTAGGGGCATGTGTAAAAAATTAGGGAGCGGGAAAAATGGTTAATATCGGTGTCATCGGGTACGGGTACTGGGGGCCCAACGTGGCCCGGAATTTTCACTCGGCCTCCGGAGTCAAGCTGACCGCGGTCAGCGATATATCGGAGAAACGCCTCGGCTTGGCTCAAAATCACTATCCCTTCATCAAGGGGATGAAGGATCCGCTGGACCTCATCCGGTCCACGGACGTCGACGCCGTGGCCATCGTCACGCCGGTCTTCGCCCATTACGAGATGGCCAGGGAAGCGCTCCTCGCGGGGAAGCATATCTTCGTAGAAAAGCCGTTTACCTCCACCAGCTCCCAGGCCAAAGAGCTCATCGACCTGGCGGCCAAAAAGGGCCTCAAAATCATGGTCGACCACACGTTCCTCTTCACCGGCGCCGTGAAGAAGATCAAAGAGATCATCAACGCCGGTGAGCTGGGCCGGCTTCTTTTTTACGATTCCGTCCGGGTCAACCTGGGCCTTTTCCAGCACGATATCAACGTCATCTGGGACCTGGCCCCGCATGACCTGTCCGTCATGGCCCATCTCATCAAAAACAAACCGGTCGCCCTTTCGGCCCATGGCTCTGTCCATTTTGAGGGCGGGTTTGAGGACATCGCCTACGTATCGATCGAGTTCGCTGGCAATGGCTTCATCGCCCATTTCCATGTCAACTGGCTCAGTCCCGTCAAGATCCGGAAAACCCTGATCAGCGGCGACAAGAAGATGCTCGTCTGGGACGACATCGACGCCGACGAGAAGGTCAAGATCTACGACCGCGGCGTCGACATCAAGAGCGCCAACGGGGGCAAGAACGGGATCCACGATCTGCTGGTGAGCTACAGGTCCGGGGACGTGCATATCCCGAAGCTGGATGGGGCCGAAGCCCTGAAGACCGAGGTCCAATATTTCGTCCAATGCCTCGAGAAAAACGAGGAACCCTTTAACAACGGCCAGGCCGGGCTCCAGGTCGTTCGCCTCCTGGAAGCCGCCGACGAATCCCTCAAAAAAGGCGGCCGGAGAATCGAGCTGTAAAGGAGACCCCCGTGGAATATTGCCGTATCGCTCCCGACGTCAAGCTGGGCAAGAATGTCAAGATATTCGCGTTCGTCAACCTCTACGGCTGCGCCATCGGCGATCATACCAAGGTCGGGACCTTTGTCGAGATCCAGAAAGGCGCGTTCATCGGCCAAAACTGTAAGATTTCCTCGCACACCTTCATTTGCGAAGGCGTGACGGTCGAGGACGATGTCTTTATCGGCCATAACGTAACGTTTATCAACGACATGTACCCCCGGTCGACGGCCGCCGGCGGGGGCCTTCAGACAGAAGCCGACTGGAAGGTCGTCCCGACCTTCATTCGAAAAGGGGCTTCTGTCGGATCGAGCGCGACCATCCTGGCGGGGGTGACCGTCGGCGAGGGGGCGATCGTCGGGGCCGGAGCCGTTGTCACAAAGGACGTCGCTCCCTGGACGATCGTGGCGGGAAATCCGGCAAAGGTCCTGAGGAATATTGAACGGAAAAGGCCATAAGGCTATAATAATCGGGTTAAGCCGAACTGAGCGAAGCGGGGAATGACATGCTGAAAGAAAGAGAGGCCATCACCAGGGCTTTTCTCGTCTTCATCGACATCCTCGTCGTCTCCCTGGCCTACCTCGTCGCTTTTATCCTAAGGAAGAAAGTCGGGCTGGAGCTCGCGAGTTCGGGGTGGCCGGTCCTTTCCCACGCGACAGCCGACTACAGTCTCACCTTCAGCCGATATATCGGATTCTTGGCCGTTGCGGCGCCCCTTGGGTGCTGGATGCTGTATTTCAATGGCATGTACCGTTCCATCCGGACACTCTCCTACCTCAGCATCGTCTCGATTGTCTGCAAGTCCGTGTTCATGACCTCTCTCGGTTTCGGCGCCTTCCTGTTCTTAATAAAGACGACGTTCGTGAGCCGCTTCTTTTTCGTGCTGTTCGCGGTGACCAGCTTGGTGCTGATCATGGTTGAAAAAACGATAGCTTACATGGCTATGCATTACGTCCGCAGGAGAGGGCGAAGCTTCCGGCGCCTGCTCATTGTTGGGACGGGACCCAGGGCCGCCGCGTTCATCCGCAGAATCAAGGCCCACCCGGAATGGGGCTTCCATATCCTGGGCGCCATCGACGACGAACCCGGGAGGGGAATCAAAAAAGTGGATGGCGTCGATATCATAGGCGTCCTCGATGACATCCCCAAGATCCTCCATAGCGACGCGGTCGACGAGATCGTTTTCGTTATCCCCAGGTCCCGGCTGAGCCACGTCGAAGGGGCGCTTCATGACTGCGAGACCGAGGGAGTGGTAACGACCATCACCGTGGACCTCTTCGACATGCAGATCGCCAAGTCCGCCGTCTCGGAAATCGATGGCATCCCTCTCCTCAGCTTTCATACGATAAAAATCAACGAATGGGAGCTCCTGGTTAAACGGTTTATCGACATCGTCATTTCCGGCTTGATCATGGCTCTTATGGGGCCTTTTCTGGCTCTTCTCGCTCTTCTCATCAAGCTGAGCTCGCCGGGCCCGGTCTTTTTCAAGCAGCAGCGCCTCGGCTATCATGGCCGGAAGTTCACCCTTTACAAGTTCAGGACCATGCGCCAGGGTGCTCAGGATGCCCTTCCCAAGGTCAATGACGTGGCCGAGATGGACACCCCTGAATTCCGGGAAAAAAAGACGAAGTGGATAACGCCCCTCGGGCGGGTCATGAGGAAGTTCAGCCTTGACGAACTGCCCCAGTTTTTCAACGTGCTCATCGGTCACATGAGCCTCATCGGGCCCCGGCCGACCGTTCCCGACGAGGTCGAACAATATAAGGCCTGGCAACGGCGAAGGTTCTCGATGAAGCCGGGAATCACGTGTCTGTGGCAGGTCAACGGGCGGAACAACATCGGTTTTGAAGACTGGATGAAGCTCGACCTCGAATACCTGGATAATTGGTCGTTATGGCTCGATATGAAAATCATGATCAAGACCGTCCCGGTCGTTCTTTTCGGCATCGGGGCCTACTGAGACTCCTGGCCCCGCGAAGCAATAAGGTTTACAATTTGTTTCATCGAATGCCAATGAGCAGAACAAAATTCACCTGTTTGTCCCTCGTTGTCCTGTTGGCCTCCATCCAGGGCCGGGTTTTCGCCTGGGGAAGCACGTGGATGGGGGCGGGCCTGGAAGCGATGGTCAGCGCGGCGCGTTGGAAAGCGGGCCCATTCAGGTATACCGGAGCCTTTCAGCTGGGCAACGCCGGTTATGATTCGGATATCTACTTCGGCACGCTGGCTAACCCCATCCCCGATTATACGTTCACCGCAGGACCTGATATCCAAATATTGCTTCCCCTGGAGAAGAAAATCGTTTTCGCCATTTCTGAATCGCCCCGGTATGTGTTTTTTCTAGACACTCGCCGGGAGCGGACCCTCAACAACTCGTTCACGGGCCAGGCGCACTTTATCTTCGATAGATTCTATATCCAGGCCGGGGCCGCATTGACCAACGCCAAGCAAAGGTTAAGCACGGAGCTCAATATCAATGTCCGGCTTAAAGAAGACTCCATAAACGGGCTGGCCTTATGGCAGGTTTCGGAGGGGACCTCTCTCGCGCTTCAATATCAGAGATCAGTCTTTAGGTACGAAAACACGACTTCCGGAACGGCCAACATCAGTGAGAATCTCAACCGAACGGAAAACTACATAGACGTCATGGCCTTCCTCCAGCACCAGGCGAAGACAAGGTTTTACCTGGATGCCCAATACGGGTCTTATGCATTTATGGAAAAAATTTCGAGCTATAAAGACTCCCGGTCTTATAGCGTTTATGGGGGGGTCGAATTCGTGCCGCCCGCGGCTGAATACGCGAGTCAGACGGCCGGAATCCGCGGGCGCATCAACATAGGGTATCAGCTCTTCCACGTCCTCGACCCCCTGCAGAACGATTATTCCGGCCTGTCCGGAAACACCGACGTCTCCTGGGAAATCATAAAATTGACTTCGCTCCATCTTTTCTTTTCCATCGGACCCCAATTCTCCGTCTATTCCGGCGTGACGTATTATCTTCAGACGCTCTATGGCGCCGGTCTCGCCCGGTCTCTCTCAAGAAAGATCATGTTATCATATGACTTCTCGTATAGCCGGAATAAGTACCCCGCCGGAGAAATCGCCGGCGGCTCCTCGTCAGGAGTGCCGGCTGACCGTTACATGACGCATGCGCTCAACCTGAATTTCCAGTTGCAGAGGGATCTCGGTCTCAGCCTGATGGCAAACCTCGGCAGCAGGAATTCCCGGTTCGCCCCCCGGACGGACAGCCGGCGCTACTTTATCGGGTTCAGCCTGACGTATGGGTACTCCCCGGGCGGGCTGGCCATGCCGTCGGGGCCGGTTTCTCGATAAAGATCGCAGGAAAGGCCTGGATTCAGAATATTGCCAGAGTTATGATTATATGTTATGAATAAAGGCTGTCGATACGGGCAAAAAAGGGAATCCGATGAAGAAGAGTCAAAAGAATCCACGCAAGAATAGTTTCCCGAGTCTTGTCTCTCTGGCAGGCCTGACTCTCCTTCTTTTCGGATTTCTCCCCATGGACATCCTCGCCCAGCAGGAAGGACAGACTCTTCCCGTCAATGATTACAAGATCGGGACCAAGGACCTGCTCGAGATCAGGGTCTTCGAACTTCCCGAGCTCAATCAGACCGTCCGGGTCGCCGAAGACGGCTCCGTAAGTCTCGCGCTGATCGGGAAAGTGGGAGTCGCGGGTTTGACCTCACAGGAACTGGAAAAGAACCTGGCCTCGATCCTGGATCAAAAATACACGAAGGGCGCCCACGTCACGGTCTTCATCAAGGAATATCAGAAAGTCGCCATCTTAGGGGCCGTCGGAAAGCCGGGAAACTACGAATTGGTCGGACCCACGACCATCCTTCAGGTCATTTCACAGGCCGGAGGATTGACGGCTGAAGCCATGAAAGAGATCTATGTCTTCCGGCAGGGCCCGGACGGGCAGAAAACAAAAGTTATTATCAATCTGGACGATCTGATCCTCAAGGGGGAGCAGGCCCTGAATATCGATCTCCAGCCGAACGACGTGGTCAACATCCCCGTGGATCGAATCCTCACGGTCTATGTCTATGGAGAGGTCAAGAGCCCGGGGGCGATCCAATTCAAACAATCGCAGAAAATCACTCTCCTGCAGGCCATCGCCCAGGCGGGGGGCCCGACCGAGTGGGCGTCGAAATCACGCGTGGCGATCACCCGGAAAGCCGGCGGACCCGGCAAAGAGATGAAGATCTATGTCAACCTCAAGGACGTTATCTCCGGGAAGACTTCCAACATCCTCCTTGAAGAAGGTGACGTCATAATCATCCCCTAAGGGCAGGTTCATATTTCAAAAGAGGCGATGGTGATGGATCCAAGCACGAATATCGACAACAAGCCGGCTATTTCGATTCAGCATTATTTGCACATTGTGCGCAAATGGAAGTGGACCACTCTATTGTTCTTCCTCGCGGTTGTCGGAGGGGTCGCCCTTTTTACCTTTCTGATCCCGCGGAGCTATACGGCCAGCGGGAGCATATGGGTCGAAGAACAGATGAATATCCTGCCCTTCGAAGATGTCCAAAGGTTCGATTCCACGAGTTCCTCCCCCCAGAGCTACTCTCAATTGCTCCAAAGCCGGGCCTTAGCCGCCAAAGTCATCGAAAAGCTCAAGCTTTACGAAAACCCTCTCTTCGCCGGGAAACCCCAGAAAGGGGAAAAGCTCCCCGGCCCCTCGGACCGGGTCTTCATGGAGAAGCTGATCCTAAAATTTCAGGACAGCATTTCCGTCCGGCCCATCGAGCGGACGAGACTGCTGGAGGTGACATTCACCAATCGTGACCCTAGGTTTGCTTCCGAGACTTTGAACACGCTCTTCGACGAATACATCGCCATGATCATCAATCAAAGGTACGAGGCCTCGGCAAGGGCCACCCAGTTCCTGAAAGAACAGATCACGGCCGTCCGAGCCGAGATCGAAGAGGGCGAGAAAAAGCTCAGCGAATATGGATCGGCAAAGAATATCCTTCCTTTGACCGCCGCGGAGACTCCCACCATCACCAGGCTTTCGGAAGTCAACAAAGCCCTGACGGACGCGACGATCAACAGGGTCAACAAGTATGATTTTTACAATCAGCTCAAATCGGGCGCGATTGCGGACATTCCCGGAAGCTCAAACGGCAGTCCCAGCCCCGTTCAAGGCCTTCGCGATCGATACGCGACGCTCAGCCAGGAATATGCCCGAAGGCTGGCCACGCTGAGGCCTGAGTACCCGGAGATGCAGCGCTTGAAATCGGAGATCGACTCCGTCAAAGAGACACTCCAGATGGAATCAGCGAAGATGACCGATACCGCGTATGCCGATTATCAGGCCGCGCTCAACAAAGAACAATCCCTCAGGGGACTGCTCGAACAGCTGAGGACGGAGGCGTTCAAGGCCAACAGCAGTTCCATCGTTTACAGCAGTCTGAGGATCGAAGTCGACAACAAAAAAGCCCTACTCGAATCCCTCTCCAAAAGGCAGAGCGAAACCGATCTCTCCTCCCGGCTCAAGAGCTATGAAGCCGCGAACATATGGATCGTCGACAGGGCGAATCTTCCTCTGGCGCCGACATCGCCCAACAAGAAAAAGAACCTTCTCATGGGGCTCTTGGCCGGCCTGGCCGGCGGCATCGGGTTGGCCTTCCTTTTGGAACACATGAATAACACCGTGAAAACCTCGAAAGAGGTGACCGTCTCTACGGGTCTTCCGACCCTGGGGGTCATTCCCTCGTTCGACGCGGAGATCAATCCCAAAGGACCGAAATCCGAATACGCTAAGCTCTCCAACATTTTATCCGGGAAAGGCGAAACGAAAAAGATCAAAGCGCGTTCCCATAAAGGCGACGTCCGTATCCTGGCAGACAAAACGGGCCAACTTAGCCGGGCGCCATTAAAAGACAGCATCGAGCTGATTCCCACGCGTGAACCCCATTCGATCCAGGCGGAAAGCTATCGGTCCATCCGGACAACCCTCCTCGTTTCTTCTCCCCCGGGGAAAATCAAGGCGATTCTCATCACGAGTCCCCTGGCTCGGGAAGGAAAATCGGCAACGGTCGCCAACCTGGGAGTCGCCCTGTCCCAAGCCAACAAGCGTGTCGTTATTGTCGATGCCGACCTCCGAAAGCCCAAACAGAGCAGGATCTTCGGCCTCAACAGCGGCTGGGGACTGACGCACTATGTGAGTTCCGAAATGGATGCGGCGGACCTGGTGAGGCCCACCCAGGTTCCGAACCTCTTTCTTATCGGCAGCGGGCCTCTCCCCTCCAATCCCATCGAACTCCTCACTTCCGATAAAATGGACTATCTGCTCGCGTTTTTAAAACGGAACTATGATTACATCCTGCTCGACGCACCGCCACTTCTCGCGGTTTCCGATGCCCTGGCTTTGGGACCGATCATCGACGGGGTCATTCTCGTCGTCCGCGGGGGGCAGACACCGGTCCCCGCGCTGAAGCAGGCCAAGCAGAAGATGGATGCGCACAAGCTCAAATGTCTCGGCGTTATTTTGAACGGCGTCGACTTGGTCGAACAGGACGGCTACTACGCCAAGCAGTATTACCAGTACTCCAAGCCGGAATAGGGGTTAAGGCGGCTATTTCTTGCCTTTTTCTGAGCCTAAAACCCCGGCCATCTCTCTAGCGGCTGCCGAGGCCTTCTTGGCCTGGTCTGAGGTGTAACGGGTCAGGTATTCGCGAACTGCCTCAGCGCCCTTCTTCTCCAACGCATTGGCCTCAGCCTCCACGGCTTTCTGACGGCCCAGCCAAAGCTTCTCCAACTCCCCCCACCTCTTCTGGACCCTGAGCACGTCCCGCCCGGCGTACGCTCCCGCCTCCCGCTCCTTATCGTCCCCGAAATATCGCGGCTCGAGCCCGTTCTGTAGGTCCATAAACGCCCACCAGGCCCGATCAGGATTGCGACTCAGATCGTCCTCCGACGGCTTGAAATGACTCGCCATTGCCTCGACCGGGTCCTTCCAGCCATACCCTTCCGGAACCCGCTGGATCCCCAAATACCAGGGAACATAGGCGCTCGTGCAGGGCCTCCCCGCGGTCCACCAGACGGCCGTGAAATCCGGGTTCTCCCGGAACTGGAAGATCAGGCTCTCCTGGGTCTCAGAGGCGCAGATCGTGGCCAGGGAATGCGGAGAATTCGCCGGGCTTGTCGTGCGGTAATCCGGCTTCCCCTCATAGTGTGTCCTGAACAGCGCCATGAGGTCTTCCGGGCCCATCTTCCGGGCCAGCTTCACGGCGAACGGATAGTCCCGGCCGTATCCGAAACTCCCGCCCGTGATCATCTCCAGGGCATATTTGTGTCGAAGAACATTGTAGTCCCGCCGTGGGTCCTGGGTCACTTTCCAGTTCGTATCGTACATCTCTGGGCTCATGTAGGCCTTGGCGAAAACGAAATCGCTCGTATCTCCCGGCACCTTAGGCACGAACCAGCCGCGCTGCACCGCGTACGAAACGAGATCCGGCGAGACGACCCACTGCTCCTTGTCCTTGAAATCCACTTCCCGGATCGTGTACCAGTTCGGGATGAAGGCGACCTCATCGTCGGCGACGCGCCGGGCCACGTAATGCTTGCCCATGACGACCTCGAACAGCCAGCCCTCGTTCTTGTCGGCGATGATATAGGTCCGACCCGAATCGGCATAGCCATAACGGTCGACGAGCCCCGCCGCGATATCGACTCCTTCCCGGGCCGTCCTCGCCCTCTCGACAATGATGCGCCTCAATCCGTAGCCGATCCCCCCTTCAACGAGCTCCCCCTCGGTTTCCTTGGACGGCCAGCAGCTATCGCTGATCACAGCGACGCCCCACTCGTTGATGAAATCGTCGCTGTACGACGCTTTCCAGTCAGCGATGGTCTCCCACCAGAGATAGGCAGCCGTCTCCGCGACCTGTGGGATCTTGGCCTTCCCCTCCTCAAGAGCGATTATTTCGCCTGGAGTGTGCTTCAACCGGGGCATCCTGTAACAGGCGACGACCAGGCGGCCTTCGTTGTCTTCGTTATGACCGAGCAGGACCTCGCCCGTGAGCGATACCTTCTTTCCGACGACAACCGTGCTACATCCCGGGGCCGCGGCGGCCAGGCGCGCGGCCAGGACAAAGAGTAGAAGGCCGGCGCGGGCAAGCCATGTCCACGGATCCGTTGATCGCCTTTTCAGCATGACGCATTCTCCCTGTTGTCATACCAATCCCGGATTTTTCGCCTCCTCATCCTACCTTTTTTGTTCGAACGCAATCAAGCGAGAGTCCTCCCGAGAAGGCCAATCGGCAAGAGCTTGGTAAAGACACGTTGGCCGGCCATTACGGATAGGCGTTGACAATTTGGGGCGCAGCTCGTGCTTGATAAATCCGATCATTTCGAAGAAAATGGGCCGGCAGCGAAAAAGCGATAAAAAAGATGCGCCGACGAGGGGGAGACATGAAAAAGCATGGGAGAATTTTCAGCCTCGGGATTTTTTTCTTTCTATTTCTGGCCGGTATGCTGATCAGTCTCTCCACGGCTGCTTCCTCGGGCGCTTCTCCTGGCCTCACGCCGGGCGAAACTCCCAATGAGCGTGAGGCACGCCTGGCCTGGTGGCGCGAAGCCCGGTTTGGGATGTTCATCCACTGGGGGCCGGTCACTCTCAAGGGCACGGAGATCGGCTGGTCGCGCGGGGCCGAGGTCCCGGCTGCCGAATACGACCAGCTCTACAAGAAGTTCAACCCGACGCTCTTCGACGCCGAGGCCTGGGTTCGGGTCGCCAAGCAGGCCGGCATGAAATACATCGTCATCACCTCCAAGCACCACGACGGGTTCTGCATCTGGGACACGAAACTCACCGATTACAACATCATGAACACGCCGTTCCACCGCGACATCCTCAAGGAGCTGGCCGCGGCCTGCCGGAAGCAGGATATTGTCTTCAGCACTTACCACTCGATCCTCGACTGGCACCATCCGGACTATCCCACGGACAGCCCGGGCGGCAAGGCCGAGAAACCCTCCGCCAACATGGACCGTTACGTCGCCTACCTTAAAGGCCAGCTGGCCGAGATCATCAGGAACTACGGGCCGCTGGGCATCATGTGGTTCGACGGGCAATGGGAGAAGCCCTGGAATCCGGACCGCGGCCAGGACCTCTACAACTATGTCCGCGGGCTCCAGCCGTCCATCATCATCAATAACCGCGTCGGCTCGGCCAAGCGGCCCGGGAAGGACGGCTCGATCACCGCGGAGACCGCCGGGGGCGATTACGACACTCCCGAGCAGGAAATCGGGAATTTCCAGAACGACAGGCCTTGGGAATCGTGCATCACGATCTGCGAGCAGTGGTCCTGGAAGCCCAACGACAAGCTCAAATCCTTCAAGGAATGCCTACAGACCCTCATCCGGTGCGCGGGCGGCGACGGCAACCTCCTCCTCAACGTCGGCCCCATGCCGGACGGCCGGATCGAGGCGCGCCAGGTGGACAGGCTCAAGGAGATCGGACAGTGGCTGGACGCATACGGTCAGACGATCTACGAGACGCGGGGCGGGCCGTTCAAGCCAGGCACGTGGGGCGCGAGTACATACAAGGGCGATTCGATCTACGTCCACGTTTTCGACTGGCCGGAGAGAGGTCTTGTGCTGCCGCCGGTCGGGAAAAAAGTCGTGTCATGGAAGCCGCTGATGGGCGGTCAGGCGGACGTCAAACAGGACGGCCACGGCATCAGCATCAAGGTGGCGAAGGAATTCAGGAAGGATATCGATACGCTGGTCGAGCTCAAGCTCGACGGGCCGGCGTCGGAGATCACGCCGGTGGCGGTTGGCTCATCGAAAATTCGGTGACACACAACTAATTACCGAAATTCACGGACGCGACACGGTTGAAATTTAGGTGACACGATACCCGCCAGGAAATTCAGGTGACACGATACGAATTCAAGAGAATTCGTTCATGTCACCGAATTTCCTCCTCGAATTTCAGGACGGTAGGTAGGCCGTGTGGGCGCGGCCGCTGAAGTCCGCGACGGCCTTATAAAACGCCTCGAGGTTCACCAACGGCGTCCCCGGCGGGATGTCGCATCCGGACGAAATGAAATAATTCTTGTGGTCCTTGGTCGCGTCGAGGAGCGCCAGCGTCGCGGTCCGCACGGAGTCCGGCGTCCCGTTGAGGAAGACGGCTGCCGGGTCGAGATTTCCGCCCAGGATGACCTGGCCTGCCGCCCGCTCTAGGGCCGCGACGATGTCCATCGGCGTCCCGAAGTGATAGATTTCGGCGCCCGACTCGAGGACCTTGTCCAGGTGGATGAGCTTCGCACCGCAGTTGTGGAGGATGACCGCGAAATCCCAGGTCTGGGCCCCCTCGACGATCCGCTTGACAAACGGCGCCGAGAAGCGCCCCAGCCCAGCCGGCGATAGCAACCCGGCCGCGGGTTCCGCAATGATGACCGCCGAGATCCCTGTTTCCCGAAAAGCCCTGGCGTAGGCGATCTGGAATTCCACAACATTTTCGAGAAGCGCCAGGATAATCTCGGGCTCCAGGGCCGTGGCCTCGAGGGCCTCACTCACGCCGAAGATCCGGCCGGCGAGCGAGAACGGGCCAATCATGCAGCCCACGACCGGCGAGACGACCGCCTTCCTGATCAGGCGCGCGGATTCGAGATGGACGGCGGTCCTGGCGTCACCCGGCTTAGGCGCCGGCAGGGTCTTGAGGTCAGCGGGGCCCGTGACTTTCCTGCCGATCACCGTCGGGATCTCGGTCGGCGACATCCGGATCTCGCAGCCGAACGCCTCGGACTCGGCGCTCAGGTCCATGGCCGTGAGCAGGATGGGTGTCCGGAGCCTCTCGTGCAGGGCGAGGACCGCCGCGGCCTGGGCCTTGGGGTCGGTGACGATGTCGCGGATCGTGCCGCCCGTGATCTCGAGCCCGGCGTATACGCCGATAGGCATGGCCAGGCGGCCGGGATGACCAAGAATGGACTGAGCGAATCGTGTCATCATGTCGGACCTCGCTAAAACAAATCGGACGCCAACCGTCTTATCCTACCGGGAATTACGGTGACACACAACTCATTACCGAAATTCATATAGGGAAGCTCCTGTGACACGATACACCCTGGGAAATTATGGTGACACGCACCAAATCAAGAGATTTGGATCATGTCACCGAATTTCCGCCGCATCCCTTCCCGGCCACCCGCAACCCAGAGAAAACGCTAGCTTATCGCCCGTTTTGCCCATCTTGACAGGGCCACCCTTCTATTATAAAGTTCCATTCAGTCAGCGCGCAATCGTCAACTTGGAGTTGGGCAAGATTTTGCTAATTAAGAGGGGATTTTTCTCATGAAATGCCCTCATTGCCAGTTCGAGAACGTTTCGGAGACCCGGTTCTGCGGGAACTGCGCCGCTCCCCTCCATCCCAATCAGGCCGCTGCTCCTCCATCCTCTCCCTCCCGACCTTTATCCCCGACCCTCCGCACTCCCCCGCCATCCCCGACCCTAACCACGCGCGTTCCCTGCGGCGAGATCGTCCCCGGGGCCGTGTTCGCTGGCCGCTACCGCATCTGCGACGAGCTCGGCCGCGGCGGCATGGGCCGCGTCTACAAAGCTATCGACCGGGAGATCAGCGAAGCCGTCGCCCTGAAGTTGCTCAGCCCGGACATCAGCCTCGACGAGAGGATGATCGAGCGCTTCCGGAACGAGCTCAAACTGGCCCGCCGCATCTCCCACAAGAACGTTTGCCGCATCTACGACCTCGGGAACTGCGAGGGGACCTATTTCATCTCCATGGAATACATCCCGGGCGACAACCT
>JBEKXF010000050.1:0-19268 GCA_049512315.1 Candidatus Aminicenantales bacterium | reverse complement strand
GCAGTCCTGGGTGGAGGCCAGGAAATAGCCCTGCTCTCCGTCGGCAGCCACATCCACAGCGTAACCTTCTTCCTTGAGCCCCCGTTTGAGAAACGCAGCGATCTTGCCTTCGTCCTCGATGATCAGTATCCGCATTATTGACCTCGAACCTCGCCTCTTGTCCTCCTCTCATTCTGGAATATCCTCCCGCCGGCGTCAAGCCGGATCGTGCCCTGACCTGATCAAGATATTAATAAAAAACAGGATGGATGATGAAGAGGGGCAAGGGCCGGCCTCCATGAGTTGATTGCCAAAAAATCCGGAAAGATGAGATCCCGGGAGGTGCTTCGCCAGGCGTCGCATATTGGCAGGTGCATAGATCACTTGTCGGGAGTTAGGGTAAGACCGTTGGAGTATTAGCAGAACAGGGCCCTTTAATGAAAACTATGGTGAATATTTTTAGAGGTCACGATCGCCCCTTCCGCGCACGATCGCGGCGTTGGTCCCATACCCCCGGGGGCCCCGGACGGCAGGCACAGACCGCGTCACACCCGCGTCACCTGTACGTCACAAAATTCGCCTAAAATTGCCTAATCCTGCCTACTCGTGCCTAAAGAACAAGAGGGACCACAAAAGCGCCTCTCAAGACCTTTTTCTTAGATCTTAACCCCCTTATCCCCCTCTGTAATTGAGGAGCTTGGAAAGGTCGGTATTTCAAGAACAAAGACGCGTCCCAAGACTTTGTTTTGATGTCCTAATCCCCCTTATCCCCCTTACGCCATTAAGGGGGAACTTTAAGAAAGCACAATAGAGAAAACCGTTCCCGAAACACTTTTCAGAAATAATTAAATCTTTATCTCCCCTACACCCTCTTAGAATATAAGAGGGGCTTCGAAAAGGTTTGCGTTTCGGGTGCTGCGGTTTGGCGGGCCTTCTGTGGCCATTTTAGAACAGTACTTTCCCTCCCAAGCACCCAGTCTCTGATCTATCGAATCCACGCAGTTCTAACCCCGGACGTCTACCCGCAGGGCATCCATTGCCCTATAAAAATATAAACTTATAAGGAGTCGACATGAATCATCGCTCAGACCAGAATTCGGAAGAATTCCAACCTCCAAACGTGGAGAGGGCCATCGAAAACGTCAAGGCCCAACTCGTCGAGATGAGCGCCAAACACGAAGAGATAGGCGCTGCTTTCAAACAGTGCGGTCTCGAACAGCGAGACCGGCTCAACAACAAAATCCTGGAGCTACTGCAAGTGGTCTCGGAAGAGGCCGACCCAGACTCAGGCATCGAGGCTTGCAACCTGGTATTCAAAGAAAAATAAAAAGGGAGGTGTCATGGACACAAAGCATCAAGCCAAACTAATTCTCATCACTGAAGATGGCGTGACTTTCCTGTGCATCCGCCAGCTTTACGTGAACAACCTTCGCACAGGGCAACCCCTTGACGGGAAGATCTATCAAGGACGGAAATTTGAACTAATGGGAGAAACTAATGGAAACCACGAAGAATCTTCTGGAAGCTAACCGCTTCATCGAGACCGTATTTTCTAACTACTTCAAGGACAACGATGGCCATGTTGAACTCAGGTTCGTCGGCCAAGACGTCGTCTCTAAGTTCTGCCGCCGTGGCGAGGTCGGCGAGGAAAATTGGGCCGAAATCAATCAGCGCAACGCTGCTTGCCACGTCTATCTCGGGGTGAACCCCCGGCCCCTCAGCCAAGCCAAGAAACAAGACGACATCAAGGACATCGTCTGCCTGTGGGCCGACGTCGACGGGAAAGACTTCGAGGGGGGCAAGGAAGAGGCACTGCGGCGCGTGCAGGGATTCCCAATCGCCCCGTCCATCGTGGTCGACTCGGGCCACGGTTGTCACTGCTACTGGGTACTAGCCGAACCGATCATCGGCCTGGCCGGTGAACAGAGGTTCCGGTTCAAGCGGATCCTTGCCGGGCTCGTGAAGGAACTGGGGGCCGACCGCAGCAGGGTGAACCTCGACTCCTGCCTCAGGCTTCCTGGCACCCTGAACATCAAGGAAGGAGGGCCCATCGCATGCCGGATTCTGGCCCTCACGGACCAGGCATACGGGCTGGAGGATTTCGAGCGGTTCGAGGACGCCGGCTACCAGGAGCCCGCCGGACTCGATGAGCCGCTACCCGCCTTCGGCACCAAGACCCTGACCGTCAGCCTAAGGGACGCCGCAGCGGCGAAGGCCGACGTCGAGAGGCTCCAGGTCGAGTCCAGGACGAAAAAGCTGATCCTAACGGGCGCCCTCTTGAAAACGAAGGCGGGAGACAAAACCCGAAGCGGGAGGGACATGTCAATCATCTGCTCCCTGGCCGCGGGCGGGTACGACTACGAGACGATCAAGAGCGTGTTTTTCAACCCCTTCCTCGGGTGCTCGGACCGGATCATGGCGTCAGGCGAGGCCGACCTGCAATGGGACGTTCGGAAGGGGCTGGCCTACATCGAGCAGAGGAGCAAGGAAGAGGCCCCCGGGTCGCGCCGCATCTCGGAAATCAGGCGGGAGAAGGGGCTCACCGCCGATGAAAAGCGGAAGGCGATCCTGCGCTTCGTGACGACCGACCTCCTTCTGAGCGAGAACGCCGCAGGGAGGGGGTTCAAGGACGGAGAACAGGACCTGTACTACTTCTTCGACAACGAGGAGAAGATCCTGATGGGCGTCGACGGCACCGATTTCTACACTTACGTGAGGAACCGGTACAGCGTCCCTGAGCGGGACTTCTGCGAGATCCGGGACGAGATCAAGACCGTCATCAACTGGAAGCTGCGGGAGAAGGTGACGCCTCGCCGGTTCGCCTACTGGGACCCCGAGAAGCTCGTCCTGTACATCAGCGACCATGATAACGGCGTCTACCGGCTCGACGGAGAAAAGGTCGAGCGCTACATGAACGGCGTCGACGGGGTGTTCTTCGAATACGACCCGACGCTCGCGCCGTTCGCTTTCGACCCGGAGCAGAAGGCGGTCAACTATTTCGAGGCGTTCAGGCCCGAGGCGGCCATCGAAGTCGGCGGAACGAAGATAACGTTTCCCTCGTCAAGCCGCCTCGGACTATCGCTCGAACGCTTCTGCCGCGACGGCAGCCTGCTGAAGCAGTTCCTCATCGACCGAGCCTCGTTCACGGAGGACCAGGAAAACCCCCTATGCCCGGAGGAGCAGAAGTTCCTGCTCGTCATCGTCTTCTATTCCCTGTTCTTCGAATCCATCATGAGGGACAAGCCGATCGCCTGCTTCGTCGGCCAAAAAGAGAGCGGCAAGAGCTTCATCGCGACCTCGATTGGGAAGATCTTCTTCGGGGACAGGTTCGAGAGCCGCCACGAGCCGGGCACGGCCGAGGACCTCAAGACGGTGCTGGTGCGCAACCACTACGTCGTTTTCGACAACCTCGACAAGCACATCGAGGCCGACGTCCTGAACGTGCTCTGCGTGGCGGCCACCGGCGGGACCGTGGAGAAGAGGAAGCTTTACACGGACATCGATGTCGTCCGGGCCACGCCCCACTGCTTCATCGCCATCACTTCGCGGGAGCCGAAGTTCAAGCGGGACGACTTCGTGAGCCGGCTGATGCTGTTCAACACGAAGAAGATCGATAATCCCATGCCCCGCGCCTACCTTGTCCGCACGCTGCTCGAACGCCGTTCGGCAATCATGACCGAAGCCTTAGTGAATTTAAACTCGGTGGTGAAGATCCTGCGGGCCGAGCAGGATTACATGCGCCTGCAGGGCCCGGACTGGGAGCCGCCCACGTGCATCTCGCGGGTGGCAGACGGGAGTGCTTCGGAAGGACCGTTTGCGGCTGGGGCCTCAAGTTCCTGTTCCGCCTGATCATGCAGAAGATGAACGAGAAGAAGGACCTGTTCGCCGTCGAGGACGACTACTTCTATCTTATCCTGCGCTACGTCATCTACGATAAGCGCGAGAGAATAAGATCCCTGTCTCCGCAGGACTTGTACAAGCTTATGGTCGATAACGCGGAGGAGATGAAGCTGAAGGACTTCCAGAAGTACTACAAGAGCCCCATGTCCATGGCCAAGCACCTGGCGAACATAAAGGGAGAGCTGGCGCGCGAATTTACGATGGATATATTCACGCGCGCCGACCACCAGAGGGAATACTCACTAGGCCCCACAGAGGATCAAGACCACGATTTCCTTATCTCGGCAGAGCAACTGATGGATGCCCTGGGCATGGACCCCAGCCAGGCGAAGGACCTGCCGTGCCTGCTGAACGAAACGGTGGAGAAGGCCGGCCTCGAAGCTTGGGGGTTGCAAGAAAACGGCAAGGACTATTGGCTGGATATATGGCCTAGGGAGGGGAGGAAGAGCTGAAGAAAGCCTAAGATAGTAAGAAAGTAAGAAGGTATTTTCCGACACTTGCCCAAAAAGTCGCATGTTGACTGGTAGAAAAGGAGATGAATTTTGGGGAAGAACCCGAAAGCAAGTTTTTACTTTCTTACCTTCTCCCCTTTGCATGGGGCAAGGAAGGGCACAGCCGCGCTTGAGTTCGGCTAAAACGGGCCGAGAATAAGTTCCTTAGAGGGGGCTTTACCCTTCTCTATCAGACGGCCCTCTAACTGCTAAGAGACCCCCCTGGCCCGGTTTTGTCGGCGGCCAGTCAGCAGCCGGTCGGGCCGGGTGCCGTCTTGAACATTCGGGTTCAAATGGGGGCGCTCCCCATTCAAACGCGGGACGCTGAGCGGATGTTTGCCTCACAATAATCGACGGCAGAAATTTCCGTTTTTTCTCATTGGCTTTGTGAAGGGCTTGTACTAGCAACTTCACTTTGTTAGGATTATTTATAAGTTAGGTCAGAATCTAGTTAGGAATATTGGGGGAGGAAAGAATGCCAAAGAAAGCAACCGAAGAGAAGAAGGAGATCATCAACCTTCTTACAAAGATACTCGTCTTTCAACTATTCTCAATGGGCGCCCCACAAGATAAAATCGCGAGAACCGTGGGGAAACAGAAAGCATGGGTGAATGACCTCTTAAAGGGCATTCCCAAAGGAGGCAAGGGCGATGGCGGCAAAAAGAAAGCCTAAGAAGGCAAAGGGAGATCCAATGGCTGATGGACTTGAAGCCATCAAACGCCTGCTAATCCTCCAACTCATAACATCAGGAGTCAAGGGCAGAGACGTAGCTTCAGCATTGGGCGTTCATGAGAGCGTTGTTAGTCGCATGTTAGCCAAGCGCAAAGTGAAACGGTCTTCAAAAAAATAGATAGATGCCAATCAGCGTTTCAGACGCTCGGTCAAATAGTAACGAGCAAGTTGCACACGCAGTCAAAGTCTTAGGTAAATCTCCTCAAAGGCTAATAGTATTCAAGGCGATTTACCGGGGCAAAAAGCACACTAAGTTTGTCAATGAAATTGCCCAAACTACCGGGTTAGACAGGAAGCAAGTATTAACCGCAGCATTGGTCCTTGCAGACAATGGAATCGTAAAACAAATCAGGCTAGCCGGTCAGACGGGTTATCAGAAAGACCGTTTTTACTCGCGCCGGAAGAACGAAATACTAAGATATGTAAGAAACCCACGGGCATTTTCTAAACTCCCCACAAAAACCCAGCCGAAGGTAGACAAACAAGGTAATATTAAAATTCGTTTTGCACAGAATCGCGTTCTTGCCCACAACATAACTATCGACGATATCGATTCGTTCGACAAAGTTGTAGGGATGCGTGTTGAGCCGGGCGCGTATGTTCCGATGCCTGAACAGCGTTTCAAGAAAGGCATTAAGAAAATTATGGGCGAGGTAGGCGATTTTCAAGATTGGGGAGGCGAACGAAACGACCTCTTTACGACCCGATTGCGCGTGCTCAGTCGCCGCATGCCGACAGCTTTTGCATTTAAGGGAAAAGGTACCACAGGCATCTTAACACCAAAAAAAATGGGAAAGAATGGAGACCAGATACAGCGCCTTTTCAAGAGTGCCGCAAGTGTGTTTGTCGTGCAGTATTGGGGGCAAATTCATGAGTCGGTAGTCGAGCAAATGATCGAATTTGCCAGGGCGAAATCGGCAATTGAAGGTTCCGCGATTTATTATGGCGTAATAGATGGGGATGATTCTAGCCGGCTTATTAAAGCTTACCCCAGCGCTTTTAAAACACAGCGGCAGTAACTCTCTCGGCAACACCTATCTGCAAGGTCTACATCCGGCCGAACCATTTTGAATCAATTCTGAATGAAATCCGTAAGAGACAAGCCGATCCCTGTAAAACCTACAAATTAAATAGAGTCTGCGATATGGCCGAATCAGGCATAATCAAAACATTTCCCTGGGTATAACTCCCCGCCCGCACGCCCCTCCCCCGGATCACCCAGGGGGCCCAAGGCGGGGCGGGCCCTTGCCCTATGCTTGCCCGGGCCGTCCGGACGCGACCTGGGGCGAACGGGGGCCGTCCGGCGGCCGCCGTATGGGGCGATGCGCGAGTCTTTTGACGCCCCGAAGGCCCTTTTGGTGCCCCAAGCAAATTTTTGCCCCGATTTTGGGCGCCCCCTCCCAGGCCGGCCATACCTGGGGAGGAAGCAAGAGTTGCAAATTTTTTAGTTAGGCTATGTGCAAGCTCACTTTTTCACGGTATACCTATTCTCGAGTGCTGAAGGAGGGCACGCGAATGAAACAAGCCAATGTCAAGACCCAAGCGAAGGCGAAGGCCGAGCCTGAGGAGGGGAAAAGATCCGGTGCCGAGGCGGTCGCTGAGGCCCACGGGCTCGATTCGCTTCCCGAGGCCGTCGACTACCTGACGGACGACAGGTCCCACGGGGACGAAGTCATCGCCGGCATCGCCGCGCGCATTGCGCGGGAACGATGGGCCGGCCAGCCGCCGAAGGGGAACCGGAAGATGGCGGTCGAGTTCATCATCGAGTGCCAAGGCCTTGCGAATAACGAAGCCGGGAAGGGCGATGCGGCATTCCGCGCCGACCTGAAGATCCTCGAGGCGAACAACCTGAAATACTTCGGCAAACAAAAGGGGAAGTAGGATGGCCGGACGCCCCAAAGGGACGGCCCTAAACGGCCGGGTCCGGTACTTCACCGACGGAGAGCTCGAGGCCTTCATGAAGGCGGCCAGGAGGCACGGGAGGAAGTGGGACTGCCTCTGGTCGCTCGTGTACTTCTTCGCGATGAGGATCGGCGAGGCCGTCTCCCTCCGGCTGGACGACGTCGGCCTCGACGCCCACCAGATCACGGTCAGGGCGGAGAAGGGCGGGCTCTCGAGGACCTACGACATCCCGGAGAGGCTCGAGAGGAAGCTCAGGGCGTGGCTGAAGGAGAGGGCGGGCCGGCCGGAGGCGAAGGAAAACCCCCACCTGTTCCCGTCAAAGGTGCTGCCCAGGACCGGCCACATGACCCAGGAGTCGGGGTGGAAGCTGTTTCAGCTGACCTGCGGGAAGGCCGGGCTCGCGAACCCCCACAGCCCCCACGACCTCCGGCACACCTGCGCGAGCCAGATGGCGGCCAAGGGCGACTCGCTCGTGCAGATCGCCAGGTGGCTCAGGCACAAGAACTTGGCAAGTTCGGAGAGATATTTATCGGACATGAACACCGCCGAACATGAAAGGGAAATGGAACGGCGGTCAGCGAGATTTCTTTGAGGATTTAAATGGAAACCCAAAACAGACCTATGACAATCGAGGGACCGTCCCCCGAGGCCAGGCGAGCCATGAACGTCATGGCCTTCGAGGTCCTCCGCGACTTGAGGGACTGCCTCACGCTCAGGGACGGGCTCTACGAGGCCGACGACCTCATCCAGGACTTCGTCGCCTCGGGCCGGTGGCGCGGCTGGCCCGCGAGCAAGGGCGACTGGAGGAACTACC
Organism: Candidatus Aminicenantales bacterium; assembly: GCA_049512315.1. Taxonomy (GTDB): domain Bacteria; phylum Acidobacteriota; class Aminicenantia; order Aminicenantales; family Saccharicenantaceae; genus DATKJS01. The sequence continues at coordinate 11,449 of JBEKXF010000050.1, read as the reverse complement.
TCCAGGCCATAAAATACCGGCGGCTAAAGGAAAACAAGGCCGCCGTCTGCTGGGCCAGCCAGATCAGGCTCAAAGCAGATAACGAGGGAAACGAGGAGGCCTATCCGGAGGGCGTTCAGCTCGGAAGGCACGCAGATGCAAACCCCGAAGCCCTGCTGGAGGCCGGCGAGACGGGCCTAGAGCCCGCCGAAGCGCAAGCCCCGGCCCTTCCCCTGGCCAAGGGCTGGATTGAGGCCCGAGGGTCAAAAGAACTGCGCTTTTTGAAACGCCTCTTCGCGGAAGTGGAGGCCGGCCGGATGACCGCCGACCGGGCCATCGAGCTCTTCTTTGCCGCCGTCACCCTGGAGAACGCCGACCGCAGGCTGACCCTCCCCAGCCTGAAAGACCAGAGGCGCATCCTGATCCGGCGGCTCCTGCGGACCGGCATCACGGACACCTTCGAAGGGAAAGAGCTGGCCGAGATATTCGGCCTGTCTCCGGCTTCCATTTCCATGCTTAAGCGCAAGGCCCCGACGGAACCCGTGACCGAGGCCCAGGTCGACGAATTGTGGGCGGAGGCCGAGGCGGAACTGGCCAGGCGGGAAGACGAAGTCCGCTGCAAAGCGGGCAAAATCGTTGGAGCCAGAGCGAATAGGGACGTTCGCCGGGACTAAATTGTTACTCCCATCGGAATGGGTTCGAATCCGCTTTGGTTGACTTCCCGCCCATCCCTCTGCTAATCTGAGGCCAGGCTCGAGGAGGGGGAACTCGCTTGGCCATCAAGTGTCCGAAATGTCATTCTGAGAATCCAGAAACCAAGCAGTTCTGCGCCGATTGTGGCACCCAGCTACCTTCGCCCAAGGCTAACCCTCCGGTCATGACAGAAACCCTCCAGACGCCCGTTCATGAGTTAAGCAGAGGAACCACAATTGCAGGAAGGTACGAGATCATCGAGGAGCTCGGCCGGGGTGGGATGGGCAAAGTATACCGGGTAGAGGACAAGAAGATCAAGGCAGAGATCGCCCTGAAGCTTATCAAGCCGGAAATCTCTTCCGATAAGAATACGATCGAACGGTTCAGCAACGAATTGAAAACGACCCGGATGATATCCCATAGGAATGTCTGCCGCATGTTTGACCTTGGGGAGGAGAAGGGGACCTACTTCATCACCATGGAATACGTGGCGGGACAGGACCTGAGAGGATTGATCAGGCAGACAGGCCAGTTGACGATCGGGAAAGCAATCGCCATCGCCAAGCAAATCTCCGAGGGGCTGGCGGAGGCTCATCGGCTGGGAGTCATTCACAGGGATCTCAAACCCTCCAACATCATCATCGACAGGGAGGGCAATGCCCGGATAATGGATTTCGGGATTGCCAGATCGCTTCACGGCAAAAGCCTGACCGGCGAGGGTGTGGTCATCGGGACGCCAGAATATATGAGCCCGGAGCAGGTCGAGGGGAAAGAAGCGGATCAGCGATCGGACATTTATTCTCTGGGAATCGTTCTTTACGAGATGTTGACGGGCCGGGCTCCGTTCGAAGGCGATACGCCGCTCAGCATCGCCGTGAAACACAAGACTGAAAAGCCCAAAGATCCCAAAGAGTTCAACGATCAGATTCCGGATGACCTCAGCCGTCTAGTCCTTCGCTGCCTGGAGAAGGACAAGAGCAAGAGATATCAGAGTGCCGACGACGTGAGATCAGAACTCGAGAATATAGAAAAGGGTCTCCCGACGACGGCTCACGAAATCCCCAAGAGAAAGCCGCTCACCTCTAGGCAAATCACGGTGACCTTTGGGGCAAAGAAGCTCTTGATTCCGGCTCTGGGAGTCGCGGCCTTTGCCCTCATTGCCTTGGTCATCTGGCGTTTCCTCCCCAAACACCATATCGTTCCTCCTCCCTCGGGCAAACCCTCTCTTGCCATCGTCTACTTTGAAAACATTTCCGGAGACAAGAGCCTGGATGCCTGGAAGACCGGGCTAACTGAGTTGCTCATTACAAAGCTCTCCCAATCAAAATTCATCAGTGTTCTGAGCAGCGACAGGATCTTCAGTATTTTAAGAAGGCTGAATCTTCAGGAAGCCAAGAAATATTCCACAGAAGACCTGGTCAAGGTGGCCGACGAAGGAGGGGCTGTCTACACATTGAGCGGGAGCCTGATGAAAGCCGGGGAAACGATCATCATGACCCTGACGCTTCAGAAACCTCGCACAGGAGAAGTCATAAGCCCCCTTAATATTGAATGCAACGGCGAGAAAGAGATTTTTGCCAAAGTGGATGAGCTGGCCAGGACAATCAAGTCGGACATGAACCTCACGCCGGATCAGATAGCTGCAGACCACGATATGGAGGTTGGAAAGATCACAACCACTTCTCCGGAAGCGTATAAGTATTATAGTGAAGCCAGAAGATATCACACGAATTATGAGTATCGCAAAAGCATACCGCTGATGGAAAAAGCCATAGCTATCGACCCTGGGTTTGCCATGGCCTACAGGAGCTTAGCTATTGCTTATGATCAGTTCGGATATTATTCTGAATCTAAAAAGAACCGTCAAAAAGCCTTCGAATTGTCCGACCGGGTCTCGGAGCGGGAGCGCTATATCATCCAAGGTGATTTTTATAGGTACTCAGAAAGAACCTACGACAAAGCTATTGAAACCTATAATAAACTACTGCAGCTTTATCCAGATGATCGCATTGGAAATATAAACGGTGCTGAACTCTATATGGGTTTAGAAGAGTGGGATAAGGCCATTGAACGGAGTGGAGCAGCAATTAAGTATAAAGATTCTTCTATATACCCTTATGCGGATATAGCATCTGATTATATGGCCAAGGGGCAATACGAAAAAGCGACAGAAGCTCAGGAGTTCTACATCAAAACTTTCGGCGATAATTTCAATATGCGCCAGGAGCTTGCTCTCATCCATCTCTGTCAGGGGGAATACGCCCCTGCCCTCCTTGAAGTGGGAAAGGCACTCATGCTTAATCCGGGTGATAACGATAGCGTCTTGTTGAGAGGCCAGATTTCACTCTGCCAAGGCAACTTGAGTACGGCCGAAAAAGACTTCGAAACGCTGCTGGAGTCAGAAGCAAAGATAGTGCACTTGAGAGGCAGGGATAGCTTGGCCACTCTATGTGTGCTTCAGGGAAAATTTGGAGTGGCAAAGAATCATTGTGACCTTGGAATTGATGAGGCGAAGGAGCTCAATCAGTGGGCCTATGAATCACGTTTTCATCTATATTTGGCATATCTCCATCTGAAATTGGGAAATTATGAAGAGGCCCTGAAAGAATGCGATAAGGCCTGGGCTGTTGCCACTGTAAACGACTTCTCGGCTCATGAGCGAGGCTGTATCTATTGGAGGGCTATGATATTCCTAGAGAGAAATCAGATAGATAGAGCCCAGCAGGCTGCGGTCGAACTGAGATCCCTGATAGAAAAAGGATTAAACAAAAAACTTATGAGAATGTACCGTAACGTGGAAGGAATAATCGAGCTCAAGAGAAACAACCTGAGCAAAGCTGTTGATGATTTCAACGAAGCCATATCTCTCCTTCCTAATCAATATTTCGTAGGTAGTGAGCACGCTCTTTATTTTGATTGCCTGGCCCAGGCTTATTATAGGGCTGGGGCCTTAGACAAAGCCCGCAAAGAATACGAGAAGATCACGCTGCTGGCAGTGGGCAGGGTTTGGCCCGGCGATATCTACGCCAAGGCGTTCTACATGCTAGGCAAAATCGCCGAGCAGCAAGGGGACAAGGCGCGGGCCATAACGAACTACCGCAAATTCCTTGACCTCTGGAAGGACGCCGATGCCGGCCTGCCCGAGGTTGAGGACGCCAAGAAGCGGCTGGCCGGGCTGACAGGCAGCTAATTTTCTCTCATCAACCCACCAGACCTACCTTGAATTGGCGATACAAACGACCTACTCCCCGCCTTGATTTGAACATGCGGCGCATGGACTTCGACTCCGGTCAGAGGTTCGATTCCCCTTAGGCCCCCCTCTCCCCCCAGCGATTTACCAAAACTCCCGGAAACTGAATCCGTTTCCCCTAGTCTATGCGGAGGGAACGAAAATGACATACGAAACCGAGTTTATCAATTCTACGAGCAGGCCGATCACGGTCTGGGACACGACAGGCCCGCCCCTTTTCGCCATCCTTCCGGGCAACAGGAGGACCCTGGAGAGCGTCTCGCCCCGCACCCTCTACAGCCGATATTCCCGCGTCGAGTGGGCGCCCGACGGCGGCGTCGTCCTGACTCCGCGCCCCGGCTTCGAAATGCCTCAGGCGGCCTTCGGGGAATGGCCCATCGTCCTCAGGAACATGGACGGCGGGGACGTGGAGACCAGGGAGCTCGAGGGCGTCGGCGAGGTCCATGTCCCCCGCGGCATCCCGGTCATCGTGTCCTGCCCGCTCAGCTCCCCGCTCGCCGCCTGCAAGGAGCTCCGCATCGCGGTGACCGCGGAATGGGTCGAGTCGAGGACGTTCCGAGGCTACGCTTATAGGCGGGAGAGCCTCAGGGACGACTGGATCGAGCGCGGCGAGGCGGACCTCAGGAGGCTTGACGAGATTCTGGCGAAGGCGGGAAGCGAGAGATGAAAGGACAGAAACTGGCTTCATTCGAACTGCTCCTCTTCTCAAATCGCCTGGTGCAACAAAAGAATGCGGCGGGACGGGGGCGGCCGGGTCTGCTCCTGACGGAACGTGCTCCCGCCCCGCCCTCCATTCCCTTTTAGGAGTAACAAATGGAAATAAACCCTAATGACTTGTTTGAAACCGAGTTGGTCAACAAGACCGACGGGGAAAAGATCGTCCTGGAGTACAGGAAGGAGATGCTGAGGCTCGGCCCGGGCGAGACGAAGCGGATCCACTCGATCGCGCCCACGACGAGCTATGCCCGCTACAGCCGGATCGTATTCGAGAAGGACGGCAGCGTGAGCCACAAGGTCAACCCGAAATGGGCGCCTCCCCCGTCGTGGGAAGGCCGCTGGATCCTGGAAATCGTGAACGAGGCCCACGAGCACGAAGTGCTAAGAATAAACCAGGAGAGCGTCTCGGCATATCGTGGGGTCCCCAGGCTTGCGCCCGTGGACATCGACGATCCACTTGTTTGGGTGAAGAAACTGATTATCAAGGAAGCCGTCGAGAGGATGCAGGATGGCTGCCATCCTGGCTATCTGAAGGAGCAACGGCGGGTCGTCTCCGTCAGGGAACTGCGGCCGAAGAGGGACCTCCTGGCGATCAGGGCCAAGCTGGACGAGATGGTTAAGGCCAGGGTGATACGGCCGCTCGCCTTGCCTACTGACGTAAGGGCAAGTCTCCAGGAGGCCTGAGTCCGCCGATGGCCCAATGCCAGGCGCTCCGCGTGGACGGCCGCCCCTGCGGCATGAAGGCCCTCCGGGGCGAACTGTTCTGCGTCCGCCACAGCGAAAAGACCCACCCCGGGAACATCGTCGAGGCCATGCTCGACAGGCGGGCCTTCGGGAAGCAGTTCCACGACCCCGCGACGTGGTCGAACTGGGTGGTCTGCCTGAAGGCGATCTACGGTCTTCCGCTTACCCCGCCCGAGCTCGAAATCTTCCGAACTTGCACGGGCCGCATGTTCCCCAGGACCGGGGGCTACGAGGAGGTTTTCATCATCGCCGGGAGGCAGGGCGGGAAGTCCACGACGATGGGCTTCGTGGCGGCCTACGAGGCGGCCCTGGGCGGCTGGGAGAAGAAGGTCGGCCCGGGCGAACAGTGGAACATCTTCTGCCTGGCCGACACGCGGGAGCAGGCGGGCATCGTCTTCGGCAACATCAAGCGGTTCCTCAAGCCCTTCCAGAGGCTCGTCAGGCGCGAGACGAACGACGAGCTCGACCTCGCCAACGGGGCCCACATCGCGGTCAAGGCGTCGGACTTCAGGTCGGTCAGGGGCTGGCGCCTTGCCCTGGTCGTCCTCGACGAGGTGGCGTTCTTCCCGAACGACAACGTCGACGAGCTCGTTTCGGCCCTGACGCCCTCGATCATCCCGGGCGGCCGGCTGATAGGAATCTCCAGCCCGAATAGGAAGGCGGGGTCACTCTGGGTTCTCCATGAAAAGTTCTGGGGGCGAGACGACGCCGACACCCTCGTCTTCAAGGCCCCGACGAAACTTCTGAACCCGACCTTCTCAGACAGGAAGATCGCCCGAGACATGGAAAGGGACCCCGAACGCTGCAGGGCCGAATACGAGGCCGTTTTCCGGGACGACATTGGGGCGCTCTTCGATGAGGAGAAGCTCCGGGCCGCGGCCAAGGGCTCAGAAACACCGCCTGAAAAGGGCATGAAATACGTTGCCTTCATCGACGCGTCGGCGGGCAAGACCGACAGCATGACGCTGGCCATCGCCCACGCCTCCAACGAAATGGTTTATCTAGACCTTGTCCGAGAGAACGTTCCCCCGTTCGACTTCATCCAGGTCATCGACGAATATGCCGGCCTTCTTCGAGAATACGGAATCGACGAGTGCTGGGGCGACAGGTACGCGTTCGCCTCGCTAGAGAGCCAACTCAGGCGGCACCGAATCGCCCTGAGCCAGAGCAAGGCCAGCGCGACGGAGTTCTACCTTAAGCTGAAGGCGCTCCTCCAAGCCGGAGCCGTGGTCCTTCTGGACAACAAAAAGCTGATTGACCAGCTGAAGCGGCTCGAACTCCAGACGCTGCCCAGTGGAGCCGAAAGGATCGACCACCCGAAGAACGCCAATGACGACATGGCCTCGGCAGCGGCCGGGGCGATCTACCACGTGTGCAAAAGAATAGTAGCAAGGCAGCCGACGCCCGGACTAGTCGCCCACAGGCACGAGCACCCGGACCTCGGGCACGAAAGGGAGTCGGCGGCAAGGGAAGAGTTGGAGGACTGCGAGCGCGAGATGATGGAATATATCGCCGATGGCGGCGGGTTCGGCATTCCGATCAACCCGGGGGATGATCGAGGAAGAGCTCGGGCCCTTAGGACTTTGAGTTCTTGACACATGGCGGGGGCCGGAATACCATTTCAATCGCTCCGATTACGGGAAGGCTCGCTCAAGGACGGACGGGGCCGCATGAAAGTGGGCCGGGGGGCCTACGAGGGCCCGTACTCGTTCGCCTCCCGGTTCGAGCAGGGGCCGGGGACGAATCCCGAGGAGCTTCTCGCCGCCGCGCATGCCGGCTGCTTTTCTATGGCCTTCGCGCTGATGCTATCCCAGGCCGGCACGCCCCCGAAACGCATCCAGACGGAGGCCGAGGTCGGCCTCGAGAAGGTCGGGGACGGCTTCAGGATAACGGCTGTGAACCTGACCACCGAGGCGGACGTGCCGGGGATCGAGGAGAAGGCTTTCCAAGCGTTGGCCGAAAGTGCCAAGGCGGGCTGTCCTGTCTCCCGGGCCCTGGCCGGAACGACGATCACTCTGCGTGCCAGGAAGACCGGCTGAGCAGGGGATAAACATCTGGCCCTCAAATGAGTTACAAGGTCGAGATCGAAAGGCCCCTGTGCATCGCCTGCGAGAATTGCGTCGCCATCTGTCCCGAATTTTGGGAGATGGCCGGGGACGGACTCTCTCATCTCATCGACTCGACCGGTGTCGGCGAGAACGAAGAGCTGGAAATGGACGACGTGAAGTGCAACATCGCGGCCGCCGAAAGCTGTCCGGTGACCTGCATTCATGTCTTCAATGAAGGGAAGAAACTCATCTCATGAGAACTTTGAGCCAAGATGACCTGGCAAAGAACAACGGGGAGAACGGGGAGCCCGCCTTCGTCGCCTACAAGGGGAGAATCTACGACGTTACGAAGAGCCTCCTCTGGGCGGACGGCGATCATCAAGGGCTGCATCAGGCCGGAAAGGACCTGACGGCGGACCTGGAATCCATGGCGCCCCATGGGTCGGAAGTCCTCGAACGCATCCCCGAGATCGGGACTCTGGACCTCGGTTGAGGAGACGGCGCCATGATCAAGATCAAAAGGGCGTACGACGAGCCCGAAGCCGGCGACGGGCTTCGGGTGCTGGTGGACAGGCTTTGGCCGCGCGGTCTGACCAAGGACAAGGCCAAGATCGACCTCTGGACGAAGGAGGTCTCCCCCACGACCGGCCTGAGAAAATGGTTCGGGCACGAACCTGACAAATGGGGCGAATTCAAACGGCGTTACTTTAGGGAATTGAAGGGTCGGAAGGAAATCGCCGATCTTCTCGCGGAGGCCAAGCGCGGGACGGTGACGCTCGTCTACGGGGCCAAGGAAACGAAATACAACAACGCGGTCGCCCTGAAGGAGTATTTGGAGAAGTCCGCGTGAGGAAAAGCACTAGCGGTCATCATCGCTTCGAAGGCATTCTCGGTTATCCTGGCGGCCTCGGCCGCCGCCCAGCCTGCGACGTCGCGCTGCAATTAGCGGGGCCTCGTGCCGAGCGGACAGGCGATGAGGCGCTCCCCTATTTGGTTCTTTTTTTAGGTTAGAAAATTATTTTGCGAGTCATTGTTGTTAGTTTCTTCGCGCCGGATTTTGCCGGCTGTCGAAGAGGGAGGGGAGTATGAAAGAATTGGCGAGCAAGAAGTTGTCCGACCAGAAACTGATGAAAATTCTTCAAGTCGATGCCAAAACATTGGGACGCTTTAAGCAAATCCAGAGGGAAACAGTCAAAGAAGCGGAGTTGATGGGCGTAAAGAAAAGCGAGACAAAGAGAATTAAGGTCCTTGGCATATCCGGCTCTGCAAGGGACAAGTATGACATGGCCCAGGAAGAATCAAATTCTGAAGAGCTTCTAAAAGTCTGTCTTGAGCACTGCAAAGAACTCGGAGCAGAAACTGAGCTCATCAAACTGAGGGAGTTCCGGATAGAACATTGCAAGGCGTGCTACTCGACAACCAACACGCAATGCCACTTTTACTGCTCCTGCTACCCCAAGGGAACGCCCAAAGCCGATGATATGAGCAATATTCTATATGACAAGATCCTGGAAGCAGATTGTTTGATCATAGCAACACCTGTGAATAATTTTAACGTCTCGACGCCGCTGAAAGCTTTTATCGACAGGTGCATCAGTCTGGACGGAAGCCTGAAACCAGCCAACCCAAAAGTCCCCAAGGATAAGGAGCTTAATATCAAGCATATGAAGTTTGTTGAGCTCACGGCAGACAATAATGTGCCCGGGAGCGGTATGCTGAGAAGATTCATCGGTAAGGTTGCGGGAGTCATCGTCACAGGCCATGAAGAAGGTGCTTCAATGGTCATCTCAAACTTATTTATGACCTTCAATCATTTTGGCATGCTATTTCCGCCATTCAGCAACATGTATGCCATGTCATCTGTATGCAACTCGACCTTTGCAGACAAAAAAATAGTCCTGGGAGAATGTTATGAAGGCTCAACGAAATTGATCGCCGAGAATGTTATCCATGCTGCGAAGCTGGTGAAAAATACGAAACGAACTGACTGGAAATATGACTATGACTCAAATTAGGAGATAGAATGATGAAAAAAGAAATGCCAGCAAAACCTGAGATGCAAAATGCGGAAATAATCAAATTGTGTATTTGTGAAGGTTGTCCAAACTACGTAGATTGCAGCAAGCAAGGCGCAACTCATGAAAAAGCTTTTTGCCTGATCATGGGTAAGAGCAAGTGCATCATCAAAGAGAAGGGATGTATCTGCGGAACCTGCCCTCTTAAGAGCAAATCGGGCCTAAAGAATTTCTATTTCTGCACAAAAGGCAGTGAGGAGCAGCAGAACAAATGAAGTTTGTAAAAATACTCCAGTACGAACGCTGATTTTTTAAGTTGACCCACTGCTCTTTAATCAATCGAGGTCGCCGTTGGCCGGGCTGAAGGGCAACTGATCACCGACCTATTGCCCCCTCCCCGACATTTTCAGAATCAGTGAATTAAATAAAATGCCCCTGCCCTGACTCGAACAGGCGACAAACGGATTAGGAATGACCTATGGGAATCGGCATCTGCCAGGGGAAAATCTGGTTTCCCCCATATGAACGACGTTTTCCTCTTAAGCACCTTTAATCAGAATTAGGTAACATGATAGCGAAACGCACCTCCTTGACGGGTAATGCTGTGCTAGATTACTCGTCGGACCAAAATCTCTTAAGGAGGTGCGCGGTTGTATTTTATCGGCGTGGACCATCACAAGCAAGTCTCTGTGATGACGGTCTTGGACGAGGATGGGCAGGAGCGGAAGAACGGGCGGGTCCCCAACTTCAGGAGGGATGTGGACCGGTTCCTAGACGGCTGCCGTCCGTTCACCGCTGTATTGGAGGCCGGTCGCTCGTCATATGTCATGGCGGACCTGCTTCGGGAGCTGGGCGGCGAGGTGAAGATTGCCAACGCGCTTCAGGTCAAGGCGATTGCCCATGCCCGGATCAAGACCGACAAGCGAGACTCCCGGATGTTGGCCCACCTGTTAAGGGCGGATCTCATCCCGGAGGTCTACCAGCGGAAGGAGTGGAACCGGCGGGCGCAACGGGTGATCAGGCTGCGGGCTTATTGGGTTCGCAAGCAGACCGAAGTGAAGAACAAGATCCGGGTGCTGTTGGCTCAACAGAGGGAGGAAGTGCGGTTGGCGGTGGAGAAGCGGGAGAGCGGGCTGTTCAGCTCGAAGGGCATAGAGTTCGTGGCCGAACTGCCGCTGGAGAGCAGAGAGAAGGAGATTTTAAGGGATCTTGTCCAAGGATACGAAGAGATCCAGACCCATATCAAGAAGTCGGATGGGTTGGTGAACACCCTCTATGGAGAGATGGAAGAGGCGCCACGGATCGACACCGTGCCGGGTTTTGGCAAGACGCTGTCGGTCTTAGTGGCGGTCGAGATCGCGGACGTCAAGCGGTTTCCGAGGGCGGCAGATCTTCATTCCTATGCCGGGCTGATACCTTCGACGCACTCATCGGGGGAGAGGACGTATCACGGGTCCATCACCAAGCAAGGGAGCAGCTGGCTGAGGTGGGCGGCTTTGGAAGCGGTGTACCCGGCGGTCAAGAAGGACCTCGTGCTACGGACCATGTACGGCCGGCTGGCCCGGAGAAAAGGACCGAACGTGGCCAAGATCGCTGTGGCCCGCCGGCTCTTGACCATCATTTATCGCATCCTGACGGAGAAGAGAGATTATATCCCGGATGTCATGAAGCAATCGGCTGCCTAGGTCCCGCCTTAACGGGCCCGCGAGGGTCGCGTTCTGAATTAGGTTTAGGAGCCGAAATCGAATGTTATGGTGCGCATCATGGCGCGGATAGAAGGGTGGTTCAAGAAGCCGAGGCAGTTATGAAAATAGAGAGAAGAGAAATGTCTCAAAGGGCTTGCGTTTCGCTATCATAGAAGGCGGGTTTAAGCATTTTTTATGACATATATGTGATATATAGCGTGGTATGCCTTCCGCATGTGGAAGGCGATCTTAACCTCCTTGAACCGATTCTTCTTCATCCTCCGCTCCTTCCCGGACGCCGATTCTAGCGTAAAAATC
>JBEKXF010000049.1:0-15873 GCA_049512315.1 Candidatus Aminicenantales bacterium | reverse complement strand
CTCACCCAGGCCGCGGACATCATTTCCCGAAACCCTCAGGCCCTCCAGCTCCGCTTCCTCAGCACCCTGGCCGAGATCGCCACCGAGAAGAATTCCACGATCGTCTTCCCGCTGCCCCTCGAGCTCCTCCGGGCCTTCTCTTATGAAAAACCCCAGGAGAAAAAATAAGAGAGATGAAAACTAAAGACTTCCGGGAAATCCAGGTCTCGAGCACCCTCCTCGTGATCATCTTCGTGTGCGTGCTCGTCCTCGGCGTCTTCATTTTCCTGCTAGGGGTCTCGGTCGGGAAAAAGCAGGTCCAGATCACCGCCGCGACCCATATCGTGGCCCAGCAGATCCAGGAACCCGTCAAGGACCAGGCCGCCGGGAAGCCGGCCGAGCCGGCCCAGGACCAGGTCAAGAGCGGCCCGGCATCGGGGCTGACGACAAGCTCTCCCCTGTCCGGAAGCCAGGGAAAGCCGGCGGCTCAGGAGAAATCGACGAAGACATCGCTCGAGACCGTGCCGCCGGTCAAGCAGGTCCAGAAGCCGGCGTTCAAGGCCTCGACCCCGCCGACCACGAAGACCCTCTCCAAGCCGGCTGAATCGGCTAGCACGGGGCTCTTTTATATCCAGGTCGCCGCATTCACGGACCGGGTCCAGGCCGGCGCGGAAGCCGACAAGTTCAGGAAACGGGGCTTTCCGGTGGTCGTCGCCGATCCTCGGCCGACCGATGCCAAATCCTGGTATCGCGTCAGGGTGGGCGGCTTTTCCACCCGGGAGAAAGCAGCCGCAACCTTGACCAAGCTGAACGAGGCCGGGAAGAAAAAAACCGACTACAGGATCGTCAAGGACTGAAACCTTCCGGCCCGGAGCCCGGAACGAGCTTCCTAAGGAAGATACTCCGATGTGGCTGGCTGCTCTGAGCGGGGTTCTGACGGCCCTGGCGTTTCCCAAGCTTCACTTCGCCTTTCTGGCCTGGGTCTCCCTGATCCCGCTCCTCATCGCCCTGTCTAGCACGCGCGACCGCTCCGGTTTCCGGCTCGGAGCGGTCGCCGGGCTTTTCTTCTACGCCGTCCTGCTCTATTGGATCCCGGACGTCCCCCGGCACTACGCCGGGATGCCGCTCTGGCTCTGCCTCGTCATCTACCTGGCCCTCATCGGGTTCCTGGCCCTTTACTGGGGGGTCTTCGGCAGCCTCTTCGTCACGGTCCATCGTGCCTTTCCGACCGGGGCTTTCATCCTGGCCCCCTTCTTCTGGATCGCCTGCGAATATCTCGTGACCCATCTTCTGACGGGATTTCCCTGGGGGCTCCTGGGCACGAGCCAGTACGAAAACCTACCCTTCCTCCAGACCGCCTCCCTGACGGGAGTGGGCGGGATCTCCTTCGTCCTCGTCCTTCTCCAGAGCTCCTTCGTCCTGGCCCTGACCCGGAAAAAGCGGGGACCTTTCTTCGCAGCCCTGGGGCTTCTCGCCCTCGCCCACTCCTGGGGATGGTACGAGCTCAAGAAGGCCAGCTTCGATGGGCCGTCGAAGGTCCAGGCGTCGGTCATCCAGGGAAATGTCTCTTCGGACATCTATTGGGATTTCGCTCAGCCGGGACAGGTCAGGGAGATCTTCGACCAGCACATGGCCCTGACCCGTCAGGCCGCAGCGGGCGGCTCGGGCCTGGTCATCTGGCCGGAATTCACGGTCCCGCTCTGCTTCAGCTGCGGGGAGGAAATCTACCGTGAACTCAGCGCCGGGCTCGAAAATTATGTCCGGTCGAGCCGGGTCACACTCCTCATCGGGACCAACGAAACGACCGGTCCGCCCGGAAACCGGCTCTACCACAATACGGCCATGGTCCTGCACCCGGACCTCTCCCGGAGCCTCTATTTCAAGATGCATCTGGTCCCCTTTGGAGAGTACACGCCCTACAAGAAAGTCTTTTTCTTCATCGAAAAGCTGACCCACGCCATCGGCGAGATCACGCCGGGGACCGAGCCCGTCCTGCATACGTACGCAGGGCACAAGTTCGCTTCGCCCATCTGCTACGAGGTCATATTTCCCGGTCTCGTCCGCGACTTCGTCCGCCGGGGCGCCACCTTTCTCGCGACGATCACCAACGACGGTTGGTACGGCACATCCTCGGCCCCCTATCAGCATTGGGCCCAGGCTGTCCTCCGCGCCGTCGAAAACCGCCGCTATCTCCTCCGGGCGGCCACGACCGGCATCAGCGGGATCGTCGACCCCTTCGGCCGGGTGCTCACCCGCTCCCGCCTCATGACGCCGGCCGTCCTCACCGGAACGATCTCCCCGTCGAGCCGCCTCTCGCTCTACGCGAGGACGGGAGACGTCCTTCCCCTGGCCGGCTTGACATTGGCCCTCCTGTCCTCTATTCTGGCTCTGTTCCATCAACGGAAGGACAGGCACCGCCATGGCTATGACAGAGATCTCATCTGACCTCAGGATGCGCCTCGACGGCTTCTTCGGCAAGTTCGAAGAGCTGCGGGGCTTTCTTTGACCTCGATCATAAAAAAGCCGAATGCGACTCGATCAACCAGCGCCTCGCCTCTCCCGAGGTCTGGCAGGACCAGAAGACCTCCCAGGCCCTTCAGCAGAAAAAGAAACGGCTTGAGCGAGACCTCCAGTTCTTCGTGAAGATCCAGGACGAGAAGGACGAGATCGACGTCCTGACGGAACTCCTGTCGGAGGGCGAACAGGTCGGTCCCGAGATCGAGGCCGCCCTCGGCCGCTTCGAAAAGGCCCTCTCGGACGGTGAGCTCCGGGCCCTCTTTTTCGAGGAGAACGATCCCCGGAACGCCATCTTGACCATCCACCCCGGCGCCGGCGGCACAGAGTCTCAGGACTGGGCCCAGATGCTCTTGCGGATGTACCTCCGCTACGCGGAGCGCAAGGGGTTCAAGACCGAGGTCCTTGACCTCCAGCCCGGGGAAGAGGCCGGCCTCAAGAGCGCGACCCTCCGCGTCGAGGGGGATTACGCTTACGGCAACCTGAGCCAGGAATCCGGGGTCCATCGGCTCGTCCGGATCTCGCCCTTCGACGCGGCCAAGCGCCGCCACACCTCGTTCGCCGCGGTCTTCGCCTACCCGGAGATCGATGAGGACATCGAGGTCGCCATCAATCCGGACGACTTGAAGATCGACACCTACCGGTCCGGAGGGAAGGGCGGCCAGCACGTCAACACCACGGACTCGGCCGTCCGCATCACGCACCTCCCGACCGGCATCGTCGTCCAGTGCCAGAACGAGCGGTCCCAGCACAAGAACAAGGCCTCGGCCATGAAGGTCCTCAAGGCCCGCCTCTACGAGCTCGAGCAGCGGAAGCAGCGGGAAAAGACCGAGAAGCTCGAGGACGCCAAGACCGACATCGCCTGGGGCAACCAGATCCGCTCCTACGTCCTCCATCCATACCGCATGATCAAGGACCTCAGGACGCGGGTGGAGACGGCCGATACGGACCGGGTCCTGGACGGCGACCTCGACGAATTGGTCAGGGCCGCCCTCGTCCTGAGGAAAAAATCCGCGCCCGCGGCCGCCTGAACCCCGGAGCGTGTTCGGCATCCCTGAAACTCGTCCCCGAGGACTATCGCGGCGGACCGACCTTGATGTTTGGCCGGCAAAACGGTAAGATGGGAATCCGTGACAGGTTCAGATCATTCGGAAAGTGAGAGCCGGACCGGCGGGAACATCCCAGGACGAAGGATCCTTCCATGACCTCAAACGAACGTTCGGACGATCGGGGCGGGCGCGACCGCCGGGCGGAAGACAAAGGGTATCTCCCGCCGCTCGAATTCAGCTCCATCGTCATCCTCCTCTACTTCCCCTCTCTCATCCACCTCGGGCTCATGGACGACCCGGCGTCCGGAGAGCGGCGTGAGGACCTGGCCCTGGCCAAGCGGAACATTGACCTCCTGGACCTCCTCAAGGACAGGACCAAGGGGAACCTCGACGGGGAAGAGGAAAAATTCCTGGAGGGCGTGCTGGACCAGCTCAAGATGGCCTACCTCAAGAAGACCGACACCATCAAGATGTGACGCATGTTCGTCTTCCACGGGTTTGAAGAGTTCCGGCCCCTCCCCCGCCCCGCGGCCGTGGCCATCGGCAACTTCGACGGCCTCCATCTCGGGCACCGGAAGATCCTCGCCCGCCTGCGCGGCCTGGCCGAGCGGCGGAACCTCTCCTCGCTTGTCCTGACGTTCGACCCCCACCCGGAGCGGGCCCTTGGGAAAAAGGCTGCCCGGATGATCGATTCGCCGGAGCAGAGACTGGAGCGCCTCGGGGAGTCATGCGTCGACGCCGTTCTTGTCACCGGATTTGACCGGGCTTTCTCGGAGCTTTCCGGGTCGAATTTCGTCGAACGAATCCTCCGGGATCGGCTGGGGGCCCGGGAAGTCGTCGTCGGCCGGGATTTCCGTTTTGGCCGGGACCGCCGCGGCGATGTCGGCCGCCTCCGGGAGCTCGGCCGCGTGCACGGGCTGCGCGTCCACATCGTGCCGCCCGCCGTCATCGACGGCGTCGCCGTCAGCTCGAGCGCCATCCGCCGCCTCCTCGTCCAGGGCCGCGTCGCCGAGGCGGCCCGCCTGCTCGGCCGGCCCTATGAGATCGCCGGCGAGGTCATCAAGGGGCTCGCTCGGGGAAGGAGCATCGGCGCGCCGACCGCCAACCTCCGGACCGCGAACGAGATCCTGCCCGACGGTGTCTTCATCACGGAGGCGATCTGGAGAGGGCGGACGTTCCCTTCGATCACGAGCATCGGGACCAACCCGACCTTCGGAGTTCACCCGGTCAGCGTCGAGACCCACATCCTGGACCGCCGGGCCCGGCTCTACGGGGCCGGGCTCACGGTCCGTCTCCTCCAAAAGATCCGGGCGACGAGAAAATTCGCTGACCGGCAAGCCCTCGCGGCCCGGATCCGGATGGACATCGACGTCGCCAGGGCTTATTTCGCCGGCCCGGGTTGACTTTTTCCCGGCGATATAGCATTTTCCTTACGAGGAGTTGACGAATGGACAAGAAGATCAAGGCCCGGATCATGGACTCAAGCAAGATCCGGCGCGTCCTCATCCGGATCTCGACCGAGATCATCGAACGGAACCGGAACCTGAAGAGCCTGGTCATTATCGGCATCAAGACCCGGGGCATCTTCATCGGCAAGAGGATCGCCCGGCTGATCAAGGAACTCGAGGGCGTGAACATTCCGGTCGGCGCCCTGGACATCTCCCGCTACCGGGACGACCTCCCGGCCAAGGACGCCCGGCCCGTGGGCAAAAAACCCAAAGTCGATTTCGCCATCGACAAGAAAGACGTGCTTCTCGTGGACGACGTCCTGATGACGGGACGGACGATCCGGGCGGCCATGGATGGCCTGATGGACGCCGGCCGGCCGAAGACGGTTCAGCTCATCGTCCTCATCGACCGGGGCCACCGGGAACTCCCCATCCGGCCGGACTACGTGGGGAAGATCCTGCCGACCTCCCGCCGCGAGGTCATCCAGGTCCGGCTCAAGGAGCTCGATTCGATCGACGAGGTCCTGATCGCGGAGCCGACGAAGATCTGAGAGGACGGAGCGCGGCAGGGACCATGAAGCTTCTGATCAAGAACGGCCGGGTGGTCGACCCGGGGACGAAAACCGACGAAACCCTCGACCTCCTCATCGTCGACGGCAGGATCGCCGAGATCAAGTCCAGGATCGAGGCCCCCTCGTGCCCCTCCGTCGATGTCTCGAGGCTGGTCGTCGTGCCCGGGCTCATCGACATGCACACCCACCTCCGGGAGCCGGGGTCCGAGGCCAAGGAAACCATCGCCACCGGGTCCCGCGCCGCGGCCCGAGGCGGGTTCACCACGGTCTGCGCGATGCCCAACACACATCCCGTCAACGACGACCCCCGAGTCACTCAAGACATCCTCGCCGCGGCGGCGCGAGGCGCCGTCGTCAACGTCCTCCCGATCGCGGCCATCAGCAAGGGGTCCAGGGGCGAGGAGCTCGTGGACATGGCCGGCCTGCTCGCGGCCGGGGCCATCGCTTTTTCCGACGACGGCCAGCCGGTCCCCGACAGCCGCTTCATGAAACGGGCCCTCGAGTCCGCCCAGGCCCTCGGCGCGCTCGTGATCGACCATTGCGAGGACAAGGCCTTGAGCGGCGACGGCGTCATGCATGAGGGAGCCTACTCCCGCCGCTTCGGCCTCAAGGGAATTCCCGCGGCGGCCGAGGAGGTCATGGTCGCCCGCGACCTCATCCTCGCCGGGGAAACCGGGGCCCGGGTTCATATCGCCCACCTCAGCACGAAGGGCGGAGTCACGGCCCTCCGCGCGGCGAGAGAGCTGGGGGTCGCCGCCTCGGCCGAGGTGACGCCCCACCATCTCATTCTGACGGACGCCGCCCTCGAAAGCCATGACCCGGACTTCAAAATGAACCCTCCCCTGCGGAGCCGGGCGGACGTGGACGCGCTCGTCGAGGCCGTGAGATCCGGTGTCGTCGATGCCATCGCCACAGACCATGCTCCGCACACCGTCAAGGAAAAAAGCCAGGGTATCGAAAAAGCGCCGTTCGGGATCGTCGGACTGGAGACGGCGGTCCCGCTCATTATCGACCGCTTCGTTCATAAAAGGATCATTTCCCTTGAGCGTTTCGTTGAGCTCATGTCCGCCAACCCCGCCCGCCTGCTCGGCCTGCGGGGAAAAGGCCGGATCTCCGTCGGGGCGGACGCCGATCTCACGGTCCTGAACCTGTCCCAAAAGGTGACGGTCGACCGGATAAATTTCGAATCCAAAGGACGGAACACGCCGTTCGACGGCTGGAAGCTGAAGGGGCGGGCGGTGTTGACGATCGTCGCCGGCCGGGTGGTCTATCCTTTCGATTTCACCTACCCGGCGGCGCCCGGAAAGCCCGCCTGAAGCCGAAGGACACTGGGCATGAAGACCGATCGCATCGAAAAAGCAGCCGGTTACTCATTCAAGGATGCCGAGCTTTTGCGGAAGGCCCTGACCCACAGCTCCCACGCCTATGAGAACCAGCCGGACGGGCCCCAGGATAATGAGCTCCTGGAATTCCTCGGGGATTCGGTCATCGGCCTGGCCACGGCCGAGTTCTACTTCAAGGCTTTCCCCGACCGGACCGAAGGCGAGCTCTCCAAGCTCAAGGCCTCAGCGACCAGCACCCTGGCCCTGGCCAGGGAAGCCCGGAGGATCAAGCTCGACAGGGCTATCCTCCTCGGCCGGGGGGAAGAGAAGAGCGGCGGCCGGACGAAGGGCTCCATCCTGGCCGGGGCGTTTGAGGCCCTGGTCGGGGCCATCTTCCTGGACGGAGGTTTCGAGGCCGCCCGGGCGTTCATCCACCGTCTCCTCGCCCCGACTCTGAAGCCCATCCAAACCGAGACCTTCCAGATCAACAATTACAAGTCGGCCCTTCAGGAGCTGTTCCAGAAAGCCGATCTCCCCGCGCCCGCTTATACGACCATCACGGCCAAGGGGCCCGAGCACAAAAAGACCTTCACCGTGGAAGTCTCACTCAATGGCAAACCCCTGGCCAAGGCGAAAGGCCCGTCCAAGAAGGCTGCCGAGCAGAGGGCCGCCCAGAAGGCCCTCAAGAGCTATCTCGGCCGGAAGATGAAGGAGATCTCTCCCGAGGCCTTTATCGTCGAGGGGGACGAATGAGCGGTCCGGCCTCCGGACTCCCGCCCGGAGCCGCTTAAGAGCCGATCAGGACGGCGACCGGCCGGAGCGAAGGGACGTTCTGGCAGACGATCTTGATGACCGCGACCAGGGGGACCGCCATGACCATCCCGGGGATCCCCCAGAGCCAACCCCAGAAGACCAAAGAAAAAATGAGGACGAGAGGGCTCAAACCGAGTCCCTTGCCCATCATCCGGGGCTCGATCATGTTCCCCAGGACATTGTCCGCTCCGACGGTGATGACAAGGACCCAGAGCGGGGTCCAAATCGTCCCGAACTGGAACAGGGCAAAACCGACCCGGAGCACGGTGGCGACCAGGGAGCCGATATTCGGGATGTAATACAGAAGGAAAGCCAGGAAGCCGAAGAGGAGCGCAAAATCCACGCCGAACAGCGCGAGGACGGCCCAGACAATGAACCCGTTGATGAGGCTCAAGACAGTCTTGATCACCAGGTACTTCCGGACCTGGAAGTTGATCTTTTCGAGCGCCTCCATAACCTGGGCTGACCTCTCCGGGCTCAGGAATTTCCGGACCTTGACCGTGATTCTGCCCCTCCCGAACATGATGACGGCCAGGAACAGGAAAAGGAGAAAGAGCTTGCCGAAGAGCCCGAGGATGGGGCCCAGGGCCCCCAGCACAAAGGAGGCGGCACCCTGGAGGTTGATCTTTTCGATATAAGAGGCGACCTGGCGTTTGAGAGGGATCCCGCCGACACCTTTCTCGAGCCACCCCGTGAGGTCGGTCAGTCTCTGCTCAAACCGGGGGAGCTCCGCGGCCAGGGTTTTCCCGCTCGAATAGACGACGAGGCCGATGAGGGAAAGGACGACGAAGGCCCCGAGGAGGATGATGGCGGCGGCCGCCGCTTTGGGGATCTTGAGTCGCTGGAGAAAAGCCATGATCGGGTCGACGACATAAGAGATGAAAATGGCGAGAATGAACGGATAAATGACCTCCCGGGCCGCCTTCAGGACAATCCCCAGGACAAAGATAAGGATCAGGCCGACCGAGAAGCGGAAAAATTTATGGTCATCCACTGCCGGGCCTTTTATCGTGCGTCTCTCCCGCTCAAAAGGTGCGATCCGCAGGGTTTCAACCCTTGGCGGCCAGAATCTTGGCCAGCGAATCCGTCAACGCCCCGAGCAGTTTTTCTCCGGCCGATCCCAGGCCGTCGGGAACCCGCAGGACGCCGCAGAGGACGTTCCGGACATGGCCGATATACGTGAGCTGGGAATAGCGGTTCTTGACGCGATAACCCAGGGCCGTCTTTTCCGGAACCTGCTTGTCCTTGGCGAAAAAGTCCAGGAGCCGGCCGAGCGCCGTTTCGACTTCCTTTTCCGAGTCCGCCGCGGCCACGAAGCAGTCGACCTCCTGGCCATCAATCTTGTAGGTGGCCAGGAAGCCGTCGTGGAGGAACTCGTAGCCCAGGAAATTCTTCTTGACGAACTTTTCGCTCCGGGCGACAAGCCCCCCGGGCGGGAACACCCGAAGAAGGGGCGGGAGGCCGCCTTTTTCCGGGACGGCCCCGGCGATCCTCTGGCCGTAATTGGTCAGGGCCGGGGCGGTCCCTTCTCCCAGGCCGAAGCTGAGGAGCTTCACATAGTAGCGTCCTGACAGGAAATTCAGCGCCTCGCCTTCGAGGTACCCGAGGTCCCCGACCGGAACGGGCTTGTTCTCAGGGTACCGCTCAGCGCTGAAGATGCCGAATGCGTTGCCCGGCCCCGACATGTCGTAGATCTCGACGGTCAGGGTGGCCTCCGTCCCCTCCTTCTTGAGCTGGACGACGAGAAGCTCCTTGAAGTCATAGCTCATATAGCTCTCGGCGGCCCCGTCGATATACTCATAGAGGCTTTCGGAGAAAAAGCTCTGCGGCGCTTCGGCTGGTTTCCAGGCTTCGGCTTGCGGAAGCAGGGCCGCCAGGGCCGGATTGGCCTTCCTCTCCTGGGCCGGCGCCGACGCCGTGGACAAGATCGTCAGCGCCAAGAGGAGAGTGAGGGTGGCCGCGAATCTATCCCAATGGATCGCATTCATGCTGAACCTCCGCGCATTCTCATGAAACTAATATAGACGACCGAAGTGGACTTGGCAAGCTCAGAGACTTTCCCGAAGAGATGGGTGGCACCATGCCGGTTCCCGCCCGCCTTACGAGGAGGGTTTGTTGACAACCCCGGAAAAAGCGGTCATCATGGATTTGCCATGGCCAATTCCCGAGTCGTCATCGTCCGGTCGGGCGGCCTCACGGATCCGGGCAGCCCAGCAGAGCAGGCCAGGATCCTCAAGATGTTTTCCAGAGGATTCGGGCTCCTGACGGGGGAACGTGAAGAGAGGAGCGCCGTCCTCTCGGTCTTCCGGCCGGAGGACCGGGTCGGGATCAAGGTCAACACGATCGGCGGCCGGGCGATCAGCACCCGTCCCGAGATTTCCCTCGCTCTGGCGGGCTGGATCTCGCGGAACGGCCTGGCGGAAAAAAATATCATCATCTGGGACAGGACGAACCGCGAGCTCCGTGACGCCGGCTACAGGCTCGCCGCGGGTGGGGGTGGGTTCCATGTGTTCGGGACGGACACGGACGGGGCCGGCTACGGCTCGGAGCTCGTCTCCCACCTCAACATCGGCAGCCTCTTTTCAAAGATCCAAGCGGATCTCGTAACGGCCTCCGTCAGCCTGGCCATTCTCAAGGACCACGGCCTGGCCGGGGTCACGGCCGGGATGAAGAATTACTTCGGCGCCATCCACAATCCCAACAAGTACCATGATTTCCACTGCAACCCCTTTGTCCCCGAGGTCTTCGATTCGCCTCCGGTCAAGGGCAAACACAGGATCTCCGTCCTGGATTGCCTCGTCGTCCAGTATCACCGGGGGCCGTCGTTCCATCCCCAGTGGGCGGAACGGTACGGCGGCTTCATCTTCAGCCTCGACCCGGTGGCGGCCGACCGCGTCGGCTGGGCCCTCATCGAACGATTCCGGGCCGCCAAGGGCCTCCCCTCGCTCGCCGAGGAAGGCCGCGAGCCCGCTTATCTGCTCACCGCAGAAAAAATGGGCCTGGGCCGGGCCGACCTCGGCGGGATCGAAACGATCGAGGAAACGGTCCCATGAATCGCCGTGATTTTTTCAGGAGCGCGGCCGGAGCGGGACTTGTCTTGGGGACGGGTTTGCCGTCCCTGTGCTCCCGGCTCTCCGCCTTCGGGGAAAAGGGCGGCCTCTCGCATGTCGAGGCCCGCTATTACAGGAAGCTTCCGGACCGCGAGATCGAGTGCGAGCTCTGTCCCCGGGCTTGCCGTCTCGGCGACAAGGAGCGCGGCTACTGCGGCGTCCGGGAAAACCAGGGCGGGACCTACTACACCCTCGTCTACGGCAAGGCCTGCAGCCTCAACGTCGACCCGATCGAGAAAAAGCCCTTCTTCCACTTCCTGCCCGGAACGAACGCCCTCTCCCTGGCCACCGCGGGGTGCAACGTGAATTGCAAGTTCTGCCAGAACTGGGAAATCTCCCAGGTCCGGCCCGAGCAGGTCGAGAACGTCGACCTTCCGCCCAGGATCATCCCCGCGCAAGCCGAAAAATACGGTTGTCCCTCCATCGCTTACACCTACACGGAGCCCGTCGTCTTCTTCGAATACATGTACGACACGGCCGTGGAGGCCCGGAGGCTGGGCGTGCGGAGCGCCGTCGTGACCGGAGGGCACATCAAGCCGGAGCCGCTCAAGGACCTCATCGGCGTCGTCGATGCCATCAAGGTCGACCTGAAGGCATATTCGCAGGATTTTTACACGAAATACGTCCGGGGCGAGCTCAAGACGGTGCTCGAGACCATCCGGTCCGTGGCGAAGAGCAAGGTCTGGCTCGAGATCGTCTATCTCGTGATCCCGACGCTCAACGATTCGGCGGCGGACATCCGGGAGATGGCCCGGTGGGTCAAGAACGAGGCCGGGGACCGGGTCCCCCTCCACTTTTCCAGGTTCCAGCCCCTCTATCTTGTCAAGAACCTGCCGCCCACGCCTGTCTCGACCCTGGAAATGGCCCGGGACACGGCCCTTGGAGAAGGGCTGCGGTTCGTCTACGTCGGTAACGTGCCCGGGCATCCCGGCGAAAACACGTATTGCCCGAACTGCAAGAAGACGATCATCCAAAGGACAGGCTTCACGGTCACTGGGATCCGGCTCAAGAGGGGAAAGTGCGAGTTTTGCGGAACGCCCGTGCCGGGGATCTGGGCCTGAGGACCCGGCTGCCCGCGTTTCTCCTCGGCTTTCTGGCCACGGCCTTCCAGATCTTCCTTCTCCGGGAGTTCGCCGTCCATTTCTCCGGCAACGAGCTGACGTTCGGTTTCGTCCTCGGGGCCTGGCTTCTCTGGGGCGGGATCGGAAGCCTGGTCGGTCCGAGACTTCGCCTCCGGCCGGACCACCTTCCCGGATTCTACACGGCGACGATCGGCCTCTACTTTTCGTGCCTCGTCCTCCTGAGGTTCTCCCATCGCCTGCTGGGGAGCCTGCCCGGCGAGCTCACGGGCCTCGTCCCCGCCCTCCTCTTTTCCCTGGGGCTGTCCATGTTCGTCAGCTTTCCCCTGGGGATCGCCTTCGTCCTCAACGCGGCCCTTCTTCACGGCGATGCGCCGCGGGTCTATCTCCTCGAATCCTTGGGGGCGGCGACCGCCGGCCTGGCCGTTTATCTCCTCATCATCCCACGCTTCTCGAATTGGCAGGGGGCCGCCCTCGTTTCGGCCGCGGTGGGATTTATGATCTTTATGGGCCTGCGGAGGCCCAAGGCCTGGCTGCTCTTCCTCGCCACCGCAGTCGCCGCCGCGCTGTTCGCCGCCGCCGACTTCCCCGCGCTCCGGTCCGCCTGGAAGCCGTTCGACCTCGTCCAAGCGGAGGACACGCCCTACGGAAAGCTCCAGGTCCTGAAAACGGGGGACCAATACTCCCTCTATAGCAACGGGATGCGCGTCTTTTCTTATCCGAATACGGAGGCCGCCGAAGAATCGGTCCATTTCGCCCTCCTCCAGAGAGAAGGCATGAAGGACATTCTGCTCATTGGAGGCGGCGTCAGCGGGGGCTGCGCCGAGTGCCTCAAATATCCCGGAACGAGGCTGGAGTACGTTGAGATCGACCCGGCCATCATCCGGCTGGCCGAGCGGTACCTGCCGCCTGCCGGCCTGGCGGCCCTGAGAAACCCCCGGGTCCGGGTGATCTTCGAGGACGGGCGGGCCTTCCTGGGGCGGACGCCAAAGACGTACGATGCCGTGCTCCTCAGCGTGCCGGAGCCGGCCACGGCCCAGATCAACCGTTTTTACACCCTGGAGTTTTTCGCCGAGGTCAGGAGAAAACTCAGCCCGGACGGCGTTCTGAGCTTCGTCGTCCCCTCGGCCGAAAACTATATCAGCACGGACCTCGAGCGGTTCCTGCAGACTCTCGACACCACCCTGAGGGCCGTCTTTCCCGAAGTCCTGGTCGTGCCCGGCGAGAACAATGTTTTCCTGGCTTCCGCCTCTCCCCTCTCGATCGACCCGGGAGCGCTCATCGCGGCTATGGAACGCCTCGGTATTCGCAACCGGTTCGTCAGCCCGGAAATGCTCCCGGCCCGGCTGGCGCCGCTCCGAGTCGACTATCTCAGCGGGAAGATCCGGGCCCGGCCCGGACTTGTCGACCGGGACCTCGTCCCGGTGAGCTACTATTTTCATTCCGTCCTGTGGGCCACCCAGTTCAAGGGCATCGAATCTGCCGCGCTCAGGTTCTTCGCCCGGGTCCCCGCGTTCTGGCTCCTGGACTTTCCTCTTGTCCTGGCGGGGCTGGCCCTGGCCCTGATGGCCTGGAAGAGGAGGCGTTCGCCGGTCCGTTTTCTCATCCCCGTGGCCCTCGCGGGGTTCTCGTCGATCCTGGTCGAAATGGCCGTCCTCATCGCCTTCCAGGCCTTTTACGGGTACGTCTACGGGAAGATATCGCTGCTCCTTTCGGCCTTCATGGCCGGGCTCTTCGCCGGCTCCCTCGCGGGACGGCAGAGAAAACGGCCCGCCACGATGGACCTGGCCGCTGTCCAGGCGGGATCCGCCGGGCTCCTTGTCCTAGGCTTGAAAATGACCGAAAGACGGGGGCCCGAAATCCTCCCCTTTTTATTCCTTCTCGCTTTCGGTGTCCTGGCCGGTTATCTCTTTGTCGCCGCCAACCGGCTCTATCTCAGCGAAAGCCCCCACCCGGGAGCGGGCTATGGCGTTGACCTTCTCGGGTCGTTTCTCAGCGTCGTCCTGGCCTCAGCGTTCGTGATCCCGCTCCTGGGCATCCCTAAGCTCCTCGGCCGCCTGGCCGTGCTGAACATCCTCGGCCTCCTGTTCGTCCTGGCCATCGCCATCCCCCACGAAACCATCCCCCGCCGGATGGGATAACGAGGAAAAAGAGATGGCTGTTTGCCGAAATTGGGCACGTCACGGACTTGGCTGATCTGACGGAGACGCTGTGTCTGGGGGGGTAAAGTTCCAATATGGTGGGAGAGTGGTATCAAGACGGCGGCCGTCCATGATCGGATTTCCATCCGGAGATGAGTTCTTCCTTGTGCTGCCGGCTTAGGGACTTGACCGCACACTCTCGCGCCAGGGACTGGGAACGGGTGCCGCACTCCTCCTGGTAGACCAGAACGACGGGGCGCCGGGTCCGGGTATAGCGAGAGGCCTTGCCCTCCTGGTGCTCCCGGAGCCGGCGGTCAATATCGGTGGTCACTCCGGTGTAGAAGGACCCGTCGCAACATCCGAGGATATAGAGGAACCAGACGGCTCCTGCGGCCGCGTTCGGCGCCGATTGTTCCTCCTTCGCCTTCATCCTCCGGAGCATACGACGGTACAGTGGTTTCATTGAACATAGATGAGGGTATCGAGTATTCGCATTTCTGCAACGTAGCGTTCTGCTGTGCCGGACATTGAATCTTCTTTTCTATTCATCACGTCGGGAGGATACTTCCGGCGGCTTGGCGATGTCAAGAATCCCTATGGGCGGCAAAGGTGAATATGCCGGATCAGTTTTTGGGTGAGGCTCCGGATCTGGCGACAGATTAAAAAAATCAATCCCGCTTGGCAACGACTTTGGGCAGTACGACGATGATCAAGGAATTTCCTTTTTCGCGGCGCTGATCCCCAGGTAGAGCTTCTCCAGGTCGTTGACGATCCCCGGCCGGCGCCGCTCAAGGAAGCCGATGAGCTTATCCCCGCCGCGATAGAACGTGACGCGATTGAAAGGCGGGTTTTCGCCACCCTTGTTTTCGGGCAGGCCGACGACCTCGCGCATCCGATTCTCAAGATACCTGGCCAAGCCCTCTTTCCATTCCTGCCAGGTGAGGTATTCCCACTCCGCGGGCGACAGCGCCTTGTCTAAGGTCGCCCTCAGGGATTCTGCCGCCGCGGTATCATTCCCGTCCCAGGCCTTGAAGAGCGCGAAATAGGACTTGATGAAGGCCGGGTTCATATAAAGAAACGGGTATTGGAGCTCCCACATGCAATCCTTGTTCTTCATCGCCTCCCGATAGATCGACAATCCCTCTTTGAGCTTTTGTTCACAGCAATCCCACTGGGCGCAGTGCACGAACTCGTGAAAGATGAAAACGTAGCCGTCGGGTTCGCCGAAGATCTCTCCGGTCACGACGCAGGCGATGCGGTTGTCCCAAAAAGCGAGGGGCATGGCGGCCCGGATCCCGGTGAGGATATTGAACGTGTCGGGGACGGTCCGAACGAGGCGATACACCTTCTCCCCGGGAGCCGGATCGAAGAAATAGAACTTCTTATTTTCGACGATGGCGACCGGATAGACCTTCCCCAGAGCCGGGTGAAGAGGAGCGAACCGGGCTTCGAGGTCGAAGATCTTCTGCAGGGGCGCGGAATATTTGTCGGCGACAGGGTCCTTGGCCTCTTGTGCCCCAGCCATGCCCAAAGCTTGGACGAGCAGAGCCAGCGACAAAAAGACAAGGGTTCTTTTCATGGCCGTCCTTCCCTTCGAGTTGGAGATAAGAAATTGCGCTTTGACCCCGCACATACGCCCAGCATCATAGGCTCCGGAACAACGCTTCTCATCACATAGGGATGATATTCTCGGCCTCGGATCGATGTCAATCGATACAAAAGCGATGTCAAGGCAACGTGAATACTTCCGGTCCTGGGCAACGTGAATCTTTCCGCTTTTGTCATCACCTAGGGTCTCTCGGGTAGTTCG
This sequence comes from Candidatus Aminicenantales bacterium, assembly GCA_049512315.1. GTDB lineage: Bacteria > Acidobacteriota > Aminicenantia > Aminicenantales > Saccharicenantaceae > DATKJS01. The sequence continues at coordinate 36 of JBEKXF010000049.1, read as the reverse complement.
CTTGCGAACCGGTCTCTGTAAACCTTCCAAGGATGC
>JBEKXF010000048.1:0-16045 GCA_049512315.1 Candidatus Aminicenantales bacterium | reverse complement strand
CCCCTGTTCGTGGATCCCGCAAAGAAAGATTTCAGGCTGCGGCCCGATTCTCCCGCCTGGAAGCTCGGCTTCAAGCCTATTGATATGGCTAGCATAGGCCTCACCGCCGACTTTCCCGAGCGCTACAGGTAAGTGCCCGGAGGGATGTAACGTGCGCATTCATAACCCAGACAAGAGAAGGTCAGAAGTCATGTTGATGAGGAGCAAGATGAAAACGGAAAGGGAATTCAGCGGCTTACTCGTAAGGATTTTGTTTTGTTCGTTGATGATTCTTATCGCGAGACGGTTTGAAGGCAAGGCAAAGACCGCGGCGGATCATGCAACATTTTATGTGGCCACTTACGGAAATAATCATAACACCGGAGGCCAGCAAGCGCCCTTCGCAACATTATCCAGGGCTCGAGCTGCAGTTCGAGAACTAAAAAAGACTGCCGCGGGTGCGATCAAGGTGTACGTGCGCGCGGGCACTTATTATCTGGCAGAACCCCTTGTTTTTGGACCCGAGGATTCGGGTACAGAACGGGTTCCGATTACCTATGCCGCTTATCCCGGCGAACTCGTTACCATCAGCGGAGGACGAAAGCTCGATTGCCAATGGCGGCCATACAAAGACGGAATCATGATGTGTAATCTTCCGGCCCTAAAGGCGGGTGAATACGACTTCAGCCAGCTTTTCATCAACGGCAAACGCCAGATTCGCGCCCGCTTCCCCAACTACGAGAATTCTATTCCCGGCATAAGCGGCTATATCTACCCAAAAGGAAGCATCCCCGACGAAGCGAAAGCCCCTTTTTCGGATCCGAACTCCGACATGACGTTCAGCGGCATCTCTCCGCGCGGCATTATATTCGACGCGGGCACGTTCACGCCCAGGCGCTGGGCCAAACCCGAGGAGGCAGTGATCCACATATTTCAAGAATTCCACTGGTGTAACCTGCAGTGGACGATCAGGGCGATAGACTACACGAACAACCGCATATGGTTCGGAAGAGGCGGGCATCAAGGGAAAGTCGGCTCCGTCGATCGAAGCTCGCAGTTTTATGTCGAGAACGTCTTTGAAGAACTCGATGCACCTGGTGAGTGGTATTTGGATAAGGATAAAGGGGTGCTCTACCACATACCGGCCGAAGGCATTGACCTGAAAACGGCTTTGGTCGAGGCGCCGATCCTTCAGCAAGTCGTACGCTTTATCGGGACACAGGACACACCAGTCAGCCACATCACTCTGGAGGGCTTTCGAATTGCTCACACAGCCTCCACCTTTCTGGAACGCTACTCCGTCCCTTCCAGGGGCGATTGGTCCATCCATCGTGGCGGGACCGTTTTTCTCGAAGGCACCCGCGACTGCACCGTCAAGGACTGCTGGTTCGACGCCGTGGGCGGCAACGCCGTCTTCATGAATAATTACAACCGCGACAACGCGGTCACGGGCTGCAAGTTCACCCAGACTGGCGATAGCGCGATCTGCTTCGTGGGGGCCCTCGAGTCCACCATCGGCACGTTTCGCAACTTCCCCTTCCAATGCCGGGCCTCCAACAACCTCATCCACGACTGCGGAGCATTCGGAAAGCAGATCGCCGGCGTCTACATCTCTCGGGCAAAGCGCATCACGGCCGCTCATAACCTAATCTACAACATGCCGCGGGCGGGCATCTGCATCGGAGACGGCACCTGGGGCGGTCACATCATCGAAGCCAACGAGATCCACCACGCAGTTCAGGAGACGAGCGACCACGGCCCGTTCAATTCCTGGGGCCGAGAAGGATTCTGGTGCCCCACGCAGGCTCACAATAAAGAATTTGCGTTTCCCCATCAGGCCGGCAATGTCAAGGAATACGCAGAAGAAACGACGATCGTCCGCAACAACTACCTCCACAGCGTGGCCAAGACCTACGAATGGGGGAGCTATCTCCAAGCGCTAGATCTGGATGATGGGACGAGCAATTTCCACGTCTATAACAACCTTTGCGTCGGAATGGGCATTAGCATCCGGGAGGGCGACTTCCGGACGGTGGAAAACAATATTATCATCGACCCTGTTGTGCCGTTTGCGATTCATTATGGTTTTGACAACAATAACGACATTGTGCGCAGGAACATCATTTATACGACTGGGGACATCTTTCATGTCAGCGCGGTAACCCAACCTTATCTGAAAGAAATGAATAACAACCTCTTTTATTCGCCCAGGCCGCCCTGGTCATATAAGCCCGCAATCACGATTGTTTCCAGGAACAAGAATGGGATTTCCACGTATAAAAAGCTTACCTTGGCTGAGTGGCAAGAGCTTGGCTACGACAAAGACTCTTTGATCGCCGATCCGATGTTTATCGATCCGGCTAGGAATGATTATCGAGTGAAGCCGGAATCGCCCGCCCTGAAGCTGGGATTCAAGAATTTTGAAATGGGAAAATGGGGCCTGACGGATGAATTTCCGGCCCAGTGGAGGAATTAAACCGGAGCCCTTATTCAAGACAAGTCCCACTTACGCCCGCGTGCACCACGTCCCGAGGGGAGGCGGATGTGGCCTTGACGAGACCGCGCGTGCTATCAATAAAAGGCGTAGCGAGGGACATCATTTCTTGAAGGTAATCCTTATGACGTAGGCATAATCACAGGGCTTTTTTTCTGGCAGGCTGATCTTCAGCCCCTCCCCGTCCCTTTTCCATCTCAGCGATCCGGCGTATCCCAGGAGGCACAGGTCAACGATCTTATCCAATTTCTGTCCAGTGGATAGGGACCGGACTGTGATCGTATGTCCTCCGTCCGGCCACTCCAGACCGATCACGTAGAGGGCATCGCCTTTGGTCGTGAACCGGAAATCCCGGGTGGTGTAGGCTTCCTTAATCTCCTCGGAATATTCAGTTCTAACCGAAGTCGGCCCCTCGCCGTAGGTCAGCCAGGGCCGCGTTCCGTGGATGGCTTCACCATTAATGGCCATCCATTTCCCCATTTCCAACAGGATCCTCTCCGACTCGGAGTCCAGAGTGCCATCGGCCCGAAGGGGGATATTCAGGAGCAGGTTGCCGTTCTTAGAGACGATGTCCGCGAACATATCGATGATCGCGTTCGGAGTCTCATAACGGCCTCCTTGCTCATAGAACCAGGGACCGTTGATTGAGGTATCTGTCTGCCACGGCTCGGGCTTGATCCCCTCGAGTTTTCCCCTCTCTAGGTCCTGGACGCACATCCCCTCCCTGTAGGCGCCGGAGACCTTTGTTTTCTTGAGGTTCAAGACGGCCTCCAGCCTGCCGTTATGCCATTTCTGATTCTCGTTGTAGAAATGTGCTACTAGCGGCAGCCCGACGTCGACATAGGGGATGCCCCCGTCGAAATAGAGCAGGTCAGGGTGGTATTTGTCGACGAGGTCTTTGGATCTGATGAACCAGGTTTTTCTCCAGGATTCTGGAGCGTTTTTGGGAAGATAAGGCCATTCCATCCCTTCGTCGTTTTTTTCGCAATAAAGATCGGAGTATTGCGGGTCGGCGCCGTCGTACGGGACGCCCGCCAAGGGGCCTGTCTTGTCGCTGCCCTTGCTGGTGTTGAACCAGCTGAGACTCCGGTCCATATGGGTAGATACGCCGAACCTCAGGCCGCTCGTTAAAATGGCCTTCTTCCACAGGCCGATGATATCCTTTTTGGGGCCGATCTTGACTGCATTCCATCGTTGATAAGTTGAATCCCAGAGATCGAAATTGTCGTGGTGGACGGCCACCGGAACAACATACCTGGCGCCGGCCTGCTTGAATAGCTGGACCAGGTGGTCAGGATCAAAGTTCTCCGCTTTCCAAAGAGCGATAATGTCTTTGTAGCCGAACTTGGACGGATGCCCAAACGTTTTGACATGATATTCATAAGCGCGGTGACCCTGGATATACATGTTCCGGCCGTACCAGCCATCCACGGCCGCGACCGATGTCGGCCCCCAGTGGAGGAAGATGCCGAGTTTGGCGTCGCGGAACCACTCAGGGCATTGGTATTGCCCTAGGGATTCCCAGCTCGCTTCAAAGGTTTGGGCAAACGAAGCCGGGGGAACGCCGGTAGCAAACAGAACCAGGAGAATTGCGCTCAAGGCGCATTTGCAGTGGTTCGGCATAATTCTCTCCTTTCTCCTTTATGAAGATTTGGGACCCCGAAAAATAAATTTCTTTTTCCGCGTAATCGCTAAAAAAATACGCCGATCTCGTAGCGATGTCAATTGGGCCCGAGTCCTTTTTGAAGCTGTTGACACAATCTTCGGCCGCAGATACTATCATTTTTCCCAGGACGTCGCCTTGTGCTGAGTTCTTCGACCCGCTTAGGGTCGGCATGCTGAGGGCGTGCAAAATCAATGCCGGGGGCAGAACCCCTGGAGGGAAGAAACAGCATTATGAAGAAAATGATTGATATACATATCGCAGATGTCATCGCCGGAACAAAATTCTTGGTTGGTGAGGCTAAATTACGGTCCGGGATACTGCGCCTGTTCCCGGCGGTAGCCGTACTGGTTGGCGGCGCGGCAATGTGTGTCATTGGGGCACAGACTGCCGGAGGTGCGAAAACGAACTCGTTACAGAAGATCGCAAAGGGGCCCTTTGAGCCGACGGTCTCGTCACTCATTCAGCATCAGACTCCTGACTGGTTTCGCGATGCCAAGTTCGGAATCTACACCCATTGGGGGCCGGTGGCAGTCGGCACAGCGCGACAGCACGCCGGGCATAGCGACACCTGGTACGGCCGCTACATGTATATCCCGGGACTCTCCGGTCCGAAATACCACGGGGGCATTCCCAGCAGGACGACGTTTGAGGACCATATTAAAAATTTTGGGGATCAGGCGATGTTCGGATTCAAGGATATCATCCGGCTGTTCAAGGCGGAGCGGTTCAATGCCGATGAATGGGCGGACTTGTTCGCCAAATCGGGTGCGAAGTTCGCCGGCACGGTGGTGATTCATCACGACAATTTCGCCATGTGGGACAGCCAGGTCACGCGCTGGAACGCGGCGAAGATGGGCCCCAAGCGCGATCTCACGGGCGAACTTGAGCAGGCCATCCACAAGCGTGGAATGAAGTTTGTTGCCGCCATGCACCATGCTATGACATGGTACTATTACGAGCCCGCTTTTGCATACGACGCCAAGGATCCGCAGTATTCCGACCTATACGGCGAGCCGCACGCGCTGGCCGACGCGGATCTAAGCAAAGACTGGTGCGATGTTCAGTGGGTGCCACCGAGCGAGCGCTTCATCCGTGAATGGCTGGCGAAGTGCGTGGAGCTGGTGGACAAATACAAGGTGGACCTTCTCTGGCATGATGCCGCCATGGAACATATTCCCGAGCCCGTGCGGCTGAGCATGGTGACCCACTTTTACAACCGTGCTGCGGAAGAAAAGCGCGAGGTGGTTCTCACCTACAAGGGCAATGAACTGCCCCAGGGAATCGCGGTACTGGATTTCGAGCGCGGTGGCGCCAACGAAATTCTGCAGATGCCTTGGCTGTCCGACACGTCGGTGGGGCGCAACTTCTGGTTTTACGACGCGGGAGATGCCAACTCCTTCTCGACCACCGAACTCGTGCAGATACTGGCTGATATCGTCAGCAAGAACGGGTGAATGATGCTGAACGTCGGGCCACACCCTGACGGCACTATCTCGCGAAAACAGCGAGACACATTGCTGGGCATCGGGCGATGGCTGAAGGAAAACGGCGAAGCAATCTATGGCACGCGGCCTTGGAAAGTTTTCGGCGAGGGGTCGAAGCCCGCCATCCGCTTTACGTCGAAGGGCGATACGCTTTATGCACTCGTTCTTGCGGTCCCGCAGGGGGCAGTGAAGATAGCATCGCTCGGCAAGACTTCAAACCTGGCCGACAAACCTGTAACACATGTGAAACGACTGGGCTCGAAACAGGAACTGGTCTGGGTGCAGGAAAGCGATGCGCTTGTTATCAATATTCCACAGGATCTACCCTGCGAGCACGCAGTGGCCTTCAGGATCGACTTTGGTCAAGCCATTTCCGACCAGTAACAAGCGCATTATGGAGATGGAAGTGTTATGAAGAAAAAGATAATTTTGATGGCGATGGGATTATTGCTGGGTCCTATGGCGCTGACAGGGCTCGGGAAGCCAGATGTGGTTCCCGTGCAGCTCCGGTGTGAGTACCGGGAAAATCCGCTGGGTATCGATGTGGTGAAGCCGAGACTTTCGTGGAAGATAGAGAGCAGAAATCAGAATACAGAGGACAGAGGGCAGAAGCAGACGGCATATCAGATTCTGGTGGCGAGTTCTGAAGAACCGCTGAAAAAAGACAAAGGCGATCTTTGGGACAGTGGGAAAGTGGCATCGGACCAAAGCATCCAAGTTGAGTATCAAGGCAAGTCATTGGTGTCGCAGATGGATTGCCATTGGAAAGTGCGCGTATGGGATAAGAAGGGGGAAGCGACGGATTGGAGTAACCCAGCCCTATGGTCCATGGGCTTGCTTGCCCCACAGGACTGGCAGGCAGTCTGGATCAGACCGGTGGCTACGACCAAGAAGAATATTGCGACTGCGCCATGGGTGCGCAAGGTTTTCACCCTTGCGTCTGCACCCGGCCGAGCGATGGTTTTTGTGAATGTGTTGGGTTACTACGAGTTGTACGTGAACGGACAGAAAGTGAGTGACGAGGTTCTCTCGCCAGCCGTGTCCGTTCGCGCGCGGCGTTCGTTCTACAAAACTTATGACATAAACAAGTTCTTGCGTAGGGGTCGCAATTGTATTGGGTTGTGGCTTGGTACGGGCTGGAATTGGCCGGGGCCAATCGCCCGGGTTCAGCTCGACATGTCTGTTGGCGGGCAAAGGGTGACCATTGGGACGGACCGCACGTGGACCTTCATGCCTAGCTCGTATGCCGAACTCCACAAGTGGGAGTGGAATGCTAATGGCAGCGAATGCATTGATGCCCGCCGCGAGATCGCGGGATGGAGTGAGCCCGAATGCACGGTCGGCGAATGGGTTCCCGTGGAGGAGATTGCTGTACCAAGCTGCGTAGTGACGGCGCAGTCTTGCCCCCCGAACCGCATCGCACAGGTCATTCCCCTGGCAGCTTGCACTGCCCTGGGTCCGAATGCTTGGGAGCTGGATTTTGGCACAAACCTAACTGGCTGGCTGCGACTCCGCCTGCCGCGGCTCGAGTCCGGAAAACGCGTGGTAATGCACTATGCGGACAAACGGTTCCAGACCGCCGAGGGGGATGACACGCCGGCTGGCCGGATCAAGCCCATGTTTCCATGGAAATTCGACACGGCCCAAGGGCCGGTCTGCTACCAGACTTACGGACAGGTCGATGAATTCATATCGGCTGGAAAGTCCGGGGAGCAGTTCTGCTCCAAGTTTAACTACCGCGGCTTCCGGTACGTCATTGTCGAGGGTCTGCCTGCCAGGCCGGCGCCCGGCGATGCCGAGGCGCTGCTGATCGAATCGGACCTTAAAACAGCCGGGACCTTCGAGTGCTCCAACGACCTATTTAATCGGATACACCAGGTCAACCTGTGGACGATCCGCTGTCTGAGCCTGGGCGGCTACATGGTGGATTGTCCCCACCGGGAGCGGGTGGGATACGGTGATGGCCAGGTGTCAATCGAATCGCAGGTCATGAACCGAAACGCCGCGGCCTTTTACGGAAAGTGGGCCATTGATTGGCTGGACGTGCAGAATCCGTTGACCGGAAAATTTGCCCACGCGGCGCCGAATATCGATGAAAGCTGTCAACCACCGTGGGGCGGCGCCGGATGCGTGTTGCCCTGGAAAGTCTACCTCTACTATGCCGACCGCAGGCTTCTGGAACGAGCTTACGAACCGATGAAGCGCTACACCAGGTGGCTCGATACCAAATGCACGAATAGCATTCTACGACACTATGGCGGTATGTGGGACTTCTTGGGCGACTGGGTTCCTCCCGGCCGCGGCCTTGATACCGACAACTGGCCGCCAACACCGGCCGAGGAAGTTTTCAACAACTGCTATCGCGTTTATCTCCTGGACCATCTGGCCAAGGCGGCGGCCATCCTCGGCCGAACGCAAGAGGCGCAGGGCTACCAGATCAGGATCAAAGAAATCAGGCCGCTCATCCATGCTGCCTTCTACGATGCGCAGAAGCAGATCTATGTTCTTGATGAGCAATCGTACCAGGTGATGCCGCTGATGGCCGGGATTGTCCCTGATGACTTGCGTGAAACCATTCTGAAGAAACTCGAAGACGGCATCCTGGTGAAGAACAAGGGGCACCTCGACACTGGTATGCTCGGCACCTACTTTCTCATTCAATACCTTCAGGAAGCCGGACGCGACGATCTTCTCTATACCATCTTCAACCAGAAGACCTATCCGGGGTGGGGCTACATGCTGACGCAGGGAGCAACCACGTTCTGGGAGCAGTGGAATGGGTATTGGTCCCAGATTCACTCCTGCTTTACCAGCCCAGGAGGCTGGTTCTACCAGGGTTTGGCTGGCATCCGCCCCGATGAATCGGAACCCGGCTTCAAGAAGATCATCATCAAGCCCGCGGTCATCGGCAATCTGACATGGGTCAAGTTCGGCTATGACTCGATCCATGGCCGCATTGTTAGCAATTGGAAGCGAGAGGGCGATAGATTGACGATGGACGTCACAATTCCTATCAATACCACAGCGACCTTGTATGTCCCGGCGAAGGATGCTGCCGCAGTGACGGAGTCCGGCAAGCCAACCGGCATGGTTGACGGTGTGAAATTCCTGCGCATGGAAAATGGTACGGCCGTATATGAGGTCGGATCGGGTTGTTATCAGTTCCAGTCGGTAATGACCCCGTTGGGGTCGCCCTGAACGAAGTCGAAGGGGTAAGATCAAAATCATGGGCAGCGCTCCTGTTGAAAAAAACGAAAATATGATGAAGACGATGATTATTACGGGAATAGGTTTGATGGCGGTGGGACAGGCATGGGGGGCGCAATGCGAAGGCCGCTTGAAGGCATATACCCCAGCTGGCCGGTCGAACATGGATAAGCACCGGAGTCTTGGCGAAGGCGACCGAGTATCGGGTGTTCAGGAACTGCGCGACTTGGCCGGGATAAAGTGACCGCAACCAAGAAAAAGGAAATGCGATCGATCATCGAGGCTATAGTGGGATCGCCACGCTCACGTTTTATAACGCCCCCATTGGGGCCTTCTATATGGGAGAAATTGAGCAGGCTCCGACAAGGAGAGAAGGGATGACTAATTGGATCTTGGCGGTACCGATCGCATGCGTAGGGCTCATTTTCATGTTGCTTTGGTTCAAGGCACCAGGCGTAGAGAAAATGGCAGAATCTAATACTGCAATAGACAGGGCGACAATGGATCAGTGGTCGGCTCCGTACCGCCATTGGCACTATTGGCCGGATCACGTGATCCCCGCCGAGCCGAAGATTCCCGGGCACGAGGATTTCAAGGATACAGACGTGCCTTGTGTGTACCAGTTGCCCGGTCACACAGGCATTTGGTACATGAGCTTTATTGCCTTCAACGGGAAGGGTTACAACTCTTTCGTGGCGGAAAGCACGGACCTGGTTCGCTGGTCCCATCCGCGCCTGGCTATGGGCTTCGGTAAACAAGCCGATTTTGACTTCGGCGGCTGCGTGGTCGGAGCGTTCCTTTACGAATCGTACGAAATCAAGGCGCCGCGATTGCTCAAAAAGCGCGAGGGAAAGTTCTGGACGCTTTATGCCTGCTACGCCAAGCAAGGCGGCTATGAGATGGACCCCGGTTACGAAGGCGTGGCCAGCAGCGAGGATGGTTTGACTTGGAAACGGGCTCAGGAGAAATATATTCTGTCGGTTCACGAGCCCGAAGTCGGAGATTGGGAGAAGGATTGCATCTATCAGCCCTGGCTGGTGGAGGGTAATGGTCAGTTCTACAACTTCTACAATGCCAAGCACATGCCCGATTGGATCGAACAGATGGGCATGGCCACTTCCAAAGATCTGCTGAATTGGAAACGATATGAGGGCAACCCCGTCGTCCGCGTTCGCCCAGGGGGCTATGACCAGAGATTCTGCTCCGACGGCAAGGTGTTTCGGGACGGTGACCACTGGGTGATGTTCTACTTCGGCGTGGGCAAAGGCGGGGCGCATATCATGGCGGCATTCTCGCGCGACCTGCAACACTGGAGCGCGCACCCGGAACCGCTTTATCGGGCGGGAGGCCATCCGGGAGGGTTGGACAAAACTTATGCACACAAAATATCGCTGATCTACAATGCCGCCAACGCCACATTCTACATGTACTATTGCGCTGTCGGGAACAAGGGGCGTGGCATCGGTCTTATTACGAGCAGGCCGATTGGTGTGTCGAGTCATGGCAGCCACTAGAGCGCGGAAGCTGACTCGGATAAGCCGCGCCGCTAAGCTTTGTCGATCTGTTACCAGAAATTAGGAGATATGACATGAAACGTTTCGCCATGATGATCGCGGCGGCAGCGACGGTTGGACTAGCAAGCCTGGAGATGGGTCTGACGGCTGATCCGGTCGCCCTGGCCATAATCCATTACGAGCCGACTGTTGAATCCCTCCAGAAGTATCCGGTGCCCGAATGGTTCCAGGATGCCAAGCTCGGAATCTTCATGCATTGGGGCCCGCAAAGCATCCCCGGCGTTGCCACCACTTGGTACGCCCGGTGGATGTATCAACAGGGCAGTGAGGCCTATAAGTATCATTGTGCCACATATGGACATCCCTCTAAGTTCGGCTACAAAGATATTTGCAAGCTCTTTAAGGCACCCAAATTTGATCAGGCCCAGGCGGACCGATTGGTCAGGCTTTACAAGCAGGCCGGCGCTCGCTACATCGTTCCCGTTGCGGCTCACCATGACAATTTCGATATGTGGGATTCAAAATACCAGCCCCGGTTTAATTCCATCGCCACCTCTGGCAAGGACGTTGTTGGGATGTGGCAAAAAGCCATTGTAAAAAGTGGGTTGCATTTGGGCGTTGCTTCCCACGTCGCCAGATCTTACCGGTGGCTCCAGACATCGCATGGGTCTGACAAGACAGGGCCGCTCGCCGGGGTTCCGTACGATGGCCAGAATCCGGAATACGCAGATCTTTACGGGGTGCCGTGGAATAGCGACAACCCCGGGTACGAAGGGAACGGAGATGTGGGGCCGCCGGAGTTCGAGAAACAGTTTGAGAACCGGATGAGAGATTTGATCGATAAGTATCACCCTGATCTCTACTACACCGACGGCGGGCCACCTTTTAAGAAAGCGGGCTATAACATCGTCTCGCATTTATACAACGAAAGCCAGAAGTGGAATGGCGGCCAATTGCTGGCTGTGGCCACGTTTAAGGGTGCCAATATCGGCGTCGAGAATTATGAGTTTGAATATCCCGACACAATCAAGCCGTTCGTTTGGCAGACAGATAAGACCATGGGTGCCGACTGGTACTGGTTGCGCAATAGCACTCGGAACTACAAGAAGGCCAATGAAGTTGTGCATACCCTGATTGACGTCGTCAGCAAGAACGGCAATCTGCTCTTGAATGTGCCGCTTACGCCCGATGGCGAGCTGGAACAGGAGACCATGACCATGCTAAGCGATATGGGGAGGTGGCTGGCTATCATTGGAGAAGCCATCTTCTCGACGCGGCCCTGGGATTCCTTCGGCGAGGGCCAAACAGGGATCAACGGCATAGCTGCCCTCACGCCGCAGGACATACGCTTTACTCGAAACAAGGAAAATACCGTTTTGTATGCCACGGTTATGGGGTGGCCCGGCGATGGAGCTACGGTTAAAATCAAGACTCTCAACAAATCCCGCATCGACCTGAAACGCCTGGAAAGGGTATCGCTGGTTGGGGCGCTGGATAAATTGGCCTACGATCAGAATATCGAGGCCCTGGAGATTTTTTTTCCGGCCAAAGCACCGTATGCCTGTTGTGCCTACCCGATCAAACTGACGTTCTCCGGGGCAATGCCAAAACTCAAGCCAGCGGCCAAACTTCTCTGGTAATCGAAGGCACGCAACATCGGAAGCCTGGACGTACGCTCCGCCTGCGGCCTGAATAGCAAATTGGGCTGCTACTGCCGGATGCGCCCGTCGGCAGCGTGGCTGCCAGGGCCGGACTGCAGAAGGCCGACCTGATCATCGCAGACGAGTTGGAAGAGACGCTGCGCCTCGATATCCCTCATCGCCAAAGGATCTTTGTCATTCCCAAGACACTGCTTATCGTCTTCTAGTTCAAGCACGGGCTCCGCGAGCATCTATGCCGCTGCCGTCTTCGGTCCTTCTTCTCGCGTCATTAAGCAGGCCGTCTTGATAATTGCGGAGTTCGTTGACATCGCCGCACGGCAACGATATATTGCCGATGTATTCAAGAATAGGAATTTTTTGCTTTTCTCAAGAGAAGCTAATTTCTCGTGAGGTTTAGCACTGTGCAAAAACGCATGCTGACCCTGATCTTTGGCCTGGCGCTCGTCGCAGCCACGGGCCCGTACGCGATTCAAAAGCAAACAGCCCCTTCCTCCAAGCCCAAGACGGCAAGCAAACGGCAGATGACCGATGCTAAAAGTCTCGACCCGATCTATCAGGATTTTCTCAAGCTCGTCACATACACCATCAGCCCCAAGGAAAAAGAAGTTTTCCTCGAACTGATGACTAACCGCGACCGAGACATCTTCATCGAGGACTTCTGGAAAGTCCGCGACCCGACTCCGGACACACCCGAAAACGAGTACAAGGAAGAAATCACGCGACGGTTCAATTATGTCAATAAAAGGTTCATGGCTGGGCGACGTGGCTGGATGACCGACCGCGGGAGAATTTATATGATCTTGGGCGAGCCGAACAGCTACGACCGCTATCCGGGGACATCGGGGATAGTCCCCTGCGAAGTCTGGTACTACTACACCGATGGAACCAAGAATCTTCCTACCCATTTCGGGCTAATCTTCTATCAAGAAAACGGCGGCGGGGGTTATAAGTTGTACGACCCGTTCGTGGACGGGCCCAAATCGCTGATCGAGCCCATGGCCAGCTTCCGTACGTTGGACCCGACCGACTACGAAACCCTTCATGACACCATCCAGAAGCTCGCTCCGGCACTGGCCGATATATCGATCTCGCTCATTCCGGGCGAGTTCGGTTACGGCTTCCAGCCTACTTCTCGGAGCACGGAGCTACTCGCAGACATATTCCAGTCGCCCTTCAAGGACCTCAATCCGACTTATGCCACGCACTTTTTCGATTATAAGGCTCTGGTTAGTACGGAATACATGACGAATTACATCGAAAGCGACGGCCTGGTGACCGTCATCCGGGACCCCAGCCTCGACCTGTCCTTCGTCCATTTTTCTATCTTTCCTCAGAAGTTGTCCCTGGATTTTTATGCCCCTAAGGATCAGTATTATTGCAATTTCAAGGTTGACGTCAGCCTGCGCCGCAGCGAGAAGGTCGTCTATCAGTATTCCAGGGAATTTGCCCTCTACTTCCCTTCGTCCGAGATCGAGCGGGTTCGCCAGAACGGAATCTCCTTGGAGGATGCCTTCCCCGTTAGCGAAGGGCAGTACAAGCTGACTGTCCTGGTCCAGAATTCCGTGGCCAAGGAGTTCACAGTCTTCGAAAGACCCATCATCGTTCCGAAGGCGGGCGGCCCTCCCTATCTCAACGGTCCCATCCTGGGCTATAATGTGAAAACCTTCCAGAATGATATCCTTATCCCCTTCAAAACCCTAGAGCGGAAATTGATCATTGATCCCAAGATGGCCTTCGGAACCAGCGATGAAATCGATGTCATGTTTTCCGTTGCAAACCTGCCCGAGGATCTTTGGCAGAACGGCGAGGTCCAGCTGAACATCAAGGGCCTGAGCAAGACCCCGCTGGTTAAAAAGCATTTGATGCGACTGGCCGACTCCCCCTATAGCAAGGTGTTGTGTTTGACCGAGACAATCGCTGCAGAGGACTACGTCCCGGATTATTACGAACTCACGCTGAGCCTAGTGGGGGCAGACGGGAAGGTCCTCGACGAGAAGAGCACGCAATTCGTCATTTCGCCGGATAAGGTCATCGCTCATCCGATCGCTAAAGCAAAAGGCTTCTCCCTGTCGAACAGATTTCTCATCTACTACCAACTGGCCCGCCAGAACGACAAAATGAACAGCAGCGACCAAGCCGAGGCGTACTACACCAAGGGATTTTCGATGAACCCGGGCTACAAGGAAGGCGTTAGCGAATACGCCCACTTCCTGCTCAAGGTGCATAAGTTCGACGAGGCTTTGACTATCGTCGAGAGCCTTAAGGGCTTCGAGCAAGGCCGGTACGATTACTTCCAAATCAAGGGTCTGGCCTCTATGGGCAAGGGCGATTTTTCCGGCGCCATCCTCAACTTTCTCGAAGCCAACAAGGTCTATAACAGCGACCCGGTCTCGCTCAACGCTCTCGGCGCCTGCTTTCTCAAGACTAATCAGAAGGAGCAGGCTTTGAACGCCTACAAAGCCTCCTTGAAAGTGAACGATAAACAGGAGGACATCAAAAAGATCGTCGAGGACCTCGAAAAGAAGTAAAGCATTCAAGCCTCCATCTGTCTGTTGGACTGAAATTGGCTATTAGCGGGGATACTCGCCGGCCCTCCGTCTTGGTTTCAAAAATTTCGAGATAGAGCTTCGTTGAATCACCAAAGAATTCCCCGGGGGGATCTCGCTGATCAGCAACGATCTTTGATCGGTTTCACACCGAGGACGAAAATGCTCCGGCCGTTCGTCCTGCATGGTCAGCTTGCGATCGCGGGAATGGACCGCAAGATCGAAGACGGCCGCAGTGATTAGATGATTGAAATACTCGTTTCCATTCCGAACCCGGAAGTTAAGCCCGCCGGTGCCGATGGCACTGCTCGGGCAGCTGAGTGGAAGAGTATGTCGTTAGCGGGTTTTTCCATTCGGAGGCAAGGGATTCTTCAAGAGTTCCCGGTTCGTCCCATGGAGGAGGTCCCCCGCGACGGAGACGAGAGTCGAATAAAGGGAAGAAGCACGGGCTCCATTAATCCGTCGATCATACTCCTCTCCTCTATTTCGGTGGTCTGGGGCGGGCCCAGAGGGTTCGGGTGTTGGACAAGAGTTTTTTATATAGGAGAGGTGTATGAACATATACACCGGAAACATTTCCAGGACCTTCACCTAATCTGCTCCTGCTCAATGTACCACCCCTAAAGTGAGATTTTTCATGACTTGCTGGCATGGAAAAAGAATCGTGGAAGAACCTCTTGACTTTCGACTCTTAGAGACATTACTTTATTACACAATGAAATAATGCTCACAAGAAAGGCTTGCCAACCAAATGATGGATGAAGGGGTCCATAGGAAAGTGCAATTCAAGGCCGGCAACGCCAAGTTCATCAGCGAAATCAACAAGGTCAAGATCATCAACCTGATCCGCGACAGTAATGGAGTTTCAAGAGCGGAGCTGGCCAAGATCAGCGGGTTGAGCGCGCCGACCATCTCCCGGATCGTCGAGAGGCTCATCAACGAAGGGTTGGCGAAAGAGATCGGGGCCGGTGAATCCAGGGGGGGCCGAAAGCCGACGCTCATCAAGTTCTCCGGAGTGAACAGCTTCATCATCGGCATCGACCTGGGCACGACCAACATCTACGGGGTCTTGACCGACCTCGATGCCAAGGTCATCGCCGAGATCAAGCGGCCGACTCAGGTCGAAGAAGGCTTCAATCGAGTCATAGAAAGGACGTCGGGCATAATCGCCGAACTTCGGGACCACCTCGGGTCGAAAGAGGCCGGGGCTTGCGATGGGATTTGCGGGATCGGCATTGCCATCGCGGGCCTAATCAACCGCGAGCGGAATATCGTCGAGTTCTCGCCCGATTTCCATTGGCACAATGTCGATGTGCGGGCCGCGCTTGCCCGGGACGTCGATATCCCCGTCGTCTTTGATAATGTCACCCGCGTCATGTCTTTGGGGGAGATGTGGTACGGCGCCGGCCGGGATTTCCGGAACTTCATCATGATCAACGTCGGCTACGGAATCGGTGCCGGGATCATCATCCAGGGAAGCCCGCTCTATGGGCT
>JBEKXF010000047.1:0-20167 GCA_049512315.1 Candidatus Aminicenantales bacterium | reverse complement strand
CCGGGCGCCAGCCCGACCTTGGGCTCGCTATCGTAACCGCCGATGATGTTGGCCACGTGCCCGGCTTCGAGGCGCAGCTGGTCCCAGATCGCCGAGTACATGTGGCCGAACTCGTCGTAATTTTCACCGGCCTTGAGGACGGCCCCCTCGAGCATGTTCACGACCCGCTTGAGGTTCCCGATGCCGAGTTCGGTAGCTTTGACGGCATCGATGTCGCCCACGGCCTCGGTCTCCTCTCCGGGGTCGGTGTCATCAGAGCCGGCCGTACTGAACCTCAGCCAGGGCGTCGTCTCCTGCCCCTTGCACATCTCGTTCAAGGCCGGCTTTTCATTTTCAGGGGTTTTGGCTCCAGGGATCGGCGTATAACCCCATTTGATGGAGAAAATGTCATAGGGACCGAGCTTGGGAATCAGGTCATCCGGGTCGATCCCGTCTTCGGGCTGGGCGACGTAATTGAAACGGGAGTAGTCCATGAGAGTCGAGACGTGACCGTATTTCTTCACCCAGTTCTTGTCCCGGATCTTCTCGATGGGGTAGGTGGCGCTGGCTTTGAAATTGTGAGGCAGCCCGAGTGAGTGTCCGACCTCGTGGGTGACGATAAAGACCAGGATCTTGCCCATGAGCTCGTCGGGCAAGGGAAGAGTCCTGCAGCGCGGGTCGAGAGGCCCGACCTGGACCCAGTACCAATCGCGGGCCAGCTGCTGGACGTTGTGGTAGACCTCGATATCGGCGTCGAGGATCTCGCCGCTCCGTGGGTCGGAGACGTGGGGCCCCATGGCGTTGGCCACGGTCGAAGGCACCCAGCGGACCACGGAATAGCGGGCGTCATCGGCGCTCCAGTCCGGATCCTGCTCAGGCGTCGGCGCCTCCCTGGCCTGAATGGCCTTGATGAAGCCGGCGGCTTCGAAGGCGGGCTGCCAGGCCTCAATGCCCTTTTTAATATAAGGGACCCATTTCTTGGGCGTCGCGGGGTCCACGTAAAAGATGATCGGCTTCACGGGCTCGCTCTTGGCTGCCGAGGGGTCCTTCTTTTCCAGGCGCCAGCGGGCGATAAAGGCCGTGGTCTTGACCTCGTGGACGGTGCGGCTGTAGTTGGTGTGGCTGTGGGTGAAGTATCCCACCCGCTCGTCCTCCAGACGGCCCATCATGGGCTTTTCCGGGAGCTTCACGAACGAGTAATGGACGACGGCCGTCGGGCTGGGCGTGGGTGGCAGATAATCGGCGTACTGCGGCGGGAAGCCCGGCGGGAGCTGGGGCGGCTTGGGGTTGAAGGTTTGAGTGGCTTCGGCATTGAGGTTGATCGGGAAGACCTTGACCTTGTCGAGGAACGTACGGGAGGGGTCGATGGTCATGCCACCGAGGGCCTTCTTCACCGGGATTTCATTGACGTCGCCCGTAAAGAACTTCGTCGCATCGATGACCGGAGCTCCGTCCGCGGCGAAGGCTTCGACCGGGAAAGCCATCATGATCGTCGGGGTCTCCATGGCGTCCACCGCCGCCTTGATGGGGTCATTCGGATCGGCGATATTGGAGTAGGATATGGCCCGCAGGAGGACTTTGTTCTCGCGCTGATCCCAGCGGACGACCAGGTCGACGACCGACCGGCCCGGATAGCTCACGTCGCTCGGGCTTTTCTTGATCTCGACGACGAGGAGGAGGTCCTTTCCCAGTTCGGCCTTCGGGATCTCGAAGAGGGCTTTCCCCTTCCCCACGTGGACTTTGAAGAGACCGGACTGCGTTTTGAAGTCCGCCGTGACGACCTGATCATAAGGCTTGGGTTCGCCCTCGGCGGGCTTGGCCGCGGGGGTTTCTTGCTTGGGTTTATCCTGGGGGAAGGCCAGCACGGTCAGACAAAGAACCAGGATGACGGAGAATAATCGTTTCATGAACGTCCTCCTCTGATCTTACGTTTTCGTCTTAAGTCCAATCGCCGTTCTAAATCGAGCCTTGGAAGCTATCGCTTTGACTAAATCTTCTCCTCAAAGAAAGTCCCCAGAAAGATGACGTTCGTCTCCTAATCCCTCCCAGCAATCGGGATATGTCACTTGCTGGGTCACCTACTTCTTTGGGGCTGAAGCGGAGACAACAGGCAATGGCTTACGGGGCAGCATCTCGTTTCGCATCGCCGTGTGATAAACGAATGAGGCCATAATCACAGCCGATTGCATAATGTCATAGCTCTGGATGCGATCATAGACATCCATGTTGGAGTGGTGAGTTCGGGCGTCATAATCGATTTCATCCTGAATGAATTGAAATCCAGGCAACCCGACGTCGTCGAAGGACAGGTGATCGGTGCCCCCGGTATCCCTTATGGTCAGAGTTGTCGCGCCCATATCCTTAAACGGTGCCAGCCAGGCCTCGAAGATCGGCCTGACCTCCTCATTGCCCTGGAGATAAATGCCACGAATCTTGCCGGTGCCATTGTCGTAGTTCCAATAAGCGGATAACTTGGTATAATCCGGCTTTAGAGTGGGTGGCACCTCCGCATTAGCATGCAGCCACTTTATGTATTCCTCGCTACCGGGCTTCAGGTTAGAAGGAGGAGAAGGACGAGAGGCGAAGTGTTCGCTCACAAAGGCCCCGGACCCCAACATCCCTTCCTCCTCGCCCCCCCAAAGGGCGATACGAACGGTTCGTCGTGGCTTCAGCCCGGCCGCCTTCAGAATGCGCACGGCTTCCATGGCGACGGCGCAGCCGGCCGCATTATCGGTGGCTCCGGTACCCGCATGCCAAGAATCAAGATGCCCGCCGAGCATGACCAGTTCGTCCTTCTTGTCGGTGCCGGGGAGTTCGGCCAGGATGTTGAAGTCGTTCGTATCCTGACTAAGGAAATCTGCCTGTATCTCCATCTCCAGCATGACTTTGATCTTCTTGTCCAGGATGCGGCAGATTCGATTGTACTGTTCCACCGCCAACGTGACCTGTGGAGCAACTGGCTGGGCATCTTTGGCTTGGTTGCCGCCGCTCTGGACGAAGATCGTTCCGTCTTCTCCGTAACTAGGATCGAGCAGTGCAGCCACCCCTTCGGAAACATAGAACTCGTTCATTTTCTTCATAAGATTCCGATACTCCCTGGGAGAGAGAAGCCCAGGCCATAGCCTCATCCGTCGAGGCTCAGGCATGCGAGCGATATTCGCTAGCTCTTCATCGGTGTATCTCTTTGCATCAGCATTGAAATGTGCCTCCACTTCGCGCGCCGGTTGGGTTAGGACGAACATCCCCTTGAGCTTGCCTCGGTATTTCTCGATATCGGCCTCGGAGTTGATGTCCACACGAACGGCTTCACCACGGACGAGCCCGTTGGTCCCCGGGGTCCAGGCCTTGGGGTAAGCGATAAGCGGTGAATAAGTCGGCTCGACCATATGGGCCTGAAATCTCTTCAGCTCCCAGCTCCGTCCAAAGTCATACTTCTCGGCGTGTATGTTTTGGAGTCCCCATTCCTTGAATTCTTGTTGGATCCATTCGCCGGCCTTTCGTTTGTTGGGCGATCCGGCCAGCCGGGGGCCATAGACGTCAGTCAAGTAACTCAGAATCTCCATCACCTGGGACCGGTTCAGTCCTTCGTCCTTGATCTTGTAGATAGCAGCCAGATCGGCTTTATCCTCGGCCAGAGCTAGCCCAAAAACCAAAAGCATCAGAGCAAAGCTGAAAGCTAGAATTCGTCTTCTCAAACGGAATCTCCCCTCGGTCATTCCCGTTAACCTCCTTCTTTGATTCTCATTTTGGGCTCGTAAATATTCTTATTTTATATTATTAGCGCGTCACGAAACTCATTGAAGAGTTGGGAAATCCTCAATTGTCGGTAAGGCTGACTCTCGCAAGGAGCTCCCCAGTGATCAAAACTTGTTTACCGTGTTAAAATTGAAAAAAGGGAGAGGAGAGGTAACCTTCTCCTCTCCCTTTGCTTCATACTCAGTATATGATGCGGACGCCGATCCTAAACGTGCGGGGATTGGAAAGAGACCAGAGTAGACGGTAAGAGGATCCATAATAAGAATCTCTGCTGTCTCCGTACTCGTTTGTGAGATTGTAAATATCCAACATGACATTAACGTGCATACCATTCTTTAAACCGAATATCTTTTCCAGTTTGAGGTCAATTTGTTTTGACCATGCCGAGTGCAACTGTCCGGGTGGCACTCCAATAAAAGTATAATAATTATTATCTTGCAAACCTGTGCTGAAACTTGGAACGAAGGGACCGCCGGACTGCAGTAGACCGTAGGCACCCAGGCTGATGCCAAGAGGAAGAATGTAATTTGCCTGAAGTTTGAACTGGTGCGGCTGGGGATACGACGTTTCTCCATAATTGTTGACGAGGTCATTGGGAGACTGAAGGAAGAAAATCACTCCACCCCCACCCGCATTACACTTGCTCCGGACGTAATTGTAAGAAGCGATCATCTGCCAGCGGTGAGAGAATCTCTTGATAAAGACAAACTCAAGCCCTCTTGCGTACCACTTCAGATTAGTCGTCAACCAGGAAGGATTGCCCGCCGTAGGATTAAGGAATCCCAATTGAGTTACACCGGGATTGGTAACATAATAGACTGTCATGGGACCTAAATCATCGGCCGTGCCGACAATATTGTCAGGACCCGGGTTGGTGATGGTCGTCGGAGCATACTGGGCCGCTGTATTGAACATACCGAAGGCCTTGCCTATCGTCCGGTCATAAAAGCTGATGCTCAAGGAGGCGTCGCGGAAAAGCTCCCTTTCAAAGCCGGCGATGATTTCCTGCGTCCACGGATGAGAGATATTTGATTGACTCGTAACAGGCGCTACGTAAGTTGAACTACTGTAACTAAACACATACTGTGTCCCATCCCACGTGTAATTGGATGTATCAGGGAACCTTGTTTCAAAATTAGCCATCATGTTCGCCTGCAGGGTTTCGTGGTACACGCCATAGTGGAATTTAAGGATATTTTTCCTGTCCCCCAACAAATCGTAGGTCAAACCGAGCCGCGGTGAGAGAGCCCAGTTAGTGTAAACCCCACCCCGGTTCGGCGCAGGAATATTGTAGAAGTAGTGATCATAACGAAGGCCAAGGTTGAGGGTCAACCTCTTCATGACACTCCAAGAGTCCTGGGCAAAACCTGTTATGAGCGTGGGGTATTCATCGTATTTTGTAGGCATCTGTTCTATATATCCTAGCGGCGTCGCACCAAAATCAAAGTACCACTTATTCCCCGGATAGCCGCCGTCATAGAGGACTTTGTAATGGAGCCATTGTACTCCCAGCTTGAGGTCATGAGAGCCTAGAAAATCAGATAAATAATGGGAAAGCTGGACGTTAAAATCATAGGTCCAAGTTCTATCATTCGTATACATGTACCAATTATCTAGAAACGTGTATGTGCTGAGATCGAGGTGGGACGAAACATCAAGACCCGCGGCTGGAATCTGGGAATTTCTCTCCCAGTTGAAACCGAATTTGGCATCTAAAAAAGTTTTCGGCGAAATCGTAGAAGTCCAACTCAGGGCCCCATACATTCCTGGCATAACGTTATTCATATCCACGGGGCCGGGAAATTGAACGCCAGCAAACACGTTTCTTCCCTCGTTATCATAATAATTGGCCTCAATATTGAGTCTGTTTGAGCTGTTTAGCTCATAGGTGAGCTTGCCGAAAAACTTCGGGACCGAATTTACGGTGTGTTTCGTTGTGCCCAAAGGATATGCGGTTGACTTAGTATATTCTCCTGATAAGAAAAACCAGAGCTTGTCCTGGATGATCTTTCCGCCAACCTGGCCGCCCAGGTCTAAATAATTTGGTGTCGTGGCCTTTGTGGTCGCCATGGAAGGATCATACAATTCTGAAACGGGGATGCTCTTATTGTTTTGGTTACACCAGTTTCGGCCGTTATGAACGATTTCCTCCAGAGTGGAGAATCTGTTTGACCCGGACTTGGTCACGGCGGTCATCACGGTCCCAGTGAAATGGCCAAACTCAGCCGGGAGGCCCAAGGACTGGACAGCGGCTTCTTTGATAATATTATAATCAACGGTGAAAGAGCTTATCCCTCCCCAGCGAGGGTCGGTGAGGTCAATCCCGTCGAGCTGATATCGATTAGAGACAGCATAGCCACTTCCGTAGGCCGTGTAATAATCCAAACCCGGGGCCATATTCATGATCATGCTAAAATCTTTTCCGGAAGGAATAGAAGTCAGGAGGCTGTCAGTCATGATGACGGCTGCCGCTTGAGAACTCTTGACGTCCACGGTCGGCGTCGTCGCCGTAACTCGTATTTCGTTCTGCAACGTGGACTGGCCCATTTTGAAATCAGCGGTCAGGGTAAGACCGGCGTGGACCTGGATACCCTCTCTGATCATCTTGTTGAACCCGGTTAACTCGACCGTGATCTTATAAACGCCGATCGTCAATGAAGGAAACTGGTAAAACCCTTTGGAATCCGTCATCCGGGTGTGCGCTCCCCCGATGTAGCTCGGGCTTTCCAGAGTTACCGTGACTCCGGCCAGCGGCGCCCCCTCATTGTCAGTCACATTCCCCTGGATGACCCCGCTCTCCCGAATTTGGGAAGGCATGACAGAATTCAGGAAGAGAATTACGAAAATTAAAAGAAAGAATACTCTCAAATTGTTTTTCACGACACCCTCCTTATCGTTTTGTCTTCTCTCTGAAATCATTCATCCTCGAGACATTTTCAAAGTTTCCTATTCTCAACTCCTTTAATGCCTGAATTATCCATTAAAGAATCTTCTTCCCTCTCTGGTTGGATTTCAGCTCTTCGAGATATCGATAGATCGTAGATGAGGAGAGCCCCAGTGAGCTCGAAACATGGTAAATAGCTCCCTTGGCAGAAAAAATACCCTTCTCGTTCAACAGTCTGACGATCTCCATCTTCTCTTCTTTGGAGAACTCAATCACAGGCTTTGCCTTTTTTTCGATGACTCCGTTGATCATGTTTTGAACCATCGACCAAAGGTCACTTTCAAAGTGCTCTTCTTTGCCTTTTATTGTTTTTTCATTATCGACAAAAGAAAAATCCTTGATGGATTTCGTGATCTGCTGAAGGTTCTCCTCCATCTTTTTGACTTGAGTTAAATCGAGATTGATGCATAAGGCCCCCACAAGCCGCCCCTTCATATCTCGAAGATGGGCGGAGTTGGACTTCAGCATCCGCCCATTCTTTGCCCGAGGATTATAATTTCCTAAGACTTCAGGCACTCGGTCCCCTCGCTTTATCATCTCCAGACCCAAATCCGTGAGAGAATCCCCCACTTTTCGGCCGGTGACATGGCCGTTTCTGATCTTGATGATCGAGTGCTCCAGGTTCAAGATATCATGAAGAAGCACCTCGCAGCCGGGACCTAAGAAGTCTGCGATGCAATCCACAACCGGGAAAAAACATCTCAAGAATGAGTCTCTATTTTTTGAGGCTCCGTTTCTCATCGACACCTACCCTGATAAACTTCTCTCGCCTGCCATGAGAACATTTACTATCAGATAATAATATTGCTATTGACTTCTGTCAAGTTTTATTTTAATCTTCTCTCAAGTTTATTTATCTATTGAGTCAGGAGCTTACGAATGAAAAAGCGAATGATTTGGTTACTCTTTTTTTTGTTGGTGCCCGCCTCAAATTTACGCCTCGTCGCCCAACGATCGACGCCCCCTGTGCTCGATGAAGAAATACTGAAACGGATCCAGCATGAAGTTTCGGGAAGCATCGCGTTTGAGCACATCGCGTTTCTAAGTACGCTTCACCGCGAGTTCGGTTTCAAGGGCCATCATCTTGCGGCCCAGTATGTTATCGATAAGGCTGCGCAATACGGGCTCAAAGCGGCGGTGATAGAAAGATACCTGCAGAAAGAAGAGGACAAAAGCGCCTGGAAGTATATTGCTCCTCATGAACCTTTTTGGAATTGCCGCCAAGGTGATTTGAGACTGGTTAAGCCCTATCCCATGCTCATTTCCGACTTTGAAAGCACGGCAGGCACAATCGCTCCCGGCAGCCATTCCACGGATGTTACGGCTGAAATTGTCTTTGTTGGCCGAGGGGACTCAGAAGAGGCCTATAAGGGAAAGGACGTCAAAGGGAAGATCGTCTTATCGGAAAATGGCATGCATTATCTAGTCCATAAGATTGCAGTCCATCAATTTGGAGCTCTGGGTACTATCAACTATGACAATTTTCATGGGGAAGCTCCTCAGGAAAGTGAAGCTATCGGGGGGATCGTTATCTGGCCATTGGGTGATTGGGCGAAAGAGCCAACCTTTGGCTTTAACCTATCTGAGACAAAGGGGCTCTTTTTAAAAGGCCTGTTGGAGAAAGGAGAAAAAGTTGTTGTTTCTGGAAGGATCGAGGCTGAAGTCATCAAGGATGGCGTCTTCGAATTGCCCACGGCCGTAATCCCCGGTTCGATCTATCCCGATGAAGAATTCATTTTCTTTGCCCACCTGGACCATCCCAAGCCGGGTGCCCATGACAATGCCAGTGGCTGCGCGGTGCTCTTGGAAATAGCCCGGACTCTCTCCAGGCTCATCGAGAAGAACATTATTCCAGCACCCGCGAGAACAATCCGGTTCATGTGGGTTCCCCATATGTGCGGACTTGAGATGTACTTTTTCCATCACCCGGAAAAAATAAGCAAAATCAAAGGCGGCTGCAATGTGGATTGCGTGGGTGTAAACCAAGCCAAGTTTCCGGCCGATTTCCATGTCGCTCTTCCTCTTCCTTCCCTTTATACCTACATGATAGACATCACCAATAACCTGGTGACCTATTTCAACGAAAAAATCACGACCGCTGTTCATTACGGCCCTGATGAGGATCTGTTGTTCTCGCCCGAGGGAAGCAGGAACCTATTTTGCGTCCACCGCACGTGCTATCAAGTTGCCTCCGATGAGGAAAACGCCAATTCCTTGAATATTCCGGCCATTAATTTTTATGATTTACCCCTCCCCCCCCGGCACAGCCAACTCAATTTCCTCGACTACATTGACCGCACAAGTCTGGGAAGAGTCTCTTACCTCGGGGCGATTATCTCCTATGCCTTCGCCGCAGCCGGGGACGGAATGGGTCCCAGACTCATCAATGAAATTGACTACCAGGGAAAAATCCGACTGGAAAGAGAGTTCGACATGGCTAAAAGGACGATAGAAGAAAGCGACAAAGCGAATATCCACCAGGACTTTACAAAGAGCGAAAGCCTTCTCTACTGGGGGATGAGGAGAGAAAAAAGGGTCGCTCGATCCCTAGAAGAACTACTCGGTCAGAAAAGCTATCTCAAGTTGTTGCTCGCTGAGCACCAGAGATTATTGGATGAGAGTCTCAGTTCTTACTCAAAGAGCCTAAAGAAATACTACGAGTTGAAATGTCAGAGTCTTAACATCAATCCCCAGAAGGAGCAGACAAGCTTGTCAAGGTCACAATGGCAAAAGACTATTCCTGTTCTGACCCCAACAACGAAAAGCCTGCCGCGTTTCAGCGAAAATTACGGCCTTTTCATCGACAGGCTGGGCGAAAAGTTTATTGAAAAGTATAAGAGCTTAAGCCTTCAAAAGCTCTTCGATGATAAGAGCACTCACGAAGTTTTTAATTATATTGACGGCCAGAATACGATTGCCGAGATCTATGAGGCTATTCAAGCGGAACGCTGGAGCGAGGGCCATTTTGCCCTAGATTCGCTCACCTTTGAGGAAATGCTGGATTATGTCCGACTTCTCAAGGATGCCCAGATCATAGGATTTAAGAATAAGTAATCTGATTGAAGATCAAGAACGATCCCGAAAGGAGCCTTGGGCTCCTTTTGAGCATGTTTGTCGTCAGGCGGTTTCGGAGTAAACAATCCCCGCGGCAAGCCTCGGGGGATACTACAAAGGTTCGCTTAAAGAGATCCAGATTATAGACTTTAAAAAGAAGTGAGAGGATTGCAACACAAAAGAACGTTTGAGCCGAATGGTCGAGTCGCTCCTTTTTTAGTGTGTTAGGTGCTGGTCGAAAAACTGGGCCAGCCGCTTGAAGTAATCCAGGCGCCCGGATTCTTGGTTTAGCCCATGGCCTTCTGTCGGATAGACATGGTAATCCCAGTTTTCCTTTTTCAATTCTATCAACCGCTGGACGAGCCGCATCGGATCCTCAACAAGGACGTTGCTATCTTCTATTCCATGGACAATCAAGAGATGGTCCTGAAGCCCTGAGGCGAAGAAGATGGGGGAGCTTTGCCTGTATGCCTCTTTATCTTCATAAGGGAGGTTAAGGAATTGAGAGGTGTATCCATGATCGTAGTTGGTCCAATCGGCTACCGAGGCGGCGGCCACTCCGGCGTTGAACACACCGGGGTGGGTAAAGAGAGCCATCAGCGTAAAAAATCCCCCATACGACGAGCCATAAAGGCCAATGTGCTTTCGATCAACGTTGTGATTTTTCGTTAAATACTCCACGGCCGCCAATGCGCTATCGACATCCTTTCCCCCCATATGCCGATAAGTAGCGGTTCTGCAGTCCCGGCCGTAGCCGGCGCTGCCCCTGTAATCAATGCTGAGGACAACGTAGCCCTGCTGGGAAAGGTAATGATTGAGCAGCCGCTCTTCCTTCCAAGACCAGCGGTTGTAGACCGCTTGCAAATAACCGCCGCCGTGGATAAAAAGAATAGCCGGCCTTTTCCCCTCAGCTTGGGCTGGAAGATAGAGATCTCCGTAGATGAGATTGCCGTCCGCATCAGAGAATGTGATAATCTGAGGCTGGAGGAGGTGAAGGGCCTTGAAATCCGGAGTCGTCGAGTCAGTCAGCTTTTTCATTATTGCCCCGGGCTTATTGGACACGATATAGAGTTCCTCGGGCGTATTCGAATTGCTGTGGGCCAGAGCGATCTTGGATTCGTCGGGAGAAAAATAGGGGAAGTTCCATCCGGCTCCGGTGGTGATCCTGGTTTTGTCTCCGCCTGACACTGGCATTGAATAAAGCTGCCGTTCCCCTGGGCGAATCTCGGAAGTGGTCAGATAGAATCTCGATTTGTCTTTGGATAATCTGATGTAGTCGATCTCCCATTTCCCTTTGGTCAACTGGGTTATCTTTTTTTTTGAAATCTGGCACGTGTAGAGATGCATCCACCCATCCCTTTCAGAGAGAAAATAAAGGGAATCGCTGTCTTGGAGCCATCCCATATAAGAGAAACCGAACTCGGGAAGGGACATTGGGCCGCGTCCTGTCCGCAAATTGTTGAGGAAGGCGTCATCCCTTTCGTGATCCACGACCTCAACCTTCTCGGACTTGAGATCATACACGGCTATCCAACGATCCTTATTATCGACCGAGCCGATCACAAAGGCGAATTTTGAACCATCATCTGACCAAAGGGGCTCATTGTGATTGACCTCCCGGTTTCCCAATTCCACTTCGGGCCAAGTGACTTTTCCCGTTTCAACCTCATAGACCCCTGTTCTGGTCGTTACCACAGAAGACCCGACCTTGCCTCGTGCCTCATTGCCTTTGATGGATACCTCGGTTTCGAGGAAACCGCTATCGGTCACATACTTGGGCACGATATCAACACGAGCTTGCTCCGATTTCGAGGTATCCTCAACGAGGATTCCCACATACTTTCCGTCTGGGGATGGGATGAATGCCGACACTCTCTTTTTGGGGCTGCCTAAATAGTATGGTTTGGGTTTCGGATCTTCCCTTTTCTCCAACTGTTGCTGATATTCATTGAGTTCTTTGCGTTCCTTTAAAATTTCAAAGAGCTTTTCTTGCTGCTCTTTGAGATATTCTTCTTCCTTGCTTAATTCCAGCTTCTTTTCTGGGTCTTCCGCGGAACGAATATCTGTCAATTGCGTTGTCGTGCCGGTAGAAATATCGTAGAGATAAAGGTTGCTGTCTGTCTCAAAGGTAAAGCGATGACCGTCTCGAAGGAATCGAGGAGAGTCTTCTCTTTTTTTAGTATTGAAGATTCTTTTAACCTGTCCGGATTTCAAGTCCATTAAGAAAATGTCGCCATATTTGCTGTAGACCGTGTAGGTCTCTTGCCTGTTACGGTTGCCGGATCCTTCGGGGAGTTTCCATAGATCTGATTCGAGGATCTGGGTCGGCGTCCCTCCTTCGGGAGAAACCCAGTAGAGAAGGCCCTGCCAGGTCTTTTCCCTCTTGGGGTTCCACCGAAAATAGATTCTTTTGCCATCTTCTGCCCAGTGAATCTGATTTGGGGTCATGCCTACGGATTTATAAGAGTCCAGGGCAATCCAATCGAGGGTCAATTTGGGGTTGTTGGCCATGACCTTAAAGTGTCCTAGGAAGAACAGATAGAACGCATACAGGACGGATAAACTTCTTTTCCAGAATAGTCTTGACATCAAGCGGACCTCCTTAACATCAGGAATTAATCTCTGTTCGCCGTTGCCCATTAAGAGCGCAGGCAAATTTTTATGTTGTTTATTTTAAGGAAGAACTTAATACAATGTCAACCTCGGATCCACAAGAAGGAGATCGTCGATGAGCAGAAGAGTCTTTTTTCTCATCATATCTCTTTGCGCTTTTTTCTTGAGTCATTTAACTTACGCGGCAGGGACGACGCCTCCCGTACTGGATGAGAACATCCTAAAAAAAATTCAAAATGAGGTTTCTGGCCGGCGCCGTCTTCGACTACGCGGCGGCCATGAGGGACTTCGGGGCTCTGGATCCCGGAAAAGTGACCGAGGCCGTCGAGTGGAAATTGAAATTCGCCGAGCGGCTAGTCACGGATTTTTTCATTGCGACGGAAGTGACCGGCTTCGTCATGAAGACGGAGGAACATAACAAATAGACGAAAAAGAGTGACGACCGGATGCTGCCTTACGTTGATAACTCGAGAGGGTTTGGAGCCTCACCCTAAAACTGGTCCAGCCAAAAATGAAGTTTTTTGGCTTTTTAAACTGCTCTTGAACTTATCAACGAACTGCCGTGACGTCAAGTCCCCGAGCGAACTGTGAGGCCGGAATTCATTGTAATCCTCCCGCCACTTATCTAATTTCTCCCGGGCGTCCTCCATCGACAAGAACCAATTGACGTTCAGACATTCATCCCGGAACGTGCCGTTGAACGATTCGATCATAGCATTATCCATAGGCTTACCGGGTCTTGGGAAGTCCATCGTGACCTCGTTTTCATACGCCCACTTGTCCAAAACCCTGGAAATAAATTCGCTCCCATTGTCGCATTGGATGCGATCCGGAGCGCCTCGCTCCTTCACCAGCCGCTCGATGACGGCGGTCATTTCCGCGCCCGTCATGCTTTGGCCGACTTCTATGGCCAGGCACTCCCGACTATAATTATCGACTATCGTTAAGGCCCGGAACCGATGGCCGTTGAAGAGGCTGTCCACCACAAAATCCATGCTCCAGCAGGCGCTCGACCTCCGGCCGCGCCTTCCGTCGGTTGCTCGTGACATGCCGACGAGGACGCTTCCGACGCAGGTTGAGCCCCTCCTGGCAGTAAATCCGGTAGGTCCGCTTGGGATTGACGCACCAGCCCTGTGAGGCAAATTAGAGGAGGGAAACTCGCTTGGCCAACAAGTGCTCCAAGTGCTATTCTGACAACACCGATTTAGCCCTGTATTGCAGCAATTGTGCGACCTCATTCATTCCCGCCGGGAAGCCGGGCGTGTCCGTGACGCGGAAAAAGTAAATTCTTATCTTTCGGCCATCTCAGTCCCCGCCAGACGGTCCGGCCTGAATCCCGGTCCGGAATTACTTCGCCGGCCTCACCTGCAGCTTGCTGTGGCGGACGCTATACAAGAAATAGATCAGGAGGCCGGCGACCAACCAGATGCCGAACCTGATCCAGGTGATCTTGGGCAGGCTGTACATCAAGTAGAAACAGAAGGCGACCGTGATGAGCGGCGTGAAGGGAACGCCCGGCGTCTTGAATTTCCGCTCGACCTCGGGCCGCGTCCTCCTCAGGACGATGACGCCCACCGAGACGAGGACGAAGGCGAAGAGAGTTCCGATATTGCAGAGGTCGATGATCATCGGCAGCGGGAAGAGGCCGGCGATCAAAGCAGTCGCGATGCCCGTGATCCAGGTGCAGATGTGCGGGGTCTTGTGCACCGGATGGACTTTGGAGAACGCGGTGGGCAGGAGGCCGTCGCGGGCCATGGCCATGAAGATCCGGATCTGGCCGTACAGGCCGACGAGGAGGGTCGAGACCATGCCGATGATGGCCCCCGTGGCGACAATCGCCCCGCCCCACTGGATCCCAATCCGGGCCAGGGCGGCCGGCAGCGCGTTGCCCACGTCGATCAGCTTGTAGGGGACGATCCCGGTCAGGACGAACGCCACCGAGACATAGAGGATGATAACAACGCCCAGGCAAATCATGAGGGCCCGGGGGACGTCTTTCTTGGGGTTTTTGGTCTCCTCTGCCGCCGTGGAGACCGCGTTGAAACCGATGTAGGCGAAGAAGATGATGGCGGCGCCGGCCATGATGCCCTTCCAGCCGAACGGCATCAGGGGGTGGAGGTTGGAGAGGCTGACATGGCGGACGCCCAGGAAGACGAAGAGCACGATGACAACGATCTTGACGAGGACGATGATGTTGTTGATCTTGGCGCTCTCCTTGATCCCGATGTAGAGGATCCAGGTGATGAGCAGGGTGATGACGATGGCCGGGACGTCCACGACGCCGCCGGAGAGGACGATCCTGCCAACCGCGTTGGTCGTGATGGGCGGCGTCAGCAGCACCTTCGGCAACTTGACGCCGGCGCTCTGGATAAGCCCGATGAACGTCGTCGACCAGCCTGAGGCCACGGCGCTCGTGGCGACCAGGTATTCAAGCATCAGGTCCCAGCCGATGATCCAGGCGATGACCTCTCCGAAGGCGACGTAGGAGTAGGAATACGTGCTGCCCGCGACCGGGAACATGCAGGCCAGCTCCGAGTAGGTGAGAGCGCAGAACCCGCAGGTAATGGCGGCGATGATGAACGACAGGAGGAGGCCCGGGCCCGCCAGCCGGGCCGCGGGGCCCGTGGCGACGAAGATGCCCGTGCCGACGACCGAGCCTATGCCCAGGGCGGCCAGGTCTAAGGACGTCAGGCTCCTCTTGAGCTGGGTGTGCTCCGAAGCGTCGTCGATCTGCGCCGGAGTCTTGGTGATCCAGATGTTCATGATAGACTTTGTTCGTCATCAAGCGGTTTCGGATTCGCGGGGAGTGTCAGATATTCTGTGTAAACCCCTTTTCTGCATTTAAGCGCGTTCATCCAAACGGTCGCCAAAATAGATCATCAGCTGGGAGTATATCATAGCCCAGTCCCTGTGACGGAAGGTCCACTTCTTCGCCGCTTCTTCAACAGCCAGGGAGACCTGCTTGATGAGAGCCTGGTCGTTGGGGAAGATCGATTTGTTCTTGGCGACTTTTTTGATCTTCCGGTTCAGGCTTTCGATGGGATTCGTCGTATAAACCATAGTCCGGATCTCCGGAGGATATTTGAAAAAGGTGACGATCTTATCCCAGTTGCTACCCCATGAGGCGGAGATATGAGGATAGCGTTTGTCCCACTTTTCCGAGAACTCATCCAGCGCCGCTGCCCCCTCTTTTTCCGTGGCGGCCTCGTAGATCCGCCGCAGGTCTTTAGCCATGGGCTTGCGTTCTTTCCAGGACACATACCGGAGGGAGTTGCGGATCTGGTGGACGACGCATTTTTGGACCTCGGCCCGGGGGAAGACGGCCTCGATGGCCTCCGAGATCCCCTTGAGGTTGTCGACCGTAAAGATGAGAACATCCTCGACTCCTCGGTTTTTCAGCTCATTAAGGACCGAGAGCCAGTACTTGGCCGATTCCGTCTCGCAGATCCACAGCCCCAGGCATTCCTTCTGGCCGTCGAGGTTTATCCCGATGATCGTGTACAGAGCCACGTTCCGGACATGGCCCTCGAGCCGCATCTTCAGGAACACAGCATCCATATAGATCAGGGCATAGACGGATTCCAGCGGCCGGCCCTGCCATTCCCGGGCTCGCTCCATGACTTTGTCCGTGATGGAGCTCACCGTCTCGGGTGAGATCTCGTAGCCGTAAAGATCCTTGATGTGGGCCTGGATGTCCCGGGTTGTCATCCCCTTCGCGTACATCGAGATGATTTTCTCTTCCAGCCCCGAGATGTCTTTCTGGCGCTTCTTGACGATCTGGGGCTCAAAATCGGACTTCCTGTCCCGGGGGACCTCCAGGTCGATCTCGCCAAACTTGGATTTGACGGTCTTGGGGGTATAGCCGTTTCTGGTATTATCGGTGACCTTGGCTTTCTGGTCGTGCTTTTCGAAGCCCAGATGGTCGGTCAGCTCACCGTCGAGGAGCATTTCGACGACCTCCTTGCTGACCTCCCGCATGAAGGCGTTAAAATCATCCAGGGATTTAACGCCCTTCTCCTTAGGCAGTTTTTTCAGTTCGTCTCGGTCAAGAGCCAATGGAACCTCCTTGATTCATTCTACCTATTCAAGGAGGTTTACACAGTTTTCCTTACACTCCCATCACTGATCCCGAGAAGCTCGGCCGGTTTGATGGTCAAAGCTTCCAAGGCATCTTTCTCATCGAGCCCGCCCCTGACGGCAAAACTCCTCGGGATGAGTGATCGAGTGGGAAGCCTGGAAGAAGGCAAGGACGCTGATATCATCATCCTCGATGGAAACCCTCTGGACTACAGGACCTATGTCGATTACACCATCATCAATGGCAAGGTATTGTACGGTAAGAGCCAATCGGCCCTTTACAAGAGAATCCTCAAGCCCAAGAGGATGTTTTAACGTCCCTTGTTCGGAGCCGATAAGAGCTCTTCGATCTTCTGTCGAAAATTCAGAATAAGCTGATCATAGTATTTTCCTGTGGCCGGGCCGTCAACTCCCGTGTGAATAGCTGTGACCCTTCCGTTGCGGCCCACAAAAACGACCGTCGGCCAAGCCAGAAAATTCTTGAAATCAGGGATCTCTTTAACAACATCGTCTTTGCTCATGGTCAAAGAATAAGCGAAGGGAAAAGGCAAATCATATTCTTGCTTGAACCTCCGGATGCGGGTTTGAATCCTGGTAAGATCATCGGTCAGCTCAAAAAAGATGCCCAGGGCATTCAGCCCTTGCGGATGGTAGTCTTTATAAAGTTGTGATAGGACCACAGCGAGCTGGTGCGTGTTGGGACACCCGGTCGTTGACAGAATAATGAGTAGAGGCTTTCCCTGGAATTCTGGATCTGAATTTGAGATAGTGCGCCTTGGATCATCGGCCGAAGGATATTTGAAACGCAAGAGGCCCGCGCTATTCGAAAGCTTGGTCAGGCTAAAGAGATCGGGAAGCATCGCTTCTTCCTTAACGGCCGTCCATTTGACTCCGGGCCGAGGGCCCCGGGCCCAGATTCCATGGAGAATTCCTTTTTCATCCGACTCCGCTTTGAAAAGGAATGCCCATGACCCATTAAAGGAAGAGAGGAGAAGGAGCCCGTTCCTGTAAGCCCCTTCCAGCCATCTGAAGTCGCCGTCGATAGCACGGATCGTGCCGGTTAGTTTTTCGCCTTTTTGCTCGAACAGACAAACTGAATCATAATCGTCCCCCTCAAACCTTAACTTCCACGTGCCCGACGCATCGTTTATCAGGGTTTTTTTAGCGGGAGCGGGGAACTTGTCCTTTGGAAATCTCTCCAAATCTCCTTTTTCCGCGTAAAATGTCATCTGGTTCGGATTCCCGGTCTGCTTGGACCAGTTCCCTTTCATCGATTTTCCATCGGGCGAGAGTTCGGCGCTGATTTGAGATTCAAAGTGATCGATGAAAAGGTCAATATGGTTGTCCGCTCTGTTGACTCGGGAAAACTGGACCACTTCCGGGCCATTGTGAACCTCAGCTTCGAGTTGTCCCGCAGAGTTAGTTTTGATATACAAATCGACCGGAATTTCGCCGCCGCTCGACATCCAAACGGCATGCCAGTGACCGTCCAGAGCGGCTGGCGGCTCTGCGCCTATGGCGGGCACCAGAAAAAGGGCGAGCAGACAGCAGATAATTAGCTTGTTGCTTTTCATGGGGAGATCTCCTTTTTTTGCTCTCTTCTAATAGCGTTCCCCAAGTCAGACCTAGCGGCATCTCCGCCGAACATCAGCACACAATTGGTCGGCACGTAGTTGTCTTTGCAAAGATGTTCCACTTCAGGAAGTTCAATCTTCGCAACGGTTTCATCTTTGCCTTCAAGCAAAAGGGAAAAGCGGCTCATCCCTCTCAAATCTTTTCTATGAGTCGCTTGATCTCCGGCTGATCGGGATTAACTCTTAGCGATCGTGCTAAGTATTTTCGCGCATTTTCTAGATCGCCATTCTTAAAACAACTATAGCCAAGCATGTTGAGAATTTCGACAATTTCGCCCCCTGCGGCCAGCGCTTTTGTGAAGAACTCAACGGCTTTCGCGTAATTTAACGTCTCAAGATAAGCTCTTCCTAATAACTTATCTATCTCGAGATCTTGGACTTCTTTGAGCGGGTCCAAGATAGTGACAACCTTTGGAAAATCTCTCTTGTTAAAATAGGCGCTCGCCAACCGAAGGGCGATGTCTTTTTGAGGGTTAGAAGGGGAGTAGAATTTCTCTAGTTCTTTTATGACCATGTCATTTTGACCCAAGCCCAGATATTCGGTGGCCCGTATGATTGAAAAATAGGGATGATCAAGAGGGGGGTAGATCCGGTTGAAGTTCCAGGGTCTGGGGATTACGGTTAGAGGGACGACAGCAAATTCGCTTCCTGAAGAAAGGATTTCCTTTCCGTTGGTATTAACCACAGACACGCGAAGCTCGTAGTATCCGGCCTTAAAACCCTTCAGCGGAAATCTTTCTAAAAAATAGGCCTGATTCTGGACGCTTTCCCTCTGGGTGGTTAAGATCTTTTCGTCTTGGCTGATAGTGAAAGAAAAAGTGCAAGCGTTGAGTTCGGCAGAAGGGTTGTAAATTTCAGAATAAAAAATGAGAGCTTCATTGGTCGTGTAAACTTTTTGGCTGTTTGGATAGAGTTGGTGTCCGGAGAGTAGAAAAGGGATGGTGTCTGCAGCGTGAGGAACCTCTTTTTCACCGTAGAGAAGGAGAAGCGGACTCAGTGAAGGTTTCCCCGGAGTTGGAGAAGAGACCTTCTCATCAAGGCTTGAAAACTCTTTGGACTCGAGATTCCTTAGAAGCAGCCGGATGGAAAAATTGCCTTCGACAATGGGAATAACATCCCCAATGGCCGATATTCTTCTTTGAATTTTCTCAAAATCCTTGTGACTGACCTCAATCGGAACATTTTTTTCTTCTTGGTGGATGATATTGCCAGAGCTGTCTGAAACAACAACATTGAGTTTGACGGGAGCAATATCTTTTTGCTCATAATGACTCATGCTCAACTGATTAGGCTCGATTATGGCATGGACGTAATTTTTTTGGTTCTCCTGGTGGACAAAAAGCACTGAGTTACATGGAACATAGTTAACAGAATAATCCTCGGTGATAATTTCTTTGGCTCTGGCAAAGGCTTCTGCCCATTCCTTCTGGCCTCTTTTGACGGGCAAGTTCTGGATCTGGGAGATGAGAAGATCTGAAGAAAGGGAAGAGATTGAGGACGTAGAATCTTCTCCGGTTCCCGGGATATAAGTGAGCGAGGCTTCGGCGAGCTCTGGCGAGGCTCCTTTAATCTGTTGATAAGCTTGATTGCGGCTGTAATTTGTTGCTTGCTGGGTGTGCTCAAGAAGTCTCTGTGGACCGTCAAAAGAGGGGCTATAAAGCTTATATTCGCTCGAACCTGCGTCCTGATAAAAAATGATATAGAAAAAAGGAGGCAAACCCAGGGAAGTATCTCCTTGATAATTCCAAAGCTCACAGGGAACGAGGTTATAAGCTGACTCATAGAATCTCTGGACGTCCACGGGCTTGCCCAGAATGATGTAGATTTTTCCTCGATCTGTTTTCCAGCCGGGTTGGGAACTTCCTCTTCCTAGGAACTCATCGGCATATCTCAGCCTTCTATAATGCTCTTCTTTAAATTCATTTGCCGGGGTTCCCGGGGTGGGGTCTCTTTGAAGCCAAAATGCTGTTTCGAAAGCTTCGCGTTCTCTTTCGGATTTTAGAGTCAAAAAGACCTCTTTTTCTTTGGGAGTGATTATATAGATGACTTCCTCATTAAGCCATTTTTTCCATTTTTCGGGTAAGTCTTGACCAAGGATATTTTGGACCAC
>JBEKXF010000046.1:0-16562 GCA_049512315.1 Candidatus Aminicenantales bacterium | reverse complement strand
GCGACGCGGGCACGGATGGAAAAGAGGGACAGTCCCAGGAGCAATACGCAAAGACTCGTTTCAGATATTTACCAGAAGTGCGGCTCCGGGCCGCTCCGCCACACTTCTGCTGGTCGCTCCTCAGAATCCGCTCCCTGCCGGAGGGAATCCTCCGAGTTCGCGACCTGGTTTTATTGAGCTGGGTAATCGCCCTCGAAGACGACTTCCGACGGCCCGGTCTGGAAGACCTCTCCGTCCGGCTGCCACTCCACGGTTAGCGACCCCAGGCTGGTCAGAACCTTGACTTTGCGGTCCGTCAGGCCCTTGAGGATGGCCGCGACGGCCGCGGCCGAGGAGCCGGTTCCCGAAGAGAGCGTTTCGCCCACCCCGCGCTCCCAGAAGAGGACCTCGATCTCGCCGCGGTTGAGGACGCGGACGAACTCAACGTTGGTCCGGTTGGGGAAAAAGGGGTGGGATTCGATCTCGCGGCCGATCTGATGCCATTCGATTCTGGCCGGGAAGCGGTCGACGAAAATGTCGCAGTGGGGGTTGCCCATCGAGACGCAGGTGATCTCGAAGATCTTCTGGTTGATGGGCATGGGGTAGT
This sequence comes from Candidatus Aminicenantales bacterium, assembly GCA_049512315.1. Classification (GTDB taxonomy): domain Bacteria; phylum Acidobacteriota; class Aminicenantia; order Aminicenantales; family Saccharicenantaceae; genus DATKJS01. Next base: position 15,976 of record JBEKXF010000046.1, on the reverse strand, counting down.
CGATGAGCCGTTCGTGCGGCTGTCCGTCGTCGAACGGGAGGTCGGCTGACCCGAAACGTGGTGCCCCCATTACGGTCCTGATCTCAAAGACCATCCCCCGCCTCCCGATGACCTCGCAGGACCGGCTTCCGGCCGTGGTCTTGAAAACGACCCTGGAGGACAAGACCTTCTTGTGATGGACGAGGCAGGCCGTTGCGCAGCGGAGCCCGTTGCCGGAGATCTCCGCCTCGGTCCCGTCGGCGTTGAAGATCCGGAAGCTCGCCTCGTTCCGGGCGGCATCCTCCAGGCCGACGAGGAGGAGCCCGTCGGCGCCGACTCCGGTGTGGCGGTCGCAGATCCGGCGGGCGAACTCCCCGACCCGGAGAAGGTCCACCTCCTCGTTCGGGCAGACGACCAGGAAGTCGTTGCCGAGCGAGTGGAGCTTGGCGAACCTCATCGGACCTTGAGGGTGACGATGCTGTCCTGGGTGCCGTTTTGGGATTCGAGCCGGACGAGGAGGATGATCTCGTCGTCGGGCGCGGATTTCTTCAGGATCGTCTCGAACTCCCGGACCGAGGTGACCTTGTTCCGGTTGACCTCGAGGATGATCATGCCGGGCTCGAGGTACTTCCGGGCCGCCTCGCTGAACGGCTGGACTTCGGTGATCAGGAGCCCTTCTGTCGTCCGGAGGCCGTAGCGACGGGCCAGGGCCGGGGTCAGGGGCTGGAGGGACAGGCCGATATTCTTGTCCGGGGCGGCGACCTGGCCCTTTTCCGAGGCCGCCTCGCGGTCCTCGACCGTCGCCGTGGCCGTCATCTCCTTGCCGTCCCGGATGACCTTCAGGACGGCCTTCTGGCCGGGCGCGATGTCCGCGATCTTGATCCGGAGATCGCTCATGTCCTTGACGGGCTGGCCGTTGATCTCGGTGATCACGTCGTATTGTTTGAGGTTCGCCTTCTCGGCCGGAGAATCGGGGTCGATCGTGGCGACGATGGCCCCGGCCTTCGACGTGAGCTTGAGCTGTTTCATCATGCCGTCGGAGATGTTCTGGACTTGGACGCCCAGCTTTCCCCGGGTCACCCGTCCTTTTTCCTTGAGCTGGACGACGACCTTCCGGGCCATGTTGGAGGGGATGGCGAAGCCGATCCCGATGTTCCCGCCGGTCGGGGTGAAGATGTTCGAGGTGATGCCGATGACCTCCCCCTTCATGTTGATGAGGGGGCCACCCGAGTTGCCGCGGTTGATGGCGGCGTCGGTCTGGATGAAGTCCTGGTAGGTCGAAGGATCTCCCAGGTCGCGGCCCTTGGCGCTGACGATCCCGGCGGTCACGGTGTGGTCGAGGCCGTAAGGGTTCCCGATGGCCAGGACCCATTCGCCGACCTTCATCTGGGCCGAATCCCCGAGCTCGGCGAAGGGCAGGTCCTTGGCCTCGATCTTGAGGAGGGCGATGTCCGTCATGGAATCGGTGCCCACGACCTTGGCCTCGTATTCCTTTCCTTGAACCGTGTTGACGGTCACCTTTTCGGCCTTTTCGACGATGTGGTTGTTGGTCAGGATATAGCCGTCGGGGCTGATGAAAAAGCCCGTACCCTGGGCGACGACCGGCTGTTCCTGCTGTTGGCGCGGCCTCTGCTGGCCGAAGAAACGGTCCCAGAAATCATCGAACGGCCCGCCCTCGTCCGGCCCCAAGCCGCTCACCTTTTCCCGGCGCGCGGCGTCGATCTTGACGACAGCGGGGCCGACTTTTTCGGAGATGGTCACGAAATCGAGGCTAGTCTTGATCTCAGGGGCGGACGAGGCGAACAGGCTGGACGACGGGACCGCAGACGGCTTCTTGTCGAAGAGGCCGGCCTGAGGTGCATTCTTCTCTGGGAGATAGACAAAAATGTAGCCCGCGACGACCAGGCCCAGGAAAAAGCATGATAAAGCAACCCACACGTATTTTTTCATGTTTGACCTCCGGGACTCAATGACTTAAAGTACCATATCCCTCAGGGAATTTCAATTTCCCGACCATGTTCGAACTCGGCGGGCCGGCAAACTGTTGCATTCCCCCCGGGATGCGGCTAAGATGATTTTTCGACGTCCATGAAGCTCCGCAAAGGCATTCTCGTCGTCCTCGAAGGCATCGACGGGTCCGGGAAGACGACCCAGGCCCGATCCCTGTTGAGGCGCCTCAGGTCCAGGGGCTGGGAGTCGGTCTTTTTCCGCGAGCCGACCAGGGGCAAGTGGGGTCGGGAGATCAAGCGCAAGGCCGCCCGGGACGGCTCGCTGACGCCCGAGGAGGAGCTGGATCTCTTCATCAAGGACAGGCGGGAAAATGTCGAGAAGAACCTGAAGCCGGCCCTTAAAATGGGGAAAATCGTCATCCTGGACAGGTATTATTTCTCGACGATCGCCTATCAGGGCGCCAAGGGGATCGACCCGCGGCGGATCAGGCGGCTGAACGAGGCGTTCGCCGCCAGGCCCGACCTCGTCATCGTCCTCGACGTCGATGCCGGTGCCGGCCTCGCCCGGATCGCCGGACGGAAGACCCGGGACGAGCTCTTCGAGCGGGAGGATTACCTGGCCAGGGTCCGGAAGATCTTCCGCGGCCTTGAGGGCCGCAACATCCTGCACCTGGACGGCCGGGGCGGCCGGAGGGCGGTCGGCCGGACCATCTGGGAGCATATCGAAAAGCTCCTCCCGCGCTAATTCGGTGACACACAACTAATTACCGAAATAGCAATACTCCTTAACGATCGATTCAAGCCTGTAATCAACAAATAGCAGTGACACAAAACGAAATTCACCAGCCGGGGGCCCGTGCGAATTTCGGTAATTAGTTGTGTGTCACCGGAATACCACCCAAGTACCAACCGAAATGGGGGACGAACTTTTGTCTTTTGGGACCCGATTTGATATGATTGAGCTCTAGCGATCATGGCCATTCCATCCCTGAAAATCAAGATCCGGAAATTGAACAGGCGCGACCTCGTCAGGGTCATCCTTTTCTTCGCGCTCGTGGGAACCGCCCTTGTGCTGGGGGCGGCCTTCGGCGCCTACTTCGCCATCAAGGATAACCTCCCCTCCGTTTCCGATCTCGAGACCTTCCAGCCGAAGATCATCACGACCCTCTATGCGGCGTCCGGCGAGCCCATCAGGGAGTTCGCCGAGCAGCGGCGCATCGAAGTCCGCTATGACCAGATCCCCGATATCCTGATCAAGGCTATCGTCGCGACCGAAGACTCGCGATTTTTCAGCCACTCCGGCATCGATTTCCTCGGGATCCTCCGGGCCGCCAGGGACGACATCATGAAGATCCCCGTGGGAAAGCGTCCCCAGGGCGCAAGCACGATCACCCAGCAACTGGCCAGGGACCTGTTCCTTCACCGGGACGTCAGCCTGCGCCGGAAGCTCAAGGAGATGTTCCTGGCCCGCGAGATCGAGAAACACTATTCCAAGCGGAAGATCCTGGAGCTTTACTGTAACCATTTTTATCTCGGCCACGGGGCCTGGGGAGTCGAGTCGGCCTCGAACCTCTTTTTCGGCAAGAGCGTCAAGGACCTGAGCCTCGAGGAGGCGGCCCTCATCGCCGGGATCTTCCAGAGGCCGGCCCGCTATTCGCCCTACGATAATCCCGCGGTGACCTTGGAGCGCCGCAACCACGTCCTCAACAGGATGGCCGAGGCCGGATACGTCAGCAAGGAGCGGGCCGAGTCTGCCAAGAAGACGCCCCTGAATGTTCTCCCGTTGAGGCAGACAAGCGACGAGTTCGCGGCCTACTTCTTTGAAGAGGTCCGTAAATACATCGATAAGAACTACGGGAGCGGCGCCCTTTACAACGGCGGCCTCAAGGTCTATACGACCCTCGACCCGACCCTGCAGAAATACGCCGAATCGGCCCTGCGGAAAGGGCTCCGGGACGTCGAGAACCTGAGGAACGGCTGGCGGGCCGACAAGCCGAACCTTCTCGCGTCAACGCTCGAGGTCAAGAAGGGCCTCGTCGCCAGGCCGCAGGCCGGGCTCGAGGACCAGTGGCTTTTGACCTGGGACAACCAGGCCCTTGAACCCGGCGAAGTTTACGATGCCATCGTCCTCTCGGCCGGCCGGACGGAGGCGGCCGTCCGGGTCAAGACGATCTCCGGGAGAATGACCAACATGGACATCGCCTGGGCCAGGGCCGGTTTTCTGGATACCCTCATCAAGCGCGGCGACATCATCCAGGTCAAGGTCAAATCGGTGGATGAGGCGAAAAAGGAAGCCCAGGTCTCCCTGAGCCAGAACCCGGTCCGGAACGGCGGCTTCCTGGCCATCGAGCCCCAAACCGGGCAGATCAAGGCCATGGTCGGCGGGTATTCGTTCCGGGCGAGCCAGTACAACCGGGCCATGCAGGCGCCCCGCCAGACCGGCTCGGCTATCAAGCCGTTCCTCTACACGGCCGCGCTCGAGAACGGCTTCACCCCGGCGAGCCTGATCGTCGATGAACCCACGACCTTCATCGACCGCTGGAACGGCGAGCCCTGGTCCCCCAGGAATTATGACCGCCAGTACAAGGGGGCCGTGACCCTCCGGATCGGCCTCGAGGAATCGCGGAACGTCGTCACGGCCAGGCTCCTCGATTACATCTCCCCGCAGGTCGGGGTCGACTACTGCCGGAGGTTCGGGATCACATCTCCGCTCTATCCTTATCTCGCCCTGAGCCTGGGGGCGTTCGAGGTCACCCTGGCCGAGCTCGTCTCCGGCTATTCCGTTTTCCCCGACAAGGGCGTCCGCTTCAAGCCCTACTTCATCTCCCGGATCGAGGACAAGGATGGCAACGTCCTCGAGGAGACCAGGCCCGAATCCGATGAGGTCCTCTCGCCCCAGACGGCCTACGTCATGACCTACCTCATGCAGGGCGTCGTCAGTGAAGGGACGGGCGCCGCGGCCAGCGTTCTGAGCTGGCCCCTGGCCGGGAAGACCGGCACGACGGATAAGTACTCCGACGCCTGGTTCATCGGCTTTTCTCCGACCCTCTGCGCCGGCGTCTGGGTCGGGAACGACAAGCAGGTCTCGCTCGGCGAAAGGCAGACGGGAGCCGCCGCCGCCCTGCCGATCTGGCAGGACTTTTTCGGCCGGGTGATCGCGGACAGAAAAAAGGCGGCCGCCGCCGGCGCCGGGGCCGTGCCCGAGGATTTCGAGGTCCCCCCGAATCTCGTTTTCGTGGAGATCGACCGGAAGACGGGCCTTCTGGCGACTCCGACGTGTCTCTATCCGTTCCGCGAGGTCTTCTTCGATGTTCCCGAGCTCCTTCCCAACCGCTACTGCACGAACGCCGACCACCTCAGGTGCCTGGACTACTATTCCGCGCAAAAGGCCAGCGAAGAGCACTGATAAAAAAAGGGAGCGTCCCTTTCGAACCGGCTCAGCCGAAAGAGACGCCCCCGTATGGGAAAGGGGTCAGTTACCTTTTTCGAGATCCGCCTCCGCTCGAATGCGAACCGGAGCTTCCCCGCCAGCCCGAGCTCGAACCTCGGGAAACGCTCGTCTTCCCGGAGGAAACCCGGCCCGATGAGACCTTACCCGACGATGAGCTTCCCGATCGCACCGACGGGCCATAGCCGTAACTCCTTCCGTACGACGGTCCGCCCGTGATCCGGCCCAGGTAGGACCTGGACCTCCAGACGCCGCCGTCTCCGTAGCCGGCCGGCCGGCTGATCGTCGGCGAAGACGGATAAGTCCGGATGGTCCTCGGCTCCGCGCTCCTCGCCACCGAGCCGGAAGCTCCGGGAGAGGAGCTCCGGAAGTCGCCGGACATGATGGACGAAGACGGATAGCCGTCCTTTTTCCTGATCCTGCGGGCCCCGGAGCTGGAGCTGCCGGAAGAACCCGACGACTTGGCCGGCGCCGACTTCTCCGAGCTGCCCTTCTTGACGCTCGGGGAGCCCGAAGACTTGCCCTGGGCATTGCCTTCCCGCTTGACGGATGTCGAGCCCGTTCCCTGGCCCGCCGGCCGGCCGATCGAGTCGCGGCCGGTGCCGCGGTCCTGAACCAGGCCGCCCGAGCCCGCGTCCTTCCGGAGCATGACCCGGTTGCCGTTGAGCGGCTGGACGGAGATCTTGGTCCCCGTCGGCCGCAAATTCAAGGTCCTGTTCGACAGGCTCATCTTCGACAAGCCCTGGAGGGTGCCCGTGTCCCGCAACGCCACGCGCGAAATGTTGCCGGCCTTGAGCTGGTCCCGGCGAATGACGGTCAGGGCCCGCGATCCACGGGGATAATACTGGCCGTAATACCCGCCGTAGAAGTTGTTGCCGAGGAGAATCCCCGGGTAGCCCCAATAGCTCATGGGAGCCCAGCCGAAATAGAAGTCATCCCACCACCAGTCGACCCAGCCCGGGCCCCACATGTTCATCGGGATCCAGTACCAGCCCAGGTCCAGGCCCCAGTGCCAGCGGCCGTAATGGAAGGTCGCCCAGCCCCAGGAATCGTAGGGGAGCCAGGTCCAGCCGCTCACGCCCAACCAGCTCCAACGCCCGTTCCAGTAGGGCCGCCAGTCCGCGTCGATCCCCGAAGGGACCCAGACGTTGCCGTAGGGGGCGAGGTAACTCCATTCGCCGTTTTGGTCGAGCTCAGACTCGTAGTCCTCGAGCTCGGACGGCAGATTCCTTTTGCCCTTGGCGAACTGCTGCCCGACCTGGGAATTCCGCGACTCGTTGAAGCGGTCGAATTCGTCATCGGCGACGGCCATGAACGAGGAGGGCTTGCCGGAGAACCGGCCCTCCGTGACCTCGAGCCTCTGGTCGGCCTTGACCAGGGTCGAGCCGCCTTCTCCCGCCGCCTCGATCAGGCCGCGGAAGACGAGGATTTCCGTGTCCCTGTTCTCCCGGACGTTGACCCGGTAGATCCCCTTATCGAGGATGTAGAAGGAAGAATCGGCGGTGTGGACCTCGATGCCCTTTTCCTTGGCGAGATTCCCTACGACGAGGTAGATGCTGCCCGACCAGACGCGCATGCGGGCGATGTCGTCGCCCTTCTTGGGCAGGTTCAGGATGTCGAGCTTGGTGTCGTTGTCGAGCCGGACGTAATTGCCCCGCCCGAAATGGACCTCCATCCGACCCTCGGCCGTGCCGAGGCGGTCGCCCTCGCTGACGGGCGTGTTCAGGAGGCCTTCCTCGTACCCGTTGTCGGACGCCCGCTGGATGAATGTTTTCCCTTCGACATAGCTCATCCGGGCGACAGAATCATTCGTGTATTTTGTTTCTTGCGGCTGCTGGGGCGGCTGGGCCTTTTGGGCCTGTTGGGCCTGATCAGGGGCCTGCTGAGGCTCCTGGGACCAGCCCGCCGAGATGATAAGGGTAAGAGCGGCGATAAGAACCAATGCTCTTCTCATGATTGCTCTCCTTTACAACTTTTAAATATAAGCAAGAACTGTGCCAACGTTTCCCCCGAGAAAAAGACTGTTCTTTTCCTATTCTTGTCCTATAAAAAGGACGTTTTTCTCCCGAGAGGACAATCCGTCGGACTATTAGAAGCCACCCCGGAGTGGGACGCCATAGATGCGCGAGAAGACGCGACTGTCAGAGATCCCAGTAGCTGCGGAAGACCTGGAAGCACGGTTCGAGCTCCCGCCGGGTTTCCTCGGATACGGCCGGGTCGGGGAGGAGGGCGGCCGGCCGGGAGAGCCTGTCCAGGACCTCCCGGACCCCGTTCCGGAGAGCCGGGAGGTCGTAGCCGCCTTCGAGGACGAACGCGATCCTCCCTGCGGAGGACTCGGCGGCCAGGCCCGAGAGGGCATCCGTGAGCAGGCCGAACCCCTCCCGGCTGACGGCCATTCCGCCCAGCGGGTCGCCGGCGCAGATGTCAAATCCAGCGCTCACCAGGATGAACTCCGGCCTGAATTGGGCCGAGACGGGCCCGAGGATCTTCCGGAAAACACGGAGGAAATCGGCATCCCCTTTGCCGGCCGTCAGGGGCACGTTCAAGTTGTAGCCTATGCCCGGCCCGTCGCCGGTTTCGCGAACGGCGCCGGTCCCCGGAAAGAGGGGGACCTGGTGGGTCGAGAAATAAAGGACGTCGCGGCGCGAATAGAACGCGTGCTGCGTGCCGTTGCCGTGATGGAGGTCCCAGTCGACGATGAGGATGCGCCGAAGGCCATGCCGGCGGATGAGATATTCCGCTCCGACGGCGACGTTGTTGAAAAAACAGAAGCCCATCGCCCGCGACGCCTCGGCGTGGTGGCCGGGCGGCCGGACCAAGGCGAAGGCGCTCCCCACCCGGCCCTCCATGACGGCGTCAATCGCCCGGAGGAACCCCCCGGCCGCGAGGAGGGCCGTTTCAAAAGTTCTCGGCCCCGCCGAAGTGTCCGCGTCGAGGAAGACCTCGTCCCGGCCCGCCGTCGACCGCAGAAAATCGATGTATGCCCGCTCGTGGACCCAGCCCAGCTCGGCATCGGTCGCCGGGCGGGGCTCGATCCTGAGGTATCGGCCCGGGGCCTCCTCCTCGAGCATCCGGTTCAGGACCCGGACGCGCTCGGGGCTTTCGACATGGCCGGGCCCCATGGCGTGATCGGCGAAACAGTGGTCAAAAACGACGCCGGGCTTCATTTTTTCGGGAAAAACGTTTCCAACTCCTCAGGCTTGGGCTTCGGGGTCAGGAGGCTGACGATGACGAGGGCGCCGAGCGAGGCGATCAACGCCGGATAGATCAGCGGGATCCCCCACGGATCACCGTCGGGCACCTGGGCGGCCGGCAGGATCTTGGACAGGATGAAGAAGCCGAGGCAGACGACGGTCCCGGTGATGATCGAGGCCAGCCCGCCCGCCTTCGTGGCCCGCTTCCAGGCCAGGGCCGCGATGAGCGCCGGGGTGATGGCGACGCCGTAGATCGTGTAGGCGAAGAAGCTCATCTCGAGGACGCTCTTGAGCTGGGTCGCGAGCAGGAAAGCCAGGACGCCGATGACGACGACCAGGACCTTCTGCAGAGCGACCATCTTCTTTGGGTCGGCGTTCTTCTTCAGGAATCGTTGGTAGATGTCCCGCATGAGGGTCGTGGAGGGGGAGAGGAGGTAGTTCATCCCCGTCGAGATGACGACCGCACAGGCCGCGCCGAGAAGGAGGACGCCCACCGGGGCGGGGACGAGCTGGCGGGCCGCCATCAGGACGACCTTGCCTCCCGCCTTGGGCACGCTCAGGTCGATCTGGCCCTTGAGCTTGCTGAAAGCGAAGACGGCGATGACGACGACGATCGTCTCGACGACGATCGTCCCGACGGTCCACCAGGCGACGGCCTTCTTGGCGTCCTTGGCGGACTTGGCGCTATAAAACTTCTGGTACATGCTCTGGACGCCCAGGAGGAGGAACATCGTCGAGAGGAAATAGCCGATGGCCTTGAGCCAGGGGTGGGCGCCGAACTGACTGTTGACGACGGTAAAGTAGCCGTGGGGAAGAGCCGCCTGGGCCGACGGCAGGCCACCCGCGGCCGTGACGACGAACGGCACGGCCAGGAGGCAGGCCAGGACGATGATTATGCCGTTCGGTAGGTCCGTGTAGGCGATGGCGACCATGCCGCCCAGGGTCGTGAAGAGGATGACGAAGGCGGCGGCGATGAGCGTCCCCGTCGACTCGGAGATCCTGCCGTCCGTGATGACGTTCAGGATGAACCCGCCCGCCACGAACTGGTAGGAGACGATGGACACGAAGGACAGGATCAGGGCGATGGCCCCGAAAAGGCGGGCGGCCGGCCCGTAGCGGACCTCGAGGACGTCGCCGACCGTGTATTGCCCGAAGGTATGGATCTTGGCGGCCAGGAAGTAGATGAGGATGATCCCCACCCAGGCGCCGGCGGCCAGCCAAAGGGCCGAGAACCCGGCCTTCGAGGCGAATTCGGCGCCGCTGATGAACGTGCCGGAGCCGATCCAGGTGCAGATCAGGGTAAAGACCATGACCTGCCACTTGAGGCTCCTTCCGGCGACCATGAACTGCTCCTGGCTCTTGATGCGCCGGGAACGGATGAAGTTCAAGGCCGTGAGGGCCAGGAGATAGGCCAGGATGATCCAGAGGTAGAACGACATCACACCCTCCATTCAGCTTCGGCGCTTCGGGCGGGCGGCGTCTGCCGCTCATCCGGTGGCGCTCGCTTTACGGCCGATTATTCGCTGCCTCGCCGCCGCCCTTCTTTTCGAGCTTCACGGACAGCAGCTTGGTCATGTTGGGCTCCGACATCGTCGTGCCGTAGATGTAGTCGGCCACTTCCATCGTCTTGTAGTTGTGGGTGATGAGGACGAACTGCGTCTGGTGCTTGATCTTCTTCAGGAGGTCGAGGAAGCGGCTCAGATTGACGTCGTCCAGGGCCGCGTCCACCTCGTCCAGGAAGCAGAACGGGGACGGCCGGTAGCGGAAAAGGGCAAAGAGGAAGGCCAGGCTGGTCAGAGACTTCTCGCCGCCCGAGAGGAGGCTCAGGTTCTGGACCCTTTTTCCCGGCGGTTGGGCCACGATCTCGACCCCGCTCTCGAGCGGGTTCTCCGGTTCGAGGAGCTTGACCTCGGCGTTCCCGCCCTTGAACAGGGCCGTGAAGATCTCCTGGAAGTTCTTGTTGACCTCTTCGAGGGCCTTGAGGAACTGGACCTTGCTCTCCTCGTCGATCTTGAGGATGGCCTCTTCCGTGGCCCGGATCGAGTCCCGGAGGTCCTGGCGCTGCTGGACGAGGAATTCGTAGCGCTTCTTCTGCTCGAGGTATTCCTCCTCGGCCATCAGGTTGACGGCCTTGTAGCGGTTGAGGCTCTCCCTCGCTTCCTCGAGCTCTTTCTCGACCTCGTCGTCGGCCATCCCGGCGACCGGCTGCCATTTTCTCGCGGTCCGGCGGGGCCTCGCAGCTTCCGGTTGGGCCCCGGACGTCTCGGCCTTCTCCGCGGCCTCGGCCGGGACTTCCTCGGCCTCCTCGTCTCCGGCCTCGTCGAGCTCTTCGATCTCCGCCTCGTCCGTCGCGACGAGAGCGGCCGGGATCTGCTTTCCGGCCTCGGCGTCCGCCCTGAGTTCGGCCAGGGTCTTCTTGAGCTCCTGCCAGCACATCTCGTCGAGGTTGACCAGGTCTCGCTCGACCTCGGCCTTGCGGATCTCGTGCTTGACGCGCTCGTCCTTGGCCGACTCCTCATCCTCCCGGGTTTTCCGGACCGCGGCCTCCAGCTCTTCGAGCTCCCTCCGGACGTTCTGGAGCCCGGCCTCGGCCCCCGACAGGGCGCTTTCGGCCGCGGACTGTTCTGCGGCGAGCGCCTTGGCCTTCTCGCGGAGCGCCTGAATATCGTCTTTGAGCCGGACCTTATCGTCGTCGCTGCGTCGGGCATCCTCTTCGAGGAGGCTGATCTTGGCCCCGGCCGCCTCCTTGCGCTTGTCGGTACCCTGGATCTGGCCCGCCAGGCCGCTCATCTTTTCCTGGAGAAGGTCGAGGCCGGCCTTGGTCTCGAAGTAGCGTCGCTCGGTCGCCGAGACCTTTTCCAGGCTCCCGGCCAGGGCACGCTCTTTTTCATCGATCCTCTCCTTGAGGGCGCGGGCTTCCGCCTCCCGGGCGAGGACCTTATCGCCGAGCTCGCCGAAAGTCCGTCCGAGCTTCTCTTTTTCGGCGCGCAGCAGCTCGAGCTCCCTGCCCAGGACGTCCCGGGACGCCCGGATCCTTTCGCCTTCGGTCCGGCTGAACTTGTGCTCTTTCTGCCTGTCCTCGAGGGCCCTTTCGGCGAGGCCGTGGAGCTCCCTTTCGTTCTCGAGGTCCCGCTCGATCCCGGCCTTTTCTCCGGTCATCGCCTCGAGCCTGGATAGGAGGGGGGCCATCCCGGCTTCGGCCCGGGCGACGTCTTCCTCAAGCTTCCTGATCTCCGCAGCCAGGGCGATCATCCCTCCGGACCTATCCCCGAGCTTGAGGAGCCCGGAGGAGAGGAGGAGGTCACCCGAGGGAGTCAGGAAATTGAGCTCCGGGTGGTCGAGCCAGATCCGGACGGCGTCACCGATCGCCCGGACGATGACGGCGTCCTCAAGCCGGGCCAGGCTCTCCCTGATCCGGTCATGCGGCTCGAGCCGGCTTTTGAGAAGACCGATGACTTCCGGCCGGCCCAAAACGTCACCGCTGACGGCGGGCTTGTCTTTGACCGGAATGAGAAGGTACGTCCCTCTGAGCCCTTCGGGAGCACCCTTCAGGAATTCTTCGGCCGGGACGACCCTCGACCCGGCTTCCTCTCTCCAGAAGACATCAAAAAGCGGCGCGTCCTCGGGGCTCGTCCGGATGAGGTCGGCCAGGATGCCCAGGGCCCCGGGGATCTCATCCGTCCTGACCTCGCCGCGCTCCTTCTTCTCGATCTTCCTGAGCGCCTGGAGGTGGTAGACGGTTTCGTCACGCCTGGTCTTCCAGGCGTCGAGCTCGGTCTGGGTCCCGGCGAGCGATGTCCGGGCCGCGTCCAAGGCCGCCCTGAGGTTTTCCTTCTTCTGCGCCGCGGAGTCCTTGAGGGCGAGGTGGCCGGAGATCTCTTTTTCGAGATCGACCGTCCGGGAGACGTTTTCATCGAGCTCGCGGGCGTGCTCGTCGAGCTGGGCGGCCAGCTTCTCCTCCTGGCGGGCCAGGAGCTCGAGCTCTTTTTCGGTCCTGACGCTCTCGTTTTTCGTTTCGGTCGTGTCCTCGAGGGCCCGGAGATAAGCTTCGCGGAGGGCTTCGATCTCCTTTTCCGCCAGGGACTTTTCGCCGCGCGCCTGTTCGAGGAGCTCCGCCGACCGGTCGGCCTCGACCCGGCTCGTCCCGAGCTCCCCCGCGAGAGAATCCAGCCGGCCCCGCGTTTCTTCGAGCTCCTGAGCAAGGAGCAGGACGTCTTCCAGGAGCTCGTTCCGGTCGGATTCCGACCGTTTCTTTTTTTCCTCGAAGAATTCGACCCGCTTGGATTCGCGCTCGATATCGCCCTCGGCCCGGGCGATATGGGACTTCAATCCGTAGACACTCTCTTGGTTCTCTTTGAGCGACTTTTCGAGCTCCCAGAGCTCCTGGCGCTTCCCGGCGATGCCTTTCTCTTCGCTCCGGATCCGGGCCGTGATGGCCTGTTCCCTGGAAAGGGAGTCGGAGTAGAGGCCAGCGGCCTCCTTCTGGGTCCGCTCCAACTGGGCGAATTTCCTCTGATAGTGATGGGACGTGAGCTCCCGGATGCGCTCGCGGAGCCGTCGGTAGCGGTTGGCGGCCTGGGCCTGGCGCTGGAGGGAATTCTTGGCTTTTTCGACCTCCAGGATGATGTCCTCCAGCCGGACGAGGTTCTGCCCGGTCGATTCGAGCTTGCTTTGAGCTTGCTTCTTTTTGTCCTTGTAGTAGGCCGTCCCGGCCGCCTCTTCGATGAGGGCCCGCTTCTCGGTCGGCTTGGAGGTGACGAAGTTGCCGATGGATCCCTGTTCGATGACGAAGTATTCCTTCTCGCCGATGGCGTGCTTCCAGAGCTCGTCCGTGATGTCCTTGAGACGGACGGTCTTGCCGTTCATCCGGTATTCGCTCTCGCCGGACCGGAAGACGCGGTGGGAGACGGCGAGCTCCTCTTCTTCGCTCCCCAGGGTCAGGATGGCGTCGGCCATGCTGAGCGGCGGCTTTTTGGCGTTGCCGTTGAAGATGACGTCCTCTGTCCGGTCGCAGCGGACCGTCTTCTGGCGGTGGCCGCCCAAAACCCAGAGCATCGCGTCAACGAGATTGCTCTTGCCGGTGCCGTTGGGGCCGACGATGGCCGTGATACCTGGGTGGAAAACGATCTTGGTCCTTTCGGCGAAAGACTTGAATCCCTGCAGCTCGAGCTTCTTGATGATCATGCTCATTGTTCTTGGTACTCGCGGCGCATGCGGAATAGCGGCTTCAACCGTGCGGCTGAAACAGAGTGCTATTGTATTCGATTCGCCCCCATTTGCCTAGAGGGAATATTCGGCGGGGCGGGTTGTATGAAGGGTGGAAGCGAAAGCTTCGGGAACCCAGGCGAAAGGAGGCTAGCATGTTCAAAGACGCTCTGTACGTACCGGAAAAGAAGGCAAGGGTGAGGGTAGCGTTCTTGCCGCTCTCGGTCCTGGCGCACGGGCTCCTCGCCCTTCTCCTCGTGGCCATCCCGCTTGTCCGGAGCGGAGACCTTCCTCGAATTGAGTTAATGGGCGTTTTCCTAGCGCCCGCGCCTCCGGCCCCGCCGCCCCCGCCTCCCCCGGGCGAAGGGTCGTCCCGCGGCGTCCAGAACGCGGATTAAGCCGGTCCCTGCGGTCGGGACCGGAGCCGCGGCGTTTCTTGTGGCGCCCGTGACCATTCCGAACACGATCACCGAAGAGCCGTTCGATTGGGGGGGAGCGGAGGATGGCGTCGAGGGCGGCGTCGATTACGGCGCGGCGGGCGGGTATCCCAAGAACCTGCTGAGCGATGCTCTCCTCCGGATCGTCGGCGATGAAGCGGCTCCCGTCCGGGCGGCCGGAGAGGTGCGGATGCCGCGGCTCGTCAAGCGTCTGGATCCGGTCTACCCCGAAATCGCCCGCATGGCGCATGTCCAAGGGACTGTCATCCTTGAAGCGACTACGGACATCTACGGGCACGTCGTGGGGGTTAAGGTCCTGCGGTCCATCCCTCTGCTCGACGAGTCCGCTGTCGAAGCCGTGCGTCAGTGGATCTACGAACCGATGGTCATCAACGGACGGCCGCGCGACGTCGTATTCACCGTAACTCTCCGCTTTGAACTGAAATAAGAAGAAGTAAGAATAGGTTTCTGCGCTTTCATCGAAATGGGGCCCGGGTCCTCGGTCGGGGGCTCGGGCCTTTTTTTGAGGCGCGGCCCGCCTTGACAGCCCGGGCCAAATCGTTTAATTTCTATATACTTTGACCGGTCCCTTAAAGCCAGCGTAGCTCAGTCGGTAGAGCAACTGATTCGTAATCAGTAGGTCGGAGGTTCAATTCCTCTCGCTGGCTCTCGCGTTTTTCCCCTGTTGGCTCGTCATAAATGCGCCTGGACCGGTCTGTGGATTTTTGAAGGGGTGTCGACTTTTTGTCGTGTTGGATCTGGGAATTCCTGAGATTTTCGTTGGAGGTTCATGGGCTAAGAAACTCACATTATGATTGGACCATTTTTATGGGACGAGGTCCCCAGACCCAGAAAACCCTACTCTTGGCCGGACCAGTTTTGGGGTGAGGCTCCATTGTCGGTATCTGGCAGACATTTTAAATATGAGAAAGAAGCTAAAATCTAACAATCAACCCGACCAGACAGATGATGCTCCTGGACCCCGAGACTTGTCCCTTCCCATATCTGATGATGCGTCCGAGCGGGCTATTTTCCAGGCCTTCTGGAGGCGGCAAATAGCCTCTCGAATATAAAATATCATAGCAATAGAGTTTGGCGTCTTCTTCAAAAGTGGACCAGAAAATATCGCTGGGATGCTGACGAATCCACTTGCTCAAGCTGTTGTTTGCATATTGTCCCACGCCCTCAAACATAAGGGAGAAACGCCGCGAGATATTGCCGAGACAACAAATGCCCCTGTGAAACCCGAAATTGGCTACTCGAACTTGGAACTTATTCTCTGCCCACGATCCTGAGTTATTGATAGAGCCCGAGTAAGCGACGATCGATATGAAAACCATAAGACTTAAAAAAGTCCATGCCTTTTTTGCCCATATCTTGGACCCCCGCGTCTTAGATGATAGGAAGATGTTTTATCCCCCTCGGAGTTATGTTATGACGATTCGTCCAAGAGTTCAAGAAATAAAAAGCTATCGTTGCATTTCAGAGTTATGCCTCTTTGTCACCCGCTCCCACTCAATGCGCTTGCTCTAAATTGAGATTTTCAAACTTCTAGACTTGCCCCCTGGTTTTTCCATTTTTTAGGGATGAGGTCAAATATTTTGCAGGGACATAGAATTGCTAAGTACCCCCCGGGCCCTACAGCTCTTGGTCTTTCCAAGCCCCAGTGTATTTTGCTGTGCCCTTGCATTCCTGAAAAACAATGTGACAGATTTTCATTCCTGGTGTTAATCTTATTTTATTTCGTCCCGCATTGTATATTTC
>JBEKXF010000045.1:0-17256 GCA_049512315.1 Candidatus Aminicenantales bacterium | reverse complement strand
ACCTATAACCATATCCGGCCCCATCAATCGCTTGATTATCTGACGCCGGCCGAATATTATCAGGCCTGGCTTAAAACTCATACTCAGCCCACCGCGTCACTAATGTAGTGGACGAGATCAGGCACTTGAACGAGGCGGCGGAATATGATAATTTTGATGTTCTTTCGAGAAAGGATGGCTCCATGAAAAAGACCCGCTTCAATGAGCTTCATAAGAAACTCGGCGCCAAGATGGTCGAATTCGTCGGGTGGGAGATGCCCATCGAGTACAAGGGCATCATCGACGAGCACATGGCCGTCCGGACGCGGGCCGGGCTCTTCGACGTCAGCCATATGGGCGAGGTGATGGTCACCGGCAAGGACGCCTTGGCCTATGTCCAGTGGCTGACTCCGAACGACGCGGCCCGGCTTCTTCCGGGCCAGGTCCAGTACACGGCGCTCATGACCCCGGAATCGACGTTCGTCGACGACATGCTCGTCTACTGCATCGACCCCCGAACCTATTTCCTCGTTGTCAACGCGGCCAACGTGGACAAGGATTTCGCCTGGATCGCCGGCCGCACCAAGAGATTCGAGGTCCAGGTTGAAAACCAGAGCGACGCCTATTCCCAGGTCGCCCTCCAGGGGCCGCTGGCGGAGAAGATCCTCCAGCCCCTGACCAACGTCAACCTGAGCGCCATGAAGTCGTTCTGGTGGGCCAAGGGGAAGGTGGCGGGTATCGCCTGCCTCGTCTCGCGGACGGGCTACACTGGTGAGGATGGTTTCGAGATCTACTCAACGGACCCCAATCTCGGCGTCGTCTGGACTTCGATCGTCGAGAAGGGCAGCCCCCTCGGCCTGCTGCCGATCGGGCTTGGAGCGCGCGACACTCTGCGGCTCGAGTCCAAGCTCATGCTCTATGGCAACGACATTTCCGACAAGACGACGGTCCTCGAGGCCGACCTCAAATGGATCGTCAAGCTCCAGAAGGGCGATTTCCTAGGCAAGCCCGTCATCGAAAGACAGCTGGCCGAGGGCCTCAAGAGGAAGCTCGTCGGCTTCGAGCTCATCGACAGGGGCATCGCCCGCCCCCATTACCCGGCTTACGTCGGCGGGCAGAAAGTCTCGGAGGTCTGCTCGGGGACTTTTGCGCCCTTCCTGAAAAAGCCCATCGGCCTGGTCTATCTTCCGATCGGGGCCACGGCCATCGGCACGGAATTCGAAGTTGGCATCAGGGATAAAATGACGAGAGCGAAAATCGTCCCCACGCCTTTCTACAAGAGGGCCGACAAGAAATAAACGGACAGCGCACGCGGGCCGCGGGCCCGCCGCCTGAGATCAAAGAGGAGGTTTCGATGTATCCCAGCGATTTCTACTACACAAAAGACCACGAATGGATCAAAGTCGAAGGCGATGAGGGCGTGGTCGGCATCACGGATTTCGCCCAGCACCAGCTCGGCGACATCATCTTCGTCGAGCTTCCCCAGGTGGGGGCCGAGCTCGCCGCCCATCAATCGATCGGCGTCGTGGAATCGGTGAAGTCGGTGTCCGACGTCTATTCCCCGGTCGCTGGCAAAATCGTGGCCGTCAACGACGGCCTGTCCCAGACGGCCGACCTTCTCAACAAGGACCCGCACGGCACGGGCTGGATCGTCCGCCTGAAGATCAAGGACAGGAAAGAACTTCAGGGCCTGATGAAGGTCTCCGACTATGAGAAATTCCTGGAGGGGCTGGAAGCCTGACCTTCCCTTCCGGAAAAATGACAAGAGGTTGAGTTCATGAGTTATCTCTCTCTCAGCGACAAAGACAAAAAAGAGATGCTGGCCGCCGTCGGCATCCGCTCGACGGAGGAGCTGTTCGGCTGCATCCCGAAGGACGTCCGGCTTAAGAAGGACCTGGACCTGCCCGGCCCGCTTGCGGAAATGGAGCTCGTTCGGACAGTCGAAGAGGTCGGACGCCGGAATTCCTATTCGCGCTACCTGTCCTTCCTCGGCGGGGGGGCCTACGAGCATTTCGTCCCGACGGTCGTCGACTACCTGAGCTCGCGGGGCGAGTTCGTCACCCCGTACACGCCCTACCAGCCCGAGGTCAGCCAGGGGACCCTCCAGGTCATCTTCGAGTTCCAGACGCTTATCTGTCAGCTCACCGGACTCGACATCGCCAACGACTCCCTTTATGAGGGGGCGACGGGCGCCGCTGAGGCCGTCCTGATGGCCCACCGGGTGACCGGACGGTCCAAGGTCCTGGTCGCCCGGACGCTCCATCCTCAATACCGGGAGGTCATCCGGACCTACATCAAAAACCTGGGTCTCGAGGTCCTCGAGATCCCCAGCGGCCGGGACGGACGGGTCGACGCCGCGGCGCTCTCGAAGCGGATGGACGACCAGGTCTGCGGCGTCGTTTACCAATCGCCGAATTTCTTCGGCATCGTCGAGGACATCCAGGCCCTGTCTGAGATCGCACACGCCCGCAAGGCCATGTCTGTCGCCGTGGTGGCCGAGGCCCTGTCCATGGGACTGCTGGAGGCCCCGGGGGTTCTCGGGGCGGACATCGTGACCGGCGAGGGCCAGTCCTTCGGGATCCCGCTGAGCTTCGGCGGTCCGTATCTCGGCTTCATGGCCTGCCGGAAAGAGTATGTCCGCCAGCTCCCGGGCCGGATCACGGGCCAGACGACGGATGTCGACGGCCTCCGGGGCTTCGTCCTGACCCTGGCCACCCGTGAGCAGCACATCCGTCGGGAGCGGGCCACCTCCAACATCTGCACGAACCAGGCCCTCTGTGCCCTTCGGGCCACGATCTTCCTCGAAAGCCTGGGCAAGGACGGCTTGAGAGAGATGGCCTGGCAGAACGCCCAGAAGGCCGCCTATGCCCTCGACGCGCTCACGGCCCTGCCCGGAGTCCGGAGGAAATTCAGCGGCCCCGTCTTCAACGAGTTCGTCCTCGAGTTCCCCAAGCCCTGGGTCAAGGTTGACGCCGCCCTCCGGGAAAAGGGGATCCTCGGCGGCCTCGGTCTCGAAGGGGCTTATGGAGAGCTCAAGGATTGCGCTCTTGTCACTGTCACGGAGCTCAAGCGGAAGGACGACATCGACCGGCTCGGCCGGGCCGTCAAGGAGGCGCTATCATGATCAAGGAGATCCGCGAACCCCTTATCTTCGAGCTCAGCGCCCCCGGCAAGAGGTCCGACCTTCTCCCGTCCCTCGACGTCCCGGAGACAAAGGACCTTCTCCGCGACGTTCCGCTCCGGCGGACGATCGACGGCTTTCCCGAGGTTTCGGAGCCGGAGGTCACCCGGCATTTCACCCGCCTTTCCCAGAAAAACTATTGCGTGGACCTGGGCCTTTATCCGCTCGGGTCCTGCACGATGAAATACAACCCCAAGATCAACGACAGGCTCTCGGGCCTGCCTCCGCTCGCCGCTTCCCATCCCAACGCCCCGGAAGAGCTCGTTCAGGGCAACCTGGAGATCCTCAAGCGGGTCGAGGGCTTCCTCTGCGACATCGTCGGCATGGACGCCTTCACGCTCCAGCCCGCGGCGGGGGCCCACGGCGAGCTCACGGGGATGATGATCATCCGGGCCGCCCTCGAAGACCGGGGCAACCCGCGGAAATACGTCCTCATACCGGATTCGGCTCACGGCACGAATCCCTCTTCGGCCCACATCTGCGGGTACATGGTCAAGGAGATCAAGTCGAACGAGGACGGGATGATCGACGTCGCCGGCCTCGAGAAAGAGATGACCGAGGACGTGGCCGCGCTCATGGTGACCAACCCCAACACCCTCGGCGTCTTCGAGAGCGACATCCGCCGGATCGCCGGGATCGTCCACGCCAAAGGTGGCCTCATCTACATGGACGGGGCCAACATGAACGCCCTGACCGGGATCGTCCGGCCCGGCGACATGGGGGTCGATGTCATCCATATCAACCTCCACAAGACGTTCTCGACCCCCCACGGCGGCGGCGGGCCCGGCTCCGGCCCCGTCGGTGTCAAGAAGGAGCTCGCGGCCTATCTCCCGGTGCCCGTGATAGAGGAGAAGGGAGGCCGCTATTCGTTCGCCTTCGACCGGCCCAAGACGATCGGGCGCGTCCGCAGCTTCTACGGCAATTTCTCGGTCATCGTCCGGGCCCTGTGCTACATCCTGAGCCTCGGCCCCAAGGGGATCCGCGAGATCGCCGAATACGCCGTGCTCAACGCTAACTACATCCGGAAAAGCCTGGAGGGCGTGTATCACCTGAAATACACGGCCTCCTCCATGCACGAGTGCGTCTTCTCGGACAAGTTCCAGAAGGAGTTCGGCATCACGAATCTCGATATCGCCAAGCGGCTAATCGACCACGGCCTCCACCCGCCGACGATGTCCTTCCCGCTCATCGTCCACGGCGCCCTGATGATCGAGCCGACGGAGACTGAGAGCAAGCGTGACCTGGACCTCTTCATCGCGGCCATGAAGTCGATCGCCCGGGAGGCCAAAGAGAACCCGGAGATATTGAAATCGGCTCCCCACGTCACTTATGTCCGGAGGCTGGACGAGGTGGCGGCGGCCAAGAACCCGGTCCTCAGGTGGGAAAAGAAGCCCTAGATGTCGGTCCAAGACCTGATCCTCAGCCTGCACAGGTTCTGGGCCGCCCAGGGCTGTTACCTCGCCCAGACCTATGACCTCGAGGTGGGCGCCGGGACCATGACCCCGGACACCTTCTTCCGGGTCCTGGACCGCCGGCCCTGGAAGGTCGGCTACGTCCAGCCCTCCCGGCGCCCGACGGACGGCCGGTACGGGGAGAACCCCAACCGGGTCCAGAAGCATTTCCAGTATCAGGTCATCATGAAGCCCTCGCCGGACGACATCCAGGACATTTATGTCCGAAGCCTCGCGTCGCTGGGGATCGCCCTCTCGGACCACGATCTCCGCTTCGACGAGGACAACTGGGAATCTCCGACCATCGGCGCCTGGGGCGTCGGCTGGCAGGTCCTCCTCGACGGGCTGGAGATCACCCAGTTCACTTATTTCCAGCAGTGCGGCGGGATCGAGCTTTCGCCCGTCCCAGTCGAGATCACCTACGGCCTCGAGCGGCTCGAGATGTTCCTCGAGCAAAAAGACGATATTTACGACCTCGACTGGTCATCCGATGTCACCTACCGCGACCTTCGCCATCGCGAGGAGCGGGAGTTCTCCGAGTATAATTTCAACGCGGCCGATGTCGAGACACTCCGTCGCGCTTTCCAGGCCTCGGCGAAGGAGGCGGCCCGCCTGATCGAAAAGGGGCTGCTCCTCCCGGCCTACGACATGTGCCTGAAGTGCTCGCACAATTTCAACCTCCTCGACTCGAGGCGGGCGATCAGCGTCACCGAGCGGGTCAAGATGATCGCCGAGATCCGGGCCCTCGTGAATGGGATCGCCCGGAGGTTCACCGCGGGGAAGGAGGAGGCCTAATGGAATTCCTCCTGGAGGTGCTGACCGAAGAGCTCCCGGCTTCCCATATCCGGTCGGCCCTGGAACAGCTCGAGGCACGGTTCCGGCAGGAGCTCGAAGCGGCCCGGGTCGGGGTCGCCGGCCTCAAAACCCTGGCCACCCCCCGGCGCCTCATCGTCGTCGGCGATTTCGCCGCCGGACAGGAAGACCGCGAGGCCGTTGTGACCGGCCCGCCCAAATCCGTGGGCATCGGGCCCGACGGCGCCTTCACCCAGGCGGCCAGGGGCTTCGCCAGATCCCAGGGGATCCCGGAGAGCGCTCTCGAGGTGGTCAGGACGCCCAAGGGTGAATACCTCGGTTTCAAGAAGAAATCGACGGGAACGCCGACGCGAGAGATCCTGGCCGAAGCCGTGCCCCGGATCCTCGGCTCGCTCGCTTTTCCCAAGATGATGCGCTGGGGGGCGAGCCCATTTCGCTTCTCGCGTCCCATCCATAACCTCCTCTGCCTCTTCGACGGGAAGCCGTTGGACTTCGTCTTCGAGGGCTTCAAGGCCGTCGATTCGACCGTCGGACACAGGATCCTCTCGCCGCAGAAGTTCAGGGTCGGCAGCTTCGCTGAATACAAGGATTTGCTCGCCGCGAACCAGGTGATCGTGGACCCCGCGGAGCGGAGAGCGATCATCCTGGCCCAGATCGAGGAAAAGCTGGCCCCGCTCAAGGCCAGAGTCTACCCGGACCCGGACCTGCTCGAAGAGCTGACCCTCAACGTCGAGCACCCGCTCGTCGTTTTTGGGGCTTTCCCCGAGAGCTTCCTGAGCCTGCCCATGGAAGTCCTGTCCACGGCCATGAGGAAGCACCAGAAGTTCTTCTCCGTCCTCAAGGACGAGAAGCAGCTCCCTCATTTCCTGGGAGTCGCCGACGCCAAGGAGGACGCCCAGGGCCTCATCCGGAGCGGGAACGAGCGCGTCCTCAAGGCCAGGCTCGAGGACGCCCGGTTCTTCTGGGACGAGGACCGCAAGGTCTCCCTGGCCGATCGGGCCGCGGGACTCCGGAGCGTCGTCTTCCAGGAAAAACTCGGCAGCTGCGAGGACAAAGCCCAGAGGCTCAGGAAGATCGGTTCCTACCTCTGCGACAAGCTCGAGGCGGCCAAGGTCAAAAAGGATGTCGCGGAAGCGGCCGGGCTCTGCAAGGCCGACCTCCTGACGGAAATGGTCAAGGAATTCCCGGGCCTGCAAGGAAAAATGGGCGGCCTCTATGCCCGCGAGGAGGGTTATCCCGCCGCGGTCCACCAGGCGATCTACGAGCATTACCAGCCGGCGGGCCTGGAGGACGATTCACCGTCGTCCCTCTCGGGGGCCATCCTCTCCGTCGCCGACAAGCTGGACTCCATTGTCGGGGTCGTCGGCGTGGGGGTCGAGGTCAGCGGGTCGAGCGACCCCTTCGGCCTCCGCCGGAACGCCCACGGCGTCTGTAAGGTCATCCTCGACAAGGAGTTCCGGTTCCCCTTTCCTCTCCTCATCGACAAGGTCCTGACCGCTTATGGCGACAGGCTCACGGTGAAACGGGACTCCGTCAAGCGATACGTTCTCGAATTCTTCACCGGCCGGCTCCGTTTCATCCTGGAAAAGCAGGGCTTCCGCTACGACCTCGTTGGGGCGGCCCTGGGGCCGGGGATCGACCAGATCCAGGACATCCTCCTGCGGGTCCGGGCGCTCGATTCCCTCAAGGCCAGCCCGCAGTTCGAGCCCTTCATCCTCATGGCCAAGAGGACCAACAACATCCTCCGGGACCAGCCCGTCTCTAAGCTCAATCCCGACCTGTTCGTCGAGAAAGAGGAGCGCGACCTCTTCTCGGCCTTCTCCATTATCGAGCATAACGCTTCGCCGATGATCGCCTGCGGGGACTTCGTCCGGGCCCAGGGCATCATCTTCAAGCTTCAGCCCGTCCTCAACGCGTTCTTCGACCGCGTCCTCGTGATGGCGGAGGAGAAGAAGCTGAGGCAGAACCGGCTCGGCCTGCTCCAGGCCATCAACCGGATGCTGTCCGGAATGGCCGACTATTCGCAGGTGGTGGTGGAAGGGGAGAGGCCGGCGAAGCAGGGCGCTCCGCGCTAGATGCTGAACTCGCTGGCCTTGCCGGTGCCCTCGCCGTTCGTCGGCTCGCTGAACTTCTGTTCGAGGGCGATGATCTTCACCAGGTTGCCGGGATAGTTTTGACCTTTCTCTTCACCGTAGGGGTTGAACTGGACGCCGGCCTGGTACTTATAGCTCTTGCCCGGGTTGAAGGACGACCACCGGACCCGCCCTCTCAGGTTAAGGGGGATTCTTTCTCCCGGGATGGAGATCTGGAGAACAACCCTGGACTTGAACTTCAGAGGCTTCTGAGTCAGGAAGCGGACGCCGCCGCGGCTGATGTCGAGGACTGGGCAGAATTCCTCGTCGAACCCGACCTGGGTCGATAGGAACCGTTCCCTCCGATAGGAGATCGTGGCCCCGGGGATTTTGAAACGCTGGCATAACCGCCTTTCGATCCCCTTGTCTGCCATGATCAGCCTCCCTTCTTAGGCCTCGTCGTCTGTCCGTGAGCAGGGCCTCAGGGCCGGATTCCCAAAAATCCTTCTGATGCAGGATATATCAAGAAATCGGGAAAAGTCAAAGATTTTTCTTTTTGAGGCCTGCGGCCGGGACCTTCATCGGCGTAGGATCGCGCCCCGGACCGGGTCCAGTCGAACCTCCGCCCGGGCGCCAGAGAGCGTGCCGTCTCCCATCGCCCGATCGAAGGAGAATGACAGGCTGGTGACCTTCTGGTAGCTCGGGGCCAAGGGCGCCGGAGGTTTCTTGGAGAGCAGGTCCTTCAGCGTCTTGTAGGTCAGGGCGAGGGCGTCCAGGATGGAGACGCTGTTCGCCATGGGGTCCGTCTTGGGGGGCGGAAGATAGGGCTTGGTGCCGGGCAGGGAGGGCCCTGGAATCGGAATATTGATGGGAGGCATTCTGACGGCGAGCTTCCGGCTGGTCATGATGAGCTTGCCGCCGACATAGAGAGAGAGGTCGCCCTCGAGGTTCGACTGAACGGGGGGGGCCGTCCGGGCCTTGGAACCGTCTTCGATGGTGGGCATCGCGGGCGGCAGGGGCCCGAGGCGAGCGACGGAGGAGACGATGACTTCGATCCTGATGGGCTTCCTCAAAACGAGAGCTCCGGACTTGAGGTCCAGCGTGAATTCGTATGTCCCGGAGCGGTCGAACAAGTCTTCGACCGGAACGGTCACGATGTGGAAACCTCTCGGCCAGAACCCGCCCTCGAGGACATAGGGTCCTAGGGAGATCTTGTAGTAAGCGTCATTCAGGAGGTCGAGCCCGATCTCGATCCCGGCCGGCAGGGTCGCCCCCGCGCTCCCGGGACGGAGAAGGAAGCTCATCCCCGAGACGAGCGGATAGCTTGACTTCCAGTGCATCCAAAAGTCCAGGAAATCACGGTGGGTGGAATCATCCAGGAACCCGAACTCGGGGTCGTTGTCTTTGTATTTCTCATAATAATCCGAGATCAGGTCCTGCTCCTCCGCCGTCCTCCGGAGCTTGCGGGCGAGGTAGGGGAGGAGCGCTTCAGCGGTCTGCCGGTCTCCGGACTCCAGGCTTTTGGCCTGTCCGGCGAGGAGGTTCATGGCCTTCAGATAATCGGGGCGGGGACCGAGACAGGAGAGAAGCTCGGCCTTCCAGTCGGCCGCCCAGGCCAGACCGAGGGCCAGGAAAAAAAGGCCGGCGACGGAAATCCTTCTAATCATGATAGGTGAATTCGACGTGGGCCTCGAGAAAATCTCCCGGGAAATCGGCCGGCAGGGCAGGGAAGGGCAGGCTGACCCGGATGGCTTTCACGGCCGCCCGCTCCAGGGCGTCGAGGGCGGTTCCCTCGACGATCTCCAGGGAGGAGAGGTCACCGCTCTTGCTGATGATCAGGATGATCCTGACCTGGGTCCGGTCAGGCAGATTCCCGATGGACGGAAGGTCCCAGTTCCTCACGATGAGCTCCAGGACTTTTTGGGCCCAGGGCGTGAGATCGTAGCCTTTGAGGGGGATGGACATGGTGGCCCTTTGGCCGGAGCCCGTCCCTCTTCCTCCCCCTCCCGTCCCGCCGGTCCCGTAGCGGCCGCCTCCCCCCTCCCCGACAGGCCCCGGGAGATAGCTGAAGAAGTCGGTTACAGCACCCTTTGCGGCCGGGCCGGGCGGACCGGGCTTCGAACCCGGCGGGGAGAGAACGATCTTGAGCTCCGATTCCTGGCCGGTCTTGAGCCGCGACGCCAGGGACTCCTGAAATTTGGACGACAGGGCCGGAACGGCGGAGCCGGACGCTCCGGAAGTCCCGCGGCCGGGCGGGCCTGGGGCTGCCGCCGCCCTTTCCATGCTTTGGGGAGCCCGGCGGCCGGGACGCGCGGTTCCGGCTTCAGGCCCGGGGCCACCTCCGGGCGGAGCTCCCTTGGCCGGAGCTCTAGTTCCAAGGGAGCCGACGATTTTGGGCAGGGAAGATGTCAGGAGGGGCCCGATGACGACATTCCGGACAGTGGGTCCGACTTTGAGGATCTTGATGGGAAACCGGGCATGATAAAGAGCGTAGACGAAGAAAACATGAAAAACGACGGAGATGACGAGCGGGATAAGCTTTCCGGAACGGCTCCGGCCGTTCGCTTTCGGAATCTGGATGCAGTCCTCAAACACAGCACGCCATCCTGACAGGCTATTATATTATAATCCCTCGCAACAAGGGATGGTTTCATTCGACACCGTCAAATCCCCCCACGTAAGCCAGATAATTCAATTAATTACGGGAGTCCTAAATCAGTCTGGCTTTAGGTAAAGGGGTCTTAGCTACAAGAATCAACGCCAGCCCCCTCCGAATAACACATCTTGCTACCCTTGCCTACCACACGGGGCCCACCCCCCTCCCGCGTTGTAAGCCCCCCGGGAGCGTTTGGGCGGCAAGAATAGGCTTTCTACGGCCGGTCGATAGCCGAGCGAAATCACGCGCCTACTTCTCCACTTGCGCAACGAGGAGGGGGAGGATGATATGAAATGAGCTGCCTTTGCCGACTTGGCTCTCGATTTCTATATACCCCCCGTGCATCTTGGCTATGGAGCTAGCGATCGCCAGGCCAAGCCCCGTACCGCCCTCGGCCCGAGAGCGCGCTTTGTCCACACGATAAAATCGGTCGAAGATGAACGGCAGGTGCTCAGCCGATATCCCTACGCCCGTATCACTGATGGACACGACCGCATTCTCTTCTTTTTTTATGAGCGAACCCGTGATGGACCCGCCACTCGGCGTATACCGGATAGCGTTGTCCAGGATGTTCAAGAACAGCTGTCTCAACGTTAGCTTGTCCCCCATTACGGAGAGATTATCCATCGGCCCCTGGAGGAACTGAAGGCCCTTTTCTTGGGCGAGTGCCTCCAGATCCGATGTCAGTTCAGCCCAGAGATCCCTCAAATTGACCTCGTCGAGGTTGAGCTGTTCGGAGCTCGCGTCGCCGCGAACGAGCTGGAGCAACTTGCCGATGATCTCCGACATGTAGGCCACTTCTTGGGAGACAACCTCCAGCGACTTGCGATACTCAGCCTGGGTTCTCTTTTTGTCCAGCGCAAGGGAAGACTCTGCCTGGATGACGGCGAGAGGCGTTCGTAACTCATGGGAGGCATCCGCGGCGAATTGCCTTTGCCTATTAAAAGCTTCCTCGAGGCGGGCGATCATCCCGTTCAGGGTGGAGGCCAGCCTTCCCATTTCGTCATCGCTCTGAATCTCAATCCTCCTGCTCAGATCGCTCTCGCCGATCCCCCGAGCGATGTCCGTGATGTGATCGACCGGCTTCAAGGTCCGGTTCGTCAGGAACATGCCGCCGACGCCAGCCAAGAGGAGGACGGCCAGGGCTGAGTAGATAATGACCCTCCTAAAGATGGCCAGCATGTTTTGTATATCTTGAGGAAGACGGCCGACGATAACGGCGATGCGCGTCCGCGAATCGACATTGAACGGCGCTCCATACATTCTCACATTCTGCCCCTCGGTGGTTGTTGCTGTCAGAAAAGAGCTCTGACCCAAAAGAGCCTGCTGGACGATCTTCTCGATATGGGGAAATCCGATATTGGGTCCCAGCCGCTGCAACAGAGCACCATCGGCATTATAGATGAACACGAGGTCGTTGAATTTCTGCTCGAAGCTAATCTGACCATTCACCAGCTTGATGGAACCCTCCAACTCGGTGACCCTCGTCTGCAACGCCTCATCGAGGTTTCGGTAAAGATTCTTCGACAGCATGAAATAGGCGACCGTTCCGAACACCGCCAGAAGGACCAGGATGGCAATCAAGTACCATACCGTTAAGCGAAATTTTATGCTATTAAAAATCGTCATGGCACACGCAGGCGGTAGCCCGCCCCTCTCAGAGTTTGGATCAGGCTATTCTGCCCGTCCTCGTCAATCTTACGGCGAATCCTCCGTACATAGACGTCGATGATATTGGAGAGGCCGTCGAACTCATAATTCCAAATATTCTCTGCAAGCATGGTTCTCGTGATGACGGCGTTGGGACGTCGCAAGAAGTACTCCAGAATGGCGTATTCCTTGGCGGTCAGGTCTATCTTCCTCTCCCCCCGCCACACCTCTCGGGTCCAGATATCCATGACCAAATCCCCGGACTGGAGCTTATGCGTTTTGGGAGTGATCTCGCGCCTGAGCAAGGCGCGCATCCGGGCCAGAAGCTCGATAAAGGCGAATGGCTTGACTTGGTAGTCGTCGGCGCCGGAATCAAGACCTGCGACCTTATCTTCAACACTGTCCTTGGCGGTGAGCATAAGGATCGGCATGCTCACCTTTTTGTCTCGGAGCTCGCGACAAACAGCCAGGCCGTCTTTTTTTGGCAACATGACGTCCAGGATAATTAGATCAAAAGGTGTGGTCTCCGCCATGTATTGGGCTTCCTCTCCGTCATAAGCGTTGTCCACCGTGTACCCTTCCTCCACAAGCCCCCGCTTGATGATGCTGGCAAGGCGCCTCGAATCTTCGACAACAAGAATCCGCATAGCGATTCCTCCCGCGAGTTATCCCCATTGTTTTCGATAGTTCTCCAGACTTCGTGAACAGAATATGGGATTCGCATGACGATTACAAGTTCATATTTAATGTTGTATTCATTTTCCATTAACTGTGGATTCATGCTGAACTGATAGATTGTCGGCGAGAACCTGGATTTGCGAATCTTGGACGATTAATTGAGAGCCGGTAAAGCGGCCCGCTTTGCTTGTCCGAGTGCAACAATTCAGGAAAACGTGCTGGAGGAAAACAAATGAATGAAGTCTTGGCCAAACAGAATTCCGCCATGGAGGAGATCGTGAAAAATTACGGCGCCCTGATAAAGGGCGCCGTCTATAAGTCGCTGGGCGGAGACCCCTGCAGTGACGACATCCTGTCGGAGGTTTACTTTGCGATTCTCCTGACCCTCCGAAAATTGGGGGCCGGGTGGACGCCTCCGAGATCGTTCATTTATGCTGTCATCAGGAACAAGGTGAACGATTTCCTGCGGCAGAAATACGGGGAAAAAGACAGAATAGACGAGATCAAGAAGCACCTCGCCGACGAGCGGCCGCAAAGAGAGGAGGTTATCTCCAAAATCCATAGTCTCAGCCATTGTGAGTTCCAGGTTTTCCGGCTGCTTGGGCAGGGGATGACGAATGAAGAAATGGCCCAAAGCCTTCACGTGTCCCTGGAGACAATCAGAAGCCATATCAAGAGAATTTACGCAAAATGTGGCTTCAGAGATAGGGCCAAATTAGCTCTCATCGCGCACCACGTCTGCTCCCGGGATTTTTCTGAAGTGGCCGAATGCGGATGTTCATATTATCCAGAGGAATCTTTTTCTCCCCTTAAGCGAAGCTTTGCAGTATCCCCCGCGGCTTGACGCGGGGTTATTGCCTGATGTCTGCGACGGGCATGACTTCTACCTATCTCGTATGGAAGATTGAGATAACGTTCCACATACACGAAAAGGGAACGAATACGATCGTATCGCGACGGCTCTTTCTAGTCCGTCGCGGACCGCAGGATCCGCACCGGTCCCAGAAGTCCTGAGGGCAACAACGGCGAGTCGGCCCGATAGAACGGCTGCGTCGTGTAGGTGAACTTCTTCGCCGCGTCGGGCTGCTGGTCGCCGATCAGCCGATTCACCCACAGGTTCGTCACTTTGACCTGCAATTCGTTCGGGCCCGGTTTTATCGCCCCAGTCACCTCGACCCGGAAAGGCGCTTTCCAGACGATGCCCAACGGGCGGCCGTTGACCGACACCTCGGCCAGGTTTTTCACGTCGCCGAGATCAAGCCACAGCCGCGCGCCGGACTTCATCCAGTCGGCCGGCGCCTGGAAAGCCTTGGTATAGGTTCCCGTGCCGGAGAAGTACCTGACGCCCGCGTCGCCACTCTCGCTCCACGAGGTCAGCGCGTCGAGCGTGATCTCGGCGGGCGCCCCGCGCTCGGCCTGGAAACGGACCGCCCAGGGACCCTCCACCGTGCCGAGCGGCGTTTCGATCTCCCGCGGCAGCGCCCTCGCCTGGATCGTGGCCGGCTTAAGGAACACAACGAACACCGCGTCATAAGGATCGAGGCGCAGCGGCACGGTCGTGCGTCCGTTCGCGATCAGGTAAGGGGCTGGCTCCACCTCTCCGGTGTCAGCGTGCCAAAACTCCACATCCTTCCCCTGGACCCGGAAGCTCGCTTCCGGCGTCTCCACGCGTTTTTTGCGGTTGTCGACCCAGAAGACGTCGCCGTCGGCCAGCTTGCGGTGGACGAACAGGAGATGCGTGTCCTCGCGCGGCTTGGTGTATTCGAAGTCAGGTTCCACCTCCAGGGCGGCCAACGCCTGTCCGATCGTCTGCCCGGCATAGACCTTGCCCTGGCCGTAAGCGCGTTCGCCCTCACCCGAACCCCAGAGCTGATCGGCGATGGAACGGAACTCCGCCTG
This sequence comes from Candidatus Aminicenantales bacterium, assembly GCA_049512315.1. Lineage (GTDB taxonomy): Bacteria > Acidobacteriota > Aminicenantia > Aminicenantales > Saccharicenantaceae > DATKJS01. Next base: position 2,877 of record JBEKXF010000045.1, on the reverse strand, counting down.
ATTGTCGCTCAGGCTCGGAGTGTCGGTGGGTTTGGGACCTACGACAACGGCGCCCGCGCTCACAAGCTCGCGGATCTTGCGCAGGACGGGCAGGGTCATGTGCCGGCTGTTGGCATCGAGGGCCAGCACGGCGTAGGTCATGCCGCTCGGCGTCGTGATCCGTCCGCCTTCCGCGGACAGGCGGTGCAAGATCGCATCGGCGTTGACGAAATCGAAATCGTAGCCGGCGGGGATGTCCGGAGGCTTCGCTCCAAAGAGGGCCGTGATGTTGGAGTCTTCGCCGTAAAAGTAGAGCACGTCGGCGACGAACTTTCCCTGTTGGAGCATGTAGGAGCTGCGGGCCAGATAGGTGGTCCAGGGCTTGGCCAGCTCGGCCCAGGTCTCGTGCCGCGTGAACCACTGACCGAACGGCCCGAGCGAGAGGCCCGGGACTTTGTCCGATACCGGCTGATGAACCGATGTGTGGATCACGAAACGGTTGAGTCCCATCGCCAGCTCCGTGTCCGCGGTCGGTTTCAGCGTCTCGGGCGACCAACTCCACGCGCCCCGTTCGCCGCCGTAGGCCGTCAGGGATTCCGCGGCCACGAGATTCTGGCCGTAGATGTGGGCCACGGAGGCCGACTCGCGGATGTCGACGCCGTACCCGGGCGGCTCTGCGCTGGGGGTTTCCGGCGTCCATAGCGCGCTCATGGGGATCTCGGCGTTCCTCTTCACCTCCATGCCGTCTCCAATGAAAGCCCGCCCGGATTCGTGAGATTCGGTATAGCGGCCCATCCCAAGCTTGTGCAGGGAGGCGGAGATCTGATCATAGTGATATTCCGTCGTCAGGTCGCCGATGGTCTTGCGAAAGTCCCAGAGAAAGCGGTCGCTCGATTCCGCGCTCTCGACCACGCGACCGGTAAGGACCGGGAGCCAGGGATGTGGGTCATAGCCGCGGCGCTTCGTGAATTCCGCGATCATATCCTCGGTCCAGTTCTGGACACCGGCTTCCCAGCTGTCCGTGATCACATATTGCAGGCCGCGCCGGCCCATCAGGGCGCCCAGCGTATCCTTGTACCGGCCTAGATAATTGTTGAGATAGGTCTCGACATGGCCGCGATTGAGCTTATCCACCTCGAGGCCGGTCGCTTCGGGCGAAGCCGGGGCGTTGCGGGCGCCGGTTAGCGAGTAGCCCAGACGCAGAACGATCCAGCGGCCGGCCGGCGGCGTCCAGTCCAGCCTGCCGTCCAGGCGCATTTTCGAGGTCAAGTCGACGACGTCGGCTTTGCGCACGGCGTCCTGGATCGGAAGGGGAGGCGTCGCGAGGCTGTCAAGGTTGGTCGCCGCCGAAAAACCCGCCTTCTCCTCGAACCGGTTCACTCGCGCGCCGGTGTGCAGAACGATCTCGGCGATCTGCGTCCCAGCCGGGGCCGCGGGCGCGCCGCCGCCCGATCCAACCCGGCCGGCCGCCGGTGGCTGCGGCGTCTTGAACGTCAAGCGGAAAAATTTGGCCGTGACGGCGGGAAACGTCATGGTTCGTTGGGCCGATCCGCCCTCGGGAATCGTTTCGATCGTTCGATATTGCCGGCCGTCGTCGCTGGCTTCCAATGCCTGGACGCTTTCGCCTCTGCTCCCGTCGCTTCTCCTCCTAGTGCTCGCCACGATGCTGAGACCCCGAATGGCCTGAGGCTTTTCGAACTCGAACTGGATCCAGGCCTTCTCGTCGACGGGGGCGGCCGGCAGAGTGATGGTTTTCTCTAGGTCGCCGTCGGTCAGCCCGGCCAAGTTGAATTGACCGCCGCTCGACGACACTTTCGGTTGCAGCTCGGCCATCGAGAGGTCGCCGTCCGGCAGGCGATAAGCGACAACCGCGCTGTTGCCATAGTATTCGGGAGAAGGCGCGGATGTCCCGCCCTCGGATCTTCCGCGCCCGATGTTCTGGAATGGTCCGGTCGTGGATGGCGGCTTGGGCAGAACGCCTTTGAACGGCCGCCCGCCTTCCAGACGGGTCTCGCTCCAGACCAGCTTCTTCATCGCCTGGGCGGGCGGCACCCAGGGGCCCCCAGTTTCGCTCCATCCGGGCGATCCCGCGATGGCCATCTCCAGACCTAATTGGTCGGCCAGGGTTGCGGCGTATTTGAACGCGTCCTTCCACTCCGGCGTCATGTAGATCAGCCGTTTCTTGACGACCTGCGGCGTATTGAGCGCGGCGTCGAAGTTCTGGAAGCCGCCGATACCGGCACGCTTCATCCATTCTAGATCGGCCTTGATCCCGTCCTTGGTGATGTTGCCGTTCATCCAGTGCCACCAAACGCGCGGTTTGGCGCTATCCGGCGGGTTCTTGAAGCCGCGCTCGAGGGCATCGCCGGAGTTCTGGGCTCCCGCGGCCCATGTTCCCAGCAGAGTCATGACAATGGCGACCCCGCCTATCCGCCTTGTTTTATTCCTCGTCCTCATTGGCCTGTCTCCTTTCGCCACGGGTTAAACCTTCCCGCCCCGCTTGATCATGGGGCTGTGCCGGCATGGCGTTTTGGCCATTGGCAGGGTTCGGAAGAGGTCCCGGAGTCATGATATTTCCAGCCGAGGAGCGATGTCAATGACGAGCGGATTCCCGTCCCTGAAGCGCCTTCATGATGAGGGTCGTTGCCTTCCTTACTATTTTTCATGACGGGTGATATCGAGAAGCGCGGGGAGTCGATCGTCCCTTGGGCGATTTCTTGTTCGTCCGGAACGATGATCCGGCCGTGTGGCCTCCTTCGAGTTCGCTTTTGTATCGATGTTGCGGCAACGTGATAATTTCCGCTTTGGGCAACGTGAATATTTCCGCTTTTTTGGGCTAAGGTACTCCTCCGGACAGGAGGAGGGCCGGCCCCGTGCGAGAGGAACTGATCACGTTGA
>JBEKXF010000044.1:0-18612 GCA_049512315.1 Candidatus Aminicenantales bacterium | reverse complement strand
AGGTTGTCGCCCGGGATGTATTCCATGGAGATGAAATAGGTCCCCTCGCAGTTCCCGAGGTCGTAGATGCGGCAAACGTTCTTGTGGGAGATGCGGCGGGCCAGTTTGAGCTCGTTCCGGAAACGCTCGATCATCTTCTCGTCGAGGCTGATCTCCGGGCTGAGCAACTTCAGGGCGACGGTCTCGCTGATCTCCTGGTCGATCGCTTTGTAGACGCGGCCCATGCCGCCGCGGCCGAGCTCGTCGCAGATCCGGTAGCGGCCGCCGAACACGGCCCCGGGGACGATCTCGCCGCAGGGGACGCGGGCGGTCAGCGTCGCTGATAGCGAGGGAGTCGGGGGGGGTGGGGATAGGGGCGGGGCTGACGGGGCAGTGGCTTGATCGGGACGGAGGGGAGCGGCGCAGTTCCCGCAGAACCGGGTCTCCGAGACGTTCTCGAATTGGCACTGAGGGCATTTCATGAGAATAATCCCCTCTTAATCAGCGAAACCTTGCCCAACGCCGAATCACTGATCGAGCGCTGACCTCATTGAACTTTATAACAGAGAAAAAGCCCTGTCAAGATGGGCAAAAAACGGGCTCAACCGCGAAAAGGGGTCTACACGGATCATCTGAGAGTCCCGATCTTGGTCCATCCGGAGGGACGATATTTCCTAAAAAATCATATTATAGCTGAGCTATTTTTCAGTGATTAGGGTAATGCGCCAGAATTTCGCGGGCAACCTTTTGGCCGTATTCAATCCCAGCCTGGATCGTTTTGGTCTGGAAATCAAAAGTGTCACAGATGATATCTTTCGGCTCGTATATGAAAAAGTCTATTTTTCGCTTGTCTGCGAGCCATTTGTGCAGCGCACTGCCCGCGAGCAACGTGTGCAGCCCACTGCCCGCCAACCGCTGATAATCATCGAGAAGGTTATTGATCCGTTTGGCATACTCTAAATCGTTTTTAAAAGCTGTATCGACCATCAGGTCCAACGAGCGTTCCCCCACCTGCAAGATATTTTTAAATGTTTTATCTGTGGGAGGCGTCGGCAAGGGGCTCAAACAAATGACATGAACCTCAGTCACCTGGAGAGGATCTTGCAGAAAGCGTCTGAGTGGCAGCACGTCTATGACCCCCCCATCGACATAATTGTCCGTGCCGTATCGCTGCGATTGCATAGCCGCGGGTATCGAGCAGCTTGCCTGAACCGCATCGAGAAAATCCTGTTTGGACACGGATTGTTGGGGGTTGGGATCGCAGGATTTGTATTCGATTTCTCCGCTTTTCAGTTTGACGTATCCGACAACGCCTCTCATTGTGGGTTTATCAAGAGGGAGAGTATTGAGCTTCCGTCTCATTGTGTCCATCTCAAACCAGCCGTCGGCCTTCCCCCATCCCGTCCACAGGGTCAAGAGCGCCCAGAACCACTGTTTTTTAAAGACGTTACTCCTCTTCCTGATACCTAAAAGAGTATCGCTAAGGAACGGCACGCCGCAATCCGGGCCGCCGTAACAGAGGCCTGCCGTACAAAGGCTGCCGGCTGAGATTCCATAGGCTAGATCAATCTCGATCCCCTTATCCAGCATTACCTCTAAGACACCCACGGCGAAACCTATCTTCGCCCCGCCGCCCGAAATACATACTCCTATCTTTTTACCTGGAGTATCCGCTCTTGCTTCCTTAATTTTTTCCATAATGCGTCTCCTTCTTTTGTATATATTTCCGGCCTGAAACCGGAAAAACATAAACGCTGAATCTACACACTACGGACTCGCAACAATATTCGTGCTCCTGAACGTAATAATAACACTATAATTAACCGTTGAGCTTTCCTTCAGCTGACCATCGCCGCCCAAGTCTAGGGGCTGCAAAATTCTCTATAATTGAGTATAAATCGGTTTGATTGACCTGTCAAGAAAGCAGTTGGTTTTGATACTCCTCCAACGCCTGGAGCCGCATCCAAAAGCTGACCCAAGCAAAAGTGAACTTTCTTGGCTTTGGGGCCTCACCTAAAAATCGGCATCGCCCAGGCCGTCGGGAAGGACAAGGTGATCATGTTCAAGGACAGGCCGGCAGCTGAGGTCGAGTCCGTGGTTAAACCATGGCCTCGATCTCCTTGATCTTTCGGGCCAGGCGGACGGCGGAGATCGGGAAAGCCGTCCTGATCTCGGGGGCGAAGAGCGAGATCTTGAATTCCTCGACCATGCGCCGGAGCTCTTCAACGGCCTGGCGCTTTTCGGGCGGGACGGACAGCGCGGGAGCTGAAATATCCACTTCCATCCGCTCGAGGGCGTATTCGTAGGGCTCGACCTGGGCCGCTTTCGCCTTGTCCTTATCGGGGTCGATCCGGGCCCTCTCCAGGCGGACCTTCATCGCCTCCAGGTAGCGCGGCAGGAGGATGATCCGGTCGATCGGGTAAGCCTCGAGAAAATCCTTCGGCAGGAGCTTGTCCAGGTCGCGCGTGATCTCGTCGAAATAGGCGGGGACGACCGGCTCTTTGAGGCGGCTGAGCTCGTTGAGGTTGAGAGTTCTTTTCGGCCCCGCCCCGGGACCGCGCTGCGCCGCGAGCCCTCCCCTCCCGAGCTCGGTCCGGAGCGTATGATGCAGGCCGAGGATTTTGACCGTCGTCTGGGTGAGGGCGTGGCCTTTCTCGAACAATGTCCGGCCGACCTCGGACTCGTAGGCGCGGAACTCGGCTTCGGTGCGCAGGTTACATTCGAATAACTCCCGGGCCAGGGCGGCCTCGATGGCCCGCTCTACGGCGTCACGGCCACCGAAGGCGAGGGCGGCGCGGTCGTGCTCGGCCGGGATCTTGTGATACCGCCGGACAAAGGCCAGCTCCTTGGCGAACTTCTGCATGAGGAGCCAGCGGACGCCTTGGCGGTGCGGGGCCTCGGCCTCGGCGCGCGTCGGGAAAAGCCGGATGCCGACCGAGGATGCGCTGGCTTCAACCACCAGCGCCGGGTAGGCCGTGAGCGAGGTCCCGACCGCGATCTTCTCGGGCAGGTCGCCGAAGGTCCAGGCCGCGAGGTCGGACTTCTCCCATTTCTGCTGGGCCTCGACCCAGGCGGGCGACTCGACCTTCGACGGGACCGCGTCGGCCGCGCTGATCTTCTTCCGGAGGAGGTCGACGTCGCGCCCGGTATCGATGACGCGCCCGGTTTCCGGGTCGATGACGGCGACGCGCATCCGCAGGTACTTCGGGACCTCGGCCAGGGCCCACTCGCGGGCCGGGATGTCCGCCCCGAACCGGCGCCGGGCGAACTCGGCCACCGCCCTCGCGAGCGGCACCTCCTCGGGCGCGCGCGGCATCTCGGCGGCGATCGTCTCGGCCTTCTCGGCGACGGGCACGAGGAGCTTCCGGTAGCGCTTGGGGAGGCCCTTGATCAGGGCGGCGATCTTGTCCTTGTAGTGGCCGGGAACGCCCCATTCGAGCCGGTCGGGCGGGATGGCGTTGAGGAGGGAGACCGGGACGCTCAGGGTCACGCCGTCGTCGTCCTCGCCCGGGGCGAATTTATAAAGCGCTTTGAACGGGCGGCCGGCGACCTCGACCGTGTCGGGGAAGGAGGAGACGGTCGCTTCATCGGGGTTGTAGTTGAGGAGCTCCTCCTCCTTGAGGCGGAGGAAATCGTCGTTGCCCAGGCCCACGCTTTCGCCGCCCTCGCCGAGGCCCAGGTCGCGATCGCCGCCTCGGTCGGGGCCGCGCCCGACGCTTCCGGCGCGATCGCCGCCGCGATCCCTGATGAGCTTGCGGAGCGAGCGGATGTCGAATATTCCGGGAAGGCGCTCGGAGTAGAAGCCGGCGATTTTGGCCTCGGGAACGAGGATGTCGCGCCGCCGGAGCTTCTCCTCCATGGCTTCGACCTTGCGCTGGAGGGCAAGGTTGTGGCGGAGGAAGGGCGGCGGGTCTTCGACGTCGCCCTCGACGAGCGCCGACATCACGAAAATATCATGCGCCTCGGACGGGTTGATCCGGCCGTAGGAGACGCGGCGGTCGCGGAGGATCTCGAGGCCGAAGAGGGAGACGCGCTCCTTGGCGACGACCTCGCCGCGCGCCCGGTCCCAGGCGGCGTCGGAGTAGGAGCGCTTGCAGAGGGGGCCGCCCAGGTCCTCGAGCCAGGCGGGGTCGATGCGGGCGGCCTGGCGGGCGAACAGGCGCGAGGTCTTCACGACTTCGGTCGCGACGATCCAGGGGGCCGACTTGCCGGAGAGGACGGAGCCCGGCCAGAGGACGACCTCGCGGTTCTTGGCGGCGGCGTACTGGTTCTTCTCCTTGTGGGCGGCGATGTTGGTGAGGAATCCGGCGAGGATCGAGCGGTGGATCGCAGCGTAGAGCGCCGGCGAAATATCGGTGTGCGGGGTTAATTTCGGTGACATACAACTAATTACCGAATTACCCTCGGCCTGCCCCCGGCTCGTATCCTCGCCTGAACTCGAAGATTCTCTCCCCCGATCCGGGAATTTCGGTAATTCGTTGTGTGTCACCGTTTTTCTTCCGGGCCATAGACGCTGCTCGGCGAGGACCGAGCGGATTTCGTCGTGGAGATAGACCCACTCGCGCATCCGGGGGAAGGAAAGAAAATGGTCGTGGCAGAATTTCCGCTTCTGGGCGATGCTCCCAAGCTTCTCGAAATCGCCGTGGTACCGGTTCCAGATGTTGAGGAGGACGAGAAAGTCCGAATCGGGGTGGCGGAAAGCGGCGTGGACGGCATCGGCCTGCGGGGCCTGGTCGGGCGGCCGCTCGCGAGGGTCGCGGATGCTCAGGGCGGCGGCCAGGACTGCGACCTCAGGCAGGCAGCCCTCGCGGTGCGCCTCGAGGAGCATCCGCGAGACGCGCGGGTCGAGCGGCATCCGGGCCATCGCTCGCCCCTTGTCTGTGAGCGCCCAACCCGGGCCCGAATTTGGGGACACAATCCTCATTTCCGATTTAGTCCCCGGTTTAGTTCTATAGATCGCGCCGAGCTCGGCGAGCGTTTCGTAGCCGTCGCGCACGGCATTCGCCGCCGGCCGGTCGATGAACGGGAATGCGAGCGGGTCGCCCAGCCCGAGGTCGATCATCCGCAGGATGACCTCGGCCAGGTCGGAGCGCAGGATCTCGGGCGAAGTGAACTCATCGCGCGACTCGTACTCGACCTCCGAGTAGAGTCGGACGCAAAGCCCCTCGCGGACCCGGCCGCACCGTCCCTTGCGTTGGTCGGCGCTCGCTCGCGAGATGGGGCTGATCGGCAAGCTGTTGATCCGCGTCCCGGGCTGGTACTGGGCGATACGGGCGACCCCCGTGTCCACGACATAGCGGATGCCGGGGATCGTGAGCGAGGTCTCGGCGACATTGGTGGCGACGACGATCTTCGGCCCGGTCACGGTGTAGACCATGCGCTGCTGGCCGGCCGGGAGGCGCGAGAAAAGTGGCAGGACAGCCGTCGACGGGTACTTCCGGCCGTCGAGGATGCGGCGCGTCTCCAGGATGTCCTGCTCGGTCGGCATGAAGATGAGGATGTCGCCGGCCGGTTTTTCGCGCCGGAGGTAGGCGACGGCCTCGACGGCCTGATCCACATAGTCCTTGTCCTCGGCCTCGTCTTTGTCGGGCGCGCGGTACTCGACCTCGACCGGGTAAAGGCGGCCGCTGACCTCGATGATCGGCGCGTTGCGGAAGGCCCGCGAGAATTTCTCGGTGTCAAGGGTGGCCGAAGTGATGATGAGCTTGAGGTCGGGGCGGGCCTCGACGAGGTTGCGCATGATGCCGAGGAGGAAGTCGATGTTGAGGGAACGCTCGTGGGCCTCGTCGATGATGATCGTGTCGTAGGCGGTGAGGCCGCGGTCGCCCTGTGTCTCGGCGAGGAGCATGCCGTCGGTCATGATCTTGATGTAGCCGTCGGGTGAGGTCCGGTCCTGGAAGCGGATCTTGTAGCCCACGGAGCGGCCGAGCTCCTCGCCCAGCTCTTCGGCGATGCGGTCGGCGATAGTGACGGCGGCGATGCGGCGCGGCTGCGTGCAGCCGACGAGGCCCGAGATGCCGCGGCCCGCCTCGAGGCACATTTTCGGGATCTGGGTGCTCTTGCCGCAGCCGGTCTCGCCCGAGATGATGACGACGCGGTTGCGGGGGGAGCGGATGGCCGCGACGATCTCCTCGGCCCGCGCCGTGATCGGGAGCTCGCGGGGGTAGGAGACGCGCGGGCGGGAGCGCGCCCGGGCCGCAGCCTGGGCCGCAGTAAGAACCGCGCGTCGCGGCGATCCCCGTTTATCCATGGCGCACCAAGCGCATTATAACAAAAGTCCGCAGATTTGGGGTCGGGCCTCAGTATCTTATTGAAATATATAAAGATAACCTAAAAAACAGGACATTTTTAGGCCTTAAGTCAGCGTTTCTTGGGTCAAAAAACGTGAGTTAAGGAATGGGATTTGCGACCCCAATCTCTAGATTCGGCGGCGGCGGGCGAAGACCGGGGCCATGGCTTGTCCGCCCGTATGGATCTGGGCAGGCAGCGTCCGGAAATCAGGCCAGAGGAAGTGTTTCATGGAGATTCGGCCGGCGCCAGCCCGGATCTTTCTCTCCACGGCCGCAGCCAGCAGGAAGATCGCTGACGTGCCCGGCTTTAACGAAATGCGGACCGGCCCCGACTGGGGGATGTTTTTGTTTCGTTCTCTCATGGCTATTCTGTTTTCTTGTTCCACTTATATATACGCGCCGGCAAGGCAAAATGTTTCATATCCGCCAGAGGTAACTGATCTTGAAGAAGAAGCCGCGCCGCATCTCGTTGAAACGGTCGCTCGGGACATATTCGCTTCCGTTCCACTCGGTCCTCTCGAGGGCCGAGCCGTAGCCGACGTAGAAGACCGTCCCTGGAATATAGGTGAAAGACACCAGCCCGTCGAGCGTCAGCCGCTTGTAATAGAGGTTGTACTCGACGATGCCGCGCAAGAAGAGGTACTTATTGAGCTGGAAGGTGTTGCGGTCCCGGAGGATGGTGTAACTGTAGATCTTTGTCCTGTCCGCCCGCCGGTAAAAATCGCTGTAGGTCAGGTCCAGCAGGAAATTCAGCTTGTCGGCCGGCTGGTAGAGGACCTCGGCGGAGGACGAAAGGCCGTAGCCCTGGTATGGCGCGGCCGGGTCGTAGTAGGCCTTCCCCCAGCGGCGGATGTTGCCGTAGATGTTGACCTGCTTCGTGACCTGGCTCTGGACCCGGAAGCCGTAGCCGCTCTCGTCGAACCTCTGCCCGGCAAAGACCTCGTTGGCGACGATGCCCTCAAACCGGATCTGTGTGCTCCGCGGCAGATAGAACCGCAGGACGAAGAAGTTCATCGTCTCCCAAGTGCGGTAGAACATGTCGTAGATGTGGTAGCTCCAGTAGAAAGGCTCGATCTTCTGGACGAAATTCGATTTCGGGTAGATCTGGTACATGACGAAGGCGCCGATCCGCCGCACTCCCGTCCGGGTCAGGAAGCCGGTGTCGACCTGGAAGTTCTTGGAGACCTCCTGGTAGCCGAGGTTGACGAGCCACTTCCGCGTCGAGTATTCGTAAAGGGCAGCGGCGTCGTAATCTTTGTTCGTCCCCTGGTCGAGGCCCGCCGCGTCGGGCTTGCGGGTCATGGAACCGAAGGCGTGGAACGACAGGACGGAGACGTCGCTCAGCCGGAAGCGGCCGTCGAAGCCGCCGACCCGGTTGAACCATTGCCCGCCCTCGCGCCCCGTGTAGAACGCGCCGATGTAGCTGTCCTGGTTCAGCGAATGCCTGTAGCGGGCGACGGTGAAATCCGGGTGCACGTCGAGGGTGTCACCGGGCAGGTTGTCCCTGGCGTAGATCGCGGCCAGCGTGTCTTTGCGGCTGATCTTGCCCGTCAGCTTGAACCCGTAGACCGGGTCGATGATCGTCCGGGTGTAAACGAGGGCCTGGAGGGGCGAGTCCTCCATCATGGCCGCGAACTGCCACAGGTCCTGGCCTTCGAGGAAGAACGGCCGCTTCTCCTGGTAGTAGTTGGCGTAACGGAGGTTGATGTCGACCTGGCCGGCGTCGGCTTCGACCTGGCTGAAGTCGGGGTTCCAGGCGCCGTCGAAGACGAGGTCGGACGTGACGCCGATCTTGGCCGTCAGGCTGGGGACGTCGGTGAGTTTCGTCTCGTCGGTCTTGACCAGGCGGCCGTCCTGGGCGTCCTTGACGTTCCGGTAGGTGGCCGCCGGCAGGACCTCGATGACCCTCTTGTAGTGGAGTCCCGCGAGCTCGACGGGCCGGGACTGGCCCATGATGCTGCCGCTGTTCGGGTTGATGGGCGGCGAGGTCGCCTGTTCGGAGGTCCGGGTGAAGAAGCGGAAGAATACGGCCCGCATCGTCAGGGTCTTCTTGTTCGGGAAGCGGAGGCTCTGGAGAGGGACGCGGGCCTCGACGGTCCAGCCCTGGTCGTCTATCCGGCCCTTGCTGTACCAGACCATGTCGAAGCCGGTGTCGACGTTCCCCTGGACGTTCATTATGCCGTCTTCCTGGATACCATGGGCGTTGAGCATGAACGTGAACCCGGACTGCTGGTCGTTGAACGTGTCGAGGATGAATCCGACGATGTCGTCCGCGTCAATCCCGTCGCGCTTGCTGACCGCGGCCTTGATCTTACCCGGCTCCGTGTCGAAGCAGCGAAAAGCGAAATAGAGGTTGTCGGCATCGTAGGCCAGGTAGGCCACGGTCTTCTGGCTGGGGTCCTTGTCGATGTCGGGCTTGAAGGTTTTCCAGCTGTCGAACTTGATGGCCTTGGACCAGATCGGGTCGTCGAGCTTGCCGTCGATCACGGGGGGCGCATCGGCCCGGACGAGGACGACCTGCTCGAGGCCGGGGCGGGCGGCGGCGCGGCCGAAAACCGGGCCGGGGGAAAGGAAGGCGGTCAGGGTGATGGCCAGGATGGCGGCCCCGACAACGGCTCTAATGGGGCCCGGGGCGGGCGCGGAGCTTTTATACAACATCCACCTCTCTAGGCTAGTTATACGGATTCCCGGGGAGAAAGGTTCCCCTCCTTTCCTTAAATTCAAGCGATTCCTTAAGCGAACCTTTGCAGTATCCCCCGCGGCTTGCCGCGTGGGATGAATGCATGCCTTGCCGGGGAGGTTATAAGGGGGGCCGGAAAGCCCCCCTTATCCGCATAGGCCCTGGCTCGGCGGTGTGGTATAAATAATGCGTGGGCATCAAGAGGACGAGTCATTCGGTCTACGACACGAGCTATCATCTGGTGTGGTGTCCGAAGTACCGGAAGAAGATCTTCGAGCGGATGGAGGTTCGGGAACGAGCGGAACAGATGATCCGGGAGATCTGCGAGGCGTATGACATCGAGATCCTGGAAATGGAGCTCCTGGAAGAGCACATCCATCTTTTGGTATCGTTCCCGCCATCTCGATCGATAGGGGAGGTCGTGAGGATAGTCAAAAGCAACAGTGGGCGGGGGTTGTTCCGCGAGTTCCCGGGATTGAAGAAGAGGCTGTGGGGCGGGGAGCTGTGGGAAGACGGATATTTCGCTCGTACAGTCGGAGACCGGATGACTCGGGACGTGATAGCCAGGTATATCGAGCATCATCGCGACCTAGAGCAAGGGCCTGCGCAGCTGGCTTTGAAGCTGCGCTCTTGATGCCCCGCGGCTCGCCGCGGGGTCATTGACTCCGTTTTTTTGACCTTAAAAACACGCACTTAAGGCCAATAAAAGGCTGGGATTCCGTATTAATCTATTTGTTTACTATGATTTGTTATGGTCCGACCCCAGTATTATCTCATTTCACCCGGATGGGGTAAGCGGGACGCTTCGGCTTTTTCGGCGGGTTCTTGGCGAGCTCGTCCATCACGACCTGGATCGCCCGCTCAAGCTGCGGGTCGTGGCCGGCGATGACGTCCTTGGGCGTTTGTTCGACCTCGATGTCGGGCGGGACGCCCTCGTTCTCGACGATGAACCCGTCCTCGGTCCAGATGGCAAGGTTCGGCGCCGTGACCATCGCCCCGTCCATCAGCACCGGGAAGCCGAGGATGCCGACCAGGCCTCCCCACGTCCGTGTCCCGACGAGCTTGCCGACCCCGAATTTCCGCCACATCCATGGCAGCAGGTCGCCGCCGGACCCGGCCGACTCGTTGATCAGCATGACCTTGGGGCCCTGGATCGTGGCGCTCGGCGTCCTGAGGTCGGCGCCGTAGCGCATGGCCCAGTACGCGCTGACCGGCTTTCTCAGCCAGTCGAGGTAGTAGTCGGCGACAGACCCGCCGCCGTTGAAGCGCTCGTCGACGATGATGGCGTCCTTGTCCGCCTGCGGGAAGAAATAGCGCTTAAAATAGATGTAGCCGGCGGTGCTCGTGTTGGGCACGTAGACATAGGCCACGCGGCCGCCCGTGGCTGCCTCGACCTTCCGGAGATTGCCCTCGACCCAGTCGCGGTTCCGGAGGCCGCCCTCGTCGGCGACGGGCACGACCTGGACCGTCCGCGAGCCCCTGCCGTCCGGGTTGGGTCCGAGCGTGATCTCGACGATCTTCCCGGCCGTGTTCTCGAAACGGGCGTAGAGGTTATCGGGCGCCCGCAGGTCCTTCCCGCTCACGGCCAGGAGGTACTCCCCCGCTTTCGCGTCCACGCCCGGCTCGGTCAGGGGCGAGCGGAGCTCGGGATTCCAGTTGAGGCCGCCGTAGACTTTGGCGATCCTGTACCGGCCGCTGGCGATGACATAGTCCGCGCCGAGAAGACCTCCCGGGACAGGTTTCGGCTGGTTCGGGAAGTCACCGCCCATGACCCGGTGGTGGCCGACGGAAAGCTCGGAGCACATCCACTGGATCAGCCGGTTGAGGTCGGCACGGCACGGGACGTCGGCCAGGAAGCCCTCGTATTTCGCCTTCATCGCCTTCCAATCGGCCCCGTGCATTCCCGGGTCATAAAAATAATCGCGGTTGATCCGCCAGGCCTCGTCGAACATCTGCCGCCACTCGGCCGGGGGATCGACCCGGACCTCGATGGCGTCGACGTTGAGCCGCCCCTGGCCGGGCTGGGGCTTGCCGGCCGCCGCGATGATGGAGACCTGGTTCTGGGAGAAGATCATCATCTTTTTCCTGTCCGCGGTCAGGACGAACCCGTTGACTCCGGGGACCAGGACGTCGTCCTTGCGCGTCGCCAGGTCATAGACGTGGACGGCGCCCGCAGCATTGCCGAGACCCGCGAGCGACTCCAGGTTCGCCGGGAGGTCCATGCTGAGGTAGTAGATCTTCCCCGTTTCGCCGATCTGGAGGCCGCCGTAGACCCCGGCCGGGATGGGGACAGCGACGATCCGGTGGTCGATGCCGTCGAGATCGATGCGGAAAGCGTTCGCGGCCGCCGGGGCTGCAGGGGCCTTGGCCGGAATGTCTTTCTTATCTTCGGGTTTGCCCGGGGTTTTATCCTGGCCGGGTGACTTGGCGGCGTCCTTGGCCTTCTCGTCCTTGGCCGGAGCGGCCTTTTCCTCGTCGCTCTCCTTGGCCAGCGGGTTGGGGAGGTCCTTGCGGAGGACGGCGAGATAGAGGCTGCTCGTCTCGCGGATGTCGGCGTTCGACATGTCGAACCACTGCCGGGCCGGGCCGGCGTCCGTGGAGGCGAAAAAGTAGAGATACTTCCCGCTCGGGTCAAAGACCGGCTCCGTGACGTCGCTCAGGCCGTCGGTGACCGGGAACGATCTGTCCTGGTCGAGCGAATAGACGAAGACGCGGCGGAAGAAGGTGGGCGTGCTCAGAGTGTAGGCGAGCCACCTCGAGTCCGGGCTCCAGGAGGAAGGCAGATCGGCCTGGCCGCCGGGCTGGTAAATGTATTCCGCCCCGATCTTCTTCTGGGCGCCGGTCTTGAGGTCGATCCAGGAGAGAGTCAGGCCGTTGTCGGCGAAGGCGAGCTTCTGGCTGTCGGGGGAAAATGAGGGAGAGCCGTAGAACCCGGCCCCGTTGAGCTTGTACTTTTTCACGTCGCCCTTGCCGTCCTGGGCCCGGACGTGGAGCTCATATTCGCCGGAAGCGTCGGAGAAGTAGGCGATGGAGGCGCCGTCCGGCGACCAGATCGGGGAACGCTCATGGACGGCCGGCGTGTTCGTGATGTCGCGCGGGTCGCCCTTCTCGCCGGGGACGGTCACGATCTCGCCGCGGAACTCAAGGACGGCCCGGGCGCCGGTCGGGGAAACGGCCGAGTTGCGCAGCCACTGGCTGCCCCGGGCGTAGCGCTCGCGGAGCTCGGGGACGTCCGTGGCGATGCCGATCGCGAGGCGCCTGTCCTGGCCCTTCTCGACTTCGTAAAGGTGGAGGACGCCGGCCTGCTCGAAGACGATCCGGCCCGCGCCGGCCGAGGCGCTGAGCACGGGGTAATCCTTGAACGAGGTCAGCTGCTTGACCTCCTTGGACGCGCGGTCGTAGGAAAAGAGGTTGAACTCGCCGTTCCGGTCGGACCGGAAATAGACCTTGGGGCCGACCCACATCGGCCCGACGTCGTTCGACCGGCCGGCAGGTTGGGGGATTTTATCGATGGACTGGTCGGCCGTGTTGAAGATCCAGACGCGCGAAAAGGTGCCTCCGCGGTAGTGCTTCCACTGGAGGAAGGCGTCGCTGAAGGGATTGTAGGCGATGGACTTCCCGTCCGCGGAGTAGACGGCGCGATAGGCGTAAGGAATGGGGAGCTTGACCGGGATGCCGCCCTCCACGGGGACCGAGTAGAGGCTGGCATAGGACCGGACGGGTTGATCACGCACGGTGATGAAGACAACGGATTTCCCATCGGGCGTGAAACCCTGGACGAGGTCGGCGCCCGGGTGCCAGGTCAGCCGTTTGGGGATGCCGCCGCCCGCCGGGATGACGAAAACGTCCGTGTTCCCGTCGTACTGGCCGCTGAAGGCGATGAGCGAGCCGTCCGGCGAAAAGGCCGGGCTGGATTCGACGCCGATGTCCGACGTCAGCCGCCGGACGCTCTTCCCGTCGAGGTCCGCGGTCCAGAGGTCGTTGGCATAGACGAAGGCCACCTGGCTGGCGCTCACGGCCGGCTGGGCCAGGAACTTCGTGTCCTTCGTGTCGACGGCCAAAGCCCGGCCGAAACACGCGAAGATAAAAACCGCGCATAAGACGACGGGAAACGTTTTTTTCATTTTTTTCTCTCTTGGGTCATAAAATATCATACGCTTTTCCCCGGACGAAGGTTCAAGGCCGTAACTATATCATATAATTGGGACCATTAAGGACGATATTCCTTGCCGGGCCGACGGTTTTTGAGTATGATCCGGAAAACATCATGGGCAAGGCTCCCCGGGACTTCTACGAGATCCAGAAAAGCCAGCGGGCCAAGAGCCTCCTGCTCTTCGGCGCCGTCCTCGCCTTCCATGTCATCGCGCTCGGGCTCATCGGCCTGGCCTTCGTCCTGACCTTCGGTTTCCTCCTGGCCGGCGGGATCGTCCACGCTCCCCACTTCTGGACCCGCTTTCTCCTCTTCGACCTGGCCGTCGCCGGCCTCGTCGCCGTCCTCCATTTCCTGGATGCCAGCAGGAACGGGCCCCGTTACATCCTCAAGCGTCTCCAGGCTGAGGTCCCCGACGTCTCCGACCGTTACCACAAGCAGTTCCTCGACACGCTGGACGAGATCCGGATCGCCGCCGGCCTCCCCCGGGTCAACGGCTATGTCCTGCCGTCGTTCGCCATCAACTCGCTGGCCCTCATCGAGGCCGACAGGACGCCCGCGGTCGCCGTCACCGAGGGGCTCCTGGCCGATTGCACCCGCGACGAGCTCCAGGCCGTGGCCGCCCACGAGCTGGCCCACATCGCCCGGGGCGACGCCTTCTACCTGACCCTCGTCTGCTCGCTGGCCAACATCTTCGAGAAGCTCCGGGAGGCCCTCGAGCCGGAGTCGGATGATTTCCGGACTGTTTCCGAGGGAGGGAGTGGTCGCGCCGCCGCCGGCGCGGCCCGCGGCCTTCTCTATGCCGCCGTCTATCTATCTTCCCTCGTCATGCACCTCCTGAGCATGCTCATCAGCCGCGAGCGGGAGCTCCTGGCCGACGCCGCCGCGGTCGAGCTCTGCCGGTCCCCCGAATCCCTGGCTCGGGCCATCTACAAGGCCCAGATCAAGAACTCCTTCATCGGTGACTTCTCCCTGACCTACACGCCGCTGTTCATCGTCCCCCCGGACGCCCGCGACGTACCGGACAACCTCGCGGGGAAGGTCTTCAACTCCCATCCGCCGTTCATGAAGAGGCTGGGGGCGCTCGCGGCCATGGCCCATAAAACGCCCGGCGAAATTATCATGGACGTCAAAAGCAGCGAAAAGGCGCGGGAACAGGCGCGCGGCGTCACCCATTCCTTCGAAGAGATCAAGAAACGGCAGCTCGAGCTCTTTCCCGGGTTCGCTGACGGTCCGGGGCCCATGCCCGGGCCGGCGGCGTCGCCGTCCGTGGCGTCCGAAACGGCCGCGCTTCCCACCTCGGCCCCCGGCCTGCCGCCCGACGAGGCCCGGATCTGGCTCATCTTGTCCAATCTCCCCGGGCGATGGGAGGGCCCGTTCACGACCGCCGAGCTCATCTGCCATCCGAGGTTCTCGGCCGTGATCGTCGTGAAGAACTCTCAGGAGGGAGTCGAGGGCCGGGCCAGGGAGTTTTCCCAGATCAAGATCGCCCTCGGCAACCTGGCCCGGAAAAAGCCCCTCGAGCCGGCCCGCGGGAATCTCTGCCCCCGCTGCCGGGTGCCGCTCGTCGAGACCTATTACGAAGGCGTGTCGGTGCGGGCGTGCCGGCAATGCACGGGAAAGCTCGTGGACATGTCCGGCGTCGGCAGGATCATCGCCCGCCGCGAAGTGACGTTTTCGGATGACCTGACGGCCAAGGCCCGGGCTTTCAGGGAGCGCGTCCGCCTCAACCCCGTCAAGAAGCAGAAGATCAACACCTCCGTGACCGAAGAGATCCCCTGCCCGGCCTGCGGCTACAGGATGGTCCCCCGGCCGTATAGCTACCAGTATTTCGTTCCGGTCGACAAGTGCCTGTCCTGCTCGAAGATCTGGTTCGATGCCGACGAACTCGAGATCCTTCAGATCCTCATCGAGGACCGCGGGGCATAACCTCGGTGAGATTCAGATCTTGAAGGCACCGGTGTCGATCCATTCTTTCTTAAGGAGCGACCAGAAATCCTCGGCCAGGCCGCGGAGGACGTACTCGTACGGGAGCCATCCATAGCCCTTCTCCCCCCAGGCCGGCCCCCAGGAGTTCCGGATGAGGAGCGCGCCCTTCGTCTCCCCGACACCGGCCTTGTTCCGGATCGTCATTTTGTCATCGTAGCCCATGGCGACGACCGCGTGGCCGCCCTCGATCTTTTCCCGGCCCGACGGGAACGGGATCCGGCCCGTCACTGCGGCCTGGTCGACGGAACTGTAGACAGTGAACCCGAACATGGCCGGGTGCCCGGCGGCCAGGTAGGCCTTGACCCGCTCGACGACCTGGGGCCGTCCGGTCCCGGGCGGGTCGTGGCGATAATACATGATCGTCCTGTAATTCTGGGCGAAAGCATAGCAGAACGCCGGCGGCTCCTTGTCGAACTCCCGCTCGTCGTCCGTGTACGGCCAGTATTCCTCGGGCGGGACCCCGAAAAGGACCATGGCCCCTATGGTCAGCCGGAGGTAAGCGCCGGTGTCCCCCTTCATTTTCATCAGGTTGCGGGCGACCTTATAGAGGAAAAGGCGCGAGGCATCGATATGCCGGCCGAACGATTTCCTCTCGTAATATTCGATGGCTCCGGCGCCGGCCTGGGCCGTGCATGACCCGAGCGACCCCTGGTCCTCGACGGCCGAGGCCCACTCCCGAAGGTCTGCCGCCGACGGAGCGACAGGTCCCCTTTTTCTCCCCGAGCGCGGCCCGGCCGAAGCCGGAAGTCCGCTCGGCCCCAGGATCTCCCGGACCTCTTTCGTCTCTTCGGTGTAGTCCCGGAAGTCGGGGAAATCCGGGAGCCAGCCGAAACCTTTTCTGAGCAATTCCGTCATTGTGAAAATCCCTCCATCATCAAGCGTTCGGTCCCATTTTATTGGAAAAAGCCAGCCCCAATCAACCCCAAAAAACGGATGAGTCCGCCTCCTCGCGTGCCGGGGGGGAATATCCTCCTCGAAATCACCTCAAGGGGTGATTGACCGGGCGTGGGGGTGATGAAAAATAGGTGCGCAAGGACACAAACCGAGCCTGTGAGACCTGAGATATGGGCATGAAGAAGATTCTCGTCATCGATTATGACCAGACTTCCCTGGCCTCCCTCAGCGCGACCCTGTCGAATGAAGGGTTCGAGGTGGTCACGGCCGGGGACGGCCAGGTCGGCTGGGAGAAGTTCCAGAGCGAAAAGCCCGACCTCGTCCTCATGGAGGCCATGCTGTCCAAGATCCACGGCTTCGAGCTCTGCGACCGGATCACGAAGGACCCGGCCAGGAAGGTGCCCGTCTTCATCATGACCGGTGTTTATAAGGACCGGGTCTACAGGACCGAGGCCCTCCGGACCTACGGGGCCTCGGAATACTTCGAAAAGCCCCTGGACATGCTCAAGTTCATCGCGTCCATCCACGCCGTCCTGACCGTGCCCGATATCAAGCCCGACCCGGACATCAGGCCCGCCGTTGAGGCCAAGCCGGGGAACGGCGAGCCGGCGGACGAGCCCCTGCCCGTGCCCGTGGTCATTCCCGTCGTTGATGAGCCGCGCCGGGTCGAGCCTCGCCCCGAGGTCAGGCACCCGAGAGAGATGCCTTCCCGGATGAGGTCCGCGCACGACATCGGGCTGGCTGGGGGAGAAGGCCTGAGCCTCGAGAGCGTCCTCCAAATCAAGACCGGACGGGAGGAGCGCCACCGGGCCGAGGCCATTCCCGGCCTCGGGTCCGCGAAAGAAACGCCGCCCAAGGTCAAGATCGCGCCCGAGCGCGCGCCGGCGAAAGACGACGAGATCCGGCTCGAGACCCTCCTCAATCTCGTCCCCGAAAAAGAGGACCACCACCGGGCCGAGCCGGCCAGGCCCGGGACCCTGAGTCACAAGGTCCCGACAGCCTTCGAAGAGAAGTCCCACGAACACGCCAGGAAAGAAGCGGGGACCGAGGTCATCGACAAGCTCCTGAAAACGACCCTGGCCGATTTCGGGCTCGAGACCGAGAAGAAAAAAACGGTCAAAGCGACTCCGCCCCCGGCCCCGAAGGTCGAGCCCTTGGCGGAAAAACCGAAAGCAGCCGCCCATGAGGCCGCCGCCCAGGCCCCCGCTCCCCAAAAGCCCAAGTACATTCCTCCGCCCATCCCGCCCGCCGCGGTCCATGGACCGCTGAAACCTGCCACCCCCCCGCTCATGCCCGCCGCTGTGGCGGAGAAGCCGAAAGCGCCTCAGCCGAAGCCCGCGCCGGCTCCTCCCCTCCAGACCCAGCCTTCCGCGAAATCCAAGGCCGCCGCTCGGCCGGCCCCGGCCGTCCACGCGGCGCCCGCGCCGAAACCGGAGCTCGGGCCCGAACCCAAGCCCGCCACGGAAAGAGCGGCCGAATCACGGATCTTCAAGGACATCGGAGAAGTCGACAAGAAAAAGTCCCCGATGTCTTTCATGGCCGTCGGCGCGGGGCTGGTCATCGTGGCGGCCGTGGGATTCTTCATCCTCAGGCCCAAGCACTCCACCAGCCCGGCCGGGTCGAACGCGAATAACCCCATGACCATGACCCAGTCGAGCGTCCCCGAGAAGTCACCGGATGCGTTCCTGCCCCCTCTGCCCGAGGAAAAGCTCAAGGCCGTGAATCAGAAGCCCAAGGCCGCCCCGGCCAACCAGAACCGCCAGGCCGAGGCCCTCCCGACGGCGGACGAGGTCATCGTCCCCCCTCAGGCCGATGCTTCCCGCCTGGCGATCCAGGTGCCGGCGGAAAAAAAGCCGGAGGTGAAGCCGGCCGAGACGAAGACGGCTGAGGTCAAGCCCGGGGATGCGAAGTCCGCGGAAGCTCAGCCGCCCCAGCCTCAAGATCAGCAGCCGGTGAAAACGGAGACGGCTCAGCCCCAGGGCACGCCGGCCGGCGGCAATGATGCCGGGACCCAGGCGGCCCCGGCCCCGAAGGCCGCGACCGGCGACCTTATCGACCTGGCCGCAGCGGACGAACAGCCCCGGGTCATGAAGTCCTTCGAGCCCGCCTATCCGAGCCAGGCCGCACTCTTCGGCAAGGAAGGCTCGGTCACGGTCAATGCCCTCATCAGCGAGGCCGGGAACGTCATCCAAACGGGGATCCTCAAGGGCCTGAAAGACGACATGGGCCTGGAGAAGGCCGCCGACGCGGCGGTCAAGAAATGGAAATTCCAGCCGGCCAAGAAGGACGGCGTGAACGTCAAGGTCTGGAAGCCGATCATCATCACCTTCAAGGCGAACCGGTCCGGGACGACTTGAGCCAACGATGAAAAAATATTCGCGTATCAACAAAAGGAGTCACCCATGGGACTGAGCAAGGATCAGGAAGAGCTCTATAAGCGGACGATGGGAGAGGTCAAGAGGCAGCTCGACAACCTCGACGACGAGGTCGAGAAGGAGCTCCAGAAGGTCCGGAGACGCCTGGCCGAGCTTCAGGAATCCAAGAAATCCCTGAAGATGGTCTATGAAGGCACGGCCAAGCTCCTGGGCATCGAGGTCGAGTCGGAGGACGAGGACGCCGGCGACCAGGCG
>JBEKXF010000043.1:0-25441 GCA_049512315.1 Candidatus Aminicenantales bacterium | reverse complement strand
TCCGCCTCCCGGAGCAGGGTGATGATCTGCTCCGGATTAAACCGTTTCCTGGCCATGTCCACCTCCCTCGATCCAGCAGAATCTTAGCACACGGGCTGGATCCCTTTGAGGGGGGCAGGTCAATCGAATCCCCCAATCTCTACGACGGCTGACTTTCCACTAAGTAGTTCCTCGTCCGCTTTGCCAACTACGACCTTGAGGTCTTCCGGCCATTCTTTCAGCGTCTCTTGGATGACTTGATCTTGTCCAAGAGTTCTTTTTCCGATTAGTCGTTCCAACAACTTCTTGAAGCCGAATTTCTTCTCGGCTACGACTTTGTATGTGGGGTTTGTCATTTACTGAGACTTCCCACGCCCCATCTAACGTCTATCCTCTATGAGGCGCGATTACCGCCGATTACGACGCCCCCGTTCTTTACATCAAGGGTGGATTTCGATCTCGATCAGTTTCCTGACCAGCTCCTCCAATGGTCTTTCCAGCCCGTCCCTGTCAAACCTTACTTGGTCATCCTTAGAGAAGTGGAATGTGATGGCTGTGCTCTTTCCATCCTTGTGATCTACCACGATCCTCTTGACCTGGTCCAGATTGATGTAATAGTGTGGTCCCCTCTTTGTCTCGATAATGAACCGGTTCACAAAATGCTCCATGCTGATCTCTCCTTTCGCTAACTCTATCGAACCATGCTAGATGTGCCTGGGCTTTCTATATGATCTTTACTGGGTGGTTGTTGGCAGTTTCCCTGACCTCACCCCAGTCCTACGGCGGCCCCACAGCTTTCAAACGTACACCGGCTGATCTTGTTCCCGTTGATCATGAGGCCCTCATCGGAGGCGATGATCCTGTATCCAGGCACGAAGAACTGCCCGTTGAGCTTCAACGTCCCAGGACCTGTCCGGATGAACTCTAACCAGACCTCTCTCATGCCCTCGCTGATCACCCTGATCCCTTCCCTTGTCACATCGGCTCGGTATCCCTGGGCCACATGTTGTACTCGGCTATTGGCTACTATGGCTACTATGCTCCCCGATTGATCTCTCACTGTGCAGCCCATCAGCACCTTTCCGTCCTCTCCTTCCCTGAACCTGATGATCTGCTTGTTAATTCCTTTCCCTACCAGTTCCACGGCCTTACCACATTTCAGGATCCTGTTCGAGCCGAAGAGCAGTTCATAGTTTTCGGTTTCGGTTTTCATATGCTCACCCCTTTCCGCTAAGGCTTCCACGCCCCGTCCAACGTCTCTCCCCTGTGAGGCGCGTATCCACCTTCACCAGCGTCCTGCTGAGCAAGCTGGGGAGTCCATGCTCGTCGGGGCCTCTGGCTCCCCTCGGCGCCCCATCATCTACGACTTAGCCAGCGTCGGAACGTCTTACGGAAATGTTCGACGATCTCTTTCTCACCGATGTCTTCTATGTCGTACTTGGCGTTGATATTTCGAAACTGAACGGGACTTTTCATATTGTTGACACGGTAAGAGCAATCAAGATCTACGTGACCCTCAGGCCAGTTCGGGATTGGCGTGGGCCTTATCATGCAACCTATCGTATATTCGAACCTGTTTCCTTCTTTAGAGAAACTGAGCGTCAGTGCCTGATCGGTCTGCTTAGATAGTGACGCCTGATACCCTTTCCCCCCGAGATCGTTAACCAGGAAATCAAAAACTGGCGCCAAAGAATTGCTGATCCAATGCGACGCTCGTTCAGAAGGGTCCATCTCACACCTCCTAACTGACTTTCCCCGATCATAAACCCGGCCGAACTGCCTTTTCAATCCTTTTCCTCATTTCTCCGCGCCTCTGCTGGCCGTCCTCGGGCCGAGCTGTTGCCTCGCATGCGCCGGGGCGTGTTGGCGGCACAAATCAAAAGGTTTCTCCCATTTGCCATTGAGCTGACTCCTAACGCATGTTTGAGTGGATTCTAAATCAAAGCCTTTGAGAGGGTAATCCCTAAGTAGAAGTAGTGTCATAAAAACTATTTCTTGACTTTATGTTTCGGCTGGCCAATCATTGCATTGGCTTTCTTGCGCGGGCTGGGGAAAGTCCCCACCTTTTTGTTCCCATCATCCCCCCTTTTGCTGACAACAGCCCGCACCTTCTCCGCGCTTCTGCTGGTCGTTCTCGGGCCGGGCTAGGGATTGCTATAGGGTTTGCAAATCTTACGATTTTACTTTGCAAAACTTGCCAGGATAATTATCGCCCTTATGCCTGTTGTTCTCCCACTGGAGCGGCTGTAAGTTGCTTAAGTCGTCTGTGCCACCCTTTGAGACCGGTTTAATATGATCGATCTCCCACCCCCACCGTTCTAGTTTGTCATAATCTGTCCTCTGCATACTCGCACCGCAGATATCCTTTCGGAAACCTGTATAGCCTGGTTCTGGCGTTCCCTTTTGCCAGACGGCTTTAATCGTGGCTTCGTCAAAAGCCTTCCCATCGGATTTCGTGTTGAAACCTGTCATATCGCCATCTCCTCGACTGACTTGCCCTAATTCTACCGCTGATCATTCTCCACTTCAATCCGCGCTTCTGCTGACCGTTCTTGGCCTGAACTAGGGACTGTATGAACCAGGCCTAGATATTTTTTGGATGATAAAAAAAAGCCCCGCCTGGCCAGCGGGGCTTTGGGCCCGGCGGCCTCGGCCGGCTTAGTCCTCCTTCTGCTCCGGCCCTGAGGTTGATGAAACGTCGATCTAGGGTCACGGGGTGCTTCGCGGCGGCGCGCTCGGCGTACTTGCTTGAAAATCTCACTTCTGAGATGGTAGATTGAGGAGGGGCAGGTTATTCCGCGCTACCCGCTCCGCTGCGACTAGGCCCTGGTTCTTACATCGAAGAGCCGGGCTTCGCGTCAGTCGGCAAGATCCGAATGCAGATGCCGATTTGTTTGTTTCTAGGAGATCATATGAAAAGCGTATACAGGGTTTCATGGTTTTGCCTTTGCATTCTGGTCGGGCCGACCGCCATGGCAAGTGGATCTACACCCGCTCCGGTTGAGATCGTCAGTCCCGTCACTGATGCTCAAGGCCACATTGTGGAGGCTATAGCTCCTGACGGAAAGCAGTACCCCCTCTTTCGTCAGCTGCCCGAATCGCCCTTGGTCAGCCAGATACGCGGAGTCCTGCGTTCCGGCCCGGCCCAACAAGTGCTGGTGCTCGAACGCTTTGCACGCACTCTACGCTCGCGAGAGAGGAACGCAGCCACCGACGAATCGGAGCCGGCTTCTCTTGAACCCATGTACTTGTTGTTGTCCAACGAGGAGGGCGGATTTGCACGTTACGGTTTCTGGATGGAACGTGCGAATGGCCGGAGAGAACTGGTCATGGCCGGGTATATCGATTTGGTCGTGGACCAGAGTAGCGTCAGTGGCGGAGACTTCGAGGAAACCTTCTGTCATGAGCTCGGGCACCTCATCTTACGGTCGCTCCTCGGTGATCTGAGCCATGGACCGTCACGGAAAATGCATCAGAGTATGACCGTGACGGACTACCCGACCGCTTTCGACGAGGGCTACGCCGAGCACTTTCAACCCTTGGCGCGGGATGGGACCAATAACTCGACCTTGCGGAAAATCCAATCCGGGACGGGCACGACTGACCTGGATTTGCTTTGGTTGAGCAATCTGGACACCCAACTGCGAACCGATGGGGTGAAGCGGAATCTTTTCGTGCACCGCAAGGCACCGCCCGCAGCGATATCGGGGATAGACACGGACGCCTATCGTGTGTTCTTGGATGGGGAGACCTCGATCGAGTTCCTGCCCAACACCCTCAAGAACGCTCAGGAAATGATGGCGAGCGAGGGGGTAATCGCCACTCTGTTCTATCGTCTCGTGAACCGCGAAAGCCTGCGCAACAAGTATTATGAGCCGGCTTTCTATCGTCAGTTTCTGGAAGCAAATGCGGGGAGGGGCGCGGACCCGCAGAAGGAAATTTCTCCCTACGAAAATATAAATCTGAAACTCTTTGCTGCCATGCGGCAGATTGCTCCCCAGGCAGATGATCCCAGTCGTCCGCTTGCGATCATGCTCATCGAAGCTTACGCCAAGCTGTTCCCGGAAGAAGCCAAAACTGCGTATGACCTTTTCCTGTCCACGACGTATGGCGTAACAGTATCGCAAGAAGCCGCAGTTGCGTTCGAGCGCGCCGCGGTGACGGGGCAGGTTGGTGACATTGACTCATTCCGCCAGGACTCCCGTGCTGCGTTCTCGCTCCTCGACCAGCTCACGAACCGCGTGGCCAAAGGGAGCCTTCCGTTGGACGCCAATCTCGGGCCGGAGCTCTGGCTGCTGAACGGCGATTTCATGATTGCACGCGCAGTGTGGGAGCGCGAGCGGACCCTGCCACTTTCCATCGATCTCAACACTGCGTCTGAGGCCGAGTTAATGACGCTGCCGGGTGTTGCCTCGGCGCTCGCCGCTCGCATTGTGGCCACTCGGCATTCTCGTGGCTACTTTCGCAGCCTGGACGAAGTGGGATTGATTGAAGGTGTTTCACCTGTTCTCGTGCAAACCATGATGGGGATGGCCGAGAAGATGAAGAAAGCGGGGAAACACATTCGATAGTAACTGGTAGCTTCTCTCTTGTTTTTTTTGGGATAAAAAAATCCCCCCGCTGGAGGGACGGGGGCACATGATCTGGGGAAACTAGAAACGTTACTTCTCTTTCCGCTCCGGCCTGGGGAGGACGAGGCGGCGGTCGAGGGCCGCGGAGTGCTTGGCGGCGACGCGGGCGGCGCACTCGCTCTCGGGCAGGCGGCGTCTACGGCTATTTTTGGCCTAATGGCCCTTAAAGGGTTCAGAGCCGAACTTTCCCCGTGCCCTTATGCTGGGAAAAGCGCAGAAAATGCGCAAGAGGGCGCGAGAGGGGCCTTCTGCGGGCGCGGGAGAGGCAAACCACTAGTTGGAAGGTTAGGAGAACTGGACCCTCCGCCACGGGGACTGGGCTATGATATACTCTGAGCGGATGATCTATTTTGGCGACCGTTTGGGTGAATGTGCTTAAATGCGAAGAAGGGGTTTACACAGAATATCTGACACTCCCCTTGCTCAAGCAGTAGCCCTATGCTTTATTAGTCAATGACGATTAAGATGTAAAGGAGGCGATATAGAGATGAAATCTTGGTCCTTCTTCTCAGGAGCGATGGGGCTAGATCTAGGTCTTGAAAAAGCCGGCATTGCTGCAGAAATCGCGCTTGAGAACGATCCATTTCCGAGATAAAAGGTGCGAGCGTCCGCCTGGCGAGAAGCCGCACATGCGGCGGGAGTCCTAAAATGAAATCGCAGAGCTTTGTGTCTTTGCTTTTTTCCGGGTTAATTCTTTTAAGCGCATCCGTGCTGCCGCACGGGCCATCGGTTCCGCAATCGGCCGTCCCCTATGGGGACAATCCAGAGGCCGGCCAATACGCAGTCATCAACGGCGTTAAGCTCTATTATGAGATCTACGGAAAAGGAGATCCCCTGATCCTCCTGCATGGCAATGGCGGGAACATCGCGGCCATGAAATTCCAGATCGAGTATTTTTCCAAGTTCTATCAAGTCATCGCCATGGATTGCAGGGGCAGGGGGAAATCCGAGCTGAGCCAGGAACCCCTGACCTACATGCAAATGGCCCAAGACGCGGCTTCTCTTCTGGACCATTTGCACGTCGCGCCCGCCTATCTCATCGGGAGAAGTGACGGCGGCGTCATCGGTCTGCTGATGGGGATCTATTTTCCTGAAAAAATGAAGAAGATCGCTGTCTTCGGCGCCAACCTCTGGCCGGGCCCAACGGCTTGCTATGCTCATGAGGCCGAAAAAATCCATCAGGATCGGACGCATGCCGAAGAGATGATCGGAAAAAAGGACACCACGAAGAACTGGGTTCTGATCAGACAACTGAACAGGCTGATGGAATTCCAACCGCACATTTCGACCGCTGACCTGAAAAAGATCAAGACCCCTGTGCTCGTCATGTCTGCGGACCGAGACTTGATCAGGGAAGAACACACTCTCTTCATTTACCGGCACATTCCCAAGGCCAATCTGTGCATCTTCCCGGGCGAGACACATTGGATAACCGGCACCAATCCCGATCTTTTCAATCGAACGGTGATGAAGTTCTTCTCCGAACCTTTCAAAGGGGATGAGATAAGAAAATAAGGAAGGGAATGCGTCTCCCTCTATCGCCGGTAGAGAAGAAAGTCAACTCCCACTAGAGGATCGCCTTCTTCCCCTCCAGGTAATAAAGATAATTTTCGTAGGTCACGTCCGGCGGTCCCGTCCGACCTAGTCCTCTTTCCGCTCCGGCCTAGGATGGACGAAGGTACCTGCTATTGGGCAGGCGGCCCGCCTTCCAGAGGACGACGTAGACGAGGTCGCAGAAGAGGCCCTTGTTGGTCCCGAACATCTTGTAGAGCTCCTTGACCGACTTGCCCTCGTCGTGGGCCTTGAGGATCGCGGCCGCGTTGGCGTCGACCTGGCCTTGGATCTTGGCCTCCTTGTCGACCTTCGTTTTGGCCGGCTTGGCGGCGGCTTTCGCCTCAGTCTTTTCCGCCGCCTTCGCCTTGGTTTCCGTCCCAGTCGGGACCGCCGCGCGGACGAGTTCGGCGGCCTTGACGACCTTCGCGGTGGTCGCCTTGCCGTTTTTCGTTTTGCTCATTCTAACGGGCTCCTTTTTCCCGCAGGTCTATAGTCTCAGACGGGTCCCGGAAAGCACACAAGGATGTTCGTCAGCAAGTCGCAGATAAAGACCTGGTTACGAAAAACATTATTCCTATCTGGGACCGTAGGATATCGGGATTTCGGGGGGGCATAGACCTCGGGGCTTCACGAATATAATCAGGTACTATGATTTGGTCCTTCTTTCATGGATGAGGAACAGCGCACAGCCCGGTCCGCCCGGGCCTTTTTTTCTCACTCCGAAAGCGGATTGCCGACGGCCCGCTGGAGGGTGAGCTTGCTCAGGACAAACTGGTAGAGCGCCTGGAGCCTGAACAACTCCGCCTGCGCGTAAGCGTCCTCGGTGTCCAGCAAATCCAGGTTCGTCACCGTGCCGGCCTCATAGCGCGATCTGGCATACTCCAAGGCCTTCTTAGCCCGCACGACATTGATTTCCACCGACTCGAGCTTCTGGGCGGCGGCCTTGACATCGGCGGCGGCCTGCAGCACTTCCATTCGGACCATGCCCTCAACGTCGCTGCTCCTGTCCCGGAGGGTTCGCAGGTTGGCCTCGGCCTCCGCTTTCATCGAACGGGCCAGGTGGCCGTTGAAAATAGGGACATTGGCTTGCACGGCGGCCACATAGTTAAGCTTCCAGACATTCAGGTTGGGGATGTAGCCGCTCTTCCACCCGGCCAAAACATTCACGCTGAGGGATGGCCGATCCGAAAGTTCGGCCAAACGGATCTGGATGTCGGCTGAACGGATCACGTCCTGGACGGCTTTGGTTTCTAACCGCGTTTGCTCGGCCTCGCGGACCAAGCCTTCCGGATCGAGAGCCTGAGGTTCATACTTGAACCCGCCCTGCAGCTCGAGTGGAGTCTGGTCTTCGATTCCCATCAAGCGGCGCAGGCCGAGCATCTGTTTCTCGAGGGCGTCGTTCAGATCCACGACTTGGTTTTGGGCGGTGACGAGACGGACCTGGGTATTGAGGACCTCGAGTTCTGTAGCCGTTCCGGCCTCGAGTTTCTTCCTGGCCACGGCCAGGTGATCGTCCAGAGTTTTGATCGTTTCCGTTTGAACGCGGATGGTGTCCTGGAGGAAGACGATGGAGTGGAACAATTGACAGGTCTGAAAGGCGAGGTCCCGCTTGAGGATTTCCCAGCGGTCCGCGGCGCTCTCCACCTGGGAGCGGGAAAGGTTAACGGCTTCTTTGGTCCGGTTGAAATCGTAGATGAGCTGGTTCACTCCGGCGTGGAAATCATAGTTATTCGCGGGGAAAAGCTGGAAGACACCAAAGCCGGGGATGGCGATCTCTTCGGTCGGAGCGATCCGCGCGTAGTCGAGGTCGGCCCGGACATTGGGCATCAGGCGGGTCTTGCTTTGCGCCACCCGGGCCTCGAACACGGCCACGGCATCCTCGGCTTCTTTCAGGGAACTATTGCGCGCGAGAACGGCCCTGACCGCCTCTGCCAAGGTCAGCGTACGCGGCTGGGGTGTCTGAGCGATCCCTCGCATAGGCGCCAATAGTCCGGAAATTATGCTAAGGCCCACGATGATTCTTTTCATGCTCGTTCACCTTTCGAACGCGATCATTCCAACGAGGCCTGCCCTCCTCCGCGCTTCTTCGTCGGCGTCTTAAGGATCAGCAGGAAGACGGTGCACAGGATGGTTATTCCGGCGGCGATCAGGAAGTCGTCATCGATGGCGGCCACGGTGGCTTGGTTGGCGACATGGCTGAGGATCAGGGCCTTGGCCCGGGCCGCGGCGTCGTATGCCGTGCCGCCGATGGCGTGTTGAGCGAAGCTCTGGAGACGCAGGACGGTGTTCTTGAACACCGGGGAGTAGGCGTCGATGCCTGAGCCGAAGTTCGCCAGATGCAGGAGGACCCGCCGCGTCATCAGGGTTCCGAATATGGCCACGCCGAAGCTGCCTCCGATCTGGCGGATGACATTGAACATTCCCGACGCCTGGGCCATACGCTCCCTCGGAATCCGGGCCAGGGCGAGCGTGCTTAGGGGCGTAAAGAGAAGTCCCATCCCGATGCCGCGCAAGACGAGGGCCGAGGCGATTTGGGCGTGTTCGGAGAAAAGCGACAGCAGA
Source organism: Candidatus Aminicenantales bacterium (assembly GCA_049512315.1). Lineage (GTDB taxonomy): Bacteria > Acidobacteriota > Aminicenantia > Aminicenantales > Saccharicenantaceae > DATKJS01. The sequence goes on along the minus strand of JBEKXF010000043.1, from coordinate 16,715 downwards.
TGATTCTGGAAGAAGCTGAAGGCCATCAAGACGATTCCGATAAACCCCGGGATCTTGGGGCTGAGGCGGTCGGACACGACGCCGGAAATGGGCGCCAGGACGCCCTGGAGGATTCCGACGGGCAGGAAGAACAGCCCGGCCTGGAAGGCCGTGTAGCCCAGAGAATTCTGGAGGTAGAGGGGAAGCAGGAACGTGCTCCCGAACATGCCCAGGCCAAAAATAAACAAGGCCAGGTTGGAGACGCTGAAGTTGAAGTCCTTGAACAACGAGAGGTCGATCAAGGGATGTTTGACACTAAACTCGGTGATCAGGAAAACGACGAGCCCGAGAGCGGAGAGCGAGAAGCACGTAAGGATATAAGACGACGTCCAGCCGCCCGTGTTCCAGGATGCGTTGCCGTTGGTCAGGGCCAGCAGCAGGAAGGCGAGGAAGACGGCGACGGAGATGAACCCGACGAAATCGAACGACCGGATCCTCTCGGATTTGTATTCCCGCTGGATGAGGACGGTCGCCACGACCCCGATGAGGCCCACCGGCAGATTCACGTCGAAGATCATGTGCCAAGAAAAATTATCGACGAGATAGCCGCCGATCATCGGGCCCAGGGACACGGAGGCGGCCGCCGCGATGGCCCAGAACCCCAGCGCCATCCCCCGCTGTTCGACGGGAAATTCGCGTGTCACGATGGCCATGCCGACGGGCAGCAGGAAGCCCGCCCCGGCCCCTTGGACGATGCGGAAGATGATCAGGGTGTCGAGGCTCCACGATAATGAGCAAAGGAGCGAACCCGCCGTGAACAGGGCGAGCGCGAGCAGATACGTGCGCTTGTAGCCGAGATGATCGGCCACCCAGCCCGACGTCGGAAGCATGATGGCGAATACGAGCATGTAGGCGGTGATGACCCATTCGACGTGGTCGAGCGTCACTCCGAAGACCCCCATGATCTTGGGCAGGGCGACGTTGACCACGGTCGAGTCGAGGACGGCCATGAACGTGCCGATCATCACGTTCGCAAGCACCCACCAACGGTACATGGAATGTTCGTGGTGCAGGGACGGGAACTGGCCTACGGCCTGCCTCCGGATCGAGCGGGCAGCTTTGAGAACCATGGCCGGTTCCTAGCGAAGGCGGATCTTGATCTCCACCGACATGCCGGGCCGCAGCGGATAGGCCGCCTGGTTCTCGGGAGTCCGGTCGTCGAGGAAAATCCTCAGGGGCACGCGCTGGGTGATCTTGGTGAAATTGCCGGAAGCGTTATTCGGTGGGATCAGGGAGAACTGGGCCGCCGTGTAATCGCCGATGAGGCCCACTTTTCCGGCGAACGGCCGCCCCGGGTAGGTATCAACAGTGACCTCCACCGGGTCCTGAAGCTTGACCCTGGCCAGCTTGGTTTCCTCCAGGTTGGCCGTCACCCAAAGCAGGTGTGTTTCGTAGATGGTCAGGATCGGCTGGCCGGGCTGGGCGATATCTCCGGCCATTAGCCAGCGCTTGGCGACGATCCCGTCGAATGGAGCGAAGAGCGTCATGTTCTGAAGCTGTGTTTCGACGACACCCAGTTGCGCCTTGGCCACGGCGATTCGGGAGACGGCAATGCTGTACTCGGCCTTGGCGCCCTCCAGGGCCTCACGGGCATGCACGTATTGCTCTTTCGTGATGACCGCGCCCTTGAATTGGAGGTCGGCACGGGCGAAGTCGTCCGTCGCCCGGTCGAGGTTGACCTTGGCGAGAGGCAGGCTGTTTTGGGCGAACGCGAGGTTCGCCTTGGCCTGTTCCACTTGCGATTGGAGGTCGGTATCGTCCAGGCGGACGAGAAGATCGCCTTGCTTGACGCGGATTCCCTCGTCCACCGTCAGTAGGACGATGCGGCCCAGGACCTTGGGGCTGATTGAGACCCGGTCGGCGTCCACATAAGCGTCATCGGTGGACACGAAGTTCCTCAGGTTCTTGTACCAGTACCAAGCCCCGAAGGCGAGGGCCAGGATCAGGATGAAAAAAGGAATAAGGACGCGTTTTTTGCGGTACAGGGGAACCTGGCCGATGTCCTCATCGCCTTCTTTGCCAGCTTCGGGCGAGCTCGCAGGCCGCTGTGATGGGATTTCCGCTCCCTTGTCGTGAGCCATACTACCCTCTCCTTTCCAGACACCGCGTTCGCGGCGTCTTGCGGATGATCTCGTAGCCGTGGTTGGGCTTGTCTTTGAGCAGGTCGAGGATCAGATACCTGAAATCTCCCTGTTGGGACATGCGCTCCGGGCCCCAATGACGAAAATGTTGCCTATTAAACATCACTATCTTCTTCCTTTTCTTGAACCCCAGGCGATTGCTCCCTCGCGAAGACGGGGCGTAAGATCTGCAGGGCTCCCACTACTATGGCTTCCTGTGAAGGTGTGAGAACCCCCAATGTTTCGGCCAAGCGCCTTTCCGTATTCTGTTGGGCCTTTCTGAGTTCAGCGAGCCCCCGTGAACTCAGCCTTAGGCTGATGTGCCGTCTGTCTTCGGGTGACGGCCGCCGGACGACCAGTTTTCGGGTAACCAGGAAATCGACGGTTTTCGACATGGATGGCAATTGTAACCCAATGTGATCTGCAAGTTCTGATAGAGAGGCGTTCTTGTTTCGATACAGATAGGCGAGCGTACGGAATTGGGGTAGCGAATATCCTGTCGAACGGCTACGGTGCATCTCTTTGCGCATGAGGTCCATTATTGTGGGGACTAGATCCATTAGGATGGCCGCGCATTCCATATAAGAAGACGCGGGCCTATTTTCATTATGAAATGGTTTCATATAGAAAATATATTAGGAAAGCCTAACGGTGTCAAGGTGGTCTACAACTTAAAGACCTAGTTCGCTCACCCTACGCGGACCGTAGGCTATCGGAATTTCGGGGGGGCTTTAATTTGTGCGGTGAAGTGGAAACTGCCCTCGTGCTTTTTGACAACCCGAGGCCGGCGATTCATAATGAATAAACAAGAAAAGGAGACTCTATGACCCCGAAAAAATCCACCGCCCTGGATGTCATTCACTCCCGCAAAAGCGTCCGCGAATTCACAGGAGAGGCCGTGGCCCGCAAAGACCTAGACACTATCCTCAGGGCGGCCATGGCCGCGCCGTCCGCCGTCAATTGCCAGCCCTGGGCGTTCGTCGTGGTTACGGAACATGCGATGCTGAATACGCTGGCCGACGGGCTGCCCTATGCCCAGATGCTGCGGCGGGCCGGGGCCGGAATCGTCGTCTGCGCCGTCGTGGAGAAGGCGTTCAACAAGATGGCCGAGTTTGCCATCATCGACAGCGCACTGGCCGCCCAGAATATCCTTCTGGCCGCCGAGGCGCTGGGCCTGGGCGCGGTTTGGACCGCCGCCTATCCCGACCCAGGGAAGGCGGCTTTCGTCCGGGAGACGCTCCGTATTCCCAAGGACGTAATCCCGTTGGCCGTCATTCCCGTCGGATACCCGGCTGGCGCCGAAGGACAAGTTCAAGGAAGAAAATATCCACTGGGAACGTTGGAATTATCGCGGGCTATAACAGAATCGCGGCGAGGCGCGATTCAAGAAGCTCCTGGAGCGGGCATATGAGGAGCATTCCAGTTACCTGAGCATCTTGAAAGTCGACCCAAGGATTGATCGGCTACGCTCGGAAGCCAGATTCAAAGCACTGGCCGCCAAGCTGAAGCTCCAATAACCCGAGTTTCTCCATCAGACCGCGCCTGCCGCCGGTCCGGCGGCTTGGCCTCGGGCAAGAGAACGATTATGTGCTCGACGGCATCCAGGAGCTTCCCGCGACTGCACAGGAGTGGCACGTAATTTCACCCCGCCGCAAGTGGAGCGAGGTCTTTGTAGTGCGAGCTGTTCGGGACCCCGACCTGCCCGAGGTTGCGGATGCCAATAAGCGGCTGGCTGGGCTGAAGGGTTGAAGTTGGACTCCTTAGGCTATAAGAATTTTGGGGAGAGGTTTTAAGGGCGTTCTACTGGGAAATATTCGCGCCCGGGCTTGAACGGGACGCAAAGGCCGCCTTCAGTTCCAGAAATATAATCGGCCATTTCTTTTTCGCAGTTCTCCAACTCTTCCTTTGCCGCCAGTTCTCTTTCTCTCTGGAGGTCCGGGTGTTCGTGCCGCTGGACGACGAGTCCAGGCGTGGGCTGCCTGGACGCCATCCCCTTGCACACATGGTAGATCGCACCGGCCGCAGCCGAAGCCATGTCGTCATTGGCGTTCTTCGGGTGGTCGATCCGCTCGGCGCCGCTGGGCAGCGTCTGGAGTTCGAGCCGCTTCAGCTGGTCGATCAGCTTCTTGTCGTCCAAAAGGACCACGGCCCCGGCTTGGAGGAGCGCCTTCAGCCTCAGGTAGAACTCCGTGCTACTGGCCTTTGTCTGGTTCAGGGCGCTCCCGTGCCGCCTGAGCTGGCTCTCGAGTGAGGCGAATGCATACCTGTCGCCCCAGCATTCATTAATTCCGTATTCTCGGAGAAGGGTGGCATATTCTCCGACGACTTGGACGAAGTCGAACGGGGGTTCGTTTTCCCTGACAAGGTCAAGATAGACGATTTCGTTGGAGGCGTGAGCGACAGCCAGTGTCATGCTGTCTGCCTTGCCTGCTGAAGCGTCGATGAAGGCTTGGTATTTCACACCCTTTTCGGGTGACCTTTCTTTGTCAGTCGCCGCGGCCCTTAGCTTCTCATCGTCAAAAAGGGCCCCGACGTCGTCCCGGAAAACGGCCTCGTATTCGGCCCGGCACCGCTCGGGGTCCCTTTCCATGTCCCGGGCGATCTTCCTGTCAGAGAAGGTCGGGTTCAGGAGCTTCGTGGGGGCCTTGAAGACGAGCGTGTCGGCATCGTCCCGCCCCCAGAACTTCTCGTGGAGTGCCCAGAGCGACCCCGCCTTCCTGTTCGGGCTCGAAATCCCCATCAGCCGGCCGCCTGGGATGATCGAGGGCGTCAGGGCCGATATTAGTTCGTCGACATTGTCGTTCGGGAAGAACGCCACCTCGTCGAGGACGACCAAGGCCAGGCGCCAGCCGCGGACGGACCTGAAGTCCGACGCCTTGACCGCGATGTGGGCCCCGTTGGCGAGGTCGAGTTCGTCGTTCGTCTCCCGTTTGACGAGCCTTCGGAAGGGCCCGAGGAACCGCTTGATGTTGCCGAAGACGATGCCCGCCTGCTCCCTCGTGTCGGCCAGGCAGAAGATGTTCCACTGCTCGCCCGGGCCGACCTTCTTCTCCCAGCCGCCCAAGGCCGCCTCGTAGGCCGCCACGAAGCCCATCGCGGTGGATTTCCCGCCCTGCCTCCCGGCGATGATGAAAACCTCCTCATAGCCACCGGGGCGGGGATGGGACCTGCCGGTGCAGGCCTGGAAGACCTCGAGTTCGGGAGGGGTCAGCGGAAGGCCGTAGATCGTCTTCAGGCAGACCACCCAGTTCGACCACGTCGCGGGGTCGTGGAACTGCTTGCCGAAGGCCCGCCTGTCGAACATGGCCTCGACGATGTTCCCGGGGCGGGTCTTTTCGCTGTGGCGGCCGCGTTGGCGTCGACCTGGCCCTGGATCTTGGCCTCCTTGTCGACCTTCTCCTTGGACTTGGCCTTGGCCTCCGCCGTCTTCGTCTTGGTTTCCGTCCCTGCCGGGACCGTCGTGCGGACGGCCTCGACGGCCTTCGCCGTTTTTTTCTTGGTCATCTTTTCTCCTTCCAGGCCTATAGTCTCAGACCGGTTCCGGAAAGCACATAAGAATGTTCGTCGGCAAGTCGCAGATAACGGCCGGAATGCGAAAAATATTATTCCTGCGGGACCGTAGGCTATCGGGATTTCAGGGAAGGGCGTTCAAATCCCTCAAGACTTCATAAACAAAACCAGGGGGCAGGCTAACTGCTTGAAAATCTTGCTTCATAGGTGCTACATTGAGCGGGAGGTAGGCCAAGGCAGTTCTAAAGCCAAAATAGTAATCAAGATGAGCACAACCCCATCTCTGCATGGAAGGGTTCAGAAGGTGTTTGTCGGGCCAACCGGCTTGCGGACGGGCTGGCGGGTCCTGACCTTTCTCGTTGTTTTCGTCCTAAGTGGTGCAGTCCTTCTAGGGCTCTTAGGATTCATCGGCCCAGCCCTTGGGCTGCACCTGTCATGCGGAGAGGTCCAGGACCCCCTTTGCGTTCTTGTGCAGAACCTCATTGGCTGCTTGGCCTTGGTCATCGCAGCGGGGCTCATGGCTCGGATCGAGAAGCGACGCTTGGGTAGCTACGGCCTCCCTTTCGCACAGGGGTTCGGCCTCCGCTTAGGAGAGGGGGTTCTCTGGGGGCTGGGCACATCGGGCCTGGCCTATGCGTTGTTGGCTGCTGAGGGGATGTTACGTGTCCGGGGGCTGGCCCTCGGTTCCGCCCAAATCGTGGGGTTCGGCCTGCTCTGGATCGCGGGGGCGCTGTCAATCGGTATCTTCGAAGAGTGGGCATTTCGGGGGTACCTGCAATTGACTCTGGGCTCGGCGATAGGATTCTGGCCGGCAGCGTTGGTCATCTCCTCGCTCTTCGGCCTTGTCCACATGTTCACCCCGTGGGGATTTAAATGGCCTGTTGCCGTTGTGGCGATGGTCTTTGGCCTGTTCTTTTGCCTAACATTGCGCCGGACAGGCAGCCTTTGGTTAGCCGTAGGGGCGCACGCCGCCTTCGACTTCACAGAGACGTTTCTCTTCGGCTCGGCCGCTGCCCCTGGAGCGGTCAAGGGCTATTTGCTGAACTATTCCCAGACAGGACCCGTTTGGCTCATAGGAGGAGCTTCCTTCCCCACGGGAGGCCTTCAGGTGCTCATCATTTGGCCTCTTGTCGCTCTGGCCTTCCATCTCACGCACCGCAAAAAAGCCAATTTGTTGTGACTCTTCCGGCCGCGGATCGCAGTCAAAATTTATGACGCATTAGCACCTAATAAGGACCGCCGTAAGCAGCTGATGCGGAATTGAACGTTGCTTTCATTATAGTGTCATATAGCATATTGATCGTTGATATATATATGTGGGGCACTTTGTTCGATTCACTGATTCTGAGTATTTCTCTCCGCTGGGGCCTTTGTCGGAAACCTCAGAGCCCCGCCCAGGTTGACTTCCCTCCCTAACGGCGTTATCCTTCGGCCAGCAAACAAAGGGGGCCAACAGTGGCCAACAATTGCCCGACCTGCCATTCCGACAATCCTGACACCCTGAAATTCTGCGGGGAGTGCGGGACGCAACTCCCTCCGCCCCAGGACCATCCTCCGGTCATGACGGAAACCCTTCAAGCACCCGTCCGCGAGCTGACCACAGGCTCCACCTTCGCCGGGCACTACCAGGTGATTGAGGAGCTGGGCCACGGCGGCATGGGCCGGGTCTACAAAGTCCAAGACACTGACATCAAGGAGAAGGTCGCCCTCAAGCTGCTGCGGCCCGAGATAAGCCTGGATAAGGAAACGATCGAGCGGTTCTCGAACGAATTGAAACTCGCCCGCAGGATCAGCCATAGGAATGTCTGCCGTATGTTCGACCTGGGCAGGGCCGAGGGCACGACCTTCATCACCATGGAGTTCGTGCCGGGAGAGGACCTGAAGAGCTTCATCCACAGGTCAAAACAGCTCAGCATAGGAACGGCAATATCCATTGCCAAGCAAGTCTGTGAGGGATTGGAAGAGGCGCACAGGCTAGGGGTTGTTCACCGGGACCTGAAGCCCGGCAATATCATGATCGACAAGGACGGGGATGCCAAGATCATGGACTTCGGGATCGCCAGGTCGCTCTCGGGGAGAGGCATCACGGGCACCGGGGTGCTGATCGGAACGCCGGAGTACATGAGCCCGGAGCAGGTCGAGGGGAAAGACGTCGACCAGAGGTCGGATCTCTATTCGCTGGGCGTCATTCTCTATGAGATGGTGACGGGGCGGCTTCCTTTTGTAGGCGAGACACCGCTCAGCATTGCCCACAAGCAAAAAAAAATGAAGCTCCCGAGGACCCGAAGAAGCTCAACACACAAGTTTCAGACGACCTTGCCCGGGTCATCCTCAAGTGCCTGGCTAAGGATAGAAACGAGAGGTTTCAGAGTGCGGCCGAACTAGGAGCGGAGCTCGGAAGAATAGAACAGGGCCTTCCCACGACGGACCGCTTAGTTGCCGAGAGAAAGACAGCTACTTCTCGGGAGATCACCCTGAAGTTCACGCCGAAGAGACTCTTCATACCAGCCGCTGGTCTCCTTGTTCTTGCCATTATCGCCATCCTCCTCTGGCACCCTTCCCCTCATAAACCGGTTGTTTCATCCGGGAGACCTTCCCTTGCCGTCCTCCCTTTTGAAAACTATTCAGGTGACCCCAGCCTCGAGAACTGGCGCTATGGTTTTCCGGAGCTCCTCATCACGGGCCTCTCCTCATCCAAATACCTCAAGGTGCTGCGGCAGGACGAAGTGAACGGAGTGCTCAAGAAACTGAACCTCACCGAAGGGAAAGCCCTGACGTCAAGCACGCATACACTAGGGGAAAAGGATTCAGTTTCCGGGAGTTTTGCCAAATTACTGGGGGGTAGGACCGCGATGCCTGAGAGGATTCGAACCTCCGACCTTTGGATCCGGAGTCCAGCCATTGGGGAGAATCAGAGAGGATCTATTTGATTGTATATGAATGAGTTATCCGGACTGAGTGCGCGGCCGAACAAGCCGATATTGAGGGATTTCTTAAACCCGAAATAGCGAGCTAAGTATTCGGGAACCTTTGCCGGCTCAAAATGTATAATATTATAGAGGGGAAAAATAGCAGAGTTCATGGACGACCGGTTGCTCGTTGAACAATCCGCTCAAAATAACACGGACGCTTTTAGACTCCTTATTCTTCGCTACCAGCGAATGGTTTTTTCTTATCTGGGAAATTTTCTGCTTCCGGTGCAGGTCCTAGAGGACTTGGCCCAGGAAACATTCCTGAGGGCCTACAGAAACATCACTGACTTTGACTCCGAAAAGGGGGCTTCCTTCTCGACATGGCTTATTACGATTGCCCGCAACCTGGCCATCAACGAAAAGGCGAAGATGAGCCGAAGGAAGGAGCATTCCGGCGGATTCAGGGACGAAAATCACGGGAGGAATGAAAAAGGCCCTCAGGAAATCCTGGAACAACGCCGCCTTAAATCCCGAATTCACGATGCCATAAGCCGGCTGCCGGAAAAATTTCATACAGCAGTAATCCTTTCTTATTTTGATGAGCTTTCGCTCGAAGAAATTGCACACATCGAAGACTGCCCCGTGGGAACCGTCAAATCCCGTGTCTTCCGCGGAAAACAGATCTTGAGACAAATTCTTGAAAAGGAAAATGTGCTATGAATGATCCTCGGCGTCCCTGCCATCTCATTCAAGAAGATATTGCCTGGGCCAGAGGACTGAGCCCGGAGGACCAAAAACACGTTCTTTCCTGCAGCGCTTGTTCTGAAACCGCGGCTCGGTTCGAGGAGTTGGATTCCCGTGTCCGAAATGCGATGGGAGCGGATGTGCCAAACGGCTTCGCTGACAGGGTGGTTGTAAAAATAGAAGCAGAAAAGCGCACAAGAGACAGCCTCTTTGCGCGGAGGCTACCCTTCTTGGAAATGATCTTCTTTTCGAGAGCGGTACAATGGGCGCTTGTGGGAATCGGATCGGTTTTCGGCCTGTTTAAAATTCTCAGATTCTTCGCCGGGGTGTTGATTCATGCATCTCTATAGCTTAGGCAACCAGTCTGATTCAGAGCGGAAGGGAGTGCGATCTGAAAGTCAAATCCAGGAATAAGATGCGAATGTCTTCAGGAAAAGAAATGGAAGAGAAAAAAGATAAATTCCGGGAAAGAAAGCCCCTTTTCGCCCTGGCCCTGTCGTTCCTTTTGACTGGTTTGGGTCAACTCTACAACGGAAAACTACGGAAAGGGATTCTCTTCTTCGTGGCCTCGTTGACTCTCCCCTTTCTCTTCTTCCAGTTGAGTGTTGTGGGGCCCAATCTGATACTGATTGTTTTTTTGGTTCTGTCCTCAGCGTCGGACCTTGGCATATTTATTTGGGCTGCTCGAGATGCTTGGAAGCAAGCCAAACGGATGGATAAGAACTACAAATTGAGAGTCTATAATAGGCTCTATGTCTACATCCTCCTTGTCATTGTACTGAATCTATTCGCCTTCGGGCCAATCGTTAATAGGCAAAAAATTTGCTTTTTTGCTCTCCCCTACCGAATGCAAACTGGGAGCATGGCGCCGACTATCCTTCCCGGAGATTGGATCATGGTAGATATGAGGATAGATCATACGTCGAAAAACCTTGGCCTGAAAAGAGGGGAATTGGTGGTTTTTAAGTATCCCCGAAACAAGAACATGCATTTTATTAAAAGGATCATCGGCCTTCCAGGAGATGAAATTGAATTGAGAGGGATGGAGCTTTACGTAAATGGAATAAAATGGACAGTTCAAGGGGTGCCTCAGCTTGAAGGGAGAGGGGATGAAAATATCAAGAAGGGGACGATAGCTTTCTATGAAAAAGGGGACTCTGGGACTTATGGCGTCTTTTATCTTCAGGGGGCTGCAAGAGAGGATTTAAGCGTTTCCATCCCGGAGGGCTGCTGTTTTGTCCTCGGTGACAATCGTGATAACAGTGCAGACTCACGACATTGGGGATGCGTCCCGCTCATTGATATTGTATCCAAGGCCAGGCTGGTTTACTTTTCCATTGATCCTGAGGGGGGAGTCCGATGGGGACGGATAGGAAAGCTTCTGTAATGGAAGAGCGAGCCTCTTTTCCCCTGTTGCTTCAGTATGATCAACGGCTTGCTGACCGTTCTCTGTGGAGCCCTTGGCGCATGGGAAGAAGCGGCTCATATTGAGCGTATGCCTGGAAAAGGGGGGGCAAAAATGTCGAAAATATTAAAGGCTTTTCTCATGGGGTTCCTCTCCTTCTTTCTGTTCTTCGCCATCTTCGAAGCGGCGAGCGAAAACCTGGGCGACGCGGGTGAGGTTCTGGCGTTCATTTTGATGGCGGCCTACTTCTTCTTCTGCCAGTTCCGATTGTCACGGGGCAATCCCGACGCCAATCGTAAGGACTGGCCCGTCATGCTCGCGCTGGATATCATATGGATCGCCTTATTTATCGGTATGGTCCTAACGGAAAGACGAGAAGTGGTCATTGCCCAGGGCCTTGTGATTCTCGTCGGTTGCTTTGGGACCACATGGGCCGGAGCCTTCGCTGCGTCCATGAAGGCCCGGCGGAAGCGAGAACAGATCTAGTTCATGGCAGAGATGGGTCGATATTATGAGACATTGGGCCTGAAGCGCGGGGGCGAGTCAATAGATTGGAGGTAAAGATGAAACATGTTGCATCGGCCTCAACTCGATCGGTGATTATCATTCGCTGGTTGGCAAGGATTATCGGGACACTCTCAGTTGCCGTAGTCTTGTTTTTAATGGTGGCAGAAAGCGTGGAAAAAGGACGCATAGCTATCGATAGCGACCGCATACCAATGACAGCTTTCGGGTTCTTGGCGTTCATCGGTCTCATCATTGCATGGAAGTGGGAGGGGCTTGGTGGCGCAATGGCATTGGGTGGTTTGATTGCCTTCAATATCCTTGCCCCTGCATCGGAGGGGGGAAATATTGTAGTTACCGGGCTGTACGGATTGCCTGCCTTGCTCTTTATATTTTGCTGGTGGCAAACCAGAAAACGGCTTAAACCGAACGCTACATAGACGATGACCTTCCGGTCTTTCTTATCAATTTCGTCAAAGGAGGTTCCGATGAAAAAAGGTTTTGGGCGAATGGTCTTTGTCGGACTTTCTGTCCTGGCTGTCTGCGCGATGTTCCTGGCCCTGCAGCCGGCTCCGAAGAAATTCCGGGTCGGCATCTTCGATTCCAGGGGTGTCGCCCTTGCCTACGCCCGATCAGGGCTCTATGCCCCGGTCAGGAGGGATTTGAAGGCAAAGTACGAAAAAGCCAAGGCCGAGAACGATGAAAAGACGATCAAGGAATGCGAGGCCGAAGGCCCTGCTCGGCATCAGGTCCAAATGCAACAGGTTTTCAGCGTCGCCTCGGTGGCCGATATTCTCGAAGCGGTCAAGGCCGATCTGCCTAACGTCGCCCGGGAGGCGGGGGTCGATATCATCGTGAGCAAGTGGGAGGTCGTCCACAAGGATCCCTCCATCGAGCTCGTCGACGTCACGGCCAACTTAGTGAAGTTGTTCAAGCCCGACGAGGCGACGCTCAAGATGCTCGCGGACATGGACAAGCAGCCTCCGGTGTCCTTATTAGAACTTCTGATGAATCCAGAAAAGTAGCCGCCAGACCTCGTCCACGCCTGCGATCTGACACCTCCGACCTTTGGATCCGGAGTTTTTCAAAGGAAATAAATCTGGATAGGCCTGTCGGACTAGGCTATTTTTCCAGGCCCATCTTCTTGAGTATTGCCTGAAATCGCGGGTCTCCGTGAGCACTCTCAAAATCGGGATTAGATTTCAGCTCCCATAAATAGTAGTATTTATCTTCACAGGCTTTATCAAGCCATTCGAAGCCTTCATTTTTCTTTCCCAATAAAAAACATAGCCTTGCTATCCCCCATGAATCTGGGTAGGGATTTTCGAGCAGTTTGTTTAAAACTTGACGTGCTTCCGATATTTTTCCCATCTTTATATAGGTATAGCCAACATACGGTTGTCGATCTATTCTTTCATATAGGGCCAGGGCTTTGTCATAACTCCCTATCTTGAGATATGCACCTGCCAGAGAATTTTGAGCAGGCTGGAAATCCGGGTCCATTTCAAGAACTTTTTCGTAGTGCTTTATTCGCTGATCGTCCGGTAGGAACCATCCCCATTGAGTAAGAATGATAAGAGAGAGAGGGTCGAGTTCTTGGGCTTTCTTATATTCTTGGAGAGCTTCGTCAAGACGTCCTTGACCAAAATATCCATGACAACGATATAAATAATCTCCATACTCTTTATGAGCCTCTGAATCGTTCGGATTGAGAGCAAGAGCCGTCTTAAACTCTTTCTCCGCACCCTCCCTATCCCAATCGAAATAAAACTTCAATTGGGCCAAAGAGTTATGAGCTCCTGAGAAAGAAGGATCAAGTTCTAAAGCTCTGTTGGCTGCCTCACGTGCTCTAGGAAAGGCATCCCGGCCAGGAAGAAAAGGCCACTGGGCCATCCTTATGAGACAATTGGCTAGACGAGCATAGGCCAGGGTATAACTTGGATCGTTATCAATCGCGGTTTGGAAAAAGGTGACTGCTTTCTCTAAGTTTGCTTTTCCCCTCTTGGCCTCGAAGAAGACCCCCTGCATATAGGAATCATAAGCCTCTTTATTATTCGTGTAGCGGTGAACGACTTGTGTTTCTTTCTCACCGAACAATCTTATCTTCAGAGCTTTGATGATTTTCTGCGCGATATCGTCTTGAATCGCAAAAATGTCCTGTGAACTCTTTTCATAGACCTCCGACCAGATTTGGAAGCCGTCTACGGCATTACTGAGCCTGGCCGTTATTCGGAGTTTGTCGCCAACAACCTGGACGCTTCCCTCAAGCACATTCTTGACATTCAATTTTTGACCGATGGAACGGACATCCATATCCTTTCCTCTAAGGGAAAAGGCGGACGTTCTGGCCGGGACTTTCAGTCCCTGGATTGTGCTGAGGGCAGAGATCAGGGTATCGGCAATACCGTCGCCGATGTATTCGTGCGTTTTGTCTTGACTCAAGTCTTCAAAGGGCATAATCGCAACTGAGGATTTTTCAACTAATCCAGAAACGGGCTTCTTTTTGGAAAAGAAGAGCACGGCTAGCACGATGACCGCGGCAAGGACGAGGAAAACTATGACAGGCAGGGCAAGCTTTCTTATTCCAAGAGTGATAGTTATTTCTTTCGAAGTGATCGGCCTCTTCTCAGGGACAACTCGATCCGTCGTGGGAAGGCCTTGTTCTATTCGTCCTAGCTCGGTCCCGAGCTCGGCCGCGCTCTGAAACCTCTCGTTTCTATCCTTAGCTAGGCACTTGAGGATGACCCGGGCAAGGGCGTCAGGCACCTGGACGTTGATCTTCTTCGGGTCCTCGGGCGTTTCATACTTGTGCTTGTGGGCGACGCTGAGCGGTGTCTCGCCTGCAAAGGGAATCCGCCCCGTGACCATCTCGTAGAGAATGACCCCCAGCGAATAGATGTCCGATCTCTGATCGATGTCTTTCCCCTCGACCTGCTCCGGGCTCATGTATTCCGGTGTCCCGATCAGCACCCCGGCGCCCGTGATGCCTCTCCCCGAGAGTGACCGGGCGATCCCGAAGTCCATGATCTTGGCATCCCCGTCCTTGTCGATCATGATATTGCCGGGCTTCAGATCCCGGTGAACAACCCCCAGCCTGTGCGCCTCCTCCAATCCCTCACACACTTGTTTGGCAATGGAGATTGCGGTTCCTATGCTGAGCTGTTTTGCCCTATGGAGGAAGCTCTTCAGGTCCTCTCCCGGCACGAATTCCATGGTGATGAAGGTCGTGCCTTCGGCCCTGCCCAGGTCAAACATACGGCAGACATTCCTGTGGCCGATCTTGCGGGCGAGTTTCAATTCGTTCGAGAACCGCTCGACCGCTTCCTTATCCAGGGTGATCTCGGGCCGGAGGAGCTTGAGGGCGACCTTCTCCTTGATGTCCGTGTCCTGGACTTTATAAACCCGGCCCATGCCGCCGTGGCCGAGCTCCTCGATGACCTGGTACCGGCCGGCGAAGGTCGAGCCCGTTGTAAGTTCGCGGACGGGTGTCTGAAGGGTTTCCGTCACGACCGGGGGCTGGCCTTGGGGCGGAGGGAGCTGAGTGCCGCAATCAGCGCAGAACTGTTTGGTCTCAGGGTTTTCGGAGTGACACTTCGGACACTTGATAGCCAAGCGAGCTCCTCTATTCTTACTTGGCCTCAGATTAACAGAGGGATGGACGGGAAGTCAAACGTGATTGCCGCCGCTAGATACGAGAGGAATAGGTCCGAGCCTCTCCAGCGATCCCCATAAAGGCCGAACGCCGGGCTATAGGAGGGTCCGGCAGAAGCTCCCTGTCGCCGACGACGAACATCCTCCCCTTCGTATGAGACCTGCAGGCTCCTGAGGGGCCGTATCGGCCCTATTGGGAGAGCCGGAGGCTCAACGGGCTTGTCGAGAGGGGCCTATCGGGCCATTACCGGGCTTCTAGGGGCGCGGCGCGCCTTTCCCCTCTGGGAAATCTTCGGAGGAAGGCTTGTAGCGGGCCAAGCGGGATTGAGCGGGACCGATAGGCTGGAATGTAAGGATAACTGTATAAACCTCATTGAATCGACAAAATAAATCAAGGAGGTTCAGTTAGCTCTTGACCGGGACGAACTGAAAAGGCTGTCTCCTAGGTTTTCTCTCATTTTACCTGGACCGATTTAAGAGGGGCAGATCAATAAAAAATGCCCCGGGCGGGGAACCGCCCGGGGCTCGGGTGCGTTCGTTCGGGGAACGATCAGTACATGTCGCTCGGAGGCGTCGGGTACCTCGGCTGTTTCTCTTCTTCCGGGATCTCGGCGATCATGCCTTCGGTGGTCAGGAGCAGGCCGGCGATGGAGGTCGCGTTCTGGAGGGCGATCCGGACGACCTTCGTCGGGTCGAGGATGCCCGCCTTGACCATGTCCTCGTACTTCTCGGAAAGGGCGTTAAAGCCGAATTCCGGCTTCATCTCCTTGACCTTCTCGACGACCACGGAGCCTTCGAAGCCGGCGTTGTCCGCGATCTGGCGCAAGGGCTCTTCGATGGCCCTCTTGACGATATTGACGCCAATCTGCATATCGCCTTCGAGCTGGAGCTTTTCGAGCGCTTTCTGGGTGCGGAGCAGGGCGACGCCGCCGCCGGGGACGATACCCTCTTCGACAGCCGCCTTGGTGGCGTGCATGGCGTCCTCGACCCGGGCCTTCTTTTCCTTGAGCTCGGTCTCGGTGGCTGCACCGACCTTGATCAGGGCCACGCCGCCGACCATCTTGGCCAGCCGTTCCTGGAGTTTCTCCCGGTCGTAATCGGAGGTCGTTTCCTCGATCTGGACCCGGATCTGCTTGATCCTCGCCTTGACGTCGGCGGCCTTGCCTAGGCCCTCGACGATCGTCGTGTTGTCCTTATCGATGACGACCTTCTTGGCCTGGCCGAGCCAGTCGATACCGACATTCTCAAGCTTGACGCCGATGTCTTCCGTGATGACCTTTCCCCCCGTCAGGACGGCGATGTCTCCGAGCATGGCCTGGCGGCGGTCCCCGAAGCCGGGAGCCTTGACGGCACAGCACATGAACGTGCCCTTGAGCTTGTTGACGACCAGGGTCGCTAGGGCCTCGCCCTCGACCTCTTCGGCTACGACAACCAGCGGTCGGCCCATTTTGGCCACGTTCTCGAGCAGGGGCAGGAGTTCCCGGAGGTTGCTGATCTTCTTCTCATGGAGCAGGATGAGGACGTTTTCGAGGACGCACTCCATCCGCTCGGGGTCGGTCACGAAATAGGGGGAGAGATAGCCGCGGTCGAACTGCATGCCCTCGACAATGTCCATGGTCGTCTCCAGGCCCTTGGCTTCCTCGACCGTGATGACGCCGTCCTTGCCGACCTTGTCCATCGCTTCGGCGATGATCTTGCCGATGCTCTCGTCGTTGTTGGCCGAGATGGCGCCGACCTGGGCGATCATCTCGCCGCTGACCTCGCGGCTCATCTTCTTGAGCTCCTTCACGACCTCTTCGACAGCCTTATCGATGCCCTTCTTAATCAGGG
>JBEKXF010000042.1:0-19450 GCA_049512315.1 Candidatus Aminicenantales bacterium | reverse complement strand
TACTCACCTTCCCAGGACGGTCCCGAGAGCCTGCTCACCGACGCTTTTATCAGTGGCGAGGACCCCGAGAAAGCCTACCAGACGCTCAAAAAGTACGAGCCGAACCTGGCCTTCCAAGTCCTCAGCCTGATCCCGGGGGAACGGTCCTATGCGGGGTCGGTCTCCCTGGCCTCGACCAAGCTCATGGCCACGATCTTCGCTTCCCCGCAGAAAAAGGTCGAGGACTCCTACGCCGATGCCATCCTCAAGTACAAGGATCTCATCGAAGTCGAGTACACGGCCAACTACGTCCCGAGCGACGCCGGCCTCCAGGTCATCCGGGACGGGTCCGGCACGTTCATGGTCCACTACTCGATCGAGCCGGGCAAGGTCACGGTCGAGGACGTCGGCGGCAAGTACGACGTCCACTTCCTCGTGACAGGCCGCGTCTCGGACGCGTCGGGCCGGACCGTCTACCAGTTCGACAGGGAATTCCCGTTCAGCCTGACCCCGGACGCCCTCCAGGCTGTCAAAGCTCAGTCGATCTCGCTCCAGGACATGTTCCCCCTGATCCCGGGGAGCTACAAACTCGACCTCCTCATCCGGAATACGGCATCCAAGGAGTTCAGCAGCGCCGAGTGCAAGGTCGTTGTCCCGGGGCCGGCGCCGATGCCGCAGCTGAGCGCTCTGCTCCTGGCCTACAAGGCCGAGGACAAGCCGGAAGGATCCGGCGGCGTCCCGTTCATGACCGGGCGCGAACAGATCCTTTTCCAGTCCCGGAAGTCGTACGGCACGAAGGATGCCTTGGTCCTGTTCTTCCAGGTCTATGGCCTGACCGATGAGCTCCGGGCGTCCGGCTCGCTCCGGTTCTCCTTCCTCAAGGAGGACAAGCCCTTTTCTGAGAGGACGAAAAAGATCGGCGAATGCGGCCCCGGCGAAGACTTCTTCGAAACCCAGGACCTGACCACGTTCCCCCCCGGATATTACCAAGCCGCCGTGACCCTTCTCGACGGGCACGGCCGGGAGGTCGCGGGCGGCAAGGGGAACTTCGAGGTCATCGCCCTGCCGGCCTTCCCGAGGCCCATGGTCATCGCCAAGGTCCGCCCGGCCTTGAAACGGGAGGACTACCTCTACGAAACGGCCCTTCAATATTTCAACAGCGGCGACCGGACCGAGGCCGGGGCCCGCCTGTCCGAAGCCTACCGGATGGACCCCAAGCGCCCCGAGTTCGCCGTGGCTTTCGGACAGGTTCTTTTCGCGCAGGGCGAGTACCAGAAGGTGAAAGACGTCCTGACGCCCTTCTCGGCCGGCGAAGAGCCGCCGGCCGAGGTCCTGGCTCTCCTCGGCCAGACCTGCCATGCCCTCGGGCAATTCCAGGAAGCCTTGAAGTATTACTCGGGTTACCTCTCCCGATACGGGATGCACATCGACATCCTGAATTACCTTGGGACGTGCTACTTCCAACTGGGGAACAAGGATGAGGCCCTCAAGGCCTGGACGAAATCGCTCGAGCTCAGCCCCGACCAAGAGAAGATCAAGAGCCTCGTTGAATCGCTAAAAAAGAAATAAGCGGACCCGCCCCGCGTCGCGATCAACGTTTTTCCCGGGACATCCCCTCTGCGTCTGCTGACTTTTGGAGTTTCAGCAACTCGTCGATCGGGGCGAACGAGTACCCGCGCCCTTCGAGCTCGGTGATGAGATCCTCTAGCTTCAAATAGAACTTGTCGGTTCGCTCCGGGTCCGTCCCGATGTGGATGAGGAGGATGAACCCGTTGAGGCCCTTGAGGTCCTTTTTCTCGTAGGCCAGGATCCGGCCGTAGATCGCCGCTGAGGAGAGATATTCCTTCATGGACGGGGTCGTGTAGTCGGCGTTCGAGGACGTTCCCGGGCTGAAGTTGAAGAGGACGAGCCCCATCTCGCGGGCCCAGCCGGCGATCTCAGCGTTGTACCATTCGTAAGGCGGGATGAAATAGGGCGCCCTGTCCTTCGTGACCCCGAACCTCTCCATCTCCCGGAAGTTGGCCAGGAGGTCCCTCCGGAACTCGTCCCGCGTGACCAGGGTCTTGGCCCGGTCGTTCCAATCGCAATAGAGGAGGTGGCGGTCCGAGTGGGGGCCCAGGTAATGCCCGTCGGCGGCCAGGCCGCGGATGAGGCCCTGGAATTCCGGCGTGCGGTAAAAGTCTCCGGTGAAGAAGAACCCCGCCCGGATATCCCTTTTCTTGAGGACGTCACGGATGTGATCGCCGCCGTCGGCGAAGGACCCTCCGGTGAAGATCAGGGCCAGCCGCCGGGACGACGTGTCGCCGCGGACGATTCCGCCCTGGTCGCAGGCGAATACACGGCAAGGGTCGCAAAGCGGGGCGGCAGCCGGCGGACAGGCAAAGCCGCCAGCCAGGAAAATGGCCACGGCCCCGGCGACGAGAACCCCGGCCTTCGGGCGCGCCATGCCGCGACTCTCCCCTCAGTCCTTGACGTTCCAGCCCCTGACCTTGAGGACCGGCTGTTCGCCCCGGAGGTCCTCGGTGGCGAAGACCCCGGCGATTCTCCGCCTTTCGCCCGGGAGCAGGGTGATGTAGTTGTCGTCTAGGAAGATCGGCAGGACGACTTCGCCGGAGCCGTCGCGGACGACCCGGAGTTCCACCTGGAGGGCCAGGTCAGGAGAGGGATTTTCGAGATCGACCGTGAACTTATAGCCCGCCCCGTCCTGGGAGAACTTGTCCCGGACCTTAAGCTGGACGGGCTTCAGGCTCGATAAAGCGGTGAGATCGGCGTAGTCCTTAACCGGCGTCACGAACCATTCGTTCTTGGAATAATCGAGGGTTTCCGGCTTTGTCGACAGGCAGTAGAAGTTCGTGTCGACCATGACGTCCTTTTCCCTGAAGAGCCGGAGGTCGAGGAAATAGACCGTGGTCAGTCCTTGGGGGTCGGGGAGGGTGTCGATCTTCTTGACCTCGTCGGCCAGGAGCCCGAGGGGGACGGCTTTGGAATACTTTTCCTTGAGGTTGAGGTCGTAGACCTTGATAACGGCTTTCAACTTTTCAGCGGGGTCGAGGGAGTTGTTAACGGCCATGATGTCCCGTGTCCCGTAATTGTAGATGAGATGGAGGGGTTCGCAGGCCTTCCGGGCGCCGTAGAAGGCCCCGTTCGGATTGAGGTAATAGTCGTAGAACTGCCACCAGAGCTTGGGCCAGGCCGAGTTGTACATCCACTGGATGATCCCCGTCGCTTTGGGCCTGTTGGCCACGAAGGCCTCGAACATGGCCCGCATGCCCTCGTAGTTCAGGAACTGGGCCTTGGTCGCGTATTCCGCGACGTCCTTGGCCGGGCCGAGGCGGTTGTCCATGGCCAGGTTGTAGCGCTTCAGGCCGAAGAACTCGTTCCGGGCGCAGTGGTAATACCAGACGGGGTTGATCGGCCAGAGGTCCTTCTCCGGGATCATCTTCCTGAGGCTCTCGAGCGGGGGGACCTGAGGCCCGGGGCCGGTCTCCGTGTTGAAGCCGAAGGCCCCGCCGTTTTCCGTGTCCACGTACCAGTAGACGGGCGGCACATAATCGTAGGGGCCGGCCATCTTGACCCCGGACTTTCCGGTCAGCGCGCTTGTCCGGTCCTTGGCGGAGATGACGGCCGGACGCGTCGGGTCGTCCTCCTTGAGGATGGCGATGTATTCCTTTTCGAGCTCGGGACGGGGGTTCGTGTCGCTCCCCTCCATCCAGACGAAGATGCTCGGGTGGTTGCGGAGCCACTTGACCTGGTCCCGCCAGGAGTCGGCGACGAGCCGGATGTCCTCGGGGTCCTTGATGCAGCCGAATTCATCGTTCGGCTTTCCGACCAGGTCCGCCCACTCCCACTGGCAGCTCCACCCGGCCATGAGCAGGATCCCGTTGGTATCGCAGAGGTTGTAGAGGTCCTCGCTCGTGCCCCAGAATCCCTCCATCCGGAGGGCGTTCAGGTTCATCTGCTTGGCATAGAGGACCTCGGCTTCGACTTTCGAGTGGCGGTTGTCGAGGAAGAGGTCATCGACCCAGCCGCCGCCGCGGACGAGGACCTTCTTGCCGTTCAGCTTGAAACCCCGGTGGCCCTGCTCGTTGAAGTAAGTTGAGACCTCCCGGATGCCGAAGCGGACCGTCCGGACGTCGGAGTAGGGGTCCCGGCCCATGAAGGGGCCGCGTTGCCGGGCGCCTCCCCAAGGGCCTTCCACCTTTTTATTGGCGTCCTTGTCTTGGCCTTTCTCTCCGCCCTTCTCCGCGGGCTTTTTTTCGGCCAGGGCTTTGGCTTCAGCTTCGGCCTGGGCCTTGTCCTGCTTCTGCCGGAAGGTGAGGGTGAGCTGATAGAGCTCCGGCTTTCCCAGGTCGTGGGTCCACCAGACCCGCGGGTCCTTGATGATGAGCTCGGGATGGCTGTCCGGAGTCAGGACGGCCTTTTTCGTCTCCTTGGGCCCGAGGGTCAGGTCCTCGCTGAACCTGAGAGTCCCGATCCGGCCTTCGAATGTTCCCGAAACCGGGTTCGCCGAGCTGTTTTCGAGCTCCGCGGACACGGTGAGCCGGGCTTCTTTCAGCGTGTCGAGGTTCAGCTTGGTCACGACGAACGGGAAGTTGACGGCGACGTCGCCGGTCGTCCGGAGCCGGACCTCCCGCCAGAGCCCCATGCTGTTGTCGGGCGGTTTGGGATTCCAATCGACGAAGCCGATGGTGAAATCGCCCTTCCGGGGCGGGAAGACCTCGACGGCGAGAGTGTTCCGGTCGCCCGGCTTGGCGGTCCCGGTCACGTCGATGGAGAATCGCCGAAAGGCGCCATAGGTTGTCGCGGCGTCGGCGACCTTCTTGCCGTTGAGCCAGACGTTGGCCCGGTAGTTGATGCCGTCGAACTCGAGCCGGACGCGGCGCGTGCCGGGACCTCCCGGGACGACGAACTCGCGCCGGTACCACCAGGAGACCTGGAACGGCTGTTCGGGCACGGCCTTCAGATTTTCACCGACGAGAACGTCCGGGTAGAGATTGTTCTGGACGAGGGTGCCCATGACCGTCGAGGGAACGACCGCCGGATACCAGCCCTCGATCTTGAAGCCGGGCTGGGAGATCTGCTCTCCGCCGGCCTTGACCTTTTCCGACGACTGGAGGAACCAGATATCGTTGAGATTGATGCTATGCTCGCCGGGGCCGCCCATCATCACGGGAGGCCGGCCCGGCATCCGTTCCTGGTTCCGATACTGGGACCGGGCGTCGGAGACGGCCAGGCCGAGAATAAGGCCGATCGCCAGGCCCGCCGGGACACTTTTCCTAAGAAGAGCCGCGGTTGATCTGTTCATGATACCTCCAGGCAAGAATCGAGCACGCTCATCGTTCTCAAACGCGTGCCTGATACGTCAAGATGCATCCATTATATCAATTCCCCCTGATTTGGCCAAAAGCACGGCTCAACGCTCGATGCGGAGCGTGACGATGCCGAAGCCGGGGACCTCGACGGGCCCGGAGGCCCGTTTCACCCGATCTTCGAGCAGGTTGCTCAGGTAGATGCCGTCCCGGTCGGCGAGCGGTCCGGCCAGCCGGAGCGTTTCGGGCCGCTCAACAGCGTTGAAGATCCGGACGATCCAGCCCCGGCCGTCCGACGTCGGCTTGAGAGAAGTCACGACGAGCTCGGGCGGGCCGATGGACAGCTCGAATCCGGGGACCGGCCGCGTTCCGTCCGCCTGGAGGGCGAGGAGCGGCCTGACGGCCTCGAGGCCGAGCTTCTTGACGACCGAAGTGCCGGAGCCGCCGTGGGGCTGGACGGCGTAGCGAAGAATCACCGGGCCCTCCTGGTCGGCCTTGTAATTCGTGTGCCAGTAGTTGTTCATGGCGTAGGAAAAAAGGAGCCCGGAGGGGTCGAGACTCTTGCGCCAGGCCCGGACATTCCCCGTCCCGAGCGTTTCATCGGTGAGGCCGCCGATCTCGACGAGCGGGGCGTCCAGGGATGTCCACGTCACCCCGTAATCCCGGTTGGAGACGTCGATGCTCTTCTGGGCGCAGAAGAAATCCCGGCAGCCGCCGGGGACCTGGTCGACCTCGGGCCGGACAAAACCCCAACCGATGTCGACGCGGACGACCCCGTCGGGAACGTTGAAGGGAAAGGCGATGTGGACGCTTTCCTTGTCGCGGGCCTTTTCCTTGTCGATCGTGTCGCGAAGCTCGAGACGGCCCGGCCCGTCGATCAGGCGGATCTCCCGGCGAAGCGACCGGGCCCCAGGAGCTCTGGATT
The DNA here is from genome assembly GCA_049512315.1 of Candidatus Aminicenantales bacterium. GTDB lineage: Bacteria > Acidobacteriota > Aminicenantia > Aminicenantales > Saccharicenantaceae > DATKJS01. Next base: position 13,237 of record JBEKXF010000042.1, on the reverse strand, counting down.
CGATGACGAGCGACGCAATGAGCGGGCCCGTCTCGCCAGGCCGGACCCTGACCTGCGAGACGCCGACCGCGGCCCTGAGGTCCCGCCCAGAGACGTAGAGATAATGGTTGAGGCCGGGATAGCAGCCGGCATCCGCGAGCTCGAGGGTCCGGCCGTTTTTCCAGCGCAGGCTCCGGACCGCCCCTGATTGCGTGTCGATGGTCACGGACAGCGTCCCGCCTTCGAGCGTATTGTCTCGGACCAGGGCCGTTCCCTGCGCCGTGGCCGGCCCTCTCTCGACGAAATACCTCCGGGCTCCGAGGCCGGGGACTTCGGAGGCTAGAAAGGCCAGTTCACCCGTCGAAAGCCGCTGGGACGGGACGGGTTTCCCCGCATCGTCCTTGACCAGGTTGCCGGCCGCGCTCATCTCCTTAGAGAGAATGGCGACATCGGTCCTCGGCCAGGAGCAGGTGTTGACGACATCGACGGCCGTCCGGGGTGCCGCCGGGGCATGGACCGTGGGCGCGGCGAGCGTCCGGGCCTCTTCCAGGAGCTCCCGGGAAAGACGCTCGGCCTCGGCCGCGAAGGCCTTCTTGATGCCCCATTGGAAGCGGGCGTTTTCGCCGTCGGGATCGGAGACGCTGTCGGCAGCGCCCCAGGTGTGCTCGTCGAAAAGAAGGACCTGCCGCCAGGCCTCGTAGAACTTGTCGGACGGATAGCGCTCCGGCGCGACGAGGGCCCAGAGGGTCTCCGCCCGGAGGAGCCTCTCGGCGGATCCCCGGTTGATGGCAGTTTCGAGGGCCGTGGAGGCGGCCCCGTCTTCCCAGTAGGGAGTGAAGTCGCCGCGGACCGAGGGGATGATATCGCAGTGCCGCCGCTCGAGCTCGGCGAACATTTCGGATGCTGTGGCGATGACGAGCTTCGGCGATTCGTATTCCCGGTTCCAGCTCTTGACGTAATCCGCGAGCCCCGGGTCCGGCGGCCCGTTGTCCCCGCCGATCGTGTAGCGGACTTGGATCATGGAATAGGGATAATCCCGGTCGGCGAGCTCGGCGACGTAATCGAAGATTCGGGCGCAAGACGCGCAGCCGATGTTGCCGAGGTGAAGGCCGTGGAACCAGGAGTATCCGCGTCCGGCCATCCAGAAAAGGACCTTCTCCTCTCCTGAGGGCGAGACCCAGTAGAACGGCCTGTCGCCCCAGGTCTTGAGGGCCCAGCCGATCCGGTCGCCGCCGTCGGGGAGGTTCGGCATGTAATTGGGGCCGCTCGAGACATACCTGACCCCGGCCAGGGCCAGGGCCGGCACGATTGACCAGGACTGGCTCGGGATGTCCGTGACCATGACCGAATCCACGGGTTTTCCGGTCAGGCGGGCGACCTTCCTGGCGAAGTCGGTCAGGTGGAACAATTCCTCCGGGTGGCAGAGCCCGGTCAGCTCCCCGGCCAGGGCCGCCTGGAGGCCGATCGCCCCGCTTCGGACCGCGTCGATGAACTTTCGCCGGGTCTCTTCGCCCGCCTGCCGGAGATAGGTCTCGACCGCCCAGAGCTGCTCCACGTTCCACTTGAAGCGGGACCCCTCGGGGTTCGCCGCCGAACGTTCGGCCAGCCCGATCGCTTCCTCGTAATATCGCCAGTGCTCTTTCTCCACGACCGGCTGCGGGTCGGAATAGCCGATATCGACGTGAGAGTGGGGGAGGAGCCACATCTCCCTCGGGACGACGGGCTTGAGGCGAAGGCCGGCCTTTTGGACCGGCCGGCCCTCGACGGCGACCTCGACCACGGCATCCCGCTCCCGATCGACCGCGGGCACGGAGAGGCAGACGGTATTGTAGCCGGTCTGGAGACGGACCCTGACCGTGTCCTCCTCTCCGGTCGAGATGACGGCCTCGGCAGGAGGGGCGATGTGGCTGATCTCGACCCGGAGGAGCTGGCGGAGGGCACCGTCCTTGCGGACGGAGACCTGTTCGCTCTTGACGGCGATCCCGGGCGCGAGCTCGTCCTCGAAAACCATGAACCAATCGGGGCTCACGCCTCTCTCTCCGGTGACCTTGAGCCGCACGGGCTCGCCCGGCCGGAGAAGGGCTGCGGGCACGGTCAGGAGCATGAACCCGAAAAGCTCGCTGAACTGGTCGACCATCGCTGTCTCGAAGGACAGGGAAGCGCCGCCCGCTCCGCCGACCGTCCAGGTCCTGCGGGAAGAGTCCTCGGAGGTCGTGAAGGCAAGGGTTCGGACGCCGTTGACGTCGAGGTCGAACCGGTGGGCCCCCTTGCCCGTGGCCAGCCCCGACATCCAGATGAAGATGGCGGCGGATCCCCGGAACCCTTCCGGGACGGGCTCGGTCTCCCATTCGATGGACATCCGCCCGTCCGTGGCCCTCACGATCAGGGCGGAATTCGAGTCGGGGAAGGGGGAGTGATAGGAGATCGTTTCGCCCCCAATCGTTCTCTGATAGCCCTTGAGCCATTCCGGCCGCTCCCCGCCGTGGAGAACGGACGCTAGAAGAAAAACGAGAAGGAAGAAAGTGGCCAGGGACAGCCACTGGACGAGCCACCCGGCATTGGGGACGAGGACCCGCACGGCGGTCATCCCTTCGCAGGCGTCTCCGGCCGCATTTTGAAGACCCAGGCGTGGCGGCATGGCGGGGCCTTGACCGCCTGCGCCGGCAGGGTCAGCAGGACCCCCTTGCCTTCCCTTTCCCAGCGGACGGGGTCTTTCGTCCCGAGCATCCGGACCTCGGTCCCCGGCTTCGGGGCCAGGGAAAAGAGCATGATCTTGGCCGGAGGCGCGGCCTCGTCTTCGTCGGCGAGATAGATGGCATAGACCGTGCCGTCCGCAAGCGAGGTGAAGCACGTTTTCGCTTCCTTATACGGCGGGACCGGCCGGGTCCCGTAGATCGCCTCGCTGTTGACATCCATCCAGCCGCCGATCTCCTCGAGCCGGGCGAGGGCCTCGGCCGGGAGCTCGCCCGACGCGTCGGGGCCGATGTTGAGCAGGAAATTCCCGCCCTTGGAGACGATGTCGACGAGCAGATGGATCAGCCGGTGAGCGCTCTTGTAGCGGTCGCCCGGCAGGTAGGACCACTGGTCGCCCATGGTCATGCATGTCTCCCAGGCATAGGGGAGGGGTTTGTCCGGGACCTCCTGCTCGGGCGTCCGGTAGTTTTCGTACCGGCCCGTGACGGAACGGTCCACAACAAGTAGTCCCGGCAGGTGACGGCGGGCCATAGCCGCGATCCGGGGCATGTCGATGTCCATGTTCTTGGTGTTCTTGATCAAGACACCCGGAGCGGCCTCGACCATGGGCTGGGGCCGCACCCAGCCGCCGTCGAGCCAGAGGATGTCGAGCTTGCCGTAGCCCGTGACGAGCTCCTCGATCTGGCGGTAACTGAAATCGCGGAACCGCTGCCAGCGCTCCGGGTACTTCTCGATGCTGTAGTTGACGTTCCGGTCGGGGGTCGCCCATTCGGGCGCCCAGAAGTCCGGCGAATGCCAGTCGGGCTTGGAGAAGTATGCGCCGATGCCGAAACCCTCCTTCCGGAAGGCGCCGAAGACCGCGCGGGCGATGTCGGCCCGCGGGTCCGTGTGGAACGGGCAATCCGGTCCCGTGATCCTGTAGTCCGTCTGTTTCGTGTCGAACATGCAGAACCCGTCGTGGTGCTTCGTCGTGAAGACGACATACTTCATGCCAGCCGCCTTAGCGGCCGCCGCCCATTTCGCCGGGTCGAACTTGACCGGATCGAACGTCCTGGGCAGGGCCTCGTAGGCTTTCTTGTACTCGACATAATTGTCCATTTTGCGCCTGCACCAGGGTTCGTCCTCCGAGCAGATGGTCCAGGATTCAACGACACCCCATTGGCTGTAAGGGCCCCAGTGCATCATGAGGCCGAACTTGACATCGCGGAACCACTCGAGCTTCTTGAGGACCACGGGGTCGGTCTCGCTTTCGGAGCCGGATGCACGGGGTGAAGACGGAGCCAGGGAGCAGCAGAAGACAAGCCATAAGATCGCCAGAAATGACATGCCCGCTTTGTTCATCGCGACCTTCCTCGGACGGAGTTCATCGGAAAAATATAACAAATCTCCGGGCCGTGCAAGAGCCCGGGGGGAAGACCTTGACAGGATCAAAACGATATATTAAGATATAACTTAGATATATCGCAATATATTTATCAGATATGAAAGGAGATAGTCATGTTTGATGGGCAGCATTTTCGTCACTGGGGCCCGGAGCGCATGTTCCATAAGGGCGATTTCAAGGTCCTGATCCTCGACCTGCTCAAAGACAAGCCCAAGCACGGCTACGAGATCATCCGCGAGCTGGAGGAGAAATTCCACGGGTTCTACTCGCCGAGCCCGGGGACGGTCTATCCCACCCTCCAGTATCTCGAAGAGGCGGGCTATGTCACGTCCGACCGTCAGGAGGTGAAGCGCGTCTACACGATCACCGATGAAGGCCGGAAGTTCCTGGCCGAGCAGGCCAAGAACGTGGACGATATCCATGACCGGGCCTGGCCCGGTTTCGGGCCCGGCCATACGAGAGAGGGCTGGGAGTTCTGGACCGCCGAATTCCGGGACCAGTTCCGGGACGTCATGGGCGAGATCCGCGACCTCGGCAGGCTCATCGGCCGCCGGGCCCGCGGCATCAACGGCGAGAAGCTCCGCCGGATCGGCGAGGTCCTGAAGAAGGCCTATTCGGAGATCGAGAAGATCATTTCGGAAGAGCAGGCGCCCCGAGCTTGAAACCATCAGGGAGAGGCGCGGACGCCGGAAACCCCTCTTCTGAGGGACTTCATCCGGCCTGGGACATCATCCGGTTCCGGCTGATATGATTCATCTCACCTGGGTCCGGGCTGTTCTTTTCAGGTTATCGTTGGCCATGATGGCCAAGCCAACTCGCTTGTTCCGGAGGCGGCCGCCGGTAGGATCGCTCCGGCCACGGGACTCCGTCCGGCTGTACCCTCTTGCCGTGAACCGGTCAGCCCGCACGTTCCGGCTGTTCAGAAAGTCGGCCATGACTCTGGCCCGGCGCTCGGAGAGGGCGACGTCCGGCTCGTACCTCCCGGGAACGTAGGCCGGGCCTTCGATGAAAACGTGGGTATCGGGATACCGGTTGAGGATAACGGCCATTCCGGCCAGGCTCTCGCGGCCGGCCGTGAGGAGCTCGAAGCCGCCTCCCTCGAAGAACAGGCCGATGTCGAACGTGACACGGATTCCCTCGCCGAGGCGCTCGACCTCCGCGCCCTCGACTCCCTGCCGCATCTCGGCCGCCTGCCGGTCCATGTAGCTGCCGATATAAGCCCCCGCGGCCCCGCCGATGGCCGCCCCGATGATCGCGCCGAGGATCGCGTCCCCCGTGGAGTCGCCGATGAGGCTGCCGACGATGGCTCCACCCGCCGCCCCGACGAGGGCGCCCTGCCCGGCATTGTCGGTGGTGACGCAACTCATGCTCGAGAGGACGAAGCCGACAACCACTAAGCCGCTGACGATTTTTCTCATCGTGGTCACTCCTCGGGCGAGGCCCGTTGGCCCGCCCCTTCTAGCTTAGCAGGCAGGGAGCGGCTTTTCAAACCGGTGAACGGGTCCCTTGACCCGTTCCCGGATTTTGAGGAGGTGAAAGGAGGCAAGGAGGGCCTGGAGAGGAATCCCCGTTATCCTGCTCCATTTCTCGCAATAGCCTTGGATGAGGCCCTCCTTGCGATGGCTTCATGGTCGCAGGGCGCTTCCCGGCGGTCAATCGTCTTTCCGGGCTAATCGGAAGGGGATAAATCGTCCTCTACCCTCACCTGTAAAGGGGGGCCCTCCCTCCGGCCGCGGCTAATCTTTTATTGGAGGTCAAATCTTCAAATTTGCACTTTTCATAGACCTGACCCCATTATAACTTGCACATTATAAATCAATTAATGACGATGGGACTTGCAAAACCCCGCGCCGGGAAATCCTCACGACGCAGGATTTGATTCCAATCCGCGAAATCGGTATGATGAGGAAAATACGAGAGAGGGAGGTGCCCGTGAACGTCAAGAAATTCATCGAGACCCAAGTCGAGGAGATCGGGAGGACCGTCGGGAAAGGGAAGGCCATCTCGGCCCTCTCGGGCGGCGTCGACAGCTCCACCTGCACGGTCCTGGCCCATCGCGCCCTCGGCTCCCAGCTCAAGAGCGTCTTCATCGACAACGGCCTGATGAGGGCCGGCGAGTCGCAGGGGGTCGCTAAGATCTTCAAGGGCTTGGGGATCGCGGTGGACATCGTTGATACCAAGAACGAGTTCTTCGCCGCCCTCAAGGGGAAAACCGACCCGGAGGAGAAGCGCAAGGCCTTCCGCTACGCGTTCTACAGTTCCTTCGGCCGGGAGGTCCTCAAGAGCAAGGCCCCTTTCCTCGTCCAGGGGACGATCGCGGCCGACATCATCGAGACCCAGAAGGGCGTCAAGACTCAGCACAACATCCTGGAGCAGATTGGCATCGACCCCGAGAAAGGCTTTGGATTCAAGGTCGTCGAACCCATCAAGGAACTCTTCAAGCACGAGGTCAGGCTCGTGGCCAAGGAGCTCGGCCTGCCGGAGAAGATCTACAACCGGATGCCGTTCCCCGGCCCGGCCCTTGCGACCCGGGTCATCGGCGAGGTGACGCCCGAGCGGGTGGCCCTCGTTCGGGCGGCCACGGTGATCGTCGAGGAGGAGGTGGCGCCGCTCAAGCCGTTCCAAGCCTTCGCCGTCCTTCTCGCCGACAAGGGCACGGGGATCTCGGGCGGGAAGAGGACCTTCGGCAACATCATCATCATCCGTTCGGTCGAGAGCCAGGACGCCATGACGGCCGAGCCGACGCCCGTGCCCTTTGACATTCTGACCAGGATGGCCAAGAGGATCACCAAGGAGATCCCCGACGTCAGCCGAGTGGCCTACGAGCTGACATCCAAGCCGCCGGCCACAATCGAGTACATTTAGCCGTCCGAAGGAGGAGCCATGCCGTACGTCGGCAAGAAAAAGCCGGGTGTCCCAACCCTTGGGATTTTCGTCCCCTGCGACCCCCGGATCGACGAGGGATCGAGGACGCGGGCTTTCAACATCGGGAAGATGACGGCCGGCCTGCTGGGCAAGAGGCTGCGTCTCCCCGACGGGAGCGCTCCCAATATCTTCGCCTGCTCTCACCTCGTGGACAGCGAGCGGACGGCCGATGCCGGAGCCCTGGAGTTGAAAGAAGCCGGGGTCGGCGGGATCTTTATCGTCCCCGACACCTGGTTTTTCCCGGGGAAGACGGCCATGGCCCTGACCGCCCATTTCCCCCCGACGACGCCGATCGCCTGCGTCGGCGGCAACAACGCCCCGAAGCCGGGGGTCGTCGGCATCGACGCCCTGGTCGGGGCCTACGCCCAGACGGGCCGGCTCTGCCCCATGGTCATTGGCTCCATGCCCGAGTCGGGGCTGACCCCGGAGTTCGATGGGAAAACCCAGGACGAGATCGTCGACCTGGCCTACGCCGTCCTAACGAGGATCGCCCTCCAGGGCCGGCGTTACCTGGCCGTCGACACGGATTCCATGCAGATGGAGACGGCGCTCAACCATGTCCACGCGGCCCGACGGTTCTTCGGGCTCGAAAGCGCACGGGAGTCCATGAAGCTCTTCGCCGACATGCTTCAGAAGAAAGGCGGTTACGACCCCAAGGAGCTCAAGGCGCTCCGCGACTGGGTCGTCAACGTCAAGTTCAAAAGCCGGATCTTCACCAATACCGACGAGATCAAGAAGCTCGGCCGGGCCGTCTACACCGGCTCGGAGGCCAAAGCCCCGGCGCTCTCGGCGGCGGACACGGCCAAGCTCGACGAGGGCCTGGCCCTTTACTTGATCATCCGGAACTACATGAGGGACGTCAACGCGGTCGGCGGCGGCTGGACGGGCCAACTCGCCTGGGGCTCGGATCGGCGCGGCATCCCGCTCCCGACGGCCGACATCGCCGAATCCCTCTTCAATTCGACGGAGGACCATACCGGAAAGAAGCCCGTCGTCCCGTTCGCGACCGAGAACGACATCCAGGGGCTCCTGACCATGATCGCCTACTGCTATCTGTCGGGCGGCCACCCGACCCTCTTCATGGATTTCCGCAAGGTCTACGAGCCCTGGGAGATCGAGCGGAACGCCCGCGCTCTCGGCATCAATCTGGAGAGGCTCAGGAACGAGCCCTGGATAGTCCGGGGCTTCATCGACGGCGACAATTCCGGCTCGGCGTCGCTCGACTACGGCGAGAGATGGTTCCTGTTCAAGGCCGTCGGAGATTACTTCCCGGGACTCGGGTTCTCGGTCAGCTACCTGTCGCCGAAGGGGATCCGCGGGATGGCCGGCCGGATCGCCTACTCGGACCTCGGCGGGATGTTCACCATGGTCCAGGACGAGGCCCAGAGCGTCGAGCTCCCGGCCAAGCTGGCCGAAAAAGTCTGCCACGCCTCGGATTACACCTGGCCGCACACGTTCCTGACGTTCGACCACGTCCCGGCAAGCTTGGCCAAAATGGGGATGCCGGCCAATCATATCCACATGGTGACGGGCCTCGCCCGGCGGCGCTGGCAGCATTTCTCGGACTACGCCCTGGTCCTCAACTACAGGTGGGAGAACGCGCCGGAGTTCGTGGAGGGTCTTGACCGGCCGCTGCCGATGATCTTCCGGACGAACGGGGGAGAGGTGGTCGCTAAAATGCTCCTGGCGGGCCGGCGATAGGTCCCGCACCCCGGTTGACAGGCCGGCGAGATTCTGCTATTTTTGTTGGCCCTTGCGGGGCCATCGTCTAGAGGCCCAGGACAGGTGGTTCTCAGCCATCAGACCGGGGTTCGAATCCCCGTGGCCCTGCTTGCCTCGAGAGCCCGTCTTCCCCTGATATTCGTGGCACTTATTAGTTTTTGATTTTACTCACCGTTTAGCAAGAGTAGGCTAAATTACGCATTTTATGTCACCAATCTGTCACCGATTTGGTGGCGGTGAAGAGGTCTACGTTCCGCGCGAGCGACGCGCTGGACTCAAAATCCCGTCCGGGGCAACTCGGGTGTGGGTTCGATTCCCTCCACCGGCACTCTTTAATCTCTTTATAAATCAGCAACTTATAGGCCATCTTGGCGTGGCCTGTTCTATCCACCCTGGGCCTCGTCGATGGAACCAAAATACGCCAAAAAGGGCCTTTTTCAGGCACCAACACGAAAGCCTACACGAAAGGTGCTCAGACCGAACTGGTATGACGTGGGCGTGAGGCAACCCCTGTGTCAGGGCCGCCGGGGGGGCATGGGACCAACACCGCGCCCGAGCGCTGACGGGGCTATCGTGATCTCTAAAAAATATCCTCCATAGTTTCCAATAAAGGGCGCTCCTCGCTTCCAGAAGCCACCCTAGGCCGCCTCCAATAGCAGATCTTCGAACCCCTGCCCCCAAACCTATGCGGACCACCCACCTCATCCCGCGTTGGAAGCCCCCCCAGGTGCATCTGAGCGGCAAGAATAGGCCTTCTACGGCCGGTCCGTGACGTAATAAACTTCCCTGAAGCCTTCCAAGGCGCTGGACCGATTCTTGATTTTCTTTTCACATCATGCTCGGATCGATTTAAGGGGGGCGGGTCAGGGGTGTTAGACGGTGAATTAACTAAACAGGACTAGAAAACCGGGTTGACAAGCCTCCGGTCCCCTCCTAGATTGAGTTAGAAGGGAGATCGCTATGGCCCCAGACAAGAAAGTATGTCCGTTTATGTCCAGAATCGCTGTAAAGGTGTCTTGTATCAAAGAGGAATGCCAGTGGTGGTTCAGAGAGGACGAGCCCCAAGCAAAGGGTGATTGCGTTATCCAAGCGATGGGGAGGTATCTCTACCTGTCAGCCACGAAGCCGAAGTAAGGGGAGTCACGCCAGATACGGTGCCGCGCGTTCCTACTTTTGACCTTCCCGGCCTTTTCTGCTGGCTTCCCAAAACACGCTCCTTGACTCGTCAGGCGCGATCATAGCCCCTATTATGCTATCTGAATACTTTCCCCACGCCTGATAATTCTCCTCGTAAAGACTCAAAAGGTGTTTTTTGCTAATTACATCATCATTCATTTGTTCAAGGTATTTCCTAGCAAATCGAAGCATTTCTGGTGTACTAACAACCTTCATCGCCAGTTCTAGCAGAGCCTCATATTCTCTTCGGATGACGTGTATACTTTCTAAGGCCTTCTCCTTTATCTCTTTCTCGACCTGTTTCATAGCCTCTTGTTTCTCAGCATCGACTCTCTTTCTGTTGATTTCTATGTATTTTTCTATTTCATCTAGCCTGAAGATGCCCATGAACCTCTGCATGTTGGCCATAATTTCATTTTGTGATGTAACCTGAGTTTTCAGCGCGTTTATTTTCTTGCCTTGAAAATGGATCGTTAAGAGTACACCCATAATGTACGCCGCTAGAATGATGATGTTGCCGGTGGTCATTTCCCCCTCCCTAATGAGAATTTCCCCCACGTCTCATCGTCTATCCCTTATGAGGCGTGATTCCGCGATAAGCGTCTATTACTCCGCCGGGGAGTCCATACCCTCTGTGGTCCTTGGCTCCCCTCAGTGCCTCAATTCTTCTCGTCCTCGAGTACAGGCACATAACAACAGCGGCACAACGCTCGCTGGCAGCCCGCAATTGGCAAAATTGGAGCTTCATCCAGCCCATATCTCTTCCTTGCAGCCTCTTTACATACTTCGCAACTGTCTTCATAGCACAATGTTTTAATGTATTTGACCACCCCGGGCGCTCGATCGGACCTTAAACTGTACTTTTGGTCTTCGGTCATGTGGCGTCCGATGTCCTCTTTGGACTCTTTCCTATCCCTCTTGCTCCTCTTAGTGCCTCTTTAATTATGAAAGAATCTTCTTATCACTAGAGCCAGGATGCTTATGGTCGGGATAACACACAACAAGACCGTAATGAGCACAACTTCCAAAAAATACTCACTAAATTATTGCAGCCCCATTTTTTTCAGTGCTTGGTCAGCTTTGCTACTTTTTGGAGCGTCTTCGGGTAAATAAAGCATCACTCCACCCCTTACTGGTATTATTGTAATTTTTTTCTCGGTTGCGAGTTGATTGGTTATCTCGATTGGGTTTATTCCATCATAATACTTTCTAAATGCTTCGTTAAAGCCGCTATACACTGAATGAATCCCCTTGTAGTTGCCAATTCTTAGTTTCAAAATCGCTTGCCTTACGAATTCTTCATAAGAAAACTCTTCTGTCATTTTTCTTCCTCCGTTGAGAATATCTTGCCATGTTGGTGCCTCTTATTATGAGACGCCAAATTCGCCGCCTCAATCATATAAATTCAGTTCAACTTGGAGATCCTATTTTGACCCATCCCTCGTGTCTAAAATCCCATCTTTTATTAAAGCGTTCCTTCATAACAAACATGAGAGTCAGGGCATAATTGATCTCATCACCCATAAAATATTCTTTTACCTTAGCGCCCAGCCTCTTATTCATTAAGTAGTCACGGAGGTCTTCCAAAACATACGTCATATTGCGGTTCAACATATTATTAGATAAAGATCTTGTTCGAAGTTCTAAGTCGCAAGGAATCCATATATTTCTGATTAGTAGTTCTTTCCTTTCTTCTTTTTTTAGACCTTCCAGATGCAACTTATTGGATAAACCATTTTCGTATTTTCCTTTTTCACAACAATCGTTCCCTTCTCTCCACACCGTTGGCCACAGTTGCTGAATCTCTTCTGCGGTGCCGCACATCTTCTTGTAGAGCCTCGAAAAATTGTTTATGCGTTCCGCCCTCGTTTCTAATCCTTTTGGGAGTTCATGGGGCATCGGTCTCAGGCAAGCATTTTTATTCATTTGGCGCCCCCGCTTTCTTCTTTCAATGTCCAGAATGGGAAGATTGAGAAGACAAAATATTACCCCTTTAGATCATAATACGATACCCTGTGCAACACAATCTCCACTGGAGTGGCGTTCCTGGGTAATTTCACATGGAAATTTCAATTCGGGGGTAATACATTGAGTGGGGGCAGGTCAGGTTGACTTTGCGTTTTTACGGTGTTATAAGTTAACCAGCAAGAGATTAGGGGAAGTCGAAGGTCAGCCTTCTCGAAAAATCCATCTTTGCCGTCCCCGCGTCTCTGAATCGCCTTAAAAGGAGGGGGTTCTATGAAACGGTTTGTTGTCGCGGTCAGCATAGCGGTCTTGGTTTTCGCGGTCTTTGCCTGGGCGCAGACACCGGCTCCAAAGCCCGGTCCCGAACACAACAAGGTAGGAGTTTTTGTGGGGCATTGGACTTATGAGGTAGAATACAAAGCTAGCCCCTTCGGACCGGCCGGCAAGGCCACCGGCACCTATGATGCCCAGATGATCCTCGGGGGATTCTTTATCCAAGGCCACTGGGTGGAAAAGGGGGCTTCGGGAGTAGTGCGGGGCTTTGAGACCTTTGGGTACGATCCCGTGACTGGCAACTATCCCCAGAGCTTCTACCAAGATGATGGAAGTAAAGGCTCGGGCGCGTATACAGTCAGTGGAAACTTCTGGAACTACATAGGGGCGTCGGTCACCGGGGGAAAGAAGTACATGGTCAGGTGGACGATGACATTCGCAACGGACCTGATGAGCATAACGCAGAAGTTTGAATTTTCCGCGGATGGCAATTCTTGGACGCCTTTCGGGGATCAAAAATACACCAAGGCCAAACCCGCACCGAAGAAGTAGCTGCGTCAGCCAAAAGAAAGTCAGGGGACTTCGGGCGGTTGAGAACTGCCTTAATTCTTATCAACAGTGTTTGTCGTCAGGCGGTTTCGGACTCGCGGGCTGATTTCTTAAGCTACGGATTCCGTCTCTCATGATAATTTAGCTGACGCCGTTTGGCAAGGGTTCAAGCATCGCCATCCGGTTCAACTCCCTCCTCATCTTCATGGTCTCCAGCCGGACCTTTTCCCTCTTTTTCAGGATCACGCGGTCCCTTCCGTAATACTTGTCCGCGGGGGTCACGTTGTCGATGGCCTCGTGATAGCGCTGGTGATTGTAATAATCCACCCACTCCCGGATCCTTTCGGTCAACTCGGCGGGGGCATAGTAATTGTCCAACAGGATCAGGTTCTTCATCGACCGATGGTACCGTTCGATCTTCCCCTGAGTCATGGGATGATAGGCTTTGGTCCGAACATGCCGGATCTCATGGGTCTCGAGATACTTCTTCAGCTCATGGGAGATGAAGCAGGCCCCGTTGTCGCTGAGAAGCCTCGGCCGTTGAACCACCTGGACATGCTCGACCCCGGT
>JBEKXF010000041.1:0-20443 GCA_049512315.1 Candidatus Aminicenantales bacterium | reverse complement strand
CAGATTGCCCCGAATCGCCCGCTCTTTCAGGACCCGCACAAGTTCTCGGGCGTCGATCTGCTCAGCCAGCTCACGATTCAACTCGGCGGCGAAGGCAATGATGTCACGGCTCTTTCGTCCCTCCATGTGGCGCCGTGGGTCCGGGCCTGGCTGGAATGGCTTGCCCTTCGGCATGGTGCCGCCCTTCTTGACAAGCTGTCCCGTTGTCTTGGGTTGTTTTCTGCAGTTCATGTCCGTTCCTCCATGATTTTCCGAAGCCCGGGCGCTTTACCCGCCTCGACCTCCTTGATGGCCCAAAAGAGCAGTCGGCAACGAGGCCCGCAGAAGCGCTGGGAGGCTTGTTTCGGCCGGAACCTCTTCAGACAGGAAGCGCATCGGACGGGGATATCCTTGTTCGAGGCCCCGTTCGTTGATCCTGGGGCGTTAACGGCAGGGTCTAGGCCATTCCTACGCTTCGTTGCCATCGTCATGGCCTCACTCGCAGCTCCGGCGCGATCCACGGCTCCCGCTTCGTCGGCCCTCTCTCCTGCATGAGCGCGGTGAGTTCGCGGTCCGTCTCGTCCTTGTTCGCGTCAACCCATCGCCGCCGTTCACAAGCCGCCCGCCTCTCCAGCCGACCTTTGACGAATTCGCGGACCAGAAATCAATTCGAAGGGTTCGAATTGATTTTTCTTGGGTGGCCCTAGAACGAGAAACAGGACGAAGCCGACGACGACGATGACCAGGCCGAAGATCATCCGGGCGCTCATGATTCCACCTCGACCCGATAAACCCTGACGAGAACCTTCCCGTCGGTGAATGCGCCCGTAAACGTCACGTCATAAACGCCCAGAGCGCTCGCCGCGACCCACGCGTAGCACGTCAGCTTGTCCGCCGAGAGAAGCGCCGCCGGGTCATCCGGGACGAGTCCCGACGCGGGCGACACGGCGACCGCTGCCGATATGAGCGTCACGCCATAGGCAACGTCCGGCCCCGCGAATTGAAAGCCGCGATAGTCCCGATCTCCGACGACCATCACATCCGAGGCCGCCGGGATTTGCGGCCCTGCATTTACGCCCTCCTTCGGCACCGGGCGAATCAACGTCTCAATCCGCGTCCGGGCCGTCAGCCGGGCGATGTGCTTTGAGGCCGCCAGTTCCGCATCAGATAGGCTCATGATTCACTCCTTCTTCACTTCAGCCAGTGCCTTTACCAGCAAGGGCAGCAAGGCCTCGCATGCAGCGGGCCGCATCGTGACCCCGCGCCCTGTCGCCTTCCCCGCCCCGGTGTGCACCCGAATATCAACGTAGGTCCGCCCTCGCCAATGGCAGATTTCGACTTGAATACTCTCGTCAAAGTTTTTAGGCACTTCGCCGATCACCAATACATCCTCAGGTTCGTCCATGTTTACCTTCCTCGAAAGTTGACAGTCGGCCCGTTCTCAGGCAGCGGACCCGCACGGGCTGGGCGTTTATTCATCATTCGGGCCCCATCTTGCCGAGAACCTGCTCGATGATCTCGGTACATCGACCGGAGATTTCCACCGCTTCCTCTAGTGCCTCGTCAACCAAGCCCGCATCGATATACTTCCCGACGGCCTCCGTGATGATCTCCTCGGCCGCCGCGTCATCTAGCGCTTCCCATTGATAGCCCTTCTTCTCGACGCTCGGCGGCACGCCGTGTGCCTTCGCCTGCTCGACGCTGAGGCCGCACCGCTCAAGCGTGAAGGGCACCTCGCACCACCGCCCAACGTCCATCCGGATCGTCTCCTCAATCACATGGCCCTGCCAAATCTTCGTCCCCGAAGTAGAGGATGATGATCGGCTTCCCGTAGCGTTCGGACGCCTGCTCGAGTCGCTTCGCCAGGCTCCACTTGAACGGGATTGACGGCTGGCCCGCCATAGGCACGAGGTCGATATACTTCGTGTAGTGTTCGAACTGGCCCACCATCGCCCGAGCCTCGAACCACAACTCGATGTAATTCTCCTGACGATAGAAGTGATCGATCATCGTCCGGGCCGCCGCATCCTTAAGCCGGGACCCTAAATCCTCCTTAGCCTGGTCTTTGCCGTTGTACCCGCCCGTCCTGACCACCGCCTCCCGCGTGTCGTCCGCCAGCGTATCCGGCCGCCAGCCGCCCCAACCCGTATGGCGCGCCCGGGAACTCAGCTCGCCCCAACCGTTGTAATCTTCCTTCCGGGTGTAGAGGCCAGCCTGATAGAGGCGATAAAAGACCCACCGGGAACTGACCCGATAAGGAACCGAGTTGACGGCGTTGAGCGCGGTTTCGAGGATCTTCGCCTGCTTCGCCCGGGGCCCGCCAGCCCAGGGAGTCCGCCGCTGGCCATCCGAGCTTTGGGACGACGCCAAATGTGGGCCCTTACCCCCGCCGCCGGAGCCTCCCGCGAGGCCCATGAAGTCGTCCATAATGCTCTCGATTTCCCTGTCAAACGCAGGGCCGAGCGGCTTGACGAGTTCCACCTTCTTCTGAACGTCAGGATCCATCGCTTTTCTCCTGGTCCCGCCCCAAAACTCGACACTCAGACCCGTCCTCAGGCAAGGGCTTTGCCGATGGGATGCAATGGGCGCTCAAAGCTCCCTCTCTTCCCTCTCCCGTGCCTCTAGCCTGGCGTCGAGTTCGGCCTGCTCGTCGGCGGATTCCTCGTCCGAATCGCCCGTTTTGTTATCGGTTTTGTTATCGGCTTTGTTATCGTTTGTTATTTTGTTATCGGTTTTGTTATCCGCCATTTTGTTATACTTTTCCCATCGCGCCTTCATTCCTTTTCGACCGGCCGCTGCACGCGCGGTGAGGATTACCGCCTTATGGCGCTCCCTTTCTATCGCCCGGTCCAAGTCCGATTCCTCTTTCTTGCCGGGTACTCGGCAATCATTGCCGGGTACTAGGGGGGGGTTTCTGTATTCGTCTAGGTCTAATGTATTGTCTCTTCTCTCTTGCCCCTCTTCCAACGATTCTGGGTTAGGGGATTGATGTTCTGTGCGCGGCGCGGTCGGCGTCTCGTCCATTAACCATCTTTTGGTGCGCGCGGGAATTCGATACTCCTGCCAACTAGCGACGTAGAGGATCCCGTCCTCCATGCGGATGATCTTACCGACGGAAACGCATTTTCGGACCGTCCTCTCCCATAACTCTATGTCGATGTTCAAGAGATTGGCGAGATACCGGTCCGGGTATGGCGTCTCGGGGTTGGCTCGGATAAACCCATCGTCTCCACCGGCCATGCACAACAGGTCGATAAAGACGGACCGTTCATCCGGCAAGAGTTCAAACCGGGTCGATCCCTGTAGCCACTTATCCCGCCATAGGGGAATCCAGTCGTAAGTTTTGCCCCGTTTCATGTTGGCCTCTCGTCTCGTTTCCCGTCAGCTACTGCAGCTTCCCTGGGGCGCGTCGTGCCCGACCGATGCAGTGGGCTCATCGGGTCTCCTTCATCTGCCGCTCAAGTTGCGTCTCGAGCGCCCGGAGATCCACGCGTACCGTGCGGCCGAGATGAACAGCTGGAATCTCGGAGCGGTTGATCTTCTTGCGGACCCCGCTAACGCTCAAGCCCAGGAACTCCGCACACGCGGATGGAGAGATCCAGCGGCGCCCGGGGGTCATTTACGTGTCCCCGCGAAGAGAAATTGTTCTGGGAGATCGTAGAACTTTACGAGAGCCTGCCGTACGCGGGCCGAAGGACGAATGATGCCCCGCTCTACCTTGGAAAGCAGGCCGGGATCTAACTGCGTCCGCTTGGCCGTTTCATCGAGGGTCAGATAGCGGGATTTCCGAATGCCGCGGAGTGGATTGTTTTTCATGTATCACCTCATTCAACAAGCTTTATTGTAAGGCATACTGCAGATTTGTCAATAGTTAACTCCTTTATATACAGTCGTTTACCTCATCATAAACCGGGACAAAGTGGGACAAATCAAGACGCAGTGGGACAATTATGTAAAGATAATGGACATAAAATAATTTGAAAATATTTTGTTTTTTTGGGGGCTGACGCGATCCCGTGAGACCGTTTTTTCAGTGGACGCGGGGAAGGCCCTGCTGATGATTGAGGCCAGGATCGGGCAGTTTCTTCCTCCCGCGGAAGAAGGTCGAAGGATTGGAACCCGTGAAGGCGCGGGAATTTATTATTTAGGTATCAACTTTTCCCTTAACGCTTTTTTGTATTGATCGAAGAAGGCCTTATAGATCGGTTCCGCGCTTCTTATTTCTCCGACGGGGTATTTCTTCTTGTTGTTTCCGAGTTCAACAAACAACTTCAAATTATCCCTGGTAACTTTCAGGTCAAAGGTGAATTCATATTCATCACGATGTTTGTCGCGAACCTTCAGTGACCCTATGGGACCATTCCGATAGTATGAATCCGCGCCAGAATCCCGCCCCGGAAGATGGTTGATCGCCGCGGTCAGGACTCTCAGCGCTGGATCCCCCGTGCTTTGCCAGAACTGTTCTTGCTTTTTGGATATAGCGGTTATTTTTTCATCCTTATCCTTCGCCGCCTTTTCTACCGAGTCCACAATTGATTTCAGCGCCTGAGTCAAATCATTCATATCAATTCCCTCCTGCAGGGATATCCTATTCTCCTACAACATCGACTGTCAAGATTTATGACGTGTTGGGGTGCGAAAGTAGGTTATTCGGGGTCACTCGGGGTTAATGCTTTTCCCCTGGTCCCTGCCTGTTTCTCGGGGAAGTAGGATTGCCGAATATCGGCAAGACGACGGCGGTGAAGCTCGAGAAGATCGGGATCAAGGGAAAAAAGGACTTCCTCCGGCGGGATCCCTACAAGGTCTATCAAAAGCTCCTCAAGGAAGTGGACCCGACCCTTTGCCGATGCGCCCTGGCCTCGATCGTCGGGGCCAAGACGGGAGACCCCTGGCACAAAATCACGAAGAAAACCGCCGAGGAATACAAGAAGCGCCACCCCCGCCACAGCTGGGGCCCCTGCTGAGCCGGGACCACCGCCATTAGGTTTCCATATCTTCCGAAACATGCTAGAATAGCCGCACGTTCCGAAGGACCGCGGAGAGGTGCTGGAGTGGTCGATCAGGAACGCCTGCTAAGCGTTTGTCTTGGTGAAAGCCGGGACCGCGGGTTCGAATCCCGCCCTCTCCGCCACCCCACTCCATTCTCTTGACTTTGCCGTTCCGTTCCCTTAAATTTGGGCCGCATGTTTTCGCTCACCTACAATTCGCGGCCCGGCGGCGCATTCCCATTCGAACGTGCAGGGGACATCCCATGAAAAAAGACCGGTGGATTCCATTCCTTTGCTTCCTGGTCATGGCCGCGGGCCTCACGGGCTGCGGCGGTAAATCGTCGGGCGACACTTACGACAGCGTGCTCAAGTCCTTCCGGAACCCGCCGGCCGAATTCCGGACGACGCCGCTCTGGGTCTGGAACGACCGGATGACGAAGGACGAGATCAGCCGGCAGCTGGCCGATTTCAAGGACCGGGGCATCGGCGGAGTCTTCATCCATCCCCGGCCCGGCCTGATCACGCCGTATCTCTCGGAAGAGTGGTTTTCTCTCTGCCGGCACGCCGTGGAGACCGGAAAGTCCCTCGGGCTGAAAGTCTGGATCTATGACGAGAATTCCTATCCCTCCGGGTTCGCCGGCGGCCACGTCCCCGCGGCGATGCCCGACGCCGCTCAGAGCGGGCTGCGGATGACCCGCGTCCAGGGCCCGCCCAAGGCGTTCGCCGGCCCGCCCCTCATCGTCCTCAGGCAGACTTTGGCCGGATTCGAGGACGTGACGGGCAAGGAGAAACCGGGAGCCGCCGACAGGGCGTCCTATTATGTTTTCGATATCGTCCGGCAGGAGCCCTCTCCCTGGTTCGGCGGGTTCACCTACGTGGACCTCATGCGCAAGGACGTGACGGACAAGTTCCTGGACGTGACCCTCAACGCCTATAAGCGGGCCATCGGGCCTGATTTCGGACAGACCGTGCCCGGCGTTTTCCAGGACGAGGCCGAGATCGCCCCGCCCGGAGGGGTCGACGTCATCAATTACACGCCGGCGCTTTTCCGGGCCTTCCAGACGAAGTGGGGTTACGACCTCAGGCCCAACCTCGTTTCGCTCTTTGACGAGGTCGGCGACTGGAGGCGGGTCCGCCACAACTATTATTCGACCCTGCTCGACCTCTTCATCGAGAACTGGGCCAAGCCCTACTACGCCTACTGCACCGACAATAATCTCATCTTCACCGGCCATTATTGGGACCACGAATGGCCCAGGCCGCGGGAATCCCCCGACAACCTGGCCATCGCCGCTTATGCCCACATGCCCGGGATCGATATCCTCATGAACGACTGGGAGACCGGGCCCCACGCCCAGTTCGGCAACGACCGGTCCGTCCGCGAGATCCGGAGCTCCGCCAACCAGCTCGGCCGGCGCCGAACGATGTCTGAGACCTACGGGGCCGGGGGCTGGGACATGACCTTCTTCGACCAGAAGAGGATCGGCGACTGGGAGTTCGCCCTGGGCGTGAACTTCCTCACCCAGCACCTGTCCTACGCGACGATCAAGGGCGCTCGCAAGCGTGACCACCCGCTCTCCTTCTCCGACCACGAACCGTGGTGGAAATCCTACAACATCCTGGCCGATTACTTCGGCCGCCTCTCCGTCGTCATGAGTTCGGGCGAGCAGATCAACCGGATCCTGGTCATCGAGCCGACGACCACGGCCTGGATGGACTATTCGCCCGCGGCCGAATCGGCCCGGCTGAAAGCGCTCGGCGAGGACTTCCAGACCTTCGTCCACCTCCTCGAGGCCCATCACGTCGAATACGACCTCGTGAGCGAGAAGACCCTCGAGGAATTTGCCTCGATCAGGAACCTCAAGCTGGCCGTCGGCCGGCGGTCCTACGACCTCGTCCTCTTGCCGCCGGGATTCGAGAACATCGACGACTCGACCCTCGTCCTCATCCGGGACTATGTCATGCGCGGCGGGAAGATCATCTCCTGGCCGGCGCCTCCGGATTACGTCGACGGGAAGGTCACGAACGATATCAGGACCCTGGCCGCCTCCTACGGCGACAGGTGGCTCGACGCCGGCCCCGGAGGGGGCTTCGACAAGGTCCGCGCGCTGAGCCCGCCGCGGATCGTCTTCAGCGAGCCTTCGACCCATTCCGGGCTCTATCACCAGCGCCGCGAATTCGACGGCGGACAATTCGTCTTCCTGGCCAACACCGACCCCGCCCGGCCGGCGGAGGGAAAGATGAGCCTCGAGGGCGGGTCCGTCGAGGAGTGGGACCTTTTCACGGGCGCCGTGAAGGCTTATCCCTTCACGAGACAAAGGGGGAATGTGGAGACGCGCTTTTCCCTGCCTCCGGGCGGGAGCCTCCTCCTTTGCTTCCTCTCAAAACGGATCCGGCCGGCCCAAGCTCCCTCCCTTGTCTCCGAGGAGGTCCCTGCCCGCGGCGAGACCACCGTCGAACGGGGATCTCCGAACGTCCTGACGATCGACTACTGCGACCTCACTCTAGGAGGGAAGACGGAAAAGGGCCTCTATTTCTATGACGCCCAGAAGAAGACCTTCCAGTTCCACGGCCTTCCCCGGAACCCCTGGGACAGCGCGGTCCAATACAAAACGAACATCCTGGACCTGGACAAGTTCCGTCCCGATTCGGGCTATGAGGCCGTCTTCTGGTTCACGGCCATCAAGGGGGATGCCCTGGATTTCTCGACGCTGAAGGCGGTCGTCGAGAGACCTGAGCTCTTCGCCGTCGCGGTCAACGGGCGCGAGGTCAAGCCCCTGGCCGGCGAATGGTGGCTCGACCGGGCCTTCGGCGTCTACCCGATCGGCCCGTATGTCGTCGCCGGGAAGAACAGGATCGTGGTCACGGCCCGGCCGTTCACCATCCATTCTGAGCTCGAGCCGGTCTATATCCTGGGCGATTTCCGGCTAACGGCCGCACCCAGGGGCTTCGAGCTCAGGCCGCCGGCCCCGATGAAGGTCGGCTCCTGGGCGGGACAGGGGCTGCCCCTCTACGGCGCCTCAGTCCGCTACCGGGAGACCTTCAACATCCCGGTCGCCGCTGGGCCAAATGCCCGATTCGTCGTCCGGCTCGGGGGCTGGCGCGGGGCCGTGGCCGAAGTGTTCGTGGGCGGCAAGGCCGTCGGGACCATCGCCTTCGCGCCTTTCGAGCTCGACGTCACGGACGCGCTCGTCCCCGGCCCGAATGAGGTTTCCGTCGTCGTTTACGGGACGCTCAAGAACACCCTTGGGCCCTTCCACAACGACCCGCCGCTCGGGCGGGCCTGGCCCGGCTCTTTCCAGCAGGGGGCCAAGGGGGGGGATCCGGCAGGCTCGGAATATTCCGTCGTCGACTACGGCCTTTTCGAGGATTTCAAGCTCATGAAGACGGTCGCCCGATGACCCCATTCCGTCGAAAGGAACCACCACGCTCATGACCCGCACAATTGGATTCGACAACGACCTCTACCTCAGGGAACAGGAGAAGGCCATCCTCGAACGTATGGCCCGCTTCGGGAACAAGCTCTACCTTGAATTCGGCGGCAAGCTCCTCTTCGATTATCACGCCGCACGCGTCCTGCCGGGATACGACCCCAACGTCAAGATGAAGCTCCTCCGCGACCTCCGCAGCCAGGCCGACATCATCCTCTGCATTTACGCCGGCGACATCGAGCGAAAAAAGGTCCGGGCCGACTTCGGGATCACCTACGACGTCGACGCCCTGAAGCTCATCGACGACCTCCGGGAATGGGGGATCGGGATTCGGGCCGTGGTCATCACCCGCTTCGACAACCAGCCGTCGGCCAAGGTCTTCAAGAACAAGCTCGAGCGGCAAGGGATCCGGGTCTACATCCATCGGTTCACCAAGGGCTATCCCACCGAAGTCGATGTCATCGTCAGCGATGAGGGCTACGGGGCCAACGATTACATCGAGACCGAGCACTCCCTGGTCATCGTCACCGGCCCGGGGCCCGGCAGCGGGAAACTGGCGACCTGCCTCTCCCAGCTCTACCACGATTACCGGCGCGGCCTTTCCTCCGGGTACGCCAAGTTCGAGACCTTCCCGATCTGGAACCTGCCTCTCAAGCACCCGGTCAACGTGGCCTACGAGGCGGCGACCGCAGACCTCGGCGACTTTAATCTCGTCGACCCCTTCCATCTCGAGACATACGGGAAAGTCGCCGTCAACTACAACCGGGACGTGGAGGTCTTTCCGGTCCTCAAACGGATCCTGGAGAAGATCACCGGAACACATTCCATCTACAACTCGCCGACGGACATGGGGATGAACGCCGCCGGCTTTGGCATCAGGGACGACGCGGTCGTCCGCGAGGCAGCCAAGCAGGAGCTTGTCCGCCGTTATTTCCGCTACCTCTGCGAATACATGCTGGGCTTCGTCGAGAAGGAAACGGTCCAGAGGGCCGAGCTCCTGATGAAGGAGCTCGGCGTCGCGCCTGAGGACCGGACCGTCGTCGGGCCGGCGCGGCGGGCGGCCGAGGAGGCCCGGGACGCCGGGAAAGGGAACAAGGGCATCTTCGTCGGGGCGGCCCTTGAGCTCCCGGACGGATCGATCGTCACCGGCTGGAACTCGCCCCTCATGCACGCCTCTTCGGCCCTCGTCCTCAACGCGGTCAAGAAGCTGGCCGAGATCCCGGAAACGATCCACCTCCTGTCGCCGGGCATCATCGAGTCCGTGGCCGACCTCAAGGAGAAGATCCTGGGGGCCAAGTCGGTCAGCCTAGACCTGTCGGAGGTCCTTATCTGCCTGAGCATCAACGCCGCGGCCAACCGTATGGCCCATCTGGCCATCGAGAAACTGAAGGACCTCCAGGGCTGCGAGGTCCACAGCACCCACATCCCGACGCCGGGCGACGAGGGGGGGTTGCGCCGGTTAGGGATCAACCTGACGAGCGACCCGAATTTCGCGACCAAAAGTCTTTTCGTGAGTTGAAAGGAATCCTCCGTCATGTCGACTTTCTTTTCCTACGCCGTCGCGACGGCCGCTTCGCCGGCCAAGAGCATGAAGCGGCTTCTGGCCGAACCGCGGCCGACCTGGCGAGCGGCCCTGGCCGTCGGCTTCGTCGGCGCCCTCTATGCCGCGGCCTCGCTCGCCCTGGCGGCCGTCGGAGCGGTCCCTCTGGCGACCTCCTTTCTGCGGATCGCGCCCGAGAACTACTATTTCTGGCAGACGCTTTTCGCCGTCCCGTACGCGCTCCTGGCTTGGGCCCTGGTCGCGGGGTTGATGCGCCTTCTCAGGAAGCCGGAGCAGGGCGGGCCGGCTTTCGAAAAGACGGCCGCGCTCGCGGGGATCGCCCTGGCGGGAGCCCTGCTCATCGCCTGGATCCCCATGGCCGTAGTGACCTTGTTCATGGTCGTCGGGGTGGGCCAGGAGGAGCTCGTCGACATCCTGTCCCGGCCGGGGATGTGGCAGGTCCTTTATATCGCGCTTTATCTCCTGGCCGGGATCGCGGCGGCCTGGCTGCTGACCCTGGCCGTTGGCCTGGGGCATTTCAAGAAAGCCGGGGGCGCGAGGACGATCATTGTCGGCGTCCTCGCGGCCGCCGTCCTCGCCGGCACGTTCATGATGTTCATCCGCTGACCGACCCCGGCCCAGGGGGGCGATGGACCGCATGGAAAGGGGAGATCCGATGCCTCAAGTTCGGCGGAAAGACGAGGTCATGATCCGGGAGTTTGCTGTGGCGGACTACGACCGGGTCATTGAGATTTGGGCTGAGGGCGGCCTGCCCCTCAAACCCAAGGGCCGGGACAGCCGGGCCAACATCGAGAAACAGCTCGCCCGGCCCAACGTCCTTTTTCTCGTGGCCGAAGAAGGAGGCCACGTTATCGGGACCGTCCTGGCGACCCACGACGGCCGCAAGGGCTGGATCAACCGGCTGGCCGTGGACGCGTCCTGGAGGAAGAAGGGGATCGGCCGGCGGCTCGTCCTTGAAGCCGAAAGACGGCTGGCCGCCGCGGGAATGGAGATCTTCGCCTGCCTCATCGAAGACGACAACACCGTCTCCATGGCCGTGTTTGAGACGCTGGGCTACAAGAAGCACCCGGAGATCATCTATTTCGCCAAACGCCGATATCCGGACGTTTAACGAAACGCCAAGGACGCTTGAATTCTGATCTTAAATACTATAAAATAAGTAGGAATTAAAGAGCGAAGGAGTCATGATTTCATGAAACCGAGAGAGGTCGTGCCGGGCGTCAAGTGGGTCGGGGCTGAAGACTGGGACCGGAGGCTTTTCGATTCGCTGATCGCCCTCCCGGACGGGACGAGCTACAACGCCTATCTCATCACGGGCCGGGATAAGACGGCCCTCCTGGACACGGTCGATCCGGCCAAGCTTCCCTTCCTCGAGAACCACCTTCGCGGTGTGAAAAGGATCGACTATCTCGTCGCCCACCACGCCGAGCAGGACCATTCCGGATCCATCCCGTGGGTCCTCGGGCGCTACCCCGAAGCCGTGCTCTTGTGTTCGAGCCTGGCCAAGGGAATGCTCATCGACCACCTTCATATCGCTGAGGCTCGCATCAGGGTCGTTCAGGACGGGGAAACCCTTTCCCTGGGCGGCAAGACCCTCCGGTTCATCTATACACCGTGGGTCCATTGGCCGGAAACCATGTCCACGTATCTCGAAGAGGACCAGGTCCTCTTCAGCTGCGACTGGTTCGGCTCCCATCTGGCGTCGTCGGACCTTTTCATCGAGGGCGTCGAATGCGTCTACGAGCCGGCCAAGAGATATTACGCCGAGATCATGATGCCCTTCCGCAAGATCATCCAGCAGGACATGGAAAAGATCCGCGGCCTGGACATCCGGATGATCGCTCCGAGCCACGGCCCGGTCTATCAAAATCCGGCCTCTATCATCCAGGCCTACCGGGACTGGAGCGACGATCTCCCGCACAACGTCGTCGTCCTGCCCTGGGTGAGCATGCACGGCTCCACGGCCCTCATGGTCGAGCGCCTGGTCGCCGGCCTGGCGGAGCGCGGCGTCACCGTCCACCCCTTCAACATGGCCACGGCCGATATCGGGAAGCTGGCCATGAGCCTGGTGGACGCGGCGACGATCATCGTCGGGGGGCCGACGGTTCACTTCGGGCCTCATCCCGCCCTTTTCTATGCCGTCGTCCTGGCCAACGCCCTGCGGCCCAAGGTCCGCTTCGCCTCGATCATCGGGTCCTACGGCTGGGCGGGCAAGATGCCCGAGATGATCAAGGCGGGCATTCCCAACCTCAAAGTCGAGCTCCTCGACCCCGTCATCTGCAAGGGGATGCCGAAGGAAGAGGATTTCCAGGCCCTCGACCGCCTGGCCGAATCCGTGGCCCGGAAGCACAACGAGCTCGGCCTGAAATAACCGGGTTGGACCGGCCGAACCGCGGAAGGACCTCGAGGCGGGGGCACCCCCTCAGACCGTGAGGGCGGCCCTGCGTCCCGCCAGAAAATCGACGATCCTGACGCTTCCCGACGGCAGGGGATAACGCCGGATGGAGCGAAGGGAGACCCAGCGGCGGTCCTTGCCCAGGGGCGGGGCTGGGGCCCTCAATTCGCACCGATAGACATGAAGCGTCACCTGGAACTGTGTATAAGCGTGTTTGACGGTGGTCAGGAAGCGGATGTTCCCGATCCGGGCCCCGGTTTCCTCGAGGACCTCACGGCGCAGGGCGCTTTCGCGGCTTTCTCCCCGTTCCCTCTTCCCTCCCGGGAATTCCCAGAGGCCGGGGAAGAGCCCGCCCGGAGGGCGTCTTTGGATGAAGAACCGGCCGTTGTCTTCAATGACCGCGACGACGGCTTCGATCCTCTTCGTCGTTCGTTTCCTCGGCCGGGGAATGATCTCTTGGCGGCCTTCGCGGGCAGCGCGGCAGACCCCGATGACGGGGCAGAGTAAGCACTGAGGGTTTCGGCTCCGGCAGACGAGGGCTCCGAGCTCCATCATGGCCTGGTTGAAAAGCCCGGGGTCTCGGGCCGGGAAAACGCCGCGGAGATAGTCCAGAAGAAGCTTGTCATTCCGGTCCGAGGCCTCGCCCCCTAGGCCGACAATCCTCATGAGGACGCGCCGGACGTTGGCGTCGATGACGGGCATCGGCCGGGCGTAGGCGAGGCTCAGGACGGCGGCCGTGGTATAGGGCCCGAAGCCCGGCAGCCGGCGCACGGTTTTTTCATCGTCGGGGATCCGGCCGCCATAATCGTGGACGAGGATGCGGGCGGCCCGGTGGAGGTTCCTCGCCCTTTGATAGTAGCCGAGCCCCTGCCAGGCCCGGAGGACCTTTTGGAGAGACGCCCGGGCCAGCGCCCGCATGTCCGGGAAAAGGCGCATCCACCTCTTGAAGTAGGGGATGACGGGCCGGACGGTCGTCTGCTGGAGCATGATCTCGGAGACCCAGATCCTGTACGGGTCCGAGGTCTCGCGCCACGGGAGCCTGCGGTGATGGGCCCTGTACCAGGCGACGAGCTCGCGAGCGAAAGCCCGCTCGCGTGTCCCGACGTCCCGCTTTTTCGAGGGGGCGGCCGGACGAGTCTTCGACATGGAGTCCGTCGCCGCTATTTTTTCTTGCCTCCCGCGTCGGCCGGCTTGGCCGGCTCCGCTTTCCAGTCCTTCGCTTCTTTAGGGAGATCCTGGAGGAAGGAGGCATCGACGCGGAAAAGGTAATCGAGCTTGACGTTCTTGACGATGACCTGTTTCTTATCCTTGTCTTCTTTTCCGACGAGGAGGCCGGTTTCCATGGTCTTGCCGTCGTTACCCTTGGTCCAGACCGTGACCTCGGCGGCCGGCTTGTCGAGCCCGTATTCCGCCAGGCTCTTGGGATTGTCGATGAACGACGTAGCCTCGAGTCCCTCGATCTTGCGGATGAAGGAATCGATCTTGTCTCCGTCAGCGGCGTCCTTGGCCGCCGTCTCCAGGAGCCACTTGTCCTCGTCTTTGACTTTTTCTTTGGCGGCGGTCAGTTGGAATGGGCCTCTTTTCAGGAAGACCTTTTGGGCTTCCCAACTGTAGAAAGCAGTGACCTTTTTCTCGCGCAGCTCGTCCGGCTTCTTTTCAAGGTCGGCGAGAAGAGAGCCCTCGAAGGCGATGATCTTGTTGGACTGGGAGGTCATGGCATAGGATCTGTCGCCGTCTTTGTGCAGGGAAAAAACCATGTCCTTGTTGGCCGCGGGCATTGTCAGAGCCACTTCGTATTCGGGTTTTTCCAGGCCGAGCTTCTTGACGTCTCCTGGATTCTTCGTTTCGGACAGGAAATCTTTGGCCTTCAGGGCGGAGAGGGATTCGAGCAGGGTGTCCATCTTGGCCTTGTTCGCCAAGGCCCGGACCGGGGATTTGAGGAGCCAGGCGTCCGCCTCGCGGGCGGCCTCCCAGGACACATCTTTAGCCCTGACCCGGACGGACTTGACCTCGGCCGTCTCGAACTTGAAGATGTCTTTTTCCCGGAAATCGAAGACCTTCTTGTCGAGCGTCGTCTTCAGGGAACTCGAGAGCAGGACGAGGCGCGGATCATCCTCGCGCTTGGCGAAGAGCGATTTGTCCAGAGGGTTTTCCATGCCGATGAGGACCTTCACGGGCGCGCCCTTTCCCTTGACCCAGAGGGCGACTTCCTGCTTGGGGATTTCATAGGCCTTGAGGTCTTTGGCCTCCTTCTCGACCACGCGCTCGATCCGGAGGCTGGAAAAGCCGGATATGAGCCCGTCGACCTCGGCCCCGTCGGCCTTGGCTTCCAGGGGCGCCGTGATCAGCCAGGCGCCCTTGGCGTCTTTCCGGAAAGAGATCGTCCCGTCCTCCTTCTTGAGCTCGATCCTCTCGACGTCGGCTGCGGCGACGTCGACCAGTTTTTGCTCCTTCTCCTTGACGGCCGCCTCCCGCTTCCCCTTGGATTCGAAGATGAGGACGACGGCCAGAAGGCCCGTGAAAACGGCTAGCAGGATGAGGGTCGTCCTGAATTTCACAGCGACCTCCTCCTGAGCCAGAC
Source organism: Candidatus Aminicenantales bacterium (assembly GCA_049512315.1). GTDB lineage: Bacteria > Acidobacteriota > Aminicenantia > Aminicenantales > Saccharicenantaceae > DATKJS01. The sequence continues at coordinate 5,508 of JBEKXF010000041.1, read as the reverse complement.
ATAAACCCCGATGATTAGGACGGCCAGGGGCAGGATGACGATGCTGGCGAAAAACAGCAGCCGGCCCTGGGAGGGAGTGAGCTGGATCGTCCGCGGCGTCTGGGTCTTGGGCTGGATCGAGATCAGATCGGACTCTTCGGTCAGCCAGTTGGCGATGTTCAGGAAGAAGTTGCCGTTGCCGGACAGGTTGTAATAGTTGTTCTTGATGAAATCGGAATCGCCGACGACCGCGATCCGGGCCTCTTTTTCGTTCGTCGTCTTTTCCCCAGCCGCCTTCTCGACGGGCTTGGCCTCGGCGGGGGAGGCCTCTTCGGGTTTGACCTTAAGGGAAGCCACGGCCGCCAGGGTGATCGGTCCCTGACGGTCCTTGTCCTTATCGAACTTGACCTGCTTCTCCGTAAGCTCGCGCTCGGCCCAGGAGTTCGGGCTCGTCTTGGCCAGGGCGGTGAGCGTTGCCCCCTCGGGTTTCGTATCGCTGATCTCGACGGACCTGGCGTAGGGGTAGAAGGTCGCGTAGCCGAACTTGCGCGTGATCGGGTGCTCCTCGTATTGGCTCACGACCGGCATGAAGTAATCGCCGCCGAGCAGACGGGAGACCGTGTCGACGACGATGTCATCATCGAGCTTGAAGCCGTAACGGACCAGGAACGGCTTCATCCCCGGGGCCGTTTCCGGGTCGACCATGAAGAAGACCCGGCCGCCGTCCTGGATGTACTTGTTGATGGTATCGAGCTCATTCGGCAGGAGGTCCTTCTGGGGTCCCGGAACGATGAGGAGGGCGCAGTCCTTCGGGAAGCTGTCCGCCAGGGCCAGGCTCTGCTTCTTGACCTCGTAGCTCAGCTTCTCGAGCTCGGTTTTGGCGGTAGAATAACCGCTGTCGCCGGTCTCGGCCAGGGTCGCTTCGCCGTGCCCCTCCAGGAAATAGATGACTTTCTTCCCGGCCCGGGTGACCTTGATGAGGGCGTTGGTGATGTCCTCCTCCGAAGAGGCCGTGATCCGGCTCTCTTTACCCCCGGCCTCGAAGACCGTCGTCCCGTCCTGGGTGACGTCGTAGCGCTTGACCAGGCCAGGGTTCTTATCGGGGTCGATGAACTCGAACTTGATCCTCGCCGAATGGTAGGCGCAGATCTTCAGCAGGTTCTCCATGGCCACCCGGCTGTAATTGCCCTCCCGGAAGAAGCCCTTGATGGAGATGTCGGTTTTCAGGTTTTTCAGGACCGTCACCGACTGGTCGGACAGACTGTGGATCTTGGCCGCCGTGAAATCGGCCCGGTAGTTGTGTTTGGACAGGAAATAGTTGGCCAGGCCGAGAATGGCCAGGACGATGACGACGACGAGGAGGGTGTTGCCGGAATAGATAAAGGATTTCCGGCGAAAGCCTTTTTTCAGGGAGGACAGATGGAGGACGGCGTAAGCGATGAGCGAGATCAGTCCGGCCAGACCCAAGGCCAGGATCACGGCCTTGTTCTGCGGTCGGATGATCCAGGTCGCCAGAGCCGCGAGGATCAAAATGAGCGCGGCGGAGTTGAGATTCTTCTTGATCGTTTCCATGGCTCACCTCCACCGCCGGGACTGGATCAGGGAATGGGTCAGGAAAAGCCCAAAGAAAGAGAAGCTCAAGTAGTAGACGAGGTCCTTCGTGTCCAGGATGCCGCGGGTCATGTCTTCGAAATGATCGGAAAAGGACAGATATCCCAGGACGGATTGCCACGCTCCGGAGCCGCTGGCCGTCACCCAGTTCAGGACCAGGAACAGCAGAAGGAGGCAGAAGGTCAGAAAGCCGGCCACGATCTGGTTCTTGGTCGTAGCGGAGAAGAACAAGCCCGCCGCGATGAACGAGGCGCCCATGAGAAACAGCCCGAGATAGCCGATGAGCCAGGGGACGAGCTCGGGATTCCCGTAGGCGAAGGCCATCGACGAGAGCAAGGCTGTGAGGCCTAGCATGGCGGCCAGGACGACCAGGCAGGCTAGATATTTGCCGAGGATGATCTGGCCGACGGAGATCGGGGAGGTGAACAGGAGTTCCTCCGACCCGGTCTTTTTCTCTTCGGCCAGAAGCCTCATGGTCAGGAGCGGCACGACCAGGATCAGGATGATGCTCGTGTTGTGGAACAGGGGAGAGAAGACCATCTGGTTGATGTTGGCCTGCTGGGAATAATAAGGATTCTGGGCCATCTGCATGGCCTGGGCGTTGAACCACGAGACGAGATTGAAAAAGAAGAAGCCGAAAAGGAGCTGGAAGCCGAAGATGACCGCGTAGGCGATCGGCGAGCTGAAATAGGCGCTGAGCTCTCTTTTCGTGATGGACCAGATGTTTCTCATTGTTCGAGCCCTCCCGATATGATCTTCAAATAGAGGTCCTCGATGTTCGTGGCGACGGGCCTCATTTCCTGGAGCCCGAGGTTTTTTTCCACGGCCAGCCGGGCCACCTCTTCCCGGAGGTCCCGGCCCGGGCTCCACTCGATCCGGATCTCGTTGCCGTCGACCGTCACCTTCTCGGCCCCGGGGATCCGCCGGGCCGCCTCCGCGGCGTCATCGCCGCCCTGGCGGACCCGGATCACGACGCCGTCTCTCCCATGGACCGAGGCGGTCAGCTCTTCGAGGGAGCCGGAGGCCATCAGTCGACCTTCGTTGATGATGACGGCGCCGTCACAGACCTGGGTGACCTCGGCCAGGATATGGGTCGAGAGCACGATCGTGTGCTCGCCGCGGAGGCTCTTGATGAGCTCCCGGATCTCGATGATCTGGGCCGGGTCCAGGCCGATGGTGGGTTCGTCCAGGATGAGGACCCGGGGATCGTGGATCATGGCCTGGGCGATGCCGACCCGCTGCTTGTAGCCGCGTGAGATGTGCTCGATGAGCCGTGACTTCACGGATTCGAGAGAGGCCAATTTCAGAACCCGGTCCACGGCCTCTTTCCGCTTCGCTGGCGGGACCTGTTTGATCTCGGCAACGAAGCCCAGATAACCGGCGACCGTCATCTCGGGGTAGAGGGGAACGGTCTCCGGCAGGTAGCCGATGGCCTTCTTGACCTCGTTCGGCTGCTCGAAGACGTCGAAGCCCGCCACGGTGGCCTTGCCCTCCGTCGCCGGCAGATAGCCGGTCAGGATGCGCATGGTCGTCGTCTTGCCGGCCGCGTTCGGGCCCAGCAGTCCCCAGATCTTGCCTTTCTCGACCTTAAAGCTGAGGTTCCGGACGGCCGTGAGCTCTCCGTATTTCTTGGTGAGGTCTTGAACTTCGATCATGAAAACCTCCCTTCCTTGTTCGAAAACTCGAGGCTGGCTCCGAGAGTTGCGTCACATCCGCTCGGGCAATGGAATGCCCATGAGGCCCAGCGCGCTCTTGAGCTGCTCCTTGATGTATCGGATGGTCAGGAGCCGGACGGCCCTGACCCCTTGGTTCTCTTCGGAGAGCACGGGATATTGGTGGTAGTAAGTGTTGAGCTTCTGGCAGAGGTTGAAGGCGAATTTCGCCAGGTGGGAGAACTCGAGGGATTTGACCGAGCGGAGGACCTCCTCCTCGAGCTGGGAACCGTAGAGGACGAGGTCCCAGACATCGGCCTTCTCCTTGTCGGAGAGCGCGGCGAGGTCGACCGGTGCACGCGCGGCCCGGAGGACGTCCTCCTCCGTCGTGCCCTCGCGCTCCTTGAGCTTGCGGAAGATGCTGTTCAGCCGGACGAAGGTGTACTGGAGATAAGGGCCGGTCTCGCCCTCGAAGCTTAGAGCTTCCTCGAAGTCGAAGACGATGAGAGAGTTCCGGGCGAACTTGAGCATGAAGTAGCGGAGGGCTCCGGAGGCGATCTCCCGGGAGATCCTGGCCTTGTCCTCCGCGGAGAAGCCGGCGCCTCTCTTTTCGATCTCGGCCAGGGCTTTTTCCTCGAGCCGGTCAAGAAGGTCGTCGGCCTTGACGCCCAGGCCCTTGCGCCCCGACACCTCGAGGAAAGGTCTGTCCTTCTCGTCCTCCGAGGCGGTGTAGCCGAGCTCTTTCAGGCTGTTGGGGGAGAGGGCGACCATCTCGTAGGAGAAATGGACCGACTTCGCGGCCTGGTCCGGGAACTTGAGCGATCGCAGCCCCTGGACGACGACCTTCTGGAGGTAGGACTGCCGGGTGTCGATGACGTTGTAAACCTTGCTGGCCGTCCCGAAGCCGGGGGAGGCCGGGCCGGGGACGTCCGTCGATATCCAGAGCGTCCGGCCGCCGACTTCGGCGAACGGCTCATAATAGAAATCCCGGCCGAGGAGGCCGAATTTCCAGAGCTGGTAGGCGATGTCCTTGCCGACGTAGGTGACCGTTCCGTCGGACCGGACGATGATCTTCTCCCGGTCCGAATCGTCCTCGAGCTTCATCACCCAGCAGCCGTTGTTCTCGCCCTCCGTGACATATTCGATGGCCTGCTTGTCTTTGAGGAGCTCGAAAGCCTTCTGCCAAAATTTAAGATGGAGGATCGTACTCTCACACGGCAGGACATCATAGGTGATCCCGAGCCTGGCCATGGTGGCCAGGTGGGCCCGGACGATCTGGCGGGAGACGTGGCGGGACATCGCGTATTCGGGGCCCTCGCCGTGCTCGATCTTTTTCAGGACCTCGGCCTTCCTTTTCTCGGCCCCGGGATGTTCGGCCAGATAGCCGGAGACGCGGGCGTAGAGGTCCCAGCAGTAGTAATCGAATTTCCCGGGGATCCCGTCGAGGTCGGCGAGGGTCTTGCCTTCGATCTCCATGAGGCCGAAGACGACGTCCACGACCTGGACGCCGGTGTCATCGATATAGTTCTGGACCTCGACCTTCTCGCCCTTGTAGCGGAGGCAACGGGCAAGGGTGTCACCCAGGCAGGCGTTCCGGAGGTGGCCGATATGGGCCGCCTTGTTCGGGTTGATGTTCGTGTGCTCGATGATGATCTTCTCTTCCTCGGGGACGAGCCCCGTCCGGCCGATGTCCCGAAGAAGGTTGTGAAAATACTTTTCTCTATCGAGGGAAAGGTTGATGAAGCCGGCCCCGGCGACCTCGACCTTGAGAACGCCGTCGAGCCCGGCGAGGAGTCCGGCCGCCTCCTCGGCGATCGAGCGGGGCGCCCTCTTGAGCTTTTTCGCGAGCTGAAGAGGAAAAGCCAGGGCCAGGTCCCCCATGCTCTGGTTAGGAGTCGAGGCGACCTCGAGCTCTTCGAGGGACAGGGGATAGGTCCCCGCGAGCTTTTTGTAAATCGTTTCTTTCAAACGAGTTTTGAAGTCCGGCATAACAGCTCAATATTATAGCAAAATCCGGGCTCAGGACAAGCGGCGGCTCCCCGGCCCGGGCTCTCCCTTCGGGAAACCGTCCCGGATCCGACGCCTCTCCTTGGCACTGAGCTCGTTCAGATACATAGGTGACACCTTGGGCTATGATAGGTGCTGCCATGTATCTAAAGTCGTCGACGATTTACGGGTCGATAGTCCCAGGGGCCGAGTACATCCGGTCCCTGGTCCGCCAGGGGACGATCTCCCAGGACGCGGCTAGGCGCCTGCGTTGGCTAGA
>JBEKXF010000040.1:0-21229 GCA_049512315.1 Candidatus Aminicenantales bacterium | reverse complement strand
CCGCCCAGCGCCTTGAGTTTTGCGCCCTGGGGGGAGTAGCGCAGGAAAGTTATGAGTTGGTTTACTGACTGACCCCCTTTGGTGAGCATTTTATCCTGCGAGCGTGGCGCAACCTCCAGGGCTATTATGGTCCCCTCAAACTATACAAGTCCGTGCGTGTAATTTGTCAAATCATTGAATGCCGATGCGTTAAATTGAAAAATAGGCCGGAATCGACTAAAGTTGAAGCAGAGGAAATGATTCCATCGATTAGGATCGGTGCCATTTCGGACAAAGCACCAAACGAGTTCGAGGAGGGAAGATGAAAAATGCAGCTTTATTGGTTCTTTTGGGACTTATCTCGGTTTTTGTGGCCGACTGCGTGGTCGCCTATCCGACGTTCGGCCCTCCCCCGCTAAGGGAAGAAGTCATGGTCGGCCGCCCGGGACCCGGCTACATTTGGATTGGCGGCTACTGGGGATGGTCGGGGGGACGTTATTCCTGGAATTCAGGATCCTGGACCAGAGCCAGGGCGGGCAGGGCCTGGGTGCCCGGCCGATGGGAACAGAGGGGACGGAACTGGGTCTTCCGGCGCGGCTCTTGGAGATAAATCGGGAGCAAGTATAGCGGCTGAGTTCTCCAGGCAATTCTAAGAACTTCCAGCGCGGTCCAGCGCGGATCGTAATCGCCCTAGTCGATCGGTTCGGCCTGGACGCTGAAGCCGTATCATATGTTGTCCAATTTATCCTCACCTTTTGTATGTTTTTTTTGATTTACAAAATTATCCCTGATCAGAAGGTCCACGTCAAATCCGCCCTTCAGGCGGCTCTCGTCACGGGCCTGCTTTGGGAACTGACCAAACATCTTTTCACCTGGTATGTCGTCCATATCGCACGCTATTCCAATCTTTATGGCTCATTAAATAGCTTGGTCCTTTTTGTTCTGTGGATCTATTATTCGTCGACGATTCTTGTCGTGGGAGGGGAGTTCGCCTATTTCTTGGAAGAAGACCGACAACGATCGATTGTCTGACAAGGGCGGCCCAGGATGCGTAGGTCGGATTCGGAAGGGAGGACCTCATCCCTGAAAGATGGACCAAACCAGGGGGCAGCCTCAAAACTTGAAAATCTCATTTCAGGAGTGGTATATTGACGCGGGACAGGTTAACCGATGGCTATCGGCTTCCTTAAAGGACGATGAGCAGGGTGTTTGTGACAGCGGTCGTTGCTGCGGTGTTGCGGGGGTTTTGTACCCCCTGCCGTACGGCCGCAAAAAATTCCCATGAGCTAATGTTTTGGTGATAACCTCTCGGAGGATATAGATCATGGCCGGCATAAATATCATCACCGTCGAAAGAGAATCGGAATGGAAGGACTTCATCGATCTTCCATGGAGGATTTATGCTGCGTACCCCAAATGGGTTCCTCCCCTTAAGAAGGACGTTCGCCGGCTGCTGGACCCCGCCAAGCATCCTTTTTGGGAATCTGCCGAGCGCGTCCTCTTTCTAGCCCGACGCGGTTCGGACAAAGTGGGAAGAATCGCGGGCATCATAGACCATCGTTATAACCAGTTCCACGGTGAAAAGATGGGCATTTGGGGATTTTTCGAATGTGCTGATGATCAAGAGGCCGCGGCGGCCCTCTTCTCTTCCGTGGAGACGTGGGCACGCCAGAAGGGGATGACCTTCCTCAGAGGCCCTCTCAACCCGTCCACCAATTACGAGCTCGGGTTGCTCATTGAAGGATTCGATTATCCGCCTGCGGTGGAGATGCCATACCACCCGCCGTACTACTCAAGGTTGGTCGAATCGTGCGGTTTTGCTAAAGAGAAGGACCTGCTGGCCTTCTTGATAGAGGGCGATTATCATCTTCCCGAGTGGATGGATAGCCTGGCCGGACGTATCGCCCGGAAAAAGGGCATCCACATCAAACGCATCAATCGAAAGGATGTGGACGCCGAGTTTGCCTTGATCAGGGAGATCTACAATGACAGCTGGTCGGGGAACTGGGGTTTTGTCCCGTTGAGCGATAATGAGATGCGGGACATTCAAAGGAACGTTATGCAATTTGCGGACACGGACCTGGCTTTCTTCATCTATTATGAGAACGAACCCGCAGCGGTGTGTGTGATCTTTCCCGACATGAATCCTCTCCTCAAGCGTCTCAACGGGCGGATCGGCGGGATGGGTTTGCTCAAGGCGCTCCTGTATCGGCGGGAAATCAAGGGAATACGATTGCTGATGTTCGGGATCAAGGACAAGTACCGGCAGATGGGCATCCCCCTATTAGCCTTCCACCACGTCGTTGAGGTCGTGAGGGAAAAAAAGAAATATCGTTATGCGGAGCTTGGCTGGACGCTGGAGGATAACGAGGCGATCAATTCATTAATAGAGGAAGCCGGCGCAAGGGCCTATAAGAAATATCGCATCTTCAGAAAGTCGTTATAGTCTAAACAGGTGAACGCACAGAGTCGAAACAGAGGTCGGGACATGGTGGCTGAGTCTCGCGGTCCCATCATCGCTTTCGTCTGGCGGCCTGAGGAGATCATCCCACCGGTAACCCAAATGGCTCATCGAACGGGGAGCCGTGCGATCTTCGATTTTTCAACGATGGAGACGCAAGCCCTGCCTTCTTTCTTACGAAAGGCGGCCCCTGCTTGTCGCGTTACCGATATCAAGATCTCTGCTGTCACCTTCATGGATCCATCTTTGGGACGGTTACTAAAGGAAATAGGGGTCCAGAACATATGGGTCGAATGCCACCCCCAGTCTTTCCGGGGGGATACGTCCGGCCTTCTCCAGAGATTGAGAGAATTGTCGGAAAACACCCGTTGTTTTCCGATCGTTGGAGACTTGGATATCCTGGCAGCGATTTTGAAGGATAGTTCGGGAATTGGACGCATCGTCCTGAAAGGATGCGAGGCCTCTGGATTCGTGAGCGGTGAAACAATCGGACTTCTCTACTCGGCAGCCAAGGAAATGGTGCGCGATTCCGCGAGATTTCCGGACATCCTCATCTGGGGCGGCGTGTGGACGCCTGAGGCAGCAGCGGCATTTTTGTCCACAGGAGCAGCAGGGATCGTCTTCGAGAGCGTCCATTGGCTGACGGACCTTGTGGCCATTGATAACCCCCAACGCCAGCAACTCGCCAAAATCCGCACGGATTCGACCTCATTGGTTGGCTTAGACATTCAGGTTCCTTGTCGACTTTTCAATAAGGGAAACTCGGTGGCGTTCCAGGAGATCAAAACGTTCGAGGACTCGCTGTGCAAAACAGATATTACGGAGGAAAGCCGACGCCGCTTCGTCGACCACGTGAATTCCCTGTCCCGACAACCTCTGGAGAGCCAGTTCACCAAAGATGAGGTCATCCCTCTGGGGGTTGAAGCGGCCTTTGCGGCGTCGTTTGCTGAGCGTTTCGGGGCCGGAACTGAAAAGGCCGTGAACGCCTTCATCGAAGAGATTCGAAACGTATGCCGCTCGGCTGAGGTGAAAAAAGATGGCTTTTTAGACAGCCCTTCCGCCAAGGAGCTGGGAACGAAATATCCATTTATCCAGGGCGCCATGTCCTCCATCACCGATATCCCGGAGTTTGCCGCGAGAATTGCTGATGCCGGAGGATTGCCGACGATCGCCCTTGGTCTGATGAATGCGGAGGCTCTAGATCGGAGACTGGGTCGTCTGCCGGAAGTTATGGGAGAGCGATCTTATGCCGTGAATATCATTTCTTTGGCGGAGAATCCTTTCCGGGAGACTCAGCTGGACTGGATAAAGAAAACGAAGCCCCGTTTTGTCTGGATCGCCGGAGGGGACATCTCTCCCATAAGAGAATTGCTGGAAGATGGCATCGAGGTGGCTTATATCGCCCCAGATGAGGCCCTGCTGAAGCTCGCGCTGGAAGCGGGCGTGCGGTACGTGGTCTGCGAGGGGTATGAGGCAGGCGGCCACGTGGGGGAACATAGTACCCTGACCCTTGCCCAAATGGTGTTGGACCTCAAACGGCAAAAGCCAACCTTGTTCCAAAATTGTCGCGTGGTCCTTGCCGGGGGGATCTTCAATCGCGAAACAGCATTCATGGCCGCCATGCTCGGCGCAGACGCCATCCAGATGGGCACCGCCTATCTGGCCACACAGGAGATCGTTGAAACGGGCGCTCTGACGGCGCTCTACCAGCAGATGGTTCTGGAATCGTCTCCGGGGGGGACCGTCGTTACCGGTCGAAGCACCGGACTCCGGGTGCGGTCTTTGAGGACACTGAGGATAGCCGCTGTATTATCTCTGGAGAGAAAATTTGCGGCGGGTCACCAGGATGAGACCTCCTTCCGGACGAAGATGGAGGAGATGACGGCGGGAAGTCTCTTCGTTGCCGCCCGAGGTATGGACAAGCAAGGCAAGCCTCTGTCTGAACGGACCTGCATGGAACGCGGGCAATTCATGAGCGGCGCCAGTGCCGGACTTATCAGTAAAGCACAGAAGTTGGAGTCCTTTCACCGTGAGTTAGCCGAAGGGGCTCTTGACCTGCATCAGCCATTCAAAGGGACCAGCGAAGAAATGACCTCTAGCGTCTCGCTGCCGATAACAACTCCATCCTTCGGTGTTGGCCGGGCGGACGTGCGCAAAGGCGATCATGAAAGAGTTGCCATCACTGGGATGAGCATCGTTAATGCCCTGGGGAAGAGTCCGGAGGAGACATGGGCGGCAAGTCTGGCCATGAAGAGCGGAATTACGCGTATTCCGTCCTCATGGTGGGACCAGGAGCGTTTTTATGATCCCCGGCCGCACATCATGGATAAAACCTATTGCAATGTCGCTGCCTTTATAGATTTTCATGCCTCGCGCGGCGAACTCGGGATCCCGCCCCATGATTTTCGAACGATGACCGACGCCACAAGGATCACCATGTGGCTGGCTGAAAATGCCATCCGGACCTCCGGCATCCTGGAGTCAGGCATCCCCCCCGAGCGAATCGGAGTCCTTATCTCCCAGAACTCGGGAGAGTCGGCGGCAACCCTGACACCTTTGATCATCAGAGAAAATGTTCACAATATCCTTGCGGCTATCCGACAGTCGGTTCCTGTAACGCCGGAGCAGGAGCAAGCCATCGAAAAAGAGTTGAAGTCCAGATTCATGGCCCCGGACGACACCACGCTTCTGGGCAGACTCAGCTGCACAGCGGCCGGCTTCATCTGTAACCGGCATGGGTTTATGGGTCCCAGCTTCTCAGTCTCCGCGGCCTGCGCGTCCTCACTGGTCGCACTTCACAGCGCCATCCAGATGATACAAAACGGAATCATCGATGCCGCCGTCGTCGGAGGGGGTGAGGAGAAGCTCACCCACATTCATTTTATCGAATTCTCCGCGCTGGGCGCACTTTACGGACTATCCGGACGGGAAAGACCCGCTCACGAATGCTCGCGTCCCTTCGATGCCCAAAGAGATGGCATGGTCCTCGGCGAAGGCGGGGGAATGATCGTGATTGAGCGGGAGAGTCTGGCGCGTAAAAGAGGAGTGCCGGTCCACGCCATTATTACCAATATGGGAGCGAGCAATAATCATCTGGGTATGGTGGAATCATCAAGTGTCACCCAGGAAATAGCCATCGGCAACTCCTTCCGCGGGATATCCTATGGACCCGATGCCGTGGACATGGTGGAATGCCATGCCACAAGTACTCGGCAGGGAGACGTCGAGGAGGTTCGGGCTCTGAAGACATTCTTCAAGTCCTCCAATCACACCATGCTGACCGCATTCAAATCCCAGATCGGACACACCCTGGGTGCCTCGGGCATCATCAGTCTCATTCGGGGAGTCACGGCCATGAAGGCGGGGGTTTTACCGCCTACCCTCAATTATACGCATCCAGACCCGCAGATTGGTCTGGAAGGGTCTGGGCTTTTTGTCGCCCCGGAGCCGCTTGATTGGAAGCGTCGGGCCGGCCAGCCAAGAAGGTTTGAGGTCAATGCCTTCGGGTTTGGAGGGTCCAACTATGTCGTCCAGTTGGAACAGGCCTTGAATGGAGAGGATCAGGTATTGATCTCCCTGGGGAAAGAGGCTCAAACGGAGGGCGACCATTCGGCGCTCCAAGGCGTCTCTTTCTTCCGCACTCAGGTTGACGGCGGGTCCTGCCGGATGGCTATCGTGGCAGAATCCGAAGAAGAGGCGATCACGGCCATAGAGAAGTCGGCCTCTCTTATCGAAGCCGGAATCACCGCACCCAAAACATCGAGGTCTCTGGCGCAGCAGGGAATCTTTATCAGCCCTGAGAATTTGCCGGTGCCGCCGCTGGCTTTTGTATTTCCCGGACAGGGGGCCCACTATATGGGAATGGGGAGGGAACTCTACGAGTCCTTCCCCGTCATCAAAGAGTGGCTGGATCGGTCGGCAGCGTTAGCGGACTTCGACCTCCTGCGCTTGCTGTTTCATGATCGAGAGGAGAACCTTCAGAAGACCCGCTGGCAGCAACCTGCCCTGTTCGCCCTGGAACATGCCATGGCTCAATATCTTGTTTCTCTTGGCATTCATCCTGCGGGTGTGGCCGGCCACAGCCTGGGCGAACTGACAGCTTTGTGCCTGGCCGGCGTATTTTCCATGGAAGATGGGTTCCGAATCGTGAACATGAGAGCCCTCTGCATGGACAAGGCCGCCGCTATGAATATTGATCCCGGTGTCATGGCGGCCGTGGATGCCCCTATCGAAATGCTGAAAGACATGATGAAGGGACAGGAAAATATCCATATTGGCAATATCAATTCACCGAACCAGGTCATCCTGAGCGGCAACACCGAGACGGTCAAGAATCTTGGCAAAAAATTGAAAGAGATGGGGTACCGATGTACCCTCTTGCGGGTGAGCATGGCCTTCCACTCTCCTATCATGCGGGTCATCCATGACGAACTCGAGGCCTATGTGGCCTCCATTCCGTTCCATTCTCCAAAGATCCCCGTCATCTCCAACACGACCATGGCGCCGTATCCATCAGATTCCGGTGAAATCAGGCGAATCCTCATGGCCCACCTCGAGTCTACCGTCCATTGGGAGAATAACGTTCGGACCCTTTGGAACGACTACGGAATCCGGCTCTTCGCGGAGGTAGGCCCTGGCGATATATTAAGCAATCTCATCACCGACACGCTCCCTGACTCCGTGTGCATCCAGACCTGCATCCCCCCGGCAGAGTGCATCACGTACAATACCGCCCTTGCTCAACTCTTCGTTCAAGGGCACCTGAAGGTTCGCAGAGAACCGAGGATAGTCATCCTCTCTGCATTCAGGAAGGCTCCCGCATCTATCCGCAACACCCCGGACGGACAGGCCCTCGCTGGCCTCGCTGAGACGTCCGAGCATCAGGACTATTTAAAGGCGCTTATTCACATCATCATGGACGCGACAGGGTTCAACAGGGATGAGATTCAACCCGATATGGATCTCCGGAGGGACCTCTCCATCCGCTCCAGCCGTCTCCCGATCATCATGGATGCCGCGGAACGCCATTACGGAATCACCATCGAACTGGAGGATTTCATCCATGTCCGCACTGTGAGGGACATCGCGCGGAAGATTTCCGAGGTCGTCGCCAGGAATAAAGGTACCGGATTACGGCCTGCCACCGAGGCGGATCATTTGGGCTCTGCCATCCCGGACGGACAGGCCTCCCCTGCCCTCGCCAAGACCTCTGAGCGCCAGGAGGATCTAGAGGCGCTTATTCAAATCATCATGGGCGCGACAGGATTCAACAGGGATGAGATTCGACCCGATATGGATCTCCGGAGGGATCTCTCCATCCGCTCCAGCCGTCTCCCGGTCATCATGGATGCCGCGGAACGCCATTTCGGAATCACCATCGAACTTGAGGATTTCATCCATGTCCGCACCGTGAGGGACATCGCCCTGAAGATTTCCGAGATCGTCGCCAGGAAAGAAGGTGCCAGCTTCCGGCCTGCCGCCAAGGCGGCTGAAACCGGCTTAGGGCGAGATAAAACCCTGAAGCCCTTACAGGATGAGGCGAGTTTGAAGCGGCTCTTATTCAAAAACGTTCCTATGGAGCTACCGGTCTCGGCCCCCATTAAATTGAGTCCAGGCGAGTCGGTGCTTGTTTTCTCACCTAACAGACATGACGAAATGGCCAAAAATGTCGGAGATATCTTCCGACGGGATTACGGGGTTGACACGATTCCCCTGCTATTTATGCAGGCCAAAGGTACCGGACAAGAAGGTCATGATATTTTGACGGATGAAGGGTCTTGTCAGGTATCCCAGAGAATATCGAGTTTAGCGTCCCTGGCCGGGATGGTTATCAGCTTGCCTAAGGGCTGGTCGAGAAAAATAAAAGGCCTAGCGGATGTTTCGCGGCTTTTGAGGGGACTGTTTTTGCCGCTGAAGGCATTTCTTCGGTCGCCGGCGAAGAAGTTCGTCGTGCTTATTCATTGCCGTGATGATGCCGAAACTCTCGGTCGGCTGCTGGCAGAGGGAATGCTCGGAATGTTCCTGAGCGCATCACAGGAATACTCATCGGTCCAGTTTCGCACACTGCAAATCGACAGAGCTGGCGATCTTCGCGCTGCCTTACGCGGCGCTCTGGACCGAGGATACACCGCGGTGGAGATGATCCATTGTGATGGACGGGTCTTCACCTCGGAGGGATATGTGGCTCCCTCGATCTTCAGAAATCTTTCAAGTCTCAATCTCAATCCTGGAGACATTGTCGTGATGTCCGGGGGTGCATCCGGTATCAGCGCTCACCTGGCTCGCAGCCTTGCGCCCTTCAGGCCACGGATAGTTTTCCTGGGGAGGACTCCTATAGGTCCAGCGATCCATTCTGCAAAGACGGCACCGGGGCCGCTGCTTTCTAAGTCGAATACTTCCGGCCACGGAACATCGGAGATGGCTCAGACACTGGCGGATTTACACTCATCGGGAATCGAGGCCGCATACTATGCCTGCGATGTCACGGACCCCAAGGCGGTTGACGCTGTTATGGGTGAGGTGGCCAAGCGTTATGGCAAGATCGATGGAATCATTCACGGCGCCGGGGTTTTAAGGGATGGTTTCCTTGACCAAATGACGCCAGATGACCTCTCCATGGTCGCGGATGTCAAGTTCCTCGGTGCCCGGAATTTGTTTTTGGCGACAGAAAAGGCGGGCTTGAAGTTTTTTGTGGGCCTGTCCTCGGTGGCCGCCATCCAGGGCAATCCCGGCCAGACCAATTACGCTGCAGCCAACCGGATGATGTCGGCGTTCATCAGATACCTGGGCATCAAACATGGAGCCGTGCGGTTCAAGGCTTTGATGCTTCCCCCCGTCGAGGGGGCTGGCATGGCCGAGGATCCGGAAGTCCGCGAAATTTTGCAGCGAAAGGGTGTGGGGTACATCCACGTCAATGAGCTTGCCGGGCTTTTCTGCAGAGAGCTTTTTGTGGCCTCGGCCGACGACGATTGGGTGATGTTTATGAGGAGACTGCCGGCCCTGAAGACGGCGCGGATCAATGATACCATCAATCCTCTACCCGGCGGGGAACTGGAGGGAGGTACCGTGGCCTCTAGCTGCGAGAATTTACCCATGATAGAGGGAATCACGAGCCTAGACATGCGTCAAGGGAAGCTGGAGGCGGTGAGGACGTTTTCTCTGGAGAAGGACCTTTGGATAGCGGACCACAAGCCTTTCAAGTTCGTCAAGCATCCTCTGGTTTCAGCGGCGATGGTTCTGGAGACATCCATGGAAGCCGCAAGGGTTATGTATCCTCATCTGCAGGTGCGCGGGGTTCGCCAGATGAGATTTATGGAAATGATACTATGTCCCCCGGGGATTCCACGGCCTTGCAGGATATCCTGTCGGCGAGTCGATGCTTTGCCTGGAGAGGCGATGTGCGAAGTGACTCTTTCGGCACAGGAGATGTCTTCAACAGGAAGATTGACAGACCGCTTTACACCGCACGACATGGGCCAGGTCATCCTCGATGGCGGCCAAGGCCATTTAGGGGAGGGGTTCTCTGATTTCCCAGTCCGGCTGGACGAATTGCAGACGCCGCCCATGGATCATCGCAAGGTCCTTCAATGGTACGCAGACGGCTCTGGATTCGAGGGCAGGTACCGTGTGATAGACGTTCTTGACGGCGCAGGTCCAGGGGTGGTGCGGGGCCAAACCACCTACCGGCAGATGAGTGATTTCGCACATCTGCAAAACGCCCAGTACCAATACTCACCTTATCTTTTCGAGGCGCTTATGCAGCTGGTTGGCTTCTCCATGGCTGCCATGGCCCCCACGCAGCAACAGGCCATGATTCCCGTAGGAGTTGGCGAGATGAGATTTTTGCGAAAATGCCGAGAGGGAGAACAGATCACTGTAGAGGCTCGAATGCGGATGGAGGATGAGAAAGGCTACGTCTGGGACGCCAGAGGAATTGACGATCAAGGCCGCACCATCATGCAGGTTTATGGGTTGCGCATGCAGAAAGTTTCGGAGTAAAGCGTCGTTCAGAAAAAATGAGAGCGGATGTGATCATGGATGGCCAGGAGATAACCGTCAAAGCCGTAAGTTTCCCTCATCAAAGGGGAACCGTCTTATACGCGTACTCGCCATCTGAGGCTGAGACTACCGCAGGTCACAGAGCAAGCCGGACGGCAGATAAGATTCATTTGGTGTCTATTCTGCGGGAGCATCTTGTGGGGATGGAAGGTTCTCCCTGGACAGACTGTCGTTTCTCCAATAGAGCGGATTTGCCAATTCAGGTGGTCCTCGACCCGCTTGGCAGGCCGCAACTCCTTCTGGGAGAATGTGAGGGGCCGGCCATTTCTTTTAGCGAGGGCGGCGGAAAAATATGGGCCGCCCTCTCCGGAGATACCTCAGATATTGGTATCGATGCGGCAGGGACAGATGAATTCCCAAAAGAGTATCCTTTTCACCGGGTCTTCCATATCCAAGAGCTTCAGCAGGCCTTGAGGTTGACAAGCGGAGATTTGAAAAAAGCATCCGCCCTGCTCTGGTCTGTCAAGGAAGCTGCTGTCAAGGCATTGGGATGCGCATTCCATCTTGTGGATCCGCGGCACATCTGTGTCTATCCATCGGCTGCAGAAAAGGACGGCTGGGATGTCTTTACAGTATGCTTATCAGGAAAGGCTCTGGTGCGGTTTCCCATGATGGCGAGCCGATGCATATGGGTACGTTCGCTTTTCCAAGAGAAGATGTGGCTTTCCATCGCCCTGTTGAATAGGCAACTGATCAGGACCGTCCACGGCCGGGCCGATGTCTAATCGCGGCGCCTGAGGGAGATTCAGGAGAAGTGGCACGCCGGCGGAAAATAGCATGACGGAGACGACATCGACCGGGAAAAACCTCCGCATCTCCGGTCTCTACGGCACGCGCATCTCTTTCCTCAAGGCCGGTCTCCAGGTTACCGACGCCGTCCTCCTGGGATCCCTCCTCCTGTTCGCGATCCTGATCGCCGTTTTTCACGACCGGATCCCCAACCCGATGATCCTGCTCGCCAGAACGGGGTTGTGGGCCGCTGTCTACGTCGGTTCCATCTATCTCCTCCCCCTGCTGAAGAACCGTATCCTGTACTTCCTGGTCCGGGCGGGCGCAGTCCAGATCGTGCTCTACGAGCTTTTCCTGATCTGCCAGCGCCTCCAGCTGATATGGGTCCGTAACTGGCAGGACGAAGCCCTTCTCGGCTGGGAGAAGGCCATTTTCGGAGTCCAGCCCACGGTCTGGCTCCAGAGGTTCATCTCGCCGCCCCTCACGGAATGGCTGATGTTCGCCTACGTGATGTACGCTTTCATCTATCCCGTTCTCGGCGCCCTGATCTATTTCAAGCAGGGCGAACGGGCTCTCGAGGATTACTGGCTGACCCTGGCCCTGGCCAACCTCGCCTGCTTCATCGGGTTCATGATCTTCCCCATCGCCGGCCCCATGCACCAGATCGCAGACGCCTATTCAGTCCCCCTCAAGGGCGGCTTCTTCACGGCCTGGGGCGAACACATCCGGACCCATATCCACGAGATCGGGAGCAATCTCCCCAGCCCCCACTGCGCTATCGCGACAGTCATGTGGCTCATGGCCCATCGCTATGTCCGGACGGCCTTCTATGTTCTGGCGCCGATCGTCATCTCCATTTACGTCTCCACGTTCTTCCTCCGCTTCCATTATCTCTCGGACACCGTGGCTGGAATTCTGACCGCGTTGCTTGTGATCATCGTCGCCCCGGCGTTCCCTAGGGCTTGGAACGCGGCCGCGCGGCCCCGGAGGAAGGCGTGAGGAAGCTGCTGATCACGGGCGCCAACGGGTTCATCGGCGCGAATCTCTGCCGGCATTTCCTGGCCCGCGGTTGGGACGTGCACGGTTTGGTCCGCAAGACGTCGGACATCCACAGTCTGAAGGGCCTTGACGTCAAGCTCATTTTCGGAGAGCTTCAGGATCCGGAAACATTCCGGATCCCGGCCGACATCGACAACATCATCCATTCGGCTTCGATCGTCTCCGACAGGGCCGACGACGAGACCTGCCGCCGGAACATCTACCTGCTGGCCGTCAACCTGGCCCGGAAGATCGAGGAGATGCCAAGGCCGCCGCGGCGGCTGGTCCACATCTCGACGGCCCTGACGCTCGGTTTCGATGCCGCGGACATTTCCGAAGAAAAGCCCGGCAAGCCCGCCCTCTTTTTCGCCTACACCCGGTACAAGCTTCAGACCGAGCAGTTTTTTCTCGACCAGTGGAAAGCCCGCGGCCTGCCGGTCGTCATCCTCCGGCCGGGGGACGTCTTCGGCCCGCACGATCGGGTTTCGAGCGTCGAGTTGCTGAAGGCCTGCGAACGCGGCGTCCCCCTGATCGTGGGGAAAGGCCGTCACCGGTTCGGCTACTGCTACAGCGGCAACCTTTGCCAGGCCGCCGAGCTGGCCCTGGCCAAGGAGGGGATCGAGGGCCGTGCCTACACGGTGACCAACGGATCCCTCCCGACATGGCGGGAGTTTTTAACGGGCATGCAGAGAGGGGTTGGGCGAAAGCAGCGGGTTTATGTCCCCGTCTGGTCGGCCTTCGCCCTGGCCGGGATCTTCAAGGGCGTCCAAAAGCTGCGGCCCAGTTTCGTGCCCAGGGGCAACTATTATCGGATCAAGCGCGTCACCTCGGAGACGACATACGACATCTCGAAAACGATCGAGGACCTCGGCTACCGGCCGGACGACCGGACGGACCTGCAAATCCGCGAGATCGTAGCCTGGTACCTGAAGGAAAAAGAGGATGGGTTTATTAAGTAGCGCCGGAGCGGTCCGGAACGTCCTTTACCTCTACCTCGCGGCAGCCTTCCCCCTGATGATGACCGTCTTTCATCACCGCACCCTCCTCAAGAAGCGCGGAGACTACCGGGCCTTCCTCCTCTATTTCACGGCCTTCTTCGCCCTCTTCCTGGCTGTCCCTGTCCTGATCATCCTCATCGCCGCCCCGGACCCGCGGGCTTTCCTGGCGTCCGTGGGGCTCGCCGCCGGCCGGGCGGGAAGAGGCCTTCTGATCATGGCCGCGTCCGTCCCGGTCGCGCTCCTCGCGGCCTTCGTCGGTTCTCGGGACCCGGCCATGAAAGGCCAGTATCCTTTCTCCAAAGAGGCCTGCGCCGGCCTGAAAAAATTTATCCTCTATGAAACATCCTATCTTTTCTTCTACTATCTGTCCTGGGAGTTCCTTTTCCGCGGGATCCTATTTTTTCCGTTGGTCGCGGCGGTCGGTCTGATCCCAGCCCTGACCGTCGAGACCATTATCTCCACAGTCTACCATTTCGGCCACCCCGACTCGGAGATTTTCGCCGCCCTGGGCGGGGGGCTCATCTTCGGGCTCATCGCCTACACCACGGGCTCATTCTTGTACACGGTCATCATTCATGCCGCAGTCGGAATCGGGAACGACTCTTTCCTCTATTACCGTCACCATAAGCGCGGTCGGGACGCGTGAGCCGATGAAGGTCCTGGTCACCGGGGCGACGGGATTCGTGGGCTCGGTCGTCATGCCCGAGCTCATCTAGAGATACGGCCCCGAGCTGCTGTCCGCCTTCGTCCTCTGAATTCCTCATGTCTTCGACAAGCCGTGTGCTCCACGAAGAAAATGCGGAAGTGGGATCACATCTTTACCGTTAGCGTCTCAGGCGACTAACGATGAAGACCTGATGGCCCTGGTTGTTGATTCCAGCTTGGCGGCGCGGGCGACAATGCCATCGCCGGTTCGACAATCAAGCCTGGCGATGTCCGTGGGCCGGACTCGTCGGCCTATTTTGCATCCTTGTAAACGCCCTGGATGATGATCTCGTACGGCAAGGGCTTGCCGAGGAGGGCAGGGTTTGTCTGGGAGCTCCTCACCCGCCGCGAAACCTCCGCAAAATCCACCCTCGGCAGTCCGAAGACATGCAGGCGGGCTCCTCGTTTGAGGTGCCTTACCGCTCTCTCGGGAGGCGTGTCCTTCGCGAAGATTATGCGAAGCCGTTCCACGAGCAAGTTGCCCTTCAGGTCCCTCGCCGAGGCGATCACGAACCGGCCCCCGGGCACCTCGATCTGTCGCCCATCGGTGATCTCCATGAGAAACTCCACGTCATTGCGGAGCCCCTTCCGGGTGACAATAGAAACCGTCTTCGGTTTGACCTTGAGCGTGCACTCGACTTTTTCATAGATTTCGAAACAGGCCCGAGCGTCCCCGCCCATAAATCCCTCGATGGGCCTGAAGGTATCGAGAACCTCGACATCGTTGATCCTGGTGACCGGATGAATCTCGAAGACATGGCTGGGGTTATCGGATTCCATGGCCAGGAGTGGCTCTCCCTGCTCCTGTTTCGTGCCTCCTCCGTGCTCCGGCCAGATCCTCCACACGCCGGAGATCTTCAATGGTTTGCCCGTGCCTTCGGCGCCATGGACGAGATCCATCGCCTTCTTCGCGGAAGCGCCATTCGCGATCTCCGCAACGACGGGAAGGGCGATCTCGGGGGCTCGGCCCGCCATGTGGAAATCACCATCGAACATGCGAGCGATGGGGTTCTGCCTCGCCTTGTCCACGGTGAAGGTCGCAGTGATGCTGACCCTGTCTTTGTACCTCTCGATGAAGGACTTGTCGAGGTCTATTTCGATTTCCTTGGAAGAGAACATGGCATTGACGTTCAGGTAGACGGTCGTCGCCGACCGCGCGAGGTACGCGCAACTGTTAAGAACGCCCAGGAGCAGGAAGAGCGCGGCAGTAGCCAGCGCCGGTGGATGCCGTAAGGGATGTCTTTTCATAATCTCCTCCGTTTGCTGCGTCCGGGAAACCAAGGATCTTCTTTCATAGATAGGAATGTCCTTTTTCCCGCCGCTCGCGAACCCAGGCCACAAGGCTCGGAACTGAGTCCCCCTATCATGAGATGATGATATCGCTTGCCTTATTGTGCAGTCAACTGACTTATTCACGGGCTTACACAGTTTTCCTGACACTCGCTAAACGGAAGGAAAAGGTGAAGGCGAAGGATCGTGAGCCGTGGGCGACACCGACCGTGGGCGTCATGTGGTAGCGGCTGCGGTGATTGCGCACAACCAGGCGGCCGATGACGTAGCCGAGGACGCCGCCCACCAGCGAGTCCGAGAGCCAGTGCTTGTTCTCGGTCGTCCGCGACAGCGCTACGCCCGTGGCCGTCGTATATGCCAGGATGGGCACCCAGACGCTCTCCCGGTATTGCATGGCTACGACCGTGGCCAGGCTGAAAGCCGTGATCGAGTGGCCCCCGGGGAAGGAATCGTATCTCCCCAACTGCCCCGGTTCGAACATCTTGAAAAATCCGACCGGCCCGGACCAGTGGTCGACGCCGGCCTCATACTCCGGTCGCTGCCGCCCGAACATCCCCTTCAGGAAGAGGACCAGGATCTCGCTTTGCAGCATCGCACTGGAGGCCAGGACGGCGGTCTCCTTCGACCTGGCGTCCTGGGCGATCAGGCCGACGCCCAGGAAAATCGCCGCTGTCCCCCAGGCCCCGTAGGACCCCATCTGGGTGATGACCGGGCTGACTCCGCGGACCCAGGCATGGGTGTCCCGGTAATCCCTGAAGCCCCGGTAAATGGCCTCATCGTTCCCGATCAGGAATCCGGTGAGGGCTGCCAAGCCCACGATAGGGAGGATATCGCGGGCCCGGATGTGGACCGGGTAACTCCAGATCTGCCCGGCGTCTTTCAAGAAATCGCGGGAAATGGATCTGAGCGAGAATTCCCCGCCCCGAGGCGGGGCGGCCGGAAGAGAAGGACCGGTCGCCTGGGGAGTTGATGGAAGCAGCGTTGGTGGGACGGCCGGGCTGAGAGTCGGTTGAGCGGAGGGGTTCCCGCAAATCGATAGCGAGAAAGGCCGCGACAAGCTGTTCTCCTGCACCTCGGAAGCCTGATCCCTTGCGGCGAGCTGAAATGGGAGGCTGGCCAGCAGCAAGAAAGCCGCGGCCCAGGTCTTGCTCTTCTTCACCAACATCTCGCCCACTGCCCCCTCATAGGATTGGAAAATCCTCGAAGTCGGACTTGCCCCATGATTCGGTCCATTTTTCAGGGATGAGACCCGGCTCGTGAGCCCGGCCAGTTGTCGGGAAACACAGGTGTCTATTGTCCGGGCGCTGATTGCAAGGGGCTAGTCGAGCCGCTTATAAAAACAGCACAGACTGAATCCGCAGGCTTACCGGCCGAGCAGGATTATAACACCGGTCGCAATAGCGAAGATCGCCATGACCAAGGGCAGCCCCCGAAAGCTGAAATGGAGCAATGGGATCAGCCCGCTCATGATGAGCCAGATGCCTAGCAAGGTCATCCCCAGGTTCTTTGGTAGTCTAAGCTCTCTCATTTTGTGATCCTCCTTTTTTTGCCCTCCCCGTCCCGCGCCCTTCGGTTATCGGATGGCGCGATGGACTCGGAAGTGGCCACTAGTTTTAATGCTATTTTCATGCCAAATTCTTTCCATATTCTCAGCAGGCTGAGAATCACGCTTTTTAGACCAAGGGTCGCCCGGCCATACGAGTTGAGCTGGCTTCTTTCTAAGTAATTGTCCTATAAAACAGCCCATTTTCTATAAAAGAGCATTTTACCTGCAAGTTGGGCATGATTTCAACCTCAGCATGGTGTCATGATAGTGAGTTCGTCCTCTTTCTCCACGATCTTCAAGAATATTGGCGTCAGCTCGGGGCTGAACTGTTTTCCTGAACATTCCCGAATGGACCTCATCCTTGAAAAATGGTCCAGACATCATGTGAGTTTTCTGGCAAAAAAACTGCTCCTCCCAATGGACCAGGATTCGGGGAGCAGATCAGCATTTGGACTTGGCCCCTGGTTGGGCGCCATATGCTTTGCCGGTTATCGCTGGCCGTGGTGGGGAATCAATCCCCCGTCAGCCCGGCCAGCCGCTTGCTGGCAACCCCGAGATCAGGCAGGCCAAGGCCGGCGGCCATTCCACCAGGGAAATAAGATTCTCATGAAACTATATTTTGCGATGGACTTGAGCGAGTATGGGCTTCCGGTGACAATTGCCTTGGCCGCCAGTATCCCGCTTTCCACGGCGGGACCGATTCCTTCTCCCATATCAAGGGTGGCCAGGCCTGCGGCGTCGCCGGTTATGAATGCATTATCCAACCGGCCAACCTCTACTTTTTGTCTAAGGTAATAATTGGCCGCCCGAGGATTAAATGAATGATGTTTCACTAAGGAAAGGCTCTCAAGCTTCTGAACAAAATGATTCCAGTGATTCCGTATCGTCTCTTTTCTGTCCCTTAAGAGGGTAAATTTCCCCCCAATTCCAACGTTCAAATGGCCATCACCCTTGGGAACATACCAAGCATATCCGGGCAAATTCTCTTCATAAAACCAGAGGTAGCAATTTTTGTCCTGATAATTATATAAGAATTCCTCTTCCATCGCGATGATCCACAGTTCCTGGGCTCGGGGATTAACTTCCTTGAAAAAAGTCCGGTAGACGGGACAGGTGGTTCCACCGGCTCCCACCAGATAGTTGCAGCGAAACATATCATCAATAACATAAAAGCCATGCTCTCTTCGAATATGATTCACCGAGTGGTGATGCACCGGCACATCAGTTCGCTCCAACAGCCAGTGGTCGAATTCAGATCTTCGTAGAGAATGTTGCCGGGTTCGAATCGCAAGTTTCTTTCCGTTAAAACTAAAATGAAGTTTCTCGAAGGTCAAAAGGCTGTGAGGGTAATCCCCTTTTTTTAGTTCGAGGTCTTTGAGCACCTTCGGCGTAATCCAGCCGGCACAGACTTTCTGACCCGGAAATGTCTTCTTGTCGAGAACTATCGTTTCCATACCCTCCTGTTTCAGTTTCCAGGCACAGCTGGAACCGGCCGGGCCTCCACCGACAACGATGACTTCCGAATTTATCACTTAATCAGGCTCCTCTAGCTGATGCGACAGTTTGGCTGATCCCTTCCTTGTTTGGTCATCACAATTTGCCATAACTGATTAGACCTTGAGCGGAATCCTGCCGCCGCACTGAGCAGGTAGAATCGCCACATCCGATAGAAACGCTCTCTGTATTTGTTTTTTAGCTCGGGCCAGGCCTTTTCGAAGTTTGCCTGCCAGGCCATGAGTGTTTTGTCATAGTCCGGACCAAAATTGTGCCAATCTTCCATGACAAATATGTTCTCCATGGCTTCCCCAATCTGGGCAATGGAGGGAATCAAGCCATTCGGGAAAATATATTTGGTGGTCCAGGCATTGGCCGTAGTCGCACTGATATTGCCGCCAATTGTGTGGATAAAAGCAATACCGTCGTCTTTCAAACAGCGATCCGCTGTTTCCATGTAGGTTCGATAGTTTTTATAGCCCACGTGCTCGAGAATCCCGATAGAAATGACCCGGTCATAGATTCCACTGACATTACGGTAATCTTCAAGCTCAATGTTCACCGGAAGCCCTTTGCAGAGTTCCCGACCGAGCTCGACCTGTTGTCGGGAAACTGTCACAGCCGTCACAACAGCACCATGATTTTCAGCCGCATATTTGGCAAAGGAGCCCCACCCGCATCCCAGTTCCAGCACTTTCATGCCAGGCCCAAGATTGACTTTTTGGCAAACCAACCTGAGTTTGGCTTCTTGCGCTTCATCCAGGTTCGTGGCATTCTTCCAGTAGCCGCAGGTATAAAGCATCCTTTTATCAAGCATGGCTTTGTATAAATCGTTTCCAATATCGTAGTGTCGTTCCCCTACCTGATAAGCGCGGCCTATTCTCTGCAGATTGAACATTTTGGATTTGAGGACGTGCCACGTGAGCTTCAAGCTGCCTTTCACTTTGTCTTCCAGGTTGGCGCGTAAGATTTTATAAATGAATTGATCAAGCGCCTGGCAATCCCACCATCCATCCATATATGATTCCCCCAGGCCAAGAGCTCCACCCCCCAAGGTACGTTGATAAAAGTCCTTGTTGTGCACCTGGACATCATAAGGATTTTTTCCATTAATGGTAATTCCTGCGAGGGACAATAACTCTTCTCCGATTGTTTCTGCTCTTCGTTGGCCCATTTTCTTCTCCCCCCGTTGTTTTTTATAACTAACTAAAACGTAAACCCCAACAATGGTCCTGTCAAGTTCGTGTTGGCTCTGGGAAAAACGCCGTCAAGATTCATGACGTGTTGGGGGGCTAAAAAGACTGTGCTCAAATTGTGCTCAGCGGAGGCCTAATTCGTGC
The DNA here is from genome assembly GCA_049512315.1 of Candidatus Aminicenantales bacterium. Lineage (GTDB taxonomy): Bacteria > Acidobacteriota > Aminicenantia > Aminicenantales > Saccharicenantaceae > DATKJS01. The sequence continues at coordinate 1,591 of JBEKXF010000040.1, read as the reverse complement.
GTTTTCCGGTATAAAATGGTCACACCCCGAGGGCAGTCGGGAAGTGGACTAAGTGGCAGATTTCTTGGGGAGAAAAGAGAGCGCGCCCGGAGGGATTTGAACCCCCGACCTTTGGATTCGAAGGGCGCCTATCGGCCTTTTTAATAGGTTGATAATAAAGAGGTTCCTGGCCTAATCCCCGGCAACTGTGCTGTAGGTGTGCAGTTGCCGGATACACTCCGGCCTGGGCTACCGCGCTTGGCGTCTTTCTCTCGCCCCTGTAGGCAGTCAGTTATTTCTTTGGTGCGGGCTTGGGGACCCTTTGTATATTAGCCTCGAAAAAAGGTGTCCACGTATTGCCATCGGCAGAAATTTCAATCTTTTGCATAAAACTCATCAGGTCTGCAGCAAATACTTCGGTAATCCTCCACTGATACTGTTTTCCCCCGAAGATTAACTTCCCTGAGTAATTAAATATATTTCCATCGAGTACATAAGCCCCTAAGGCTGAAGCCCCGTCATCTCCGTACATAGTGCTGGGATAGGTCTTGTTAGCCGGGTCGTACCCGATAATCTCGAGAGCGTGTGACTCTCCCATAGGTCCCTTTTCTGTAAATTGGTTCTGGACAAAGAAGCCTCCGAGAATCCTCTTCGTGGCCATTTCGCCGGTGACCTTGTTGGCGGGCCCCAACGGGCCGGCCTTGTATTCTCCTGTATACGTCCAATGGCCCAAGAAGACGTCGAACTTCTTGATCTCAGGATCGGGCTTTGGAGCCGTTGTTTGTGCCCAAAGCGAGACCGCGAAAACCAAGAGGACTAGGCCGACCGCAATAGTGATGCGTTTCATAGAACCCCTCCCTTTTTCAGTGTCGGAAAGGGAAAAAGAGAGCCCATCGAACAGCCGCAGAATTAGGGCCTATTTCTCCCTTCCTGCCTGATTTTATAGATCCCTAGTGGGCTATTTGTCAAGAAGGAGGGATTTGGGGTGCGAGGGGCTAATTCAAAAAGGTAATGACGAGGTTATACCAGTAGAGGAATGAAATCGGTCAACAACTGATCAACAAGGTCCGCCATGCCGTGAAGCGTTTCGATCAGCGGCGCACCCTCGATAATCCCAGGTTCGCCAAACGCAATCTCTAAGCGGAATTGCATATTCTCAATCACTTCAGCATCAGAGGCGTCGATAAAGAGCTCGTCGCCTGCTTTCAACGGGAACATCTTATCGGAGGTACCGAAAAAGGCATGAAGAGGCTCCTCGTTTGCAAAAGAGGGATCGATCTTTACCAACTCTGCGTGCATGCGAGCACCCAAATCCATGCTACGGAATGCGCTGCTTGACGTCAGCGAAATTCGGACAGGGATTGATTTCTCCTAAGCTATGGTTTCCAATAACAAAACCATACGAGGAGGAATGAATGACAGGGAAACAGGGAAGCTCAGCGGAATCGATCGTCCGGGAGATCAAGCGCCAGACCCGCCGGAAGTTCACTGCCGAGGAAAAGATCCGGATCGTCCTCGAGGGCCTGCGGGGCGAGGCCGGCATCTCGGACCTCTGCCGGAAGGAAGACATCCATCCCACGATGTACTACAAGTGGAGCAAGGCGTTCCTCGA
>JBEKXF010000039.1:0-23829 GCA_049512315.1 Candidatus Aminicenantales bacterium | reverse complement strand
CGATCCCGCTCCTGGACCAGGCGGCGATCGACGCTGTCCGCCAGTGGGTGTACGAGCCGATGATCATCAACGGCCGGCCCCGGCCCGTCATCTTCACCGTCACCGTCAGATTCCAGCTGAAATAGCAAAGCTAGAGAATGGCTTTCGATATCTAAAAGGAGGTATGACCTATGCAATTTGGTCTCATTGAAATGTGGCAGCAGATGGGAATGGTGGCCAAAACGGTTTCGATCATCCTGATCGGTCTGTCGATCGTTTCCCTTTACATTTTCATCGAGCGACAGATGACCTTCGCCCGGGCCAAGAAAAGGTCCCAGGAAGTGGCCCCCAAGCTCGCCGACCTGCTGAAGGCCGGGAACATCCGGGACGCCCTGTCCCTCGCTTCGAAGAAGGACAACAAGGCCAGCCACCTGGCCCGCGTCACGGCCGCCGGCATCCAGGAGTTCATGGAAGGCAAGGAAGCCCGGCTCTCCCCTGAACAGCAGGTGGAGACGGCCACGAGAGGCTGCGAAAGAGCCATGGTTATGTATGACCAGGAGCTCAAGAGAGGCCTGGCCATCCTCGCGACCATCGCCACCTCCGCGCCCTTCATCGGCCTGTTCGGGACGATCTCCGGCATCATCAACGCGTTCCGCGGCATGGCCCTGACCGGGTCCGGCGGCATCGGCGCCGTGGCCGGAGGCATTTCCGAAGCCCTGGTGACCACGGCGTTCGGTATCGCCGTCGCCATCATCGCGCTCTGGTGCTACAACACCCTGAACACCCGAGTCGAGGTCTACGGCGCCGAGATGACCAACACGACATCTCAGGTCGTCGACTTCTTCATGCGCACCGCCGAAGCCAAGTAAATCGAGTCCCGGCAGCCGAATTGCCGGACGAACGAGAGGCATATCATGGGATTTTCATTATCCACGCGCGGCAAGGAAAAGATCCGCTCCGAACCGAACGTCGTCCCTCTCTGCGATGTCTTGCTCGTCCTGCTTATCATCTTCATGGTCGTCACGCCCCTCGTCCAGAAGGGCATCGACGTCCGGCTTCCCAACGCTCAGTTCACGACCGATGTGCCTGAGAACATCCCAGTCGTCCTGTCCATCCAAAAATCGGCCTCGGAGCCGAAGGGGTTCAAGATGTACATCAACAACGACCGGGCGACCCTGGAGAACCTGCAGAACGGGCTGGAAGAGGCCTTCCTAACCGTTTCCGAGAAGAAGCTCTATCTCAGGATGGACCAGGACCTCCAATACGGGGTCCTCGCGGAGTCCATTCTGGATATCATCAAGAGCGCGGGGGTCGAGGTCGTCGGCATCATCACGGAGAAGAAGACCGAAAAGGGCGACTGAGCGCGGCCCCGAGCCCCGCTCATCCTTGACGCCATCGTCGGACACGACGGGGGAAGGAGAGATGGGAAGGTTTCCCTTCCCCCTTTTTTTTGCCGCCAACCTCCCAGTGTCGTCCTCAACCGGGCTTTTCAGCGTCCTTGATCCAATTCCCCGGCGAGCTTGCGGATCTCGTCGATGAGCTCCCCGACCATCGTCTCCCCCTGGACCTGCCTCAAAAGCCGGCCTTCCCTGAAAAGGACGCCGCCCCCCCGGCCGCAAGCCAGCCCGATATCGACCTCCCTGGCCTCGCCCGGGCCGTTGACGGTGCAGCCCATGACGGCCACCTTCATCGGCGTCCGGAGGCCGCGGACGGCTTTTTCCACGTGGGTCACGATGTCCATCATATCGACCTCCGTCCGGCCGCAAGTCGGGCAGGAGATGACTTCGACACCGCGCGTCCTCAGCCCCAGGCTCCGCAGGATCTGGTAGGCGACGTCGACCTCCCGCTCCGGAGGGGCCGTCAGGGAGACGCGGATGGTGTCCGCCAGTCCCTCGGCCAGGAGAAGCGCCAGCCCGGCGGCGGACTTGACGCTCCCGGGGAGCAACGGGCCCGCTTCCGTGATACCCGCGTGGAAAGGATAATCGACCTTTCCGGCCAGGAGCCTATAGGCCTCCAGGGTCCGGGGGATGTCGGACGCCTTGAGGGAGATCTTGATGAGGGAGAAACCACAATCCTCGAGGATGCGGACATGCCTCAGCGCGCTCTCGACCATGGCTGCGGCCGTTACCCCCCCGTGCGCGGCCAGGAGGTCCTTTTCGAGGGAGCCGGAATTGACCCCGATACGGATGGGGACCCGCCTCTCCCCCGCCGCCCGGACGACCTCCCGGACCTTGTCCAGGGAACCGATATTCCCCGGGTTGATCCGGAGCCCGTCGGCGCCCGCCTCGAGCGAAGCCAAGGCCAGCCTATGGTCGAAATGGATGTCGGCGATGAGGGGGACCCGGACCCGGCTCCTGATCTCCCGGAGGGCACGGGCGGCCTCGCGGTCCGGGACCGCCAGCCGGACGATCTCCACCCCGGCTTTTTCCAGCCGGCGGACCTGGGCCACGGTCGCCTGGACGTCCCGGGTGTCCGTCTTGGTCATGGACTGGACGACGACGGGAGCGCCGCCGCCGATGGCGACCCCGCCGACCAGGACCTGCCGCGTCCTCCGGCGTTCGAACATGGACGCCTCCCCGCCTAAAAAGGCAGAAGGCTCCCCCACCCGTGGGGGAGCTGGTTGACGATGTCGTTGAGGATGACGAAGGCGATCAGGGCCACGAAGATCACGAAGCCGATCTGCATCCAGATGGTCCGGGCCTTGGGGCTCAGGTCGCGGCGGAAAACGGATTCGATGAGAAGGACAAAGATCTGGCCGCCGTCGAAGACCGGGATCGGGATGAGGTTGAGGATACCGAGCTGGAGGCTGATGGCGGCGATCCAAGTGATCATGGCCAGCCAGCCCATCCGCAGGGCGTCGTAGGAGAAGCTGGCGATCTTGAGGGGCCCGCCGAGCTGCTTCGTCGAGGCCTCGCCCGTGAACAGGTCCTTCAGGAACTGGACCACGAGGAACGTGTTCTTCAGGTTCTCCCGGACGCTCTGGGAGATGGCCTCGAGGAAGCCGTATTTCTTGAGGACGGACTGGGGGATCTGGGCGATCCCGATCTTCCCGACGTTTCCCTGTCGGCGGGGGGTCACGGGGATGGTCAGGGTCCGGCCGCCGCGTTCGACGCTGAACTGGAGCTCTTTCCCGGCGCTCCGCTCGAGGACCTGGATGAACTGATAGAAATAGACGGGCTGGCCGTCGACGGCCTGGATGACGTCGCCCGGCTTGAGCCCGGCCTGCTCCGCCGGCGAATTCGCCGTGACCATCTGGACCTGGGTCAGGGCCCTGGCCCGGAATCCCGCGTAGCCGAAGGAATACCGGCTGACGGACTCCGTCTGGAGCTCGACGGAGGCCGTCTGGCCGTCCCTCAGGATGTCCAGCCGGATCTTCTTGTCCGGCCGTGAGCCGACGGCGATCTCGACGTCGCTCCAGGTCTTCACCGGACGCTCGTTGATCCGGACGACCTCGTCGCCGATCCGGAGCCCGGCGTTGGCGGCCGGCGAGTCCTTGTCGATCCAGCCGATGACCGGCTTTTCGTCCTGGTAGATCGGCCTCGGGACGCCCACGCCGTTGATCACCGCGACGAGGACGACGGCCAGGATGATGTTCATGATCGAGCCCATGGCCATGACGAGGAGCCTCTGCCAGCGGGGCTTGGCCATCATGTCGTCGGGGTCAATCGCCCGGCTCGGCTCGAACATCCCTTCTCCAAGGAGCTTGACGTAGCCGCCCATGGGGATGAGGCTGACCCGGTAGTCGGTCTCCCCTTTCTTGAACCCGAAGAGCCGCTTGCCGTAGCCGAAGGAAAACACCTCGACCCGGATACCGACGAGCTTGGCCATGAAGAAGTGGCCGAATTCGTGGACGAAAACGAGGATACCGAAGACGATGACGAAGGCGAGCAGTGTGCCGAAGATGGTTGCCATGGTCCTACCTTTGCTTCAGGAAGCGCCGGGCCGAGCGCCGCGCCTCCCGGTCGATTTCGAAAATGGCCTCGAGGGTATCCGCCGGGACGCAGGGGGACCCGTCCAAAACCGCCTGGACGACGGCCGGGATGTCCACGAACGCGATCCTGGCTTCGAGAAAGGCCCCGACGGCAATTTCGTTGGCGGCATTGAGGGCCACGGGCAGGCTCCCGCCCTGGGCCAGGGCCCGGCGGGCCAGGACATAAAGGGGGTATCGCCGCTCGTCGACCTCGAGGAATTCGAGGCGCCTGAGCCCGCCCAGGTCGAGTCTGGGCAGGGACGTGTCCAGTCTCTCCGGGAAGGTCAGGGCGTATTGGATGGGAAGCCTCATGTCGGCGGCGCTCATCTGGGCCAGCATCGAGCCGTCCTCCAGTTCGACCAGAGCGTGGACGGCGCTCTGGGGGTGGATGAGGACATCCAGCCGGGACGGTTCCAAGCCGAAGAGCCAGCGGGCCTCGATGAGCTCCAGCCCCTTGTTCATGAGGGTCGCCGAATCCACAGTAACCTTCTTGCCCATCTTCCAGGTCGGGTGGCGCAGGGCGTCGGCGGGGCTTTTCGTCCGGAGGTCGCTGAGCGGCGTCCTCAAGAAAGGGCCGCCCGAGGCCGTCAGGATGACCCTCCGGACCTGGGTTTTCTTCAGGCCCGCCAGGCACTGGAAGACGCCGCTGTGCTCGCTGTCCACGGGGATGATCAGGGCTCCGGAGCGGGCGGCTTCCTTGCGCAGCAGGGCGCCGCCGACGACGACGGACTCCTTGTTGGCCAGGGCCACCCGCTTGCCGGCCCGGACTGCGGCCAGGGTGGGCCGGAATCCATCGATTCCCGTGATGGCCGAGACAACGGCGTCGGCCCGGCCGTCCCGGGCGACCTCCTCGGAGCCGTCCGGGCCGGAGACGAGCCTGAACCCCCGGCGCCGGGCCAGAGGGCGGAGGGCGTCGGCGTCCCGCTTCCTTTTCACGGAGACGAGGCGCGGCCGGTATCGCTCGACCTGCCGGACGAGCAGGGACAGGTTCGAGCCGGCGGCCAGCGCCGTCACTTCGAGCCGGCCGGCCATCCGGTCGACGACATCCAGGGTGCTCGTCCCGATCGAACCGGTCGAGCCCAGGATGGCGATCGTTCGGATCATGGATCCCTGCCGCTCACTTCCAGAAATACTTGACGATGAAGTAGAACAGGGGGCTGGCCAGGATCAGGCTGTCGATCCGGTCGAGGAAGCCGCCGTGGCCGGGAAGGGCGTTGGAGGAGTCCTTGACGCCTACGGCGCGCTTGAAGAGGGATTCGAGAGGGTCACTTACCTGGGCCGCGGCGTGGACGAGGACGGCGCAGAGGATGGCCCTCCAGAGGGGGACCGACCGGAGCAGGATCTGCTGGGCCAGGACCGCCCCCCCGATCGCGAACAGGATCCCGCCCGCGCTCCCCTCCCACGTCTTGTTGGGGCTGGCGACGGGCGTCATCTTGTGGCGCCCAAAGGCCTTGCCGATGAACATCGCGCCCGTGTCGCCCAGGAAAACGACCGAGAAGAGAAAATACAGGTAGAAGGGGCCGTCATCGAGCCGGATCTTATAGATGAAGTTAAGTGGGAAGCTGAGGTAGATCGTTCCGAGGATGGTGATGGCGAAGGACGCCGGAAAATAGGGCAGCTTCTCCGGGGTGTTGAAGTAGGCCACGAAATAAACGGCCGAGACGAGGAGCCCGCCGAAAAGCGCGACCTCCAATGGGAAGGATGTGAAATAAAAGGCTGGGCTCACGACCAGGGCCAGCCCGATCCCGAGCGCTTTCTGCGGCAGGAGCCCCTTCCGCTCAGCCAGCTTGTAGAATTCGACCAGGGCGGCCACGATGAACGCCTGCTGGAAGATGTAGAGGACGATCTTCGGGGCGTATTGGCAGACCACAAAAACGAGTCCGATCAGGATGATAGCGGTGGGGATGCGTTTCCGAAGGCTCATGTCAGCTCACTTGATCTCCGATGGTTTATTCGTGGGACGGGCCGGCCTGCAGGTCAGCCCCGGACTTTTCGTCATGAATGAACATCCCCGAACCGCCTGTCCCGCTTCTGGTAATCGACGACGGCCCGGAGCAGGTCGTGCGTCCGGAAATCGGGCCACAGGACCGGCGTGATCCAGATCTCGGTGTAGGCGATCTGCCAGAGGAGGAAGTTCGAGACCCGGAGTTCGCCGCTCGTCCGGATGAGCAGGTCCGGGTCGGGGATCCCGGCCGTGTCCAGATAGCCGGCGAAACGCTCCTCGTCGAGGTCCTGGGGCCGGACCCGGCCGCCCCGGACGATCTTCCGGACGGCCTCGACGATCTCCGCCCGGCCGCCGTAATTCAGGGCTAGGATGAGCGTCATCCCGCTGTTCGTCGCGGTCGCTCTCTCGACCCTTTCGAGCTCCTTCAGGACCGGCCCGGGGATGCCTTTTTTCTCCCCGATGACCCTCAGCCGGAGGCCGTTCTCCATGAGGGCCCGGCCTTCCTTCTTCAGGTAGTCGCGGAGGAACGCCCAGAGGCGGATGACTTCCGGACGGGGCCTCTTCCAGTTCTCCTTGGAAAAAGCATAAAGCGTCAGGAATTGGATGCCCATTCTGGCGCTCGTTTCGATCGTTTCCCGGACCGACCGCGACGCGGCCTTGTGCCCCTCGATCCGGGACAGCCCCTTCTGCCGGGCCCAACGGCCGTTGCCGTCCATGATGACGGCCACGTGCCGGGGAAGCCGGGAGAAATCAACTTGGCGGACGAGGCCGTCCTCCTCGCTCCCGGGCCGGATGTACCCTTTGAGGCTTTCCCACATGGCTGATTATTATATCATGCGGGGCGGCGGAAATAAACGCGCGGAAAGCGGGTCTGGACCGGGCCGGGCGCTTCTGGTAGATTAGTTCAGAAAGCGAGCGGACAATGTGTCTGGCGGTCCCGGCCAAGATCACCCGGCTCGAGGAGCAGGGCCTGGGCCTCGTCGACTACCTCGGCAGCGAGGTCAGGACGAATTTTACTCTCCTGCCCCAGGCCAGGGTCGGCGACTGGGTCATCGTCCATGCCGGATTCGCCATCTCCATCATGGACGAGAAGGAAGCCCGCAAGACACTCCGCCTCTTCCGGGAGCTGGCAAAAACAAGCCCATGAAAGAGCTCAGGGACGAAAAGGCCATCCGCCGGCTCCTCCGCGACATCTCGGAAAGGACCTCCGCCCTCCCTTCTCCCATCCGGGTCATGGAAGTCTGCGGCACTCACACAATGTCCCTCTTCAGGCATGGCCTGACGCCCCTCCTGGCCGAGGCCGGAGTCGAGATGATCTCCGGCCCGGGCTGTCCCGTGTGCATCACTCCGGACGGCATCCATGAGGCCGCCATCGACCTCCTGACAGGAAGAGAGGGCCTCACTCTGGCCACTTTCGGCGATATGACCCGGGTCCCGACCCGGAAGGGGTCTCTTCAGACGTCCGTCCCGGCTAGGAATTCGAGAGCCAAGGTCGTCTATTCCCCGGAGGAGGCCTTGGAAGAGGCCCGCCGGGATCCTGCGCGCGACGCGGTTTTTTTCGGGGCCGGCTTCGAAACGACCATCCCGGCCATTGCCGTGACCGTGAGGGAGGCGGCTGCGGAGGGTCTATCGAACTTTTCCGTGCTGCGGGCCCTCTGGCTCATCCCGCCCGCCCTTAGGGCCATCCTGGAAGCGGACGAGGTCGCGGTGAACGGCTTCATTTACCCGGGCCATGTGAGCGCCATCATCGGCCTTCGTCCTTATGAATTCGTGGCCGAGACGTTCGGCGTCGCCGGGGCCGTGGCCGGCTTCGAGCCCGGGGACATCCTCCTGGCCGTCCGGTCCGTCCTCGAACAGGTCCTTGAAGGGAAGCCGCGCGTCGCCCTCGAATACTCCCGGGCGGTCCGGACGGACGGAAATCCTGCGGCCCGGGCCGTCATGGATGAGGTCTTCGAGCCCTATGACGCCGCGTGGAGGGGCCTGGGGAGGATCCCGCAGAGCGGTCTCCGGTTCAAAGAGAAATACGCTTCGTTCGACGCCGAAATAAAGTACGGCCTCAGGATTCCCGGGGCCGGACGCCCTCTCCGCGGCTGCCGCTGCGGCGAGGTTCTGAGGGCCGTGGTCCGGCCGGACGGCTGCCGGCTGTTCGGCACGAAGTGCACCCCGGAATCTCCGCTCGGCCCCTGCATGGTCTCCTACGAGGGGGCCTGCCTCATCCATTACAAGTACAACCGCGCCTCCGGGAGAGTCCCGTGAAAAAGATCAGCCTGGAGCTCGGCAGCGGCGGACGCCTCATGCGCGATTTCGTCGCCGACCAGATCCTTCCGTCCTTCAAGAACCCCATCCTCAGCGAGCTCTCCGACTCCGGGCTCCTGCCGGGGGGAATGGCCTTCACGACGGACAGCTACGTCGTGGACCCCCTGTTTTTCCCCGGCGGGGACATCGGGATGCTCGCGATCAACGGCACGGTCAATGACCTCGTGGTCTCGGGCGCGGTCCCGAAATACCTTTCGCTCTCGTTCATCCTGGAGGAAGGCCTCGAGTGGGATGTCCTGGAAAAGATCGTGAAATCCCTCCGGTCGGCCGCCCGGAAGGCCGGCGTCCGGGTCGTCACCGGCGACACCAAGGTCGTCCGCCGGGGCCAGGGCGACAAGGTCTACATCAACACGGCCGGCATCGGCGCCTCGCTCGGCCGGCCGGCCGTAGGGAGGATCAGGCCCGGCGACAAGGTGATCCTGACCGGGACGCTCGGAGATCACAGCCTGGCCGTCCTCGTCGCGAGGGGGGATTTCGGCCTGAGGTCGAAGGCCCGGAGCGACTGCGCCCCGCTCCTCTTCCTCCTCCCGCTCTGGAAAAAGGGCGCCCTCTGGATGAGGGACATCACCAGGGGCGGGCTAGCCACGGTCCTCTCTGAGCTGGCCGAACGGCTTCGCTTTCCGGTCCTCGTCGACGAATCCAGGATCCCCCTTTCCAGGGCCGTCCGCGGGGCCAGCGAGATCCTGGGAATCGACCCCCTCTACATGGCGTGCGAAGGGAAGGCCGTGGTCATCGCCCCGGCGCGAAAAGCCGGCGAGTTTCTCGGGCGGGTCCGGAGACATCCCCTGGGGCGGAAGGCCGCCATCATCGGGGAGGTCCAGGACCAAGTGGGAAAGCCTGGCGAGCTGCTGCTCCGGACGGTATCGGGAGGGCTCAGGCTCCTCGAGCCCCTGACCTCTGAGCTCCTGCCCCGAATCTGCTGATCGGTCAGGCTTTGACGACGTTCCGGTGCTTCCTCTTGATGGCGTGCCTCGTGTCGACGACGAGCGGGGCGTGCTTCACGATCCAATCATAGTCGTACGCGGAGTGGTCCGTGGAGATGATCACGGCGTCCGTCTTCTTCAGCCGTACCGCCGTCAGCGGGATGGACTTGAGGTCCATGTCGGGGTATTCCCGGAAGGCCCTGGCGCGCGGGATGTAAGGGTCGTTGTAAGAGACCTTGGCCCCCTTGCCCTGGAGCAGGCTGATGATCTTGAGGGATGGCGACTCGCGGGAGTCGTCGATGTCCCTCTTGTAAGCCACCCCGAGGACGAGGACCCTGGCGCCCTTGATCGATCTCCCCCGCTCGTTTAAGGCGGCGACCGTCTTTTCCGTGACATAGTACGGCATGAAAGTGTTGATCTCGCCGGCGAGCTCGATGAACTTCGTCTGATAATCGACCTCCTTGGCCTTCCAGGTCAGGTAAAAGGGATCGATCGGGATGCAGTGCCCGCCCAGGCCGGGGCCGGGATAGAACGGCATGAAGCCGAAGGGCTTGGAGGAGGCGGCCCGGATGACTTCCCAGACATCGATGCCCATCCGGTCGAAGATCATCTTCAGCTCGTTGACCAGGGCGATGTTGACGGAGCGGAAGATGTTCTCCAGCAGCTTGGTCGACTCGGCCGCCTTGGTCGACGACACGGGGACCGTCCGGACGATGATCTGGTCGTAGAGCGCCTTGGCCAGCCGGAGGCAGTCGGCCGTCAGGCCGCCGACGACCTTGGGGGTCGTGGCCGTCGAGAAGTTCTTGTTCCCCGGGTCCTCGCGCTCGGGCGAGAAGGCCAGGAAAAAGTCACGGCCGCCCTTGAGACCGCCGGCCTCGAGGATGGGGAGCATCTCCTCGTCGGTCGTCCCGGGGTAGGTCGTGCTTTCGAGGACAACGAGCTGGCCCCGGCGGACGTGTTCGGCGACCGTGACCGTCGTGTTGAGGACGTAGGACAGGTCGGGGTTCATGTGCCCGTCGAGGGGCGTCGGGACGCAGATAAGGATCGCATCCATGTCACGGAGGCGCCGGAAGTCCGCCGTGGCCCCGAATTTTTTCCCGGCCAGGAAGCCCTTGACCTCGGCCGCCGAGATGTGGCGGATGTAGCTCTTGCCGCGGTTGAGCAGGTCGATCTTCCTCCGGTCGATGTCGAACCCGGTGACGGTGAAACCCTTCTGGAGGAACGTCTTGATGAGGGGCAGGCCGACGTAGCCTAGGCCGATGACGCCGACGCGGGCCTCCTTCCTCTCGATCTTCTTGAGCAGCTTCAAGGCTTCGGAATTCATGATCTCAGCTCCTTTTCTTGTACCAGGCTATGGTCTCCTTGAGACCGTCCATGAAAGAAACGCCGGGCTTGTAGCCCATGAGGCGACGGGCCTTGCCGACGTCGGCGGTCGAGTGCTTGATGTCGCCGGGCCTCGGGTCGGCGTAGACCGGCCGGATGTCCGTCCCGAGGACCTCATTCACGGCGGCAAGGAGGGCATTGACGGTCAGCCTCTCGCCGCAGGCGATGTTGATGGACTCTCCCCTAACCGCGCCGCCGGACTCCGCCGCCATCAGGTTGGCTTCGGCCACATTCTTCACGTAGATGAAATCTCGCGATTGTTCGCCGTCGCCGTAGATCACCGGGGATTCGCCCTGAAGGACTTTGGTGATGAAGAGCGGGATAACGGCCGCATACTGGGAAAATGGGTCCTGCCGGGGCCCGAACACGTTGAAATATCGAAGGGCGACCGTTTTCAACCCAAAAATGTCGTGGAAGACCTCTCCGTACTTTTCGCCCACGAGCTTGTGGATGGCGTAGGGCGAAAGGGGCCTGCCCTCTTTCCCCTCGAGCTTCAGCGGGCTGGACTCATCCCCATAGACGGCGGACGAGGAGGCCAGGACGAAGCTCCGCGCTCCGGCGTCCCTGGCCGCGACGAGCAGGTTGAGCGTGCCCGTGACGTTGATCTCATGCGTCAGGAGAGGGTTTTCGACCGAACGGGGGACCGAAGGCAGGGCGGCTTCGTGCAGAACGTGGTCCACGCCCTCGACCGCCCGCCGGCAGGTCTCGAGGTCCCGGATGTCCCCTTCGATGAACCGGACGCGGTCGGCGAACGCGGCCATGTTCTCCCGCTTCCCCGTCAGGAGGTTGTCGAGGACCCGGACCTCGTCCCCCCTGTCGACAAGGGACTCCGCGATGTGCGAGCCGATGAAGCCCGCCCCGCCCGTCACGAGATAAATCGCCATGGTTCCCTTCTCTGTGTCTCTTCGGCCGAAGCCCGATTATACGGAATTTCGCGGCCGGGTCAACTCCGGCCCGGTCTAAAGATAGCCCAATTCGCCAAGCTTCGAAAGGACGTTCTGGACGCTTTGCTCGAGTGTCTCTTTGTCGGTCTCGAGCACGATCTCAGGGTTCAAGGGCTCCTCGTAGGGGTCCGACACCCCGGTGAACTCCTTGATCTCGCCCCGGAGGGCCTTCTGATACATCCCCTTGACGTCGCGCTCCATGCAGACCTCGACCGGGCACTTGGCGTAGATCTCGATGAAGTTGGTGGCCTCTCGCCGGGCCCGGTCCCTCATCTCCCGGTAGGGGGAGATGAACGACGTCAGGACGGCAACCCCGTTCCTGGAGAGCAGCTTGGTGACGAACGTCACCCGGCGGATATTCTCGTCGCGGTCCTTCTTGGAAAACCCCAAGTCGCGGGTCAGGTCCTGGCGGACGACATCGCCGTCCAGCCGTTCCACGCGGAGGCCCCGGTCCTTGAGGATCGCGGCGACCCGGTTGGCCACGGCCGACTTGCCCGAGCAGGGAAGGCCCGTGAACCATAGGGTGAATCCGGCCTGTTCTTGGCACATGTTGTTGAGCTCCTTTGCGTTGACGTCAGCTCTGCGTTCTGGCGATCATGTCAAGACTGCGACCTGAGGATGACCTTGCCCTTCAGGCCCTCCGGCCTCGGGATCCCCAGGATGTCGAGGACCGTGGGGGCGATATCCAGGATATCGGCGTTCATGCTCTTTTTCGTCCGGACCCTCGGGTCGGACAGGATGAAGATCCCCTGCTGGGCGTGGACGGCGTCGTCCGGCCCGGTGTCGTTCTCGAGCAGATATTTCGTCCCGTATCCCAGGGTCCCCGCCGACCTCCAATACAGGTCGTCGAAATAGACCATGAGGTCCGGGTATTCCCCTTCGAGTTCCTCGTAGTATTCCTGGGGCTTGATGACCTTGGTCGCCCAGGGTTCTCCGTTCGGCCCGCGGATTGCCAGGAGCCGTTCGATGAGGGCGTCCCGCTCCTTCTCATAATCTTCGGGAGGGATGATGCCCTGGGGCTCACGGCCCTCGACGTTGAGGAAGACCCGGGCGTAGTAGCCGCCCCAGGCCCAGGCTTTGGTTTTGGCCCAGTCGATCGGGAGGTCGTCCAGGCTCGTCGGCTTCCCCGGTCGCTCCTTGACGGCGAGGTCACCCTGCTCGATGAGCCACTCGTTGATGCAGAAGGCCCCCTTCATTCGCTTTGCGCCGTGGTCGGAGACGACCAGCACGACTGTGTCGTCCCCGGCCCGGGCGATGAGCCGCCCGATCTTCGCGTCAAGGAACTTGTAGTAATCGATGATGGCGTTCTGGAACCTGCTCCCCGGCTCATGAAGGTGATGGGCGGCGTCCATGAACTTCCAGAAAGCGTGGTGGACCCGGTCGACGCCGATCTCGACGAACATGAAGAGGTTCCAGGGCTTCTCGGCGATGAGCCATTCCATGACCTCGAACCGCTTCTCGGACATGGCGTAGATCTCGGCGAGGATCTTGTCCCGGTCCTCGGTCCGGAAGACGACGTCAAAGATGTAGGGGCCGAACCGCTCCTCGATTTCGTTCTTGAGAGCGGGGGGGAATGTGTACTCCTTGCCCGGGCCCGGAGGGGTGATGAAGCAGGAGATCATGTTCCCGGCGACGGGATAGACCGGGTAGCTCGGCGGGACGCTGACCAGAGTGCTTTTCCCCCCCTGCTCGCCGATATAGTCCCAGAGCTTTTTCTCCCTGACCGCGAGGGAGTTGGCGATCCACATCTTGTCGTAGGAATAGCCCTTCCGGTGGCGGAAGCCGTAGAGGCCGAGGCGCCCGGGGTCGCGGCCGGTCGCCATGACCATCCAGGCCGGGATGGTGATCGGCGGGTCCGAGCTCCTGAGCCTTCCGGAGACGCCCCGGTTGATGAGGCTCTTGAGGACCGGCAGCTCGGAGCTGCGGTCGAAGACGATCTCCCCCGGCGCGCAGTCCAGCCCGACGACGAGGACTTTTCTTCCGTTCATGGCATGACCTCCGGCCCCCTCTCTCCCGCTATTCGTTGAAGGGGTCCTTGAACTGCATGATGACCTTGGCCACTTCGGGCCGCATCAGCTCGGGGGGCGGGACCTCGCCCTTGACCAGCATGTCCCGGATCTTCGTCCCGCTGAACTGGATCTGCTCGGAGGGCGGGTGGGGGCAGATCTTCTCGTTGACCACCGAGCCGCACTTCCGGCAATAATAGAAGGACCTGAAGAACAGCGGCATGATACCCAGGTCCGGGAATTCCTCGAAGATGTCCTGGGCGGCGTAGGGCTGGTAATAGCTCCCGACCCCGGCGTGGTCGCGGCCGATGATGATGTGGGTGCAGCCGAAGTTCTTCCGGATGACGGCGTGGTGGATGGCCTCCCGAGGGCCGGCGTAGCGCATCTCCATCTGGAGGATGGCCATGACCGCCCGCTCCTTCAGGTAATAATGCCGGATGAGCTCCTCGTAGGAGGCCAGGATGACTTCGTCCTTGAAATCCCCCTTTTTCTTCCGTCCGATGACGGGGTTGATGAAGATGCCGTCGGTGAACGTCAGGGCGGCCTTCTGGACATACTCGTGGCCGATATGCGGGGTGTTCCTCGTCTGGAAGCCGACCACAGTCCGCCAGCCCTTTTCCTTGAACAGGACCCGCGTCTCCTTGGGACTGAGCTTCCACCGGTCGAAGGGCGTCGGCGTCGCCTCGAGGAGGTCGACGGGGCCGGCCAGGAGGACCTCTTTCATCGCCCGGACCTCGGCCACCCCGGGATGGGCGGGGTCCGTCGTCCCGAAGATCTTTTCGGCGGTTTCCTCCTTGTCGAACCCGTAAGCCTCGTCGAGCCGCATGAGGGCGACGGGCCGGCCGTTCGCCCGGAGGATAAGCTCCCCGCCGGTTTTCAGGCCGGCGGCCGTCTGCCGGTCCACGTCGAGGACGATGGGGATCGTCCAAGGGAGGTCGTTCCGAAGGCGCATCCCGTTGAGGACGTTCCGGAAATCCTCCGGCCCCATGAACCCCTCGAGGGGGCTGTACACGCCCGTGGCGATATTTTCGACGTCCGAGACGAGCTCTGAATCAATGGTGAGACTGGGGAGGCCACCGGCCAGGGCCATGGCCTTATCTTTCTCATCGC
This sequence comes from Candidatus Aminicenantales bacterium, assembly GCA_049512315.1. Taxonomy (GTDB): domain Bacteria; phylum Acidobacteriota; class Aminicenantia; order Aminicenantales; family Saccharicenantaceae; genus DATKJS01. The sequence goes on along the minus strand of JBEKXF010000039.1, from coordinate 9,253 downwards.
CTCTGAGAACCCTATCAACGAGCCTGCCGCCGTGGGGCTGGATCATGGTCTCCTCCTTGAATTGGTCCGGATCGTCGTGCGGGACTGCAGGAAAAAGCAGGTCTGCCCCTTGCGGGGATCAATCGATATATCCCAAGGCCTTCAACCTCTCCTTCACCTTCTCCTCCTCGTCCTTGGTGAACGCCTCCGTCGCGGGTTCTCCCTTGGAGAGGCTCTCCCTGAGGACTTTCGTGACGTAGCTCGAGACGGAGCCGTACTCGGTCCCCTTGATGAATTCCTCGATCTTCTTATGGAGAGAGGTCGGGATGGTCACCGTCGTGAACTCTTTGTCCATGGTGTCTCCTCGCGGCTCCCGGGAGGGCGGGGGCCGCCGCCGGAAGCAGAAGAGATTTATATACCAGGCGGGCCTTTTTTTCAACTCTTTATGGGGTCAAAACGGCAAAAGTGAGGGTTTGACCTCATGGGGTCCGGCTTGACAAGAGCGGCCGATTAGTGTTCTAATCTCCCCTGATAATGGCTGAAACCGAAGACCCACCTCCCCCGCAAAGCAACCCATGGAAAAAATAACCCACCCCGGCACGGCCAGCTCCGTCTTTCCCGGCGTCCTCGACAAGAACCTTAAGAAACTCGAGGGCCGGCTGGGGGTCAGTCTGGGCCTCCGCGGAGACCAGATCATCATCGACGGAGACGGGAAAAAGGTCGAATTCGCCAGGCATTACTTCGAGAAGATCGGGGAGCTCGCGGACAGGGGCCACCACCTGAAAGAAGAGGACCTCCTGATCGCCCTCGACCTCCTGGAGGAGGGTACGGCCACCGCCCTGGAGCAGTATTCTCCCTCCGAGCCCCTGAATTTGTCCCGGAAGTCCGTCAGCCCCAAGAGCCTCAACCAGAAGGCCTACATCCAGGCGATCAGGAGCCAGGACCTGGTGTTCGGGATCGGCCCGGCGGGGACGGGGAAAACCTACCTGGCCATGGCCATGGCCCTTTCGTTCCTCCAGAACAAGATCGTCAACCGGATCATCCTGACCCGGCCGGCCGTCGAAGCCGGCGAAAAGCTGGGCTTCCTGCCCGGCGACCTCGCCCAGAAGATCAACCCCTATCTCCGGCCGCTCTACGACGCCCTCTTCGACCTCTCCCAGTATGACCAGGCGACACGGCTCATCGAGAAGGGGATCATCGAGATCGCCCCCCTGGCCTTCATGCGGGGCCGGACCCTGAACAGCGCCTTCATCATCCTCGACGAGGCCCAGAACACGACCCGGGAGCAGATGAAGATGTTCCTGACCCGGACCGGATTCGACAGCAAGCTCGTCATCACGGCCGACATCACCCAGATCGACCTCCCCCAGCCCCGGAAGTCCGGTGTCCTCCAGGCCATCAAGATCCTCTCCCCCCTCAAGGAGATCGGCTTCGTCTATTTCAACGACCGGGACGTCGTCCGCCACCCCATGGTCCAGAAGATCATCAAGGCCTACCAGAAGGCGGAAGCCGGGCCGGACTGAGTCCTCCATGAGCCTGATATCCTTCGACAAGATCAAGCTTTTCAAGGGGGCCGAGATCCAGCCCCGGAAAGCCCCCGTCGAGCCGGCCGAGGAAGAAAAGGCGGTCTCCCCGCTCCAGAAGTTCCTCAAGAGCCGTTGGACGTTCCTCGTTCTGACCGTCACCCTGATCTCCCTTTTCCTGTCCTACCTTCCCCGGAGGAGCCTGACCAGCCTGGCCCTCGGCGAGATCTCGCCTTCCGACATCGTGGCCCCCTTCGACCTGACCGTTCAGGATAACGAAGCCACGAACCGGTTGAGGGCCGGAGCGGAAAACGCGGTCCTGCCCGTCTACACCTTCGACCCCAACGTTTTTGCCAACACGGAGGATAAGATCCACCGCCTTTTCGTCATCGGATGGGCATGGGTCCAGAAAAACCCGGCCGGCCAGAGGGCCGAGGAACTGCGGACGTCTTACCTGGACCTTCTGGGGATCGACCTCGACGCCGAGGACGTCGCGGCCCTCGTCCGGCTGAAGTTCCCGAAGGAGCTCGAAGAGACCCTGGTCGGCATCTCGGCGAAGATCTTCGGCCAGGGGATCATCCTTTCCAAGAACCTCTTCATTCACGGCGAACAGGACCGCGGCCTGACGCTCCTCGCCCTCCAGGATGGGGAAAGAACGGTCAAGGTCGGCGACATCCTGGACCTCAAGGAGAGCGAGGTGCGGTTCGCGGAAGAGCTCGGGAAGATCGAGATCCCTCAGAAAACCAAGACCCTCCTCACGGGACTGGCCCAGATCTTCCTGACGCCCAATATCACCTACAACAAGATCGAGACGGAGAACCGGAAGTCTCAGGCCCAGGCCCGCATCGCCACCGTGACCACCACGATCAAGAAGGGTCGGGTCGTTGTCCGCAAAGGTGACGAGGCCGGCCCCGAGGCGGTGAGGATCCTCGATCTCTACAACCAGAGGCTCCAGCGGAGGTCGAGCTGGCTTCCCGATTTCGCCGGCAGCTTCCTGCTCTTCTTGCTTCTATTCGGCGCCCTCTGGCGCTACCTCATCGTCGTCCATAAGAGAGACCAGGCGGAGAGGAGCTTCCGGATGACGGGCATCTTCCTGGTCGCGAGCCTCGCCCTCTATAAGATCTCGCTCCTCCTGGCGGCGACGATCAGCGGCTCCATCAGCTCGAACTCCTTCGCCCGGATCGAAACCTATCATTACGCGATCCCGTTCCAAGTCGGGACCCTCATTTTCGCCTACCTCCTGTCCGACCAGCTGGGCCTCAGCTACGCCGTTCTCAACAGCCTGGCCGCGGGGTACCTCCTGGGGGCCAATTTTTACCTCATGTTGTTCTGCCTGGTCGGCGGGTTGGCCGCCATCTACGGCGTCAGATACTTCAGGAAAAGCCAGCGGGCGGCGACGCTCCGGGCCGGTTTCCTGCTCGTCCCGCCGGCGAATGCCGCCGTCATTCTGATCGTCCATCTCGTCGAGAAAAGGAGCGGCCTCGGCCCGTTCTCCGCGGAGGTCTTCATGGGCCTCATGGGAGGGATCATCAGCGGGGCCCTGGCCTTCCTCCTCCTTCCGGCCGTGGAGACGGCCTTCGGGTTCATCACGGCTTCCAAGCTCCTGGAGCTGACGAACTCGGACCTCCCCGTCTTCCGGCAGATGTCCCAGGAGGCGCCCGGCTCCTACCATCACTCCCTCATCGTGGCGACCCTCGCCGAAAAGGGCGCCGAGGAGCTCGGCCTCGACACCCAGCTCGTCAAAGCCGGGGCCCTCTACCATGACATCGGCAAGACCAAGATGCCCGAGTACTTCATCGAGAACCGGACGGGGGAATTCGACCTGCACAAGGACCTGACGCCCGCCATGAGCACCCTGGTCATCATCAACCACGTCAAGGAGGGCGCGGAAATCGCCAAAAAGCTGAGGCTGCCGCGGGCCCTCCGGGAGATCATCGAGCAGCATCACGGCAACTCCCTGGTCCGCTTCTTCTTTAACAAGGCCAAGCAGACCTACGACCCCGAACAGCAGACGGTCGGCGAGGAAAGCTACCGGTACCCGGGCCCGCCGCCCCGGACGAAGGAGGCCGCCCTGGTCATGCTGGCCGATTCCGTCGAGGCCGCTTCCCGGAGTTTGCGGTCACCGACCAAGGACAACCTCAAGCGGGTCATCACCGATATCTTCAACACCTACCTCCAGGACGGCCAGCTCGACGACTGCGATTTTTCGCTCCGGGACCTCCGGGCCGTCGCTTCCTCTTTCCTGACCATCCTCTTCGCCATCTATCACCCGCGGGTCGAGTACCCCGGGTTCGATTTCGAGGTCAAGAAAGCCCGGAGGCCCGCCCGGCCACGGAAAAAGGACAATGATCGAGATCATCAACCGCCAGAAAAAACACCCGGTCCGGATCAGGGCGTTTAAGCGCCTGCTCGAAGACCTGGTCGCCCGCTACCGCCTCGCGGACCCGGAGGTCACCCTGGCCTTCGTCGGGACGAAAGCCGTCCGGACGCTCAACCGGAAGTTCATGAAGAAGGACAGGCCCACCGACGTCCTCAGCTTTCCTCTCGGAAAGAAGGGCGCAGACGGCCGATTCTACCTGGGCGACATCGTCATCTCCGTGCCCGTGGCTTTCCGCCAGGCCCGGAAGAAGGGCCACGGCCTCGAGCGGGAGCTCAAGGTCCTCGCCATCCACGGCTTCCTTCATCTCCTCGGCTACGACCACTTCGCGGGCATCGAGGAAGAGGAGCAGGCCGCGCGCGGGCTGTACCTGTGATGACGATGGACGCCGTCAGCGGAGCCGGCCTCGGTCTGAGCTTCCTGGCCGTGTCGCTCTTTTCCATCTTCCATATCTGCCTCGGCTCGTTTTCCAAGATCTCGCTCAGTCGTTTCCTCGAAGACCGCGAGAAAAGCGACCGGGCCAGGATCCTCCGCGATTTTGACGGAACCAGGATCGCCGTCGAGTACCTCAGGAATATCCTCCTCCTCGTCTTCCTCGTCGATCTCTTCACCCTTTTCCCGCGCCTCCGGTTCTGGCCCCTGTGGTTTTTCCTGGCCGTCCTCGCCGTCTATTCCGTTTTCTTCGACTACCTCCCCCGGCTCCTCAACTCCCTGGGTAAGAATGCCGTCCTGAAGGTCTTCCTGCCCGCCTTCCCGCTCGTCCGGGCCCTCGGCGCCCCTGTCCTGGCCCTGTCCCGGAACCTCCTCGAGCGCGAGGAACAGCGGGAGGACCGGGAAGAGGGGCGAGAGGCCTCGGATGAGGAGATCGAGACCTTCATCGACGAGGCCACGGAGGAAGGGATCATCGACAAGGGCGAGAACGAGCTCCTCCGGAGCGTCGTCGAGTTCGGCGACACCGTCGTCCGCGAGATCATGACGCCCCGGGTCAACATGGTCTGCATCCGCAAGGACGCGACCATCGACAACCTCAAGGACCTCATCATCCGGGAAAAATACTCCCGCGTCCCCGTCTACAAGGACCGGCTCGACAACATCGAGGGCATTGTCATGGCCAAGGACCTCCTTGAATACGCCGACGAGAAGCACAAGGTCCAGCCCATCGAGGCCCTGGTCCGGCCTGTAGCGTTCGTCCCGGAATCCATGGCCGTCTCCGGGCTCCTCAAGGAGTTCCAGAAGGCCAAGCAGAAGCTGGCTGTCGTCGTCGACGAGCACGGCGGGGTCTCGGGCCTGGTCACGATGGAGGACGTCGTCGAGGAGATCGTCGGCGAGATCCAGGACGAGTACGACACCGAGGAGGCCCAGATCACGGAGAACGGGCCCCTCGATTTCACGGTGTCGGGAGCGGCCGAGGTCGAGGAGCTCGAGAAGCTATTCGATGTTGAGCTCGCCGAGGACGATTTCATCACGGTCGGGGGCCTCATCACCCACAGCCTAGGAAGGCTTCCCCAAAAGGGCGAAACCCTGACCGTCAAGGGGCTGAGCGTCGAGATCCTGGACGTGGACCAGAAAAAGATCAAGAAGCTGAGGATCCGGAAAGCCTGAGAAGGGCAGAGGGGGACCCATGCCGAGAAAAGCCTCGACCGCCACGGACAAGCCGAAGAAGGCTGCGGGGACCAGGCCGGCCCGGAAGAAAGCCGCAGAGAAGACGGTCTTCAAGACGGGCACCGTGGCCCTTATCGGCCGCCCCAACACCGGGAAATCCACCCTTCTCAACACCATGCTGGGCCAGAAGATCGCCATCGTCTCCGACAAGCCCCAGACAACCCGGATCAGCATCCTGGGCATCAAGACGACCGGGAAAGGCCAGATTATCTTTATTGACAACCCAGGGATCCACAAGCCCCTCCACACCCTCAACAAGCGGATGATGAATTTCGTCACCTCCGCCCTCGAGACGTCCGACCTCATCTGCCTTCTCATCGACGCGACCGAGAAATTCGGCCACGGGGACGAGTATGTCCTGGAGACGCTCAGACGCCTGACGACACCCGTCCTCCTGCTGATCAACAAGGTCGATGCCGTCCGGAAAGACACGGTCCTGCCCATCATCGACCACTACAAGGGCATGCTGCCGTTCAAGGAGATCATCCCCGTCTCGGCCCTGAAGGGCATCAACCTCGACGTCCTGGAAAATCTCATTTTCGACGCGCTGCCGACGGCGGAGAAGATCTACTCCGACGAGGAGATCTCGGACCAGTCCGAGCGCTTCCTCCTGGCCGAGATCATCCGCGAGAAGATCCTGAAATACGTGAAAGAGGAGCTCCCCTTCGTGACCGCCGTCTATATCGAGACGATCGAGAGGAAGGAACAGGACGACTGGAAAAAGCCGGGCGAGAGCCGGCCGTTGACCCACATCCGGGCGTCGATCTTCGTCGAAAAGGACAACCACCGGGCGATCGTCATCGGCCGGCAGGGCCGGCTCATCAAGACAATCGGCATCGAGGCCCGCCGCGAGATCGAGGAGATCCTCGGGACCAAGGTCTATCTGGACCTCCACGTCAAGGTCCGGCCGGGCTGGCGGGATTCCGAGGACGTCCTCGACCTCATCGAGGGACAGAAGGGCTGAACCAACAATCCCCAAGGATGGGAGAATTATGTCCCTCGAACGGCGGTGAGTGTAGCTCAACCTGGTTAGAGCATCGGACTGTGGATCCGAATGTTGGGGGTTCAAATCCCCTCACTCACCCCACCATATTTTCCTGTTTTCCTCTGGCAGATGAGTAATTTAGGGCTTTCCCTCTTTTACGCTCCGTTAGGCCAAGTTAGGCGAGATTAGGCAAAAGTTGTGACCCCCGTGTGACGCGGCGGAGAGGTCTGCTCCGCTCGCTGAACCCCATCGCTGGGCCCGACGGGGGGCGTAGCCGTTAACTCTCCCCGGCCTGAGAGCGCCGGTCCCGCGTGTTCCTGGGCGACTGGATCCACCCCGTTATGATTATCGACATCAAGGACTCTCGCCCGGGGTTGGCCTTTGTATCCTGGGTCCATGGGGCGTTATTTTGGCTCAGGACCTTCTGGTTGGCCGGAAAGCCCGTTTCTACTTGTGTTGCTCTAGGTGTCATTGACATATTCTAACCGCGTGAGTTATAAAATGTCCGATCAGCAAAGCCGATGGCAATAACTACCCGAGCAGTCTGTAATTATCTAGAGAGGTACATTGAAGAGTATCGGAAGGAATTTGCACGTTTCGTGACACCTGCACCGAGCGGCGGTGGCTATCCGCCGCTGGAAATATCTCCATATATAAATTCGAAAAAAATACAATGCTGGGTTACGCAAGATGGGACTGTCATATACGATGAATCTCGAGAACCTGATAATTCTTGGTGGATAGCTGGGGGGCCCGCCTTCGTGGTGGATATCGAACCGAGTTTAATACCCTCCGAAGTTATAGATCTTCTCAAAAGAAAAGGCCTCTATAGGAAGAATATCGGAAGGTACAGAATTGTCGCAAAGCAAGGCGTCCCTGCTGAGATTTGGAAGGGTGAATTAGGTGACGTAACCGAGGAGGCCGAAGCGCGAGTGATGGATAGTGTGATAATTGTGAAGCGAATGCCGCTTGATCTAAAGGCGTTTCTTCAACGGTTTACGTTCGGGGCATTTCAGTTAATTTTGGATCTTCCCTTAAAGCGGCCAGATGAGAGCTTTTGGACCCCTTTTATTGTTCGTGGGTTAGGAATCTGCACTGCGGACCTCAAACACCGCAGATTCTTAAACTACCTAGAGGTGTCTCCACACCTTGAGGAAGCAGCTTGGGACACACGAGGAATATATGTGCGGGTACAGACAGACGTAAGGCGCGATTTTGCCCAAGCGTTCACCGCCCTACAAGCAGGTGCTCAGGGCCTAATTTCTACGGGAGGAGAGTCCATTTGGATTAAGCCTTTTTTTGACCGGCTCTCTGTCCTCTCGGAAACACTAGACAAGTTCGCCGCCCTTCTTCGTGAAGCGGGCGATGCAGAGGAGAGTATTTTCCACGATTTCTTGAGGGCCCACTCAATAATTCTGGATGTCTATGCAGATGCTTTATCTAAGCCTCGCTTCGAATATCCAAATGGTGAGAGATCTCCGTTAGGCAAGGAATTTGTGGAGCCAGATTTTCTGCTTAAGTACTCAAATGGTTCGTATAAATTAGTCGAACTAGAGCGACCGAGCAAGCCGATAGCGACAAAGCAAGGACAACCCCGAAGCGAATTCACCCAAGCTGCTTTTCAAATTGCCGAATTTAGGGATTTTATTTCCAAGCACTACAGCACGATAAAAGACGAATTCCCTGGCATATGCACCGGTACGGGGGCAATGATAATACTTAGCCGTAATACCGAAAAGAGTTTCGGAGGGAGACAGAATATTCAAGAATATAAGACATTATTGCGAGCAGATCGTCCGGACATTGAAGTATTTACATATGATGATCTTCTCGATAAAGCAAGATATGCTTATAGCCAGCTTGCGACCTTGGTAGTATCCAGATGATTTTAGAGAAGGGTGTCGAGATTTGGGCTGTGTCTGGGGCTATCAGGGACTCACTATCCCTGACTCGGACTCACATCGCGGCCGGACCCGGCTGAGCGTGGAAGTCCCTAATAATCCAGAGATTCCAGGGGAGATTTGAATGGCATGCCAGAGAGGATTCAAACCTTCGAATTTTGGATCCGGAGTCCAATTCTCTACCCTCCTGGACATATGGGGAAAACCCAATTTCCAGGGGAAGATTCCTTGTTTTCCTTTACGCACCTTTAGTCAGAATTAAGCGGGTTTACGCATTTTTTGTGGCATGGATGTGACATGGCGGGAGGGGTCTGCCTAAGCCTGGTGGCCGCGTCAGGCTCATAGAGGGTCCGAAAAACCACCCGTATGTCCCCATTGGCGAGTTAGCGGGAGATTAGGCCCTCAGGAAAATATGATACCTAGTGCGGCATATGGGGTATCTGGCTTGACATAACCACATTCCAAACCGATATTCAAGTGTGGCAGCGGGGAAAGAAAATAAGGGGGAACAAGCTGAAGAAGCAATGCTCTTTGAAATATCTGGCCGTTACAGGCCGTGAACATATGGTACGTCTTAGCTCCAGTCCGCCAGATCATTTGAGGAGGTAATTGTCATGCTGACGAAAAGAAGTCATCGTCTCATCCTAAATGTTGGTGCCGCTCTCGCATTGGGGGTTGCCATAATTGTGGCCGTGGGGGTGATGCCACTGGTGAGAGCAGATACCTCTCCCTCGGCAACGCCCGGCCGGGCAATTCCTGCGTTCTGGCGCTTCGTAATACTTCCCCAGGTGCTCGTCGGGATGGCGCTATTTGGCATCTCTTTCAT
>JBEKXF010000038.1:0-23267 GCA_049512315.1 Candidatus Aminicenantales bacterium | reverse complement strand
AATATGGGTTGCTGGGCGCTCGCAAAGCTCCACAGTACCATAAGCGGTAACATCGGATAGGGGAGGCTCGAGTTGGTTTCTGTCACAATGAAAGAACTGTTGGAGGCGGGTGTCCATTTCGGCCACCAGACCAAGCGGTGGAACCCCAAGATGAAGGAATACATCTTCGGGCAGCGGAACGGCATCTACATCGTCGACCTGCAAAAGACCATCAAGAATTTCAAGGAGGCCCTGGGCTTCATCCGGGGCATGTCCGAAGAGGGCAAGACCATCCTCTTTGTCGGCACCAAGAAGCAGGCCCAGGACATCATCCGGGACTACGCCTCGAAGTGCGAATCGTCCTACGTCAACCAGCGCTGGCTCGGCGGGCTGCTGACGAACTTCGCCATCGTCCGGACGAGCGTCGATAAGCTCAAGGAGCTCGAGGAGATGAAGGAGGACGGCCGGTGGGACCTCCTGTCCAAGAAAGAGCAGTCCAAGCTCGAGAAAGTCTACCGGAAGCTCCAGAAGAACTTGGGCGGCCTGAAGGCCCTGGCCGAGCTGCCCGGCGCCCTGTTCATCATCGACTCCTCGAAGGAGGAGATCGCCATTCAGGAAGCCCGGAAGATGGGCATCCCGATCGTGGCCGTGGTCGACACCAACGGTGACCCCGAGAAGGTCAACTACCCGATCCCCGGGAATGACGACGCCGTGAGGGCCATCGAGCTGTTCGTGTCGAAGGTCGCGGAATCGATCGTCGAGGGCAAGAAGAACCGAATCAGCAAGGAGCTCCTCGAGCAGAAGAAGGCAGAAGCCCAGCCGGCCGGCGAGGCCGGATCTCCGGATGCTGAGGAAGAAAAGAAAGAACCCGCCTGAGTCCGGGCGGTCAAGGAGTCATTCATGGAAATCACCGCTGAAATGGTCAAGGACCTCCGCGAAAGGACGGGGATCGGCGTGATGGAGTGCAAGAGCGCGCTCGCCGAGGCCAACTGCGACGTGGACAAGGCCATCGAGATCCTGAGGAAAAAGGGCCACGCCCGGGCCCAGGCCAAGGCCAGCCGGGAGGCCTCGCAGGGCGTCGTCGCGTCCTACATCCACACGGACGGCCGGATCGGCGTCCTGGTCGAGGTCAACTGCGAGTCCGACTTCGTCGCCCGGACCTCCGAGTTCCAGGAGCTGGTCAAGGAGATCGCCATGCAGATCGCCGCGGCCAAGCCCCGGTACATCTCGTCGGCGGACATCCCCCAGGACGTCCTCGAAGCTGAAAAAGAGATCATCAAGGCCCAGCTCGCCGATATGAAGAAGCCGCCCGAGATCATGGAAAAGATCGTCACGGGCAAGCTCGGTAAGTTCTTCGAGGAGATCTGCCTCCTCGACCAGGCCTACATCCGGGAGGACAAGATCAAGGTCCGCGACCTCATCACCCAGGCCGTGGCCAAGATCGGCGAGAACATCAAGGTCCGGCGGTTCGCCCGCTACGAGATCGGACAGGAATAAGCATCGACTCTGATCGGTTCTGAGAGGAGGGCCAGGTCCATGCCGAAGCCAGTGTACAAGAGGATCCTCCTGAAGCTGTCCGGCGAAGCCCTCCTCGGGGAACTCGCCTCCGGGATCGATTTCGACCGGGCCCTGGCCATCGCCCGGGAGATCAAGGATGTCCACGACATGGGCGTCGAGATCGCCATCATGATCGGCGGCGGCAACCTCTTCCGCGGGGTCAAGGGCACGAAAGTCGGCATCGACCAGGCTTCGGCCGACCAGATGGGCATGCTGGGCACCGTCATCAACGGGATCGCCCTCCACTCCGCCCTGGAGAAGGAGGGGGCCTTCGCCCGCCATATCTCGGCCATCGAGATCCGGTCCCTGGCCGAGCCCTTCATCCGGCGGCGCGCCATCCGGCACCTGGAAAAGGGCCGGGTCATCGTCTTCTCGGCCGGTATCGGCAGCCCGTTCTTCACGACCGACACGGCCGCGGCCCAGCGCGCCCTGGAGATCCACGCCGAGGTCATCCTCAAGGCGACCAAGGTCGACGGCGTGTACACGGCCGACCCGATGATCGACCCCAAGGCCAGGAAATTCAAGTCCATCCGCTACATCGACGTCCTCAAGAAGGGGCTGAGGGTCATGGACTCCACCGCCATCTCCCTCTGCCGGGACAACAACTTGCCGATCGTCGTCTTCGACCTCAACGGCAAGGATAGCTTCCGGCGGGTCGTCCTGGGCGAGGCGATCGGCACCAAAGTCTTTTGAAGCGAAGAGGGGCGCCATGGTCAAAGACATCCTGAAGGACCTCGAAAAGAAGATGAAGTCCTCCGTCGAGCATTTCCGGAAGGAGCTCGGGATGCTACGGACCGGCCGGGCCAACATGGCCATCTTCGAGGAGATCAAGGTCAGCTACTACGGCGTGCCCACGCCGGTCAACCAGGTGGCCACCCTCAAGGTCCCCGAGCCGACGCTCATCGTCGTCCAGCCCTACGACCCCGCGCTCCTCGAAATCCTGGACAAGGCGATCCGGGGCTCGGAGTTCGGCTTCAACCCCCTTAACGACGGCAAGGTCCTGCGCGTTCCGATCCCGCCCCTCGACGAAGAACGGCGCCGCGAGATCGCCAAGAGGATCGGCCGGATGCTCGAGGAGGAGAAGACCGCCCTCCGGAACATGCGCCGCGAGACCAAGGAGTTCATCGAGGAGCTCGAGAAGGAGAAGGAAATCTCCGAGGACGACAAGTTCCAGGGAATCGAACATCTCCAGAAGCTCGTCGATGAGACGACGGCCACGGTCGAAGAGCTGGCCTCGGCCAAGGAAAAAGAGATCCTCGAGCGCTGACTCCTCGCCATTCCCCTGATTGGGCGGCGCCAAAGCCGCCCTTATCCCCTAATCAAGAAAATCCAAGACTCGTTTCAGATATTTACCAGAAGTGCAGCTCTGAGTTGCTCCGCAGCACTTCTGCTGGTCGCTCCTCAGAATCCGCTCCCCCCCCGGAGGGCAATCCGCTCCTAAGTTACCTGAGACTCCAGAGGATACGGAGTCGTCTTTTTGTGATAGAACAAGAACCCGAAACATGGTTAGAAGCATTGACGACCCAAAGAGTATGATATATAGTAATACCATCAGGCCAGTAATGCCGAAAGCGAAGATTGCCATTACTCTGAGCGAAGAAGCGCTCAACAGGGTGGACCGTCTCGTTAAGGATGGGACGTTTATCAATAGGAGCCGGGCTATCGAGGCCGCAGTAAAGGAAAAGCTCTCGCGTCTTGACCGCGTCCTTCTGGCTCAGGAATGCCTGAAGCTCGACCCAGCCTTCGAGAAAGAGCTCGCGGAAGAGGGCCTGGCGGAGGATGCTTCCAAATGGCCGGGATATTGAGGGGGGAGATCCGCTGGGCCGACCTTTCCCTCGGCCGGGGCCACGAGCAGGAAGGCCGGCGCCCCGTTCTGATCCTGAGCCAGGACGTTTTCAATGAGCGGTCCGGGACTGTCATCGTGATGGCCATCACGAGTCAGCCCCAGCGCGCCGGGTTCCCCCTGACATTCGAGCTTGAACCCGCAGGGCTTCCTAAACAGTCTTGGATCAAGATCAGTCAGATCCGGACTCTGTCCGTGGAGCGCATCGGCGATTGTGTCGGTCGGCTCATGCCGGAAGACTTAGCCCGCATCATCGACGGGCTCAACGAAATCATCGGCTGATCGTTGAGGCCTCAGGCCGCGGACGGCACCGGCTGTTTTTTCTGGAAGAGGTTCTCCGTCGTGCCGAGCTTCGTCCGGATGGTGATGCCCCGGCCCACCATGTTCAGGACGAGACCGAAGAAGAAGCCGATGACGGGCAGGTAGCCGACGAGGCCGACGGCGAGAAGCCCCATGAGGACGGTCCCGAAGCTCGAGGACTTGCGGCCCTCATTGGTTCATCCGGGTCCCGGGCTGAAAGGTTGAGCGCTTGATGGCCCCTGTATCGTCGATGACCTCGGTTCCAGGCGGGACCTTGAGCTCGAATGTGCCGTGGGGAAGAGAGGCGTTCGTCCGGATCCCGCTGAATTGGAATTCCCTTTTGTTTCCCGCCCATTCGAAAAAGATGGCCCGCCGGAGGAGCCAGGTCCTGCCGTCGACCTCGAGGAGGATGTGGGAGTAATCCCCCTCCTGCCGCGGCGTGAGCTTGACCTGGCGGATTCCGGCCGTGTCGGTCGGGAACCGGGCATCCTCGATCACATAGAGATCCCGGAACGACTTCGCCCCCAGAAAAATTCCCAGGATGTCCGATTCGTACGCCTCGGGCGGGACCCGGCTCCGGGTGAGCTGTTTTTCCTCGGGAAGGTACATCTGAACGAGCCCGCCCGCATAAAGGAAGACCTTCTCCTGGGGGTCCTTGTATTGCCACCGCATCTGGTCCGGCTTCTGGAGGAAAAGCTCGCCGCGCTCATGGAGGGGCTCGGGGACCGATGGGGAAAAATAGAGCTGATCGAACCGGGCCTGAAGGGAGCGGAGACTCCTGAGCGCCTTTTCCAGGTTCGCCGCGGTCTCTTCCGGCGTGACCGGGAAGGCCAGTCCGGCCAGGGACAGCATAACCATGAATAGGGCCCACCTGCGCATCATTCCGCAATTATAACACATCAAGCTGCCCTTCCCAGGGCCTCGGGGATTGGCCGGAACGTTATGCGCGGTTTAGCCTTCCCGAAGCGTTTTTCGAGGGAATCCTCAAGAGAGGGGACCCTTAAGAAAGAGTCCCCTCTCTTGAGGACGGCGCGGATGTTTGAGCAAGAGCCGCCGTAAGACGATGGATTGGAAAAAACGGGAGGGAAGATACCCGTTTTTTAGGTGTGGGACGGGCTTAAAATGCTGAGCGAGTTCCGCAGCCGCCGAGAAAGAACGGTTTGGGAGGGCGTGAAAAACCGCGCTCTGGAGTGGCGGCCATCTCCGAGGCCCTGGGGGGAGCCTAGGCATCGCTCTAACGCGGGCTGGTTACGCGAGCGGCTTTTTGTTATAACTGGGCCCGTATGAAGATCGAGCTCCTGGTGGCCGTCCTCATTTACTTCGTCGTTCTCCTCGCCGCGGGCCTTCTCTTCCCGAAAAAGCTCCGCGACCTGGACGCGTTTTTCCTGGCCTCGCGCGAGCTCGGCGCGCCGCGGGTCTCGTTCTCGCTCTGCGCCGCCTGGGTCGGGGCGGCGTCGCTTCTCGTCTCGACCGACCAGGCCTTCCGCGAGGGGATCAGCGCCGCCTGGGTCGTCGGGCTGCCCGCGGTCGTCACTCTCCTCCTGCTGCTGCCGCTCGTGAAGGCCGTCCGGGGCCTGGGCGGGTCGACGGTCTCGGAAGCGATGGAGGCCCGCTACGGCCCGGCCGCCCGTCCGGCGACGACTTTCCTCATCGTCTGGTACACGACGGTCCTCGCGGCCTCGCAGATGGTCGCGGCCGGCAATTTCCTGAAGACCTTTCTCGGGACCTCTTACCTGACCAGCCTGGCGGTGGCTGCGGCCGTCGTCCTGGCCTACCTTGGAGCGGGCGGGTTCCTGGCCGTGGTCCGGACCCATACCCTCCAGTTCTTCCTCCTCGCGGCCGGGGTGCTCGCGCTCACGGCCTCGCTCTGGTTCCGGTCGTCGTGGCGCGAAGTCACGGCCGTGGCCGTCCGGCAGGGAAAAACGGGCTACTTCGATTTCCTGGCCCATGCGGATCGGAACATCCTCATCGCCCTCTCCTTCGTCCTGGCCTGGACCATTTCCCCCATCGCCTGGCAGCGGATCCAGGCGGCCCGGACGGACGGCGCGGCCCGCCGGGGTGTTGCCGGCGCCGCCGTCCTTTTGGGGCTTTTCTATTCGGCGATCGTCCTCGCCGGGATGCTCTTCCTCCCGCTCTTCCCGGGGTCGAAGCCGACAAACCCGCTCGTCGCGGATTACATCGGGCTCGAGGCAGGGGCCGTTCTCGGCGGGCTCATCTTCGTGACGGTCCTGGCCGCGATCCTGTCCACCATGGCCGCGGCCATCAACACCGGGGCCTTCTCCCTGGCCAGTGACCTCCTCCGCTACGGGCGGCGGGCGGCGCCGGACCGCGGTTCCGTGACCATGGGCCGGGCCGCGACGCTTTTCGTCGGCGGAGCGGCCTTCCTGGTGGCGACACGCTTCCAGGATATCCTGAAGACGCTGGGCCTGGCCTCCCAGATCATGGCCGAGGGGCTGTTCATCCCCGGGCTCGCCGCCATCCTCATGAAAAAGAGGGCCCCCCTGGCCGGCCTCCTGGGTCTTTTCGGGGGAGGGGGATACGCGCTCGTCTGCTTTCTCGCCGAGGCGGGGCTCTTCTCGTTCCCCGTTCCCCCCTGGCCCCGGTCGCTCCCTCTCGGGCTCGCGACGAGCGCCGCGGGCTTTGTCATCGGGCTCATTATGGAAAGCCGGCGGCTTGACTTTTTAGGGGAAAAGACTAAAGGTAGTGAATAGCGTACGGAGGGAAAAATGAAAAAAGGCCTGATTCTCTTGGTGTTCTTGACGGTCCTGGCCGTCATGAGCTACGGACAGACGGCCGCCGACCACATCAAGGCCGGCGACGAGGCCTACGCTCAGCTCGACGACCAGACGGCCCTCGGGCACTACCTCGAGGCCCTCAAGTTCGAGCCTCAGAACTACGAAGCCCTGTGGAAGACGTCGAGGGCCTGCGTCGATATCGCCGACGTCATCCCGGCGACCGACAAGGACGCGAAGCAGCGCCAGATGAAGTTCTACTCGGACGCCACGTCATACGCCAACAAGGCCGTCGCGGCGAACGCCAACGACACCTGGGGACATTTCCAGATCGCGGCCTCTCTCGGCAAGAAGCTGCTCATGCTCGGTAAAAAGGAGCAGATCGACGGCTCCAAGCAGGTCCGGGCGGAGATCGATAAGGCTATCGCGCTCGACCCCAACAACGACCTGGCTTACCACGCTCTCGGCCGGTGGCACCGGCGGATGGCGGAGATCGGCGGCGTCACGCGGCTCTTCGGAAGCATCCTCTACGGATCCATCCCGAAAGGGTCATTCGAGGAATCGGAAAAGAACCTGAAAAAGGCCGCCGAGATGAAGCCGGAATATGTCAACCACCATCTGGAATTGGGGCTGACCTACGTGTCGCTCAAGAAGTCCGGCCTGGCCGCCCAGGAGTTCCAGAAGGCCATCGACCTCCCCAAGACGACCTCAAAGGACGATGTCCTGAAAGCTCAGGCCCAGGCCGAGCTGGCGAAGCTCACGAACAAGAAAAAATAAGGGGGGCGGGCTTATTCGGGTTCGGAAAAAACCTGGGCGGTGAAGACTTCGATCTTCGCGCCCTTTTTCCACTCGTCGGGGCCGAGTCCGGCTTTCAAGCAGCCGTGGCGGAGGTAGGTTTCCCTGTCCCAGTGATACTCGAGGGGGACCTGGGGCAGGAGGAGGCCGCGGTTGAACCCCTTGGCGACGACGATCCCGTGGCGGCCGACCTCGACCTCCTTCGGGTCCTTGACCGGCTCGGGCAGGCTGAGGACGGAGATCTCGATCCGGGTTCCGGCCAGCTCCCCGGGGGTCAGCGGCTCGAACCGGAAATCCTGGCTGGCCGCGGCCACGGCCATCTCGACAATCGTTTCGGCCAGCGGCTTGTAGGGGAGAGGGTAACCGATGCAACCGCGGAGCTCGCCCTTGACCTTCAGGGTGACGAACGCGCCCCGCTTCTCCCCGAGCTTCGGATCTTTGACGTCGGGCTGAAGATGTTCTCCCGTCTCGAAATAGTGCCCGATAGCCCGGCGGGCCAGATCGAGGAGGACCCGCTCCTCGTCGGGCGTCAGGACATCACTCATGGGGTACCCCCTTTCGGGCCGGGTTCCAGAGGGACCGGGGCCAGGAAAAACTTCCGAGCGAAGTCGACAACGAACAGCCTGACGGCCGGCCCTTTCTTCGAAAGACGGACCTCGAGGAACAGGCGGCCGCAGAAGTACGGTCCGAGGAGCGACCTCTTGAAGGCCGGCCCAGGCCGGATCGCGAAAAGGCCGACGACCTTCCTCCCGAGCAGCCGGTCCAGCTCATCGAGCCGTTCGGCCGGGGGCGGGACGGCGCTCTCGCAGGCCGGAAAGAGCCGTTCCACGAAGACGCGGCGCCCCCTTTTGTGTCCGACGAGAAAGCCCCAGGCCGCCGGCCCGGGCCGGAGGACGGCCAGGGCCTTGACGTCGGCCGAGGCTTCCCGGGTGATGAAAACATCCACGTTCCGGATTATAGCGGATTGCCGGGCCCGATGAAAGAGGAGAGAGCGCCTCCGGAAATGGCTGTCGCTCCTGGCTTGACTCGGGTCGGGGTTCGATTTATCATGAGGCGGGGTTCGGGAATGAAGTATGAGATCGTCGTCGTCGGGGCACTTGAAACCAACTGCTATCTGGCCTACTGCGAGGAGTCCCGCGCCTGCGCCATTATCGATCCCGGCGCCGAACCGGGTAAGATCTTCGCGGCCGTCGCCGCTCTCGAGCTCAAGCCCGTCCTCATCCTTAACACCCACGGCCACGTGGACCACATCGGGGCCAACCGCGACATGAAGGACAAGTATTCCGTCCCCCTTTACCTCCACGCCGCGGACGCGGCCATGCTCGAGGTCGGCGAACACATCGAGCTTAGCCTGCTCCTCGGGGCCAAGGACTCTCCGCCGCCGGACAGGCTCCTCGTCGATGGGGACACAATCCCGGTCGGCCGGATGTTCCTGAGAGTGATCCACACCCCGGGGCACACGCCCGGGAGCGTCGGCTTTCTCGGGGACGGGGTCTACTTCTCGGGGGACACTCTTTTCCGCGACGGGGTCGGGCGGACCGACCTCCCCGGCGGCTCCTGGAGGGACTTGGAGCAATCCATCCGGACGAAAATCCTGACCCTGCCCGGAGAAACCGTGGTCCTGCCCGGCCACGGCCCCTGGACGACGGTGGAGCAGGAAACGCTCTCCAACCCCTTCTTCACATGAGGAATCCCGCCTCCTCTCCCGGAGACACTCTCCGGCTTTTCCTCGAATACCTCGCCGTCGAGAAGGGCCTGGCCCAGAACACGATCCTGGCCTACTCCCGGGACCTCGGGAAATTCCTGGACTTCGTCAAGAAGGAAAAGCTCGCCTTGGCCGGGGCCGGCGAAGAAGCGGTCGTCCGGTTCGTCCACCAGCAAAGCCGGGCGGGGCTCTCGGCGCGGTCCATGGCCAGACTCATCTCCGCCCTCAAGTCCTTCTTCAAGTTCCTCATCCTCAGCGGGTTCCTGAAGAAGGACCCGGCCTCGGAGCTTACGACGCCCTCGACCTGGCTCACCCTGCCCAAGGTCCTGACCGTCAAGGAAGTCGAGGCGCTCCTCCGGGCTCCGGACGAGAAGAAGCCGCAGGGACTCCGTGACCGGGCCATGCTCGAGGTCCTCTACGGGTCCGGGCTCCGGGTTTCGGAGCTCGTGTCCCTCAGGCCCGCGGACGTCAACCTCGGCGAGGGCTTCCTCATCTGCCGCGGGAAAGGGGGGAAGGAGCGGATCGTCCCCCTCGGCCGCGAGGCCTGCAGCTCCGTCGGCAGATACCTCCGGGAGGTCAGGCCGCGGTTCGAGTCAGGGCCGAGCCCGTTCCTGTTCCTCACGCGTCGGGGCAAGGAATTCACGCGGCAGGGGTTCTGGAAGCTCCTCCGACGCCATGCGGGGACGGCCGGGCTCGCGGCCGGGATCAGTCCCCACATCCTCCGGCATTCCTTCGCCACCCATCTCCTTGAGCGCGGGGCGGACCTGAGGTCGGTCCAGCTCATGCTCGGCCACAGCCAGATCACGACGACCCAGATCTACACCCACGTCAGCCGAGAGCGACTGCGCCGGGTCTACGACCAGTTCCACCCCCGTGCTTAATGGCCCTGGATCTTTTAGTGGCGGATAAGAGTGACGGTGACGCCGGCTTTGTGGGACCCGGCCACGAAGACGGCCCCCTTCTCCCGGGCCGTCCAGCCCTGGCACTTCCATTCCCAGGAAAATGATCTCTCCAGCCGGCCGCGGTCGAGCGCGTCATCGCCGATCGCGATGAGGTTGCTCCCCTTCGAGATGGAATCGCAATAGCCGGCCCCCTCCCCGGAGCTCTCCTTTGAGCGGGGCAGGACGAGGTCGAATTTTTCCGCGGAGGAGTCGAGCGGGATCCGGATCCCATCGACTTCGAAGTCGAACCGGAGCTCCCGGTCCTGCCTCATGATATAGTTCACCCGCAGCCGGGGTATCTCGGCCGTCTCCTTTTCGGTCAGGATGCGGGTGGCGTTCGGCCGGGCGGCCTTCTCGCGGATCTCCCAGTGCGGGGCCTCCGTTTTCGTGTGGTAGAGAAGGAAATCCAGGCCGTCCCGCTCCATCGTCCCCTCCCACAGGGCCCGGAATTCGAACTCCCCGGCGAAGGTTGTTTCGAGGTCCCTGACGGTGTAGTCACCGCGGACGCTCAGAGCGAGCTGGATCTCCCACCATTGCGGGCGGGGAAGGAGGCGCGGAGCCCCGGGTGCCATGAGAAGCCAGAGGAACGGCAGGGCGCCCCGCAGGACCGGCCCGATGTCCCGGCGCTTCCCTTTTCTCATCGCGGTTGGTCCGAAAGGCCTTCCCGTCCCATTCCCTCGTCCGTGACGGCGAGGCCCCTTCAGGACGGGCTCAGACTTTGTATTTCAGGAAGGCCCCGATCTGGCCGTAACGATCGAGCTTCGAGGGCGGCGTGATATGCTTCACCCCGCAGCTCCGCTTGAGGGCCGTCTCGATGGCCTCGTCGATGACGTCGACCAAGATATCAGTTTTTTTCTCGCAAACGGGACACTTGAGCTCGTCCACGTACAAGTATTTATGGGTCGGACAGATGCGGCCCTGCTTGGAAAAGTTGTGGGTGACGACGAGGGTCTGGAGCTCGAACTGGTTCAGGCTGGCCAGAGTATCCTTGAGCCCGGACGAGGCCCGGCCGCCGCGTTCGAGCTCGGCGATCAGCTTCTGGACGATCGCCTCTTCCTCGGCCTTCTTGATCTGGCTCTCGAGCTCCAGGGCTTCTTTCAGGACCTTGGCGGGGGGAGCGCCCGGCCGGGACCTCATCCGGCCCTTGAGCTTTTCCTTGAGGTAGCGGTGGAGGAGGGATTCGAAGTCGATGTGGTGGTTGTCCTCATATCCCACGAAAAGCCAATCGAAGCTGTGCTTCTTGAACAGGTCAAATGTCATCTGGGCCGCTTTCTTGAAATGGTCGTGGAGGCGGGCGTCGATGTGCCGCTCGATGTGCTTGGCCGAGGTCCCCTCGAAGCCTCCTTCCTTGACCTTGCCGGGGACGTCGCTCGAGAGCTGCTCGAGCGGCCGGATCTCGCCCATCACGACCTCGCTCCATTTCGCGTCCCGGCGGCCGAGAAGGAGGACGCAGATCCGGCTGTACTTGTCGAGGATGGCGTCGAGCGGCCGGACGTAGAAGGTCGTGTCGATGATGACCCGGTTCCGCGGTCCGTGGGGGAGCTCCAGGGGCAGCCAGAATTTCTGGCGGCTGCAGGAAAAGAGGGCCAGGCCGGAGGCGTTCATGCCCCCCAGGTGCTGGACACAGTGCTCCGCGATGAGGTCCAGGTCCCGGCCGAGGGACTCTTTTTTTTCCTTGGAGGCATCCATCGATACGATCTGGAGTCTCGCCGCGGTGAGAAGATTTTTCAAAGACACCTGGATTTCCTTCCGGTTCAACCGGCTCTTGTCCGTGTCCAGGTAAAACGAGGTGACGAGATCGTCGCGGCCCTTGAATCCGGTGAGGGCCTCGATGTCCGAGCGTCCGGAAAGCTTCATGGATCCTCCTAAACAGGGTCTTCGGGAAGTTTGTGACAATGCTGAGGGCGATTGATGAAGGTGATCATCAACGCCATAACAATAAGTAGCGGGAGGCGGTTTGTCAAGTCGGCGGACCTCCGTTCTTTACACCTCGGGGCGGAATCGTTATAATAGAGCCCCCTGAGAGTCGAGGCCGCGGGCCTCTGCGTGCGGAAGTGGCGGAATTGGCAGACGCGTAAGCCTCAGGAGTTTATGGCCGCAAGGCCTTGTGGGTTCGAGTCCCACCTTCCGCACCATTTCTTCTTGTCTGTAAACATCTCCCCGAGGGTAAACAAGGTGTCGAAGGGCGGATTCCAGATGATGTGGATATCGTCGCCTCTCAGGATGGCCCGGTCGAGCATGACCTCGAGGAGCTTGTGCTTCCCATGGAGGTCGGCATTGTGGTAAGTGTCCTTCACGCCCTGGAGTAATTTCAGGACTTGCGAACCTTGCTCTCGGTAACGGAAATTGTGGCTGCCCAGTTTCTCGATGTCCGACTCTATCCTATGAAGGTCGGCCTGCAATTCGGCCTGGACTTCTTCATATTGTTCGGGCGATATCCTTCCGTCAAGCCGGTCCCTGTAGCTGAGTTTGAGGTGCGTTCTCTTCCTCGTTCTCTCGGTCTCAAGGCGGCGAAGTTCCTTCCGTTCGAAAACCTCTTCCTGGGTGTTTGTCTTTTTTAACCGCTCGCGGACCTTCTCGACAACGAGGTCGTCCAAATACAACTTCCCGATTTCGGCCTCGATGAGGTTGTTGATCTCCTCTTCTTTCCAGTATTTCTGCGGGCACCTATCGGTCCCGAACTTTTTCTTGTACCATGCGGAGTCAACCCGCGTCTTCCCGTTCGTGCAAAAATAATAGACGTACTTTCCCTTTCCGTGCCGGCCAGGCGGGTCGTCGGCCGTGATTGAGCAGTGGCAATACCCGCACTTGAGGAACGGGCGGAAGGCGAAGAATTTCTTGGTCTCTGGGTGGCTGAAAGTCCGGTTCTCGTTGAGGCGGGCCTGCACCCGGTCCCAGAGTTCTTTTGTGGCTAATTTCTCGAAAGTGCCAGGATGGACCGTCCCGCCCGACGGAAACTCGCCGCAGTAAAAGCGGTTCGTGAGGATTTTGTGGAGGCCGCCCGCGGTGATCGGGCCTGGCGGCCTCTTGGGCGAGGGTTTCGTGGTCAGGCCCCGGGCATTCAACTCCGCTGCCAGGGTTGTCAGCGAGTGCCCGCCTTTCGCAAACGCCTCGAAGGCAAAGGCGACCAACGGGGCGCGGTCCTTGTCTGTGACAACCGTCCTTCGTTTCCCTGAGGGGTCTTTCGGGTCCGCCGCGTTGAAATAGCCGATTGGGACCAGGTGGGGCACGCGGCCTTGCCGCGCCGCCTCCGCTATTTTCGTCCGGACCTCGTCCCCCCTCTCGCGGTTGTCCAACTCGGCCAGCGCTCCCATCATCTGGAACACGAATCGGTCCGTGCCAGGGGAGTGCTTGTTGATCGTCTTGTTGTCCTTCACTAGCACGACGGACACGCCATCGTCGTCGATCAAGGACTGGATGATGTAGAAGTCCTTGTAATGGCGGCCAAGGCGGCTATGAGTCCAGGCGAAGATGGTTCCCACCTTGTTCGCCTGGACGAACTCGACCATCTCCTTGAACTTCTTCCTGCGTTCGGAGGTCTTCGCGGACTCGGTGACAATGAACGTCCTCGCCACGTCGAACTTTTCCGCTGCCTTTTTCAACAGATCCTCTTGAGAGTCGAGCGAGTAGCCATGGGACTGCCCTTCCGAGGAGACCCGAATCCAGAGCACGGCGGTGTTGTTCATTTTTTCTTCTTCACATCCTTGAGGGTCTTGGCGAGGTCGGTAAGTTTGTCGAGGCCAGGAGACGAATCTTCCAGCACTTCCTGGAGGGCTTGTTTTTCCGCCTTCACAACCAGGTCCCGGTCCTTTTTGGCATCAGGGGGCCTGTACGACGGTTTCTGTTTCTTGCCCATACGTATTATTATACTGCGTTTTTGTGTCGAAGCAGATAAGCTATGCAAAGATTTGGACGAGTTTATAACCTTGTATAACACGTTCCAAGGTGTTGCCGGTATGATCGGTATTGGCTAACCCCCCCCGCCATCTTTGCTTCCCTTCGGCCTAATCTGAAGGTCCTCTACTGAGACTCCAACTCCTCCCCAAACGCCCCGCCCTCGACAATGACTCCTCAAATTATGATGACAGGCCTCGAGAATCTTCTTGACAAAGACAAAGAACGCAGGTAGACTAATTACGGATTACGGACACAATGCGCAATAGAACGTTCTCAGTTGCAGAAGCGCTTGGGATTCTCGAAATCGACCGGGACCGCCTATTTTACTTGATCAGCCGCAGGGGACTTGTCAAGCCAGCTATTCAAGGCATGGGGCGAGGAGGGAGAACCCGCCTTTCGTTTTTAAATCTATTGAACCTTGCCTTGATCAGGGAGCTATTGAAGTGGGAGATCAGCACCCAGGCTATTAGGGATATATTCTCAGGCCGAGTTGTAATTGAATATCGCAGGGCGGCATATAGGCTTATGGAAAGGAAGAAAGCGGGATACCCGCGATTTTATACTCCCGGACCATTAAGTGAAGCCATCTGGCGACACATTGGATTTTATCGTAAGAAATATGATGAGCGAGGCTGTATGCTCGTTATTCAAAAGTGGAGAAGACCGGAGCCAAATGAAGAGACGGCCATGATACTGACCCACAAGAGCGTAGGCGAAATGATCTTTGACACATTTAGACTGCCTATTGAACCGGGGAGGGGATTACGCCCTCATCTTGGCTTTTCGAGCACGCTCCTCGTTAACCTCATGGATATCGTCTTAACGATCGAAGAGCTTACGGGCGAAAAACTTAAGGAATCCACTAAGAATTAGCAATAAAATGAGGTCACTAAGTTTTAGCAAATCTCCTATTCAAGGCGTTATCTGCTACTTAAAAAATATAGAGTTGACAAGTGCAAAAGCTCGTGTTCCCATGATGATGTTGGTATAGGAAGATGCCAGAAGACGACCTGCCTAGCTATTATCACAGCAAGGACTGGCTTATCGAGCAGGCCAAGGCGAGTGGATTATCTACCGAGGAGATCGTCTTGATGATAACAAGGGCATATCAATACAAAGAAGCCGTACGAAACGCCAAAAGCTATGCCCCATTGTTGGGGATCTCTTATGGGGACTTTATGAAGATCGCTCGGCGAGGGCCGGGAAAAAGATAATCCTAACTAAACTTCCTTATTAGAGCCTGAGGTGCGTTTGCCCGACTGAGAAAGTCCCGAGCCTCTTCCTTTTGGCTCACATTCATACGTGGGAGCAGACTCAATGCGAGGTTGTCGAAAGTTTCTTTATCGAGTTTGGACTTCTCGGCTTCCGTTAGTTCCCTACCTTCAAACTCCTCAGCGATGTCCCTGAGCAAGAAGTCAGGCAGTTCGAGTTCGTTTTCCAGTTTCAGCACTTCGGGAACGAAGATGTCCACGTGAGTGGGGATGTCCACGATCTTCATCGTCGAGGCGGGCATGTCGTGAGGAGTGATCTTCATATCATAGACGATTCGTTGTAACCTAAGTCCGTTATACTTTCCGTACTCTTCGCACGTTTCAATTACGGACCGAAAAGCCTCTTTGTTGATGTCACTGTCACTGGTTACCGAGAGGACGTAATCCAATAGGTCGGTGGCCTTTTCTTTAAGGGTATAGCCGCCGGTGAGATATCCCTTTTCAACCAAATCTTGCTGATCAAGCATAAGCTCCTTGCTATAAGGCCCAAGTTTGTACTTAAAGAACTTCAGGTGCAGGGCCTTGATGCCCTTCTTGATCAGTTCCCATTCGGACAGAAAGGCAAGCTTCTGGAACTTCAGATTGCCGGATATCCCGCCGTGTTCTTCGGCGACAGATACCAAGAATAGGGCTAGCACCTTATCTATAAGGACTTCTTTATTCGATCTCATTCTCTCTCTAGGGGCCTGTAGACCCCTCCTCCCGCCTGGAGCCACTTAATTATACCACATGCTGTCAACCCCCTACCCCTAATCATCCCTGCGTCCGCCAACACGGGATCTGACGAATACTTCCTGCAGTATCACGCCAAACCAGCCTTGACTAGCTCCAAGGACACATCCTGGCTATTGTCCCTCGGAGCGAGGCCTATTAATTGACACTCCTTGCTCACCGGGTTATATTTCTCCCATGGGGATTGGCCCCAACAACTAAGGGGAAGTAGGCTCAGCCGATGAGCGCACCCAAAGAAATCGTGCGTCTAGTTGATAAGTTCAAACAGCATCTCGATTCATACAAATCCGGGCAATATAACGAGGCGCAACTCCGGATTGAGTTCCTCGACCCATTTTTTAAGGCCCTGGGGTGGGATATGGACAATACCCGGGGGCTGGCCGAAGCTTATAAAGACGTCGTTCATGAAGACGCCATCCGGATCGGAGGGGCGGTTAAGGCGCCGGATTGTTGTTTCCGCATCGGCGGCACGCGGAAGTTTTTCCTCGAAGCCAAGAAGCCGAGCGTCATGATCAGCGAGGAAACCCCGGCCGCCTATCAGCTTCGCCGCTACGCCTGGAGTGCGAAACTCCCGCTGAGCATTCTGAGCGATTTCGACGAATTCGCTGTTTACGATTGCCGCATCAAGCCGAATAAAACGGACTCCGCGGCCACAGCCAGGGTCTTTTTATGCCGATTTCAGGATTATCCCGAAAAATGGGAATGGATCTCTTCCATCTTTTCTAAGGACGCCGTTCTAAAGGGCTCATTCGACAAGTATGCTGAGGAAAACAAGGCAAAACGCGGCACGGCCGAAGTGGACGACGATTTCCTGGCTACCATAGAACACTGGCGGAGTGAACTGGCCAAGAATCTTGCCCTGCGGAATTCCCGCTTGTCCCACCGAGAGCTCAATTTCGCCGTCCAGCGCATTATCGACCGCGTTATATTCCTCCGTATTTGCGAAGACCGGGGCATCGAGCTCTACGGGCGGCTTCAAGCGCTTATTAACGGCCCAAATATCTACCGTCTTCTCTGTGAGGTCTTTGAAGACGCCGACGCCAAATACAACTCCGGACTTTTTCATTTCAAAGCGGAAAAAGGGCGCCATGAACTGCCCGATGAGATAACGCTAGGCCTTGAGGTGGACGATAAGCTCCTCCGCGATCTCCTCAGGGGCCTTTATTATCCCGAAAGCCCATACGAGTTTACCGTCTTCTCAGCTGACATTTTGGGCCAGGTTTATGAGCAATTCCTAGGCAAAGTCATCCGCCTTACCGAGGGACATCGCGCCGTCGTCGAAGACAAACCCGAAGTCAAAAAAGCGGGAGGAGTCTACTACACGCCCACCTACATCGTGGATTACATTGTGAAGCAGACGGTTGATAGGCTCGCAGAGAGCAAAAACCCAAAGCAGGTCGCTAAGCTTCGCATCCTCGATCCGGCATGTGGATCGGGCTCCTTCCTCATCAACGCCTATCAAGTCCTCCTCGATTGGCACCATGACTGGTATCTCGCCCATAATCCTGAGAGTTGGACCAAGGGGCGCAACCCGGTTCTTGTGCAAACGACGGCAGGGTGGAAACTGACCATCACCGAGAGGAAGAGAATCCTCCTCAACAACATTTATGGCGTGGACATTGATCCCCAGGCCGTCGAAGTCACGAAGCTGTCACTTTTGCTGAAAGTGCTCGAAGGCGAGAGTGAACAAACCATCCAGCCGTATTTGCGGCTTTTCCAACAGCGCGCCCTACCTGATCTGGGTGACAACGTCAAGTGCGGGAATTCGCTGATCGGGCCGGATTTTTACCAAGAACCTGATTTACTCAACCTTGGGCATGAAGAAAAACTTAGGATCAATGTTTTTGACTGGAGTGGATCCGACGGTTTCCCAAAAATAATGAACCAAGGCGGGTTCGGTGCAATAATAGGTAATCCCCCCTATGGCGCATCATTAAACGAGCACGAACTGACGTACCTTCGAAATCATTATGGATCCTCAACTAAAGACTTCGATACTTATTCGTTATTTATAGAAAAGGCAATAGGTCTAGCCGGGAAAGGCGGATTGATTGGAATGATTGTGCCGACCGGCTGGTATAGTGGACCCAAATTTTCGGCGCTTCGATTGATGGTTGCTAGGCGAAGCGACCCTATAACGTTCGTGAACCTTCCTTATGATATCTTCAAAGCATGGGTGGATACGACGGTCTTCATTATTAGAAAACGGCCTAAGCCCATTAAATGGCCTCGGAACGATCACCATGAAGCTTCACTAATTACCTTTCCCAAACGATTTAGAATTCGCTCTGCGGAAGATTTTGACAAAGGTGCGGAACGAATAAGATTTTCCTCCTGGTTCGACAGCGGAGGAGATGAGTATCTTACGTATGCAGATACGGATGCAGCTTGCCTTATAAACAAGATCTCATCACAGGGATTGTCCTTAAGGGATCTTGCCGACGTGCAGCGCGGCGTTACTCCGTTCAATCTGACGCCCAAGCCTGATCATCCCAATGCAAAGAGGGCTTTTAACGGATCGGTTAGGAGGTATCTGTTTGAGCCTGGCCATAAATGCTATATACGCTTCGATGATTCGTTAGCGGAGATAAAACAAGAGAGGTATTTCAAGGGCCCAAGAATTCTGCTAAGGGAGCTGATTAGCCGGCAATTTCGGCTTCAGGCTGTCAAAGTAACTGATGACTTTATAACCAACAAGTCCATGCAAAGCATTTTATCATTAGATGAGGGTCCTGACCTGAGCTATATCCTGGGGATATTGAACAGCCGATTAATGTCCTGGTATTTCCTCAGGCGTTCGAACATCGCACAGAGAGACGATTTCCCTAAAATCACGCTTAGGGAAACCCGGTCATTACCTATTGCTAAAGCAAAAGGAAGGACAAAGGAAGAGAGACTCGAGCATGAAAAACTAGCTGTGTTAGCGGAAGAGATGATAAATCTTCATGAAAAGTTAAAGCGTTGCAGTTTGCCACATGAAAAAGAAGTTGTTATACGGGAAATATCCTTAGTTGATATGCAAATCGATCATCTAGTTTACCGACTCTATAATCTTAGTCAAGAGGAAATCAGGTTGATTGATAAATCGCTAGATGTAACTTGATGTGCGTTTTCTCTGGGAAATAGAATGGAGAGATCGCTTTTTTATATTGGCGAACGGCCATGTGCCGTTTGGGATCTGGAAATTCGGAAGAAAAACCTGCAGCTATTAAGAAGTTTCGATACGCACTATTTCGAGTACTTGGCCAATACTCACTCTGCCGAACTTGATTCTGAGCATGCCCATCAGGCTGCGATGGCTCTACGAACATCCTACGGGCTCGCACTAGAGACTTTTTTTTCATTATTGGGGGCAACCATACAGGCCCCTGATTGTGTCTTCGGCTGGCTTTTTCGATATCAGCAGGAAGACCTGAGGGTCATAATCCAGGGGATTAAGGGTACAAAGAAGCTGTGCACAAGATTCCGAGGCCAGCTAACGTGGGATTCTTTATCCAGGGTAATCCATCGTAACCTTGTGCTCCCTGACAAAGCTAAAGAAGCCGAAATAAGAGCCAGCTTCGCGAAGTTCTGGGAATACCTCGCCTCTGACTATTCAGATCCAGGATCCCGGTCTGAATTCAATAGTATAAAACACAGCCTGCGCATTCAGCCGGGTGGTTTTCGTGTGGCCATCGGCCTTCAAGAGAAACCGGATGTTCCAGCACCTCCGGAACGCATGCAACGAATTGCCGGAAGCAAATTTGGAGCAACAACTCTTATCCTTGAGCCTATTATTAAAAAGGGGCTCGACTATCGCGTACGGGAGTACTCGCAGAACTGGAATTTGACTTCCCTTGTTAGCCTTATTCGAATCATTTCTATGTCGATTAACAATGTAATTTCATCTCTACTCATTCTTAATGGACAAGACCCCGAGAAACTCCAATTTTTCTGGCCCGAGGATCTTGCAGATTTTGACAGGGCATGGGAAAACGAGTGTGTTCTCCGTGCTTGCTCGAGAAACGCCAATATTGGCGAGGCTGACATCCGTCCGACTAAGGCTGAGGATGTCGAAAAATTCTTCACTGTAAAAGAAGAAAATCCTGCAAAGAAATGACCCTTTTCATCTTTGCTCAAAAAATATTCTGGATAGTATGTAACATTAAGAGAAAGGTTTATTTATACCATGGACAAGAAAGAGGAATTATTATCAGCAATCAAATCTGGATCATTTTTTGGGTTTGTTTTGAAAGGGTTTTCGCTCGTTGCGGTGGTCTTTACTCTCCCATCAAAGCTTGTCTTCTTGCGACCAGAGATAAAGCAACCCGCCCCAATTATCTTGATTATGGGGATTTGTTATTCGTAGAAGATAATGTAAGCATCGAAAAGACCATTGAACTCGTGCAGAAACTCGGCGAAGCTTTTGAATACAATTTCTCGTCTTATTCATTGAAGATGCCTCGGGGCTATTTCCGTGCCTTAGAGGAAGATCAAAACAAAATCGCTCAGGAGTATCATGGGTATGTAAATCTAAGCGAACTTGAACGCGAGCTGCTTAAAGAAAAACGGAGTTATCCAAAATCCCTTTATAGGCACTGGCCAACTGACGTTTTTATTTTTAACCTCGTATTCGAAAACGAATTTGTTTCATTGCGTTGCCGATTGACCGATAGGCCATTCCCGTTCAAAAAAGATTTGCCGGTCTTCCCCGACTATTATGAGGCATTAGAATCCTGGTTCGGCACAGAGTTGCGTAATTTAAATGAAGGCCAAATTGTTTTTTTCGTTCCGCGATATTGGGCCAGGATAAACAATGTAAAATTCGCCAAAGATATGTTCATTGTCAAAGTTGAGGGAGGTTCATGTCCTAAGAGAGAAATTGCCGCCAGCTATTTCATAAGATATGAGAATTCGCCAGCTGATTCTGGAAAACTCTATTTTCATAAAAAAAATCGTATCCCTATAAAAGATAAGGTGCAGAGATTCTACATCGTCATATTCAGCATAAAGGGCGAATCAATTCCGCTCGATTACCGGAATTACCATTTTGGAGACATATATAACAAGGCCTTGGATATCGAATATGATGAGGGCAACATAGAGCACTGGCTTGCAGAGGGTGAGAATGAATTCGTTGAATATAAGTTACGTATTGACGAAAATGATCGGAAAGAATTTATAGAATCCGTCTGTGCTTTTTCAAATACGCGCGGTGGACGCATCATTTTGGGTGTTGATAATGAAGCCAATGTGAAAGGACTGGACGCAGCGCAAATAAAAAGATACAAAGTGAGAATACTCGATTTGATTCGAGAGTGGATAGAACCTCAAGTTCAAATACATATGAAAACTGCGGAGGCCCTAGGGAAAAAATTGATAATCGTAAGCATCCAGAAAGGAGATGATCCGCCTTATAACTATAAAGATCATGGGGTCTATATCAGGGCAAATGCCACGGATCGGATTGCGAGCCGTGAGGAATTGATACAGCTTAAGCCCCAAGAAAATACCTGGGGCTAATATAATACGAGGATGATCTTTCAGAATTAGACCACCAATCTGCTTAAAATGCTCGGAACTGATAAGTTCGTAATACTCCCATGGCGAGTTTCTGAGCCGGTTATCGGGACTGTAAGGAAAACCGTGTAAACCTCCTTGAATCGGCAAAACGAATCAGTCACTGGGCTATGCTATACTCCCAGCTGATGATCTGTTTTGGCGACCGTTTGGGTTAACGTACTTAAATGCAAAAAAAGGGGCTTCCATAAAGTACCTGACACGTCCTTCCCCAATGGGGCCCAGGCGACCTTTCGGGGACTACTGACTCTGCTCGCAGCCGTTTCCATTCTTGCCGAAAGCCGTGATGTCCAGGAACCCGTGCCCGGAGAGGTTGAAGAGGATGACCGTCTTGCGGCCTTCCTGTTTGGCTTTCAGCGCCTCCTGGATCGCCGTCGCGATCGCGTGGGACGACTCCGGCGCCGGGAGGATGCCCTCGGTCCGCATGAAGAGCGTTGCCGCCTCGAAGACGGATTTCTGATCGACTGCCCGGGGCTCGACGATTTTCAGTTTGGCCAGGTGACTCACAAGCGGCGCCATGCCGTGATAGCGGAGACCTCCCGCGTGGAGCGGAGGCGGCACGAACTCCTTCCCCAGAGTGTACATGTAAAGAAGGGGAGTCATGCCGACGCTGTCGCCGAAATCGTAGCGAAGCTCGCCTTTCGTTAACGAAGGGCAGGCATCCGGCTCGACGGCGATGAAGCGTGCCTTCCTTCCCTCCTGGAGGTTCCTCCGGACAAACGGAAAGGCCAGGCCGGCGAAATTCGAGCCGCCGCCGACGCAGCCGATGACCATGTCCGGCACCATTCCGAACTCGGCCATCTGTTTTTCAGCCTCGAGGCCGATCACGGTCTGGTGCATGAGAACGCTGTCGAGGACTGACCCCAGCGCATACTTGGCCCGCGGGTTCTTGACTACGAACTCGACGGCCTCGGAGATGGCGATCCCGAGACTGCCGGGGTGATTATTGTCTTTGGCGTAGAAAGAACGGCCGGCATCGGTCGTGTCGCTGGGACTTTCGAGAACGGTGCCCCCGAAAAGTTCCATAAGAATTCGGCGGCCGGGTTTCTGACGGAAGCTCGACCTGACCATGAAAATCCGCGTCTCTATGCCGAGCCGGGAGCCGGCATAGGCGAGAGCGGAGCCCCACTGGCCGGCGCCTGTTTCCGTAGCCAGCGCCGTGATGCCCTCTTGGGCGGCCAGATAAGCCTGCATGAGCGCCGTGTTGGTCTTGTGGCTGCCGACGGGGCCGACACCCTCGTACTTATAGAATATGTGGGCCGGCGTTCCAAGATGCTTCCTGAGGGCCGAGGCATAGACGAGCGGCGTCGGCCGGAAGGCAGAGTACGCCTCGAGGACATCGGGGGGGATTGGCACCTCGCGGTCTGAAGAGATTTCCTGGCGGATGAGGCCCTTGGGAAAGATCATTTCCAGGTCCTCGGGTTTAAGCGGTTCATGTGTGCCTGGGTGGAGCGGCGGCTTGGGCGGCTCCGGCAAGTCGGCCTTGATATTGTAATATGCTTGCGGAAGATATTCGGGGTTCCGAGATGCGTATCGCATGAGCGTTTCTCCTTATTCTCCTGCTCCCTTCGGCACGGCGTGAGCGTGTCCGGGGATTGTCGTTTCTCTCACAATCGGGACGGGCGCCCGAAGTCATGTCACTCCGGACACACGTCTCCTTATCAAGGGGAATAGACGGGGGCAGACCTATAGGGCGGGCTAGGCCGCCCACCAGATCCAGGGAAGAAGGACAAACGCGCACTTGCGGGCAGTATGGATAAAAACGAGCGCGTCTTCGAACATGGGCCAGATCATAAATTGCGGAAGCCCGCGTGTCAAGGGAAATTTCCCCTTACATAAGCCCGGGAATTATGGTAGACGACAGAAAGCAGGGTTTAAGGAATAAGATATTCCAGGTTGGAATCATCGCCCTGTTCTTGACGGGATTGCTTTTGGCGACCGTTTGGGGGAACGTGC
>JBEKXF010000037.1:0-23577 GCA_049512315.1 Candidatus Aminicenantales bacterium | reverse complement strand
TCAAACAGAAGGCCCTCGAGGGGGCGGGGTCACGGCCCGACTACACCTTCCAGCTTCCCCAGGGACGGAAGGTCAACATGGACGTCAAGTTCCCCATGAACAGCTACCTCCGCTACCTTGAGACCGAAAACGACATGGAACGGGAGGTCCAGAAGGGCCAGTTCCTGAGGGACGTCCGAAACCGGATCAAAGAGGTCACGACCCGCGACTACATCAATCCCGAGGACGAGACCCTGGACTACGTCCTCGTCTTCATCCCGAACGAGCAGGTGTACGCCTTCATCAACCAGAACGACCCCGTCATCATCGACGAGGCCCTCAGGAGCAAGGTCATCCTCTGCTCCCCGTTCACACTGTTCGCCATCCTGGCCGTCATCCGCCAGGCGATGGACAATTTCAGCACCGCCAGGGCGGCCAACGACATGCTCCGGCTCATCGGCGGGTTCAACAAGGAGTGGGAGAAATTCCGGGAGTCCATGGACAAGATGGGCCGGAAGATCGAAGACGCCAGGGACGAATTCCAGAAACTGTCTACGACCCGCCGCAACAAGCTCGAGAGGCCTCTCCAGAAGATCGAGGACTTGCGGCGCTTGAAAGGGATTGAGCCCGAGCTGGCCATCGGCGAGGCCGAAGTCCTGGCGCTTGACGAGGCCGAGGAGAAAGAGGGGACGAAGTAGGGCGCCTTTCGGGGCTTCAGGTCCGCGGGCCGAAGATCGCGGTCCCGATCCGGACCATGTTGGCGCCTTCCCCGATCGCAACGCGGTAGGAATTCGTCATGCCCATGGACAGGTGACGCATTTCGACGCCGGGGATGGAGAGAGCCCGGAGCGCGTCCCAAACTTTTTTCGTTTCCTTGAAATAAGGCCGGGAATCCTCGGGGTTTCCCTCGAACGGCCCCATGGTCATGAGCCCCGCCACCGTGACGTCCGCAAGAGCCGAGATCTCCCGGGCAAGCTTCTCCACGTCCTCAGGGAGGACACCGAATTTCTGGGGCTCGCGGCCGCTGTTGACCTCGATCAGGACGGGCATGGTTTTACCGATCGCAGCCGAGCGCTTGCCGATCTCCCGGGCCAAGTCGACGGAATCCACGGTTTCGATGAGGTCGAAGACCTCGACGGCTTTCTTGACCTTGTTCCTCTGGAGATGGCCGATGAAGTGCCAGCGGGCCCTGTGCCCGACGGCCTGGAACGCGTCAGCGCCCTCCTGGACATAATTCTCGCCGATGATCTTGACTCCGGCCTCGACGGCCTCCAGGATTTCGGCGGGAGTCCGGGTCTTGGCGGCGGCGACGAGTTCGACGCCGGGCGGAAGCTCGGCCAGAATGCAACGAACGTTGTCGGCGATCATCTGCCGTAATTCTATCATACCCGAACGGGCCCCGGAAATATCCCGAGCGGCCTCATCTTTGCCAACTGCTCGGGGTTTTTTGTTATAATGGGGGCGTTCAAGGAGGGCTGGATTGACGATCCGCGAGGAACTCGAAAAAACCGAGCAGAAGATCCTCTCGCCGCGGGCCTGCCTGAGCTCGGAATCCAAAGGCCGCGTCCGCCCGGAAGCCCAGCACGTCCTCCGGACGGATTTCCAGCGGGATCGCGACCGGATCATCCACTCCAAATCCTTCCGGCGCCTCAAGCATAAGACCCAGGTCTTTCTCTCGCCGTTCGGCGACCACTATCGGACCCGGCTGACCCACTGCCTCGAGGTCTCCCAGATCGCCCGGACGATTGCCAAGGCCCTCCGCCTCAACGAGGACCTGACCGAGGCCATCGCCCTCGGCCACGACCTGGGCCACACGCCGTTCGGCCACGCCGGCGAGGACACACTCGGGAAGCTCCTGCCGGGCGGTTTCCACCACGCCGACCAGAGCCTCCGCGTCGTCGAGAAGCTCGAGTACGAAGGCAAGGGCCTCAACCTGACCTTCGAGGTCCGGGACGGCATCGTCAAACACTCCAAGGGCCGGGGGGAGATCTTCGACGCCGACCCCGAGGACATGCCCTCGACGCTGGAGGGCCAGATCGTCCGGGTCTCGGACGTCATCGCCTACGTCAACCACGACATCGACGACGCCCTCCGGGCCGGGATCATCCGGGAGGAGGACATCCCGCCGAACCTCATCCGGATCCTGGGCAAGTGGCCGGCGACGCGGATCGACCGGATGGTCATGGACGTCGTCGAGGCCAGCCTGGCGACGGGGCTCGACCGGATCGCCATGAGCGAACGGATCATGAAGGCCGTCCTCGAGCTCCGCGAGTTCCTCTACCAGCGAGTCTACTATAACTCGACCGCCCGGGAGGAGCTCCGGAAGACTGAGAAGATCATCCGTGACCTTTTCGCCTACGTGACCGATCACCCGGAAGGGTACGTCAAGGATTATCCGGCGGGCGACCCGCTCATCGTCCGGGCCGGGGATTTCGTCGCCGGCATGACGGACCGCTACGCCATGGCCCTCTACGAGCAGCTCTTCCTGCCGCGGTCATGGCCGATCCTGTGATGCGGCCCAGCCTCTTTTTAGTCTCCGCGAACATCTTCCAGCGATGAATTGATAGTGGTATGATTGGCCTCCGGAATCAGGCTGGCATGGCCAAAACAGCGTGCCCCAGGAAGAAAGGATCTCCGGACACGACATGAGCCCTGTCCCCCAAGGAGCGTGAACCGATGGCGAAGAAGGACGACCTCAGGAAAATCGCGACCCGCCTGCGCATCCATTCCTTGCAGATGACGACGGTGGCCGGTTCAGGCCATCCGACGACCTGCCTTTCCGCGGCCGACCTCGTCGCCTGCCTCTTCTTCAGCGAAATGCGTTTCAATCCGGAAAACCCGGTCGACCCGGCCAACGACGAGTTTGTCCTTTCCAAAGGCCACGCCGCGCCTCTCCTCTGGGCGGTCTACGCCGAGGCCGGAATCATCCCGATGGAGAGCCTGATGGACCTGCGGAAGATCACGAGCGACCTCGAAGGCCATCCCACGCCGCGCATGCCCTGGATCAAGGCGGCCACCGGTTCCCTGGGCCAGGGCCTCTCGGTCGGCGCCGGCATCGCTCTCGGGCAGCGGCTCGACGGTTCCCCGGCCCGGACCTTCGTCCTGATGGGGGACGGGGAGTGCGCCGAGGGGCAGGTGTGGGAGGCGGCGGGCTTCGCGGCCCACGCCGGGCTCAAGGGCCTCTGCGCTGTCGTCGACGTCAACCGGCTGGGCCAATCCGACCCGACCATGCACCAGCACGACCTCCGGGCCTATGCCCGGAAATTCCGGGCCTTCGGTTGGGATGTCCTGACGGTCGACGGCCACAAGATCGACAAGATCCTCGAGGCGTTCAGGAAGATCGGCAAACAGGGCAAGCCTACGGCGATCCTGGCCAAGACGATTAAGGGCAAGGGAGTTTCCTTCATCGAGGACCGGAACGGCTGGCACGGCAAGCCCCTCAAGAGCGACGAGTTGGCCAGAGCTATGGGCGAGATCGGCTGCCTGCCGGATGTCGATGCCCCCAAGTTTATCCGCCGGCCGAAGCCCTTCCGGAAGTCGAAGACCGTGCCGGTTTTCGATTTCCCCCGGACGCCGTACAAGGACAAGACGGCCACCCGGCTGGCTTATGGGAACGCGCTCCTCGCCCTGGGAAGGGTCAACCGGTCCGTTGTGGCCGTGGACGGCGACGTCAAGAACTCGACCTATGCGGACAAGTTCTTCGAGGCCTATCCGGAGAGGGCCTTCGAGGGCTATATCGCCGAGCAGAACATGGTCGGCATGGGCATCGGGCTGGCGGCCAAAGGCTACGTCCCGTTCATCGCCACCTTCGCGGCCTTCCTGACCCGGGCCCACGACCAGGTCCGGATGTCCGCCTACTCGCTGTCCAACATCAAGCTCTGCGGGTCGCACGTCGGCGTGAGCATCGGCGAGGACGGCCCGTCGCAGATGGGGCTCGAGGACCTGGCGATGTTCAGGTCGGTCCCCGGCTGCCTCGTCCTCTACCCGAGCGACGCCGTATCCGCCGAAGCGTGCGTGGCGGCCATGGCCGCCCACCGGGGCTTGGCCTATATCCGGACGACGAGGCCGGCCACGCCATTGCTTTACGCGGCGGCCGAGCCCTTTCCCGTCGGGGGGTCGAAGGTCCTGAAAAAGGGGGAGAAGGACGCTGTGACGGTCATCGCCGCCGGCATCACGGTCCACGAGGCCCTGAAGGCCCACGCGGAGCTCATGAAAGAGGGCCTCGGGGTCCGGGTCATCGACGCCTACTCTGTCGAACCGCTGGACTCGGGCACGATCGGCCGGGAGGTCGCCGAAACGGGCGGCCGGGCCGTCGTCGTCGAGGACCATTACGCGGGGGGAGGGCTGGGCGAAGCGGTGGCCGCGGCCCTGGCCGGGAAAGCCGTCCTGAAGCATCTCTGCATCCGCGAGCTTCCCCGGTCGGGAAAGCCGGAAGAGCTCCTGGAGAAGTACGGCATCAGCGCCGGGAGCATTGTCCGGGCCGTCAGAGAGCTCGTCGGGCGATAAGGCCATCGTCATGAGGAAGGTTCTTTCGGCTGTCATCCTCTCCGCCGGGCTCCTTCTCTTTCCCTGCACGCGGCGGGCGGCCGCCCGCCAGTCCCCTCAGCCGGCGGACGTCCTCACGGGAATTGTCACCTATATTTACGACGGGGACACCATCAAGGTCCGGCTGGATTCCGGGGGGGAGAAAAGGGTCCGCCTGATCGGCGTGGACGCCCCCGAATCCGACGATCCGCGGGAAGGCCTCAGACTCTCCGCGTTTCTCGCCCACCGCTTCGCCGCCTCGAAGCTCAGCCAGAAGCCCGTGAGGCTTGTCCGGGACAGGGAGAAACAGGATGTCTACGGGAGGCTCCTGGCCTACGTCTGGACGGATGACCGGACGATGTTCAACGAGGTCCTTGTCCGGGAAGGCTACGCCTCCGCCTATCTCAAGTTCCCCTTTGACGAGGCCATCAAAAAAAGGCTCCGCGAGGCCGAGGCGGAAGCCCGGCAGGCAGAAAAAGGCCTTTGGCGCGTGAAGCCCTGGCCCGTCGTCGGCCCCGCTGAGGCCCGCGACCGGCTGGGGCAGGTCGTGACGGTGCGCTTCCGCTGCGTCCGGTCCTTCAAGCGGGGCCGGTTCAGAGTCCTGGTGCCGGACGAGGGGGAGTTCGAAGCGGTCATCCCGACGGACGTCTTTGTCGCCCTTCCCGGATCCATCGATTTCGAAAGACAAGTGCTGGAGGTCACGGGACTCATCGAAGAGTACAAGGCCCGTCCCCAGATCATGATTGGGCTCCCGGTCCAGGTCAAGATCGTGGACACCGGTCGCTAAATCCCCGGGGATCCGTTTGACAGGAATTATGCGGAGTTTGATATAATGAGTTCTGATCGAGCGCGTCCCATGAAACGAAACCGGTCCCTCCGCCAGGAGAGACCCCGTCCCGCTGCCCGTCCATCAGCCCAGGAGAGCTGCCCATGTATGAACGCATAACGTCCGAGGTGCGGGAGGCCATCGAGGCCATCATCGGCAAGGAGAATGTCCTCTCCGGCGCCGAAAAGACCGTCGACTACAGCCACGACGAATTCTCCCTGCGGGAGATCGCCCGCGAGCCGGAGCTCGTCGTCAAGCCGGAGACGGAATACCAGGTGGCCGAGATCCTCAAGCTGGCTTCGGGGCGGATGGTCCCGGTGACCCCCCGCGGAGGGGCGACGGGGCTCTGCGGCGGCTGCGTCCCCGCCTGCGGCGGCATCGTCCTGTCCCTCGAACGGATGAACAGGGTCCTCGAGATCGACAGCGAGAACCAGTTGGCCGTGGCGGAAGCGGGCCTCCGGCTCTCGGACCTGGCGACGGCCGTCGAGTACGCCGGCCTCTATTTCCCGGCGCACCCGGGCGACGAGAGCGCCATGCTGGGCGGTCTCATCGCGACCAATGCGGGCGGCAGCCGGGCCGTCAAGTACGGCACGATCCGGAGCTACGTGCGGGGGCTCGAGGTCGTCTCCCCGACGGGGGATGTCCTCAAGCTCGGCGGGAAGTTCATCAAGTCGAGCACAGGCTACAGCCTCATGCACCTGTTCGTCGGCTCCGAGGGCACGCTCGGCGTCATCACCAAGGTCATCATCCAGCTCATCGCCAAGCCGGCCCTGACCCGGTCGCTCGTCGTCCCCTTCGCCGAGCTCGAGCCGGCGATCGACACCGTGCCGCTCCTCCTGAAGAGGGGGATCGTGCCCATGGCCGTCGAATTCCTGGAAGTCGAGCCTATCGCCCTGGCCGAGGAATACCTCCGGCTGAAATGGCCGACGAAGATGGGGAAGACCCATCTTTTGATCATCCTCGACGCCAACTCCGAAGAGGAGATGGACCGGCTTTCGCAGGCCGTGGCGGATGTCTGCCTCGAGAAGGAGGCCATGAACATCTTCATCGCCGAAACGGCCAGCCGGCAGGAGGAAGTTTTATCCATCCGCTCTAAGATCTATGAGGCCATCAAGGCCGGAACCGTCGAGATCCTGGACATCTCGGTCCCCCGGGCCGAGATCGCCGGTCACGTACGGAAGGTGGGCGAGATCGCTCGGAAGTACGACATCTGGCTGCCGACCTTCGGGCACGCCGCCGACGGCAACATCCACACCCACATCATGAAGGCCAGGTACATGAACGGTCGGATGGTCCCCGTCCCCGTGAGCGAATGGCGGGACAAGGTCGACAAGGTCCGGGAGGAGCTCTTCCGGGACTGCCGGGAGCGGGGGGGCGTCATCTCGGGCGAGCACGGCATCGGCCTGGTCAAAAAACCCTATCTCTCCTTGGTCCTAGACGAGAAGCAGATCGACCTCATGAGGGGCATCAAGAAGGTCTTCGACCCGGCCGGCATCATGAACCCCGGGAAGATCTTCGATTGAGCCCGTCCATTCCGCGGGCGGCTTCCCTTGCGTGACCGGCCCGTTCGTGCTATAAAATGAAGCGGGGTTAAGCGAGACTCGACAAAGGCTGAATCAGCGCCGCCGGCGATGATGGTTAATCTTCGGTAGGGGGTCAAGACATGATCGAACGGGTCACCGAGCTTTACGTCATCCTGGAAAACAAGCCGTCCGTCCTGGGCGACCTCTGCAGCTTCCTGGCCGAGAACGAGATCAATATCGACGCCATCGGCGTTTTCCATGACACCGCGAAGCTGTGTGTCCAGAACCTGAATAAGGCGGTCAAGCTCCTGGGCAAGCTCAATTACATCGTTGAACTCCGGGACGTGCTCCGGGTCGACCTCGAGAACCGGCCGGGAGCCCTGGCCGACGTGACGACCAAGCTCGGCGACGAGGGGATCAACATCGAATACTGCTACGGCACGCTCTCCCGCAAGGGCAACACCGTCTCGGTCATCATGGATGTCTCCAACATCGACAGGGCGACCCAGGTCCTGGGCGCTTGAGCCCCCGGGCAAGCGGCCCACCTCCCGGCTTTCCTTCGACCCTGCCCCTCTCCTTTTGGTTCCCTCGGCCGGGGAGCGAGTTTGCCCCGGACCCCGTGCCGTCCGCCGCGCCGGGAGAATTTCGATGACTTTTTCCTTGCCTTAAATTAAAATAGGGGCCAGGTCAACGTCGGGAAAAATGGACGGAGGGGAAGCCCATGGAAAAGAACGCGAGAAGCCGGGTCGGGCAGGTTTCGGAACTCATCCGGATCTTTCCGGTTCTCTGCCTGTGGTGCTCGACCGTCGTCGGGGCGGCGACCCTGCCCTCGGACCGGCATGATCTCGCCTTCAAGGCCCTGGCCCAGAGCTGGGATGAGGGGATCCCGCTCGGCAACGGGCTCCTCGGGGCCCTGGTCTGGCAGAAGGACGGCTCTCTCCGCCTGTCGCTCGACCGGGCCGACCTCTGGGACCTGAGGCCGGTCAAGGAGTTCGAGACGGGGAGATTTCGGCTCTCATGGGTCCGGGAGCAGATCCTGAAGAACGATTACGAGCCGGTCCATGAGCTTGGCGACCTCCCTTATGACCGCGACCCGGCGCCGACGAAGATCCCGGCCGGCGCGCTGGAGTTTGACATCGCGGCCCTTGGTGAGGTGGAATCGGTCCGGCTGGCCCTGAACGATGCCTTGTGCGAGGTCAGGTGGAAAAACGGGGCCACCCTGACGACCTACGTCCACGCGGTCGAGCCCGTCGGCTGGTTCAGGTTCGAGGGAGTGCCCGAGTCCCTGGTGCCGCGCCTCGTCCCGCCCGCCTATGTGCCGGCCGTCCCCGTAGGCGCCCCGACGGCCGCCGCTCCCGGCAAGACGCTGGCCAGCCTGGGCTATCCGGGGCCGGAGATGACTCAAGAAACCAACTCGATCCGTTATCACCAGAAGGGCTGGGGTGGGATGAGCTACGATGTCGCGGTCGAATGGAAAAAGCCGGACCCCAATTTCATGATCGGCGTCTGGAGCGTGAGCGCCCGCGTTCCGGGGAGGGACGGGGGCGGGGACGCCTCCGAATCCGTGGCCGCGGCCTGGAAGCGGCTGGCCGTCATCGACCTCGATTCCCACAAGGCCTGGTGGAAAAGGTTCTGGTCCAAGTCGGCCATCGAGCTCCCCGACCCGTTGATCGAGAGACAGTGGTATCTCGAAACCTATAAGTTCGGGGCAGCATCCAGGCGGGGAGCACCGCCGATCACTCTCCAGGCCGTTTGGACGGCCGACGACGGCAACCTGCCGCCCTGGAAGGGGGATTTCCACAACGACCTCAACACCCAATTGAGCTACTGGCCGTGCTACAGCGGCAACCATCTCGAGGAGGGCCAGGCCTTCGTTGATTGGCTCTGGGCGATCAGGCCCGAGGCCAAGCGATATACCAAACTCTATTTCAATGCCGATGGTTTGAACGTGCCGGGAGTCTGTACTCTGACCGGCCAGCCCATGGGAGGCT
The DNA here is from genome assembly GCA_049512315.1 of Candidatus Aminicenantales bacterium. Lineage (GTDB taxonomy): Bacteria > Acidobacteriota > Aminicenantia > Aminicenantales > Saccharicenantaceae > DATKJS01. The sequence continues at coordinate 14,734 of JBEKXF010000037.1, read as the reverse complement.
GGATCCAGTATTCCCTCGGGCCGACGGTTTCCGCCTGGCTGGCCCAGCACTTCTATCTCCACTGGCAGTTCAGCCGGGACCGTGCCTTCCTCGAGGACCGGGCCTACCCGTGGATCAAGGACGTGGCGACCTTCCTCGACGCCGTCGCGGTCCGCCGGGATGACGGAAAGAGGCAGCTGCCTCTCAGCTCGAGCCCGGAGATTAACGACAACCGGGTCGACGCCTGGTTCATGGAAACGACCAACTTCGACCTGGCCCTCATCCGCTGGCTCTATGGAGCGGCCGCCGAGCTCGCGGGGGAGCTGGACCTCAAGAAGGACCGGGACCGCTGGCTCAAAACTCTCTCCGAGTGGCCCGAGCTCGCCCGGTCGCAGGATGACGGCCGGCTCCTGGTCGCCCCCGGTTACCCGCTCAAGGAATCCCACAGGCATTTCTCGCACCTCATGGCCATCCACCCGCTGGGGCTCGTGGATTGGGCGAACGGGGAGGCCGACCGGAGGACGATCAAGAGCTCCCTGGCCGAGCTCGACCGCCTCGGGCCCGACTGGTGGTGCGGCTATTCTTACAGCTGGCTGGGCAATCTGGCCGCCCGCGCCTCGGACGGAGAAAAGGCGGCGGGGGCCCTGAGGACATTTGCCCAGTGCTTCTGCCTGCCCAACAGCTTCCACGCGAACGGCGACCAGACGAAAAGCGGCAAGTCCAAGTTCACCTACAGGCCCTTCACCCTCGAGGGGAATTTCGCCTTCGCGGCTGCGGTCCAGGAGATGCTCCTCCAGAGCCACACGGGTGTCGTCCGGCTTTTCCCGGCCGTTCCGGACGCCTGGAAGGACGCGGCCTTCGACCTTCTGAGAACCTACGGGGCGTTCCTCGTCTCGGCCAGGAAAAAAAGCGGGTCGGTCGGGGAAGTCCGCGTGGTCTCGGAGAGCGGCGGGAAGCTCAGGCTTCAGAACCCGTTCAGCGTTGGAGTGACCCCAGAGGTCAGAGGGATCCCTCCCGACCGGGTCCGGAAAGCCGGAGACATCTTCGAAATAGAAATGAAGCCCGGCGAATCCGTCGTCCTCAGGGCCAAATAAAAAGGCGCCCGGTCCTGGCCGCTCAGAGGCCCCGCCGGGGCGCCCGCTCCTCCGGATGGCTTCGATTCGCTGCCGGCCCGTCCTTCGACTGTCCCCTTATTGCCCAGGGTAAAGAAGCGCGTTCAGCAGGAACTTGTAGGTGCCGTGGGACTGGGCCCGGTTCTGGCACCGGATCCCGATGAGGATGATCCGGCCGTCCTTGTATTTTGTGTCCACGACGGCCGCCTTGCGGGTCAGGTACTCCTCGCCCAGGAGCCAGCCGCTCAGCAGGACGCTGTCCTCCGGATAGGTGGCCACGACCTTGCGGTCCCAATCGTAAGGCGGGGAGAATGTGTCCAGGGCCAAGCTGTTGACGAACATGGCCGCGGCCTCCTTGGGCATGCCGTAGCCGATCGGCGTTTCGTTGTCGACGAGGATGCGCAGGATCGACGTGGGACAGAAAAACTTGGTCCGGTCGATGCCCTGAAGGGTGTTGCGGGCCGGAGCGCCGAACTCGCTGATGGCGAACTCTGAGGCGCCGTTGAGGGCAACGAGGATCCCGCCCTTCTCGACGAACGCCTTGAGATTGTCGACGCCCTCCTGGCCGATGCCGCCTTCGTACTCGGGCGGCACGACGGCCATCATCCGGAACATCCGGGCCATCGGGGACTCGGCGCCGCCGGGCGCGCCAGGCCCGCCGGCCCCCGGCCGGGTGCCCTTGATCGTGTTGGCGTTCTCGTCGGCAAAGACGATGACGTCGTAGTCGGCCCGCAGGTCGGCTTTCTTGTCCTTGGTCCCCTTGATGTCTTCGTTATGAAGCGATTTGAAGGGGATGCCCATGTCGTCAAAGACGTAGCGCGTCCAGCCCTCGTCCATATTGGCGCGCCAGGATTGGAACAGGCCGATCCGCGGGTTCTTGACCGGCGCCTTTTCGACGCCGCCGAGGTCGTCGAGATCGAGGACGGCCATATGGTATTTTTCCGCGAGGGCAGGAAGGACCTTTTTCACCGCGGCCGAGTTCTTGACGATGAAGCTTCCTGCGGGGACGTCGATCCCCTTGAGGGACGCCTTTGTCTTCGTCCGCCAGACCTCCGCCTGTTCCTTCAGCAGGGCGAAGACCATGGCGTAGGACGCATTGGCCCGGGAATCGAGGGCAAAATAGGCCCGCCCGCCTTGCGCCGGGACCTTGGGGTAGGGGACCTTGTCGATCTTTTCGAGCTTGGCCTCGAAAGGCTCGTCAACCTGGTCGCAGGCGACGCCCATCTGGAGGGGAAGCGTCCAGGCCGCATTGTCGTAAGGCGGGACAGGGGGGCCGCCCGGGAACTGGCGGATGTCGGGGTATTTCTGCTTTTCGAGGAGCGCCCAAGCATAGGTTTTATAAGGCTGGGCCATCTTGACGACGAACGATCCGGCGCCGTAAAGCCGGCCGCCGGCCAAGAAGTCGGCCTTGGCCTGGTGGACCTCGACGCCGCCCATCATCAGGATCTCGACCATCTTCCACATGGTCTGGTAGTCGCGCTGCTTCGCCGGGATGACGAAGGCGTAGGGCTGGCCCCGGTCCACGTTCTCGACGGAATCCTTATACATCTGGTAAAAATTGAGCAGCAGATCTTCCTTGTTGAGACCCGCCGCCTTGACCAGGCTCTTGGACAGGACGAGCTCGTAGTCGACGATGTCGCGGAGCCGCCACCAGCCGCCCGGCCAGGGGTCGATGAAATCCGTCCGCTTTTCGTAGAAGGAATCCGGGATCTCGCTCGGCTCGATGGACATCGGACTTGCGACCCGGACCGAGGCGGCCTCGCTCAGAATGCCGACAATGTTATGGAGCCATGGCGTGTCATCGCAGGCCCCGATCCACCAGGCCGTGTAGGATCGGCCGTTGACGACCCCGCTCAGGCCGTGCTTCTGGAGGTCGTAGGCCATGGCCGTGCCCATGAGGTTGACGGTCCTCCAGACCATCGGCTGGATGTTGGGAAGGGGAGGGTCCATGAAGGGAGGGATGAAGAGCCGGGCTCCGTTCGATCCCTGCTGATGTTCGTCGATGTGGATCTGAGGCAGCCAATCCTGGTAGTCGACCTTGCTCACCGCCCGGGTCTCCGGAAGGTTGAACATGAACCAATCGCGGTTGTCGTCGTGGCCCGCGTAATAATGATAGAGCCAGGGCATGTTGCCGCCCTCGTACTTCGTGCCGACGTATTTTTTGTACCAGTCGACGACCATCTGGTTGCCGTCGGGATTATGGGTGGGAACCAGGAGGACGATGACGTCGCTGAGGATCTTGTTGGCGTCATAGAACGTTTTGCCCGTAACGAGGTCATAGGCAAGCTCCATGGACATCTGGGAGGCGGCGATCTCCGTGGAATGGATGGAACAGGTGATGAGGACGATAGCCTTGCCTTCGCGGGCGAGCTTGCGGGCCTCTTCGGCGGTCGTCAGACGCGGGTCACGGAGCTTGTGGGTGATCTCCTTCCACCGGTCGAGCCTGGCCAGGTTTTCGGGCGTGGAGATCGCGGCCATGATCATCGGCCTTTTCTGGACCGACTCGCCGATCGTGAACAGCTTGATCTTCGGAGACTCCTGAGCAAGCTTCTGGAAATAGGCGGTGATCTGGCCGTAATCGGCCAGCTTCCGGTCGGCGCCGACTTTGAAGCCGAGGAATTTCTCGGGCGCCGTCTGGGCCATGAGGACAGGCGCGGCGAAGGTGGCGATGGTCAGGAAGAGGAAGAAGCGTCCCGCGCGCGGGTGATTCATGAGGACCTCCTTGTCGAGATCAGAAAATCCTATGTATCACTTGGGCTGGGGGCTGTCAATATGGGAGCCCTCAAGAGAGGGTCCCGGCCCGGGCGGGGGAAGCCCGGGCCGGGACGTACGCAAGGAAAAGGATCTTACTTGAGAATGACCTCGACCTCTCCGCCGAGGGCGGGGTTGTTCTTGGCCGTGACCCGGATGACGAGCTTGTCGCCGTTTTGGAAGCCCGGGTTCTTGAAATAACACTTGGTCCGGAAGCCGAGCTGAGCCGCCATCGACCCCTCGTCCGTCACGACCTGGGCGTTCATGGAATTGGGAGGGAAGAAATCGCCCTGGTCGGGGAATCTGTAGAGCCTGATCCATGTGGCGATCAGCCCTTCCTTCCCCAGGTGCCGATAAAAGCTGAGATCGTGGATCTCGCCCTTGTAGTCCTGCCGGAGAGCCTTGAGGGAGGGCATCTTGTATTCCTGGCCCTTGTAGACCATGACGATGCCGTCCCTGCTCACCACGATGTTCTGGTTGCTATCCCTCGCCGCCATGTAGACGACGAACATCACGTAAGGTTCCTTCATCTGCAAGGAAACAAGGCTGGAGTCAACGGCCAGCATGATGGGGCCCTTTTCGTTAGAGTACGCCCCCATTCCCAGGTCCTTCGTCTGGGGGAAAGCGGCCGAGAACAGGAAAAGGACTGCTAAAACGGTTGTTAAGGCTTTCATTTTGACCTCCTCACTTCGTCCTCATAACATGCAAGAGGCGTGCCAAAATGGCGCAAAATGGAGAGGGGAGGCCTTTTCCCCTGCTTGACGTCATTCTTCAGGGGCCGGAGGGCGGCCGATCCGGCCGGGAGATTCTCCGCCGGCAGGAGTCAGGCTCTTCAGGCAGTAAATCACATAATCCGATAGTATATATAGGGATACAGATGTCCTGATTCTTGGACGGCGCAAGACGTCCGGCGGGGGCGTGACCGACCGCTTTGACCTCGCGGCCCGATCCCGGGCCTAGGCCAGGGTCAGGGTGTCGTGGGCGGCGATGAGCATGCCCTGGATGGGGACGCCGTAGGGACAGCCGGATTCGCAGTGGCCCGGACAGGTCCGGCAGGCGTCCGCCCTGGCCCCGGGGATCCGGCCGTAAAGCCCCATGGCCTCCTTCTCCCGGCCTTGGGCCGCGAAATAATGCTGGTAGCGCATGATGGTGTTGACCGGAACGCCGTGCGGGCAGCGCGGCTCGCAGACTCCGCAGGCATGGCGGCAATAGAGCCCGCCGCAGCCTTCCCGGTAGGCCGTGAGCCGGGACTTGTCCGCCCCGCCCAGCCGTGTCCCGGAGAGGCGGATGAACCCATCGAGCTCCTGGTACGTCTTCACCAGGCAACAGACGGTGCCGACGTTCGGGTTGCCGAGGACGAACCGGACGGCCGCGTCCCGGATCTCGCCGGCGTCGCGGAGGTTGTGCGTCTCGACGAACTCCCGGGCGGCTTCGAACCTCTCCTTGTAGCGCTTCAGGCCGCCGGCGTAGAGAGGATCGACCGCCTGCTTCTTCTTTTCCAGGTCCTCGATCCGGGACTTCAGGGTTTCATAGATGGCGATCGGGGTCGTCTTCATCAGGGCCACCCCGATCCCCTTCCGGCCGCAGAGCTCCAGGACCTTTTCCGACCGGTCACGGCGGAGGAAGTTGTGGGCCATGAGGACGACGTCGAAGCGGCCGTCCTCGGCGGCCGCCCCGAGGACCTTTTCCATGGTCTCCTCCGGGTCGCGGAACCAGAACGACCCGTGGTTGGAAATTCCGACGAAGCGGACCCGGCCCTCGGCCTTAAGCTCGGTCATCGCTGCATGGAATCCCTCGGTCTTGAGTGTCGCGGCCTTCTCGGGCATGTGCATCATCAGACAGTCAACGGATTCGAGCTGGAGCTCTTCCAAGGCCTTGCGGGCCCGTTTGAGGAACCCCTCTTTTGACTTGTCTTCCTGGACCTCGAGCTTCGTCGTGATGAACACGGACTTCCTGTCACGGCCCTTCATGGCCTTGGCAACGATCCGGTGGTGGCCCGGATACTCTTCAGCGCTGTCGACATAGTTCATGCCGGCCTCGAAGGCGGCCCGGAGAACGCCGGCGTCCATGATGGAGCCGCAGCCGAGGTCGGACACCTTGAAGCCGGTCCGGCCCAGGACCCGGTATTCCCGGATCCTGAGGGGAGCTTCGGTCTGTTCCTGTCCCCACGGCACGCCCCCCCGGGCGGCCAGCCCGGTCCCGAAGACCCCGAGGGCGGATTCCTTGAAAAACTGCCTGCGTTTGAGTGAAAGTATCCGGCCCATCGGTCCTCTTTTCAGCCGCGGACCTGTCCGCCGCGGCGGCGGATTGGAATGAGACAGGCAGAATAACAGGGCGGAGGAGGGGGAGTCAACCGGGAAAGCGAGGCCGGCCGCGAACCTAGTCGTGGGACCGGCGGAGGATGAACATCCTCAGGAGCTGCATCGCGGCCATAGCCGTCGAAGCGACGTAGGTCAGGGCGGCGGCCTTGAGGACCTGCCGCGCGCCGGTCATCTCGTCCGGAGTCAGGAACTGCCGCTCCTCGAGCAGGACCAGGGCCCTTTTCGAGGCGTTGAACTCGACCGGCAGCGTGATCACGGAAAAAGCGACCGCGCCCGTGAAGAGGAGAATTCCGATGTCCATCAGGATGCTCGGGCCGCTGCGGCTGAAGATGAAGCCGATGAAGAACAGCGGGAAGGCCAGCGTCGAGCCGAGGTTCGCCACCGGATAGATCACGCTCCTCAGGTGGAGGGGCTGGTAGTGGGTCTGGTGCTGGATGGCATGGCCCGTTTCATGGGCGGCGATCCCGAGGGCGGCGATGGACGAGCTTTCATAAACGCCTTCGGAGAGTCGGAGGACGCGGGTCCGGGGGTCGTAGTTGTCGGTGAGCTCCCCGGGCATCTTTTCGATCTTGACGTCGCCGGCCCCGCTCGCCTGGAGGAGCTCATGGGCGGCCTGGGCTCCAGAGATCCTCGACGAAGCGTATATCTGGCTGTATTTCCTGTAGGCCCCTTTGACCCTGGCCTGGGCGTAAAGAGCCAGGATCAGGGGAGGGATGAGAAGGAAAAACGTGTAATCCGCAAAGAACATAGCTTATCCTCCGGAAATGATAACCTATTTATTTTACTCCAGGCCGGGGGAAAAGGGAATATCGGTTTGACCCCTTCCGGTGTATAATAAAGGCTCGACCGTGCTAGACGGGGAGCCAGCGGTGCCCTGTAACCCACAATCCGCTCCAGTGGGGTTGAACCCCCTGCCGAGGCTTCTCTCTTTCTGGCCGGTGCCTCCGAACGTGGCGTTGAGGGCCGGGGCCCTGTGCAAAGCGCCGCCCGTGAATCCCGTCAGGACCGGAAGGTAGCAGCGGCAGCGGGAGGGTGTCTTGTGCGGCAGTCAGCCTCGCCTGAGCCGGCGGCGGGGGACACGCAGGGAGGGAGCTGTCGGAGCAGGGTGCACGGTCGTTTTTTTGTCCCGCCTCAGGCAGGAGACAGCCCGAGCTTCCCGAGGAGCGACTCGATCTCCCGCTTCCCTTCGTCCTCGACCGGGAGAAGGGGAAGCCGGGCGGGTCCGCCGTAAAAACCCTGGAGGTCCTGGGCGTATTTGAGGCCGGCGATCCCGTAAACGTCCACTAACGCTTTGTTGAGGGGGATGAGGTCGAGCTGGAGCTTCCGGGCCTCGTCCTTTTTCCCCGCCTTGAACAGCCTGTAGATACCGGCGCTCATTTCGGGAGCGGCGTTGGCCACGGCCAGGATGGCGCCGGACGCCCCCATCTCGAGGCCCGGGTAGACGACGTGGCCGGAACCGAGGAAATAGTAGAAATCTGCGGGGACCTCCCGGATGACTTCGCCCAGGAAAGCCAGGCTGCCCGAGCTTTCCTTGACTCCGGCGATGTTCGGGTGCGGGGCGAGGTCGACGATGAGCCGGGGCTCGAGGGAAATCCCCGTGTTCTGGGGCATGTTGTAAATGAGGATCGGAACCTTGCTCGCCTCGGCCACGGCCAGATAGTGCGCTTTGAGGGCCTCCCGCGTCATCCTCGATTTGAAGTAGGACGGCGGCCGGACAAGGGCGGCGGCGATCCCGCGGCCCGCGAACCTGTTCGTGAACTCGATCGTTCCCCTGGTCGATTCACGGGCCGTCCCGACAAGAACCTTTTTTCCCGGAGCGGACGCGGCGAGGACGGCCTCGACCAGCTTCTCCGACTCCGCGTCCGTCAGGGAAACGCTTTCCCCGGTCGAGCCCAGGACCAGGTATCCCGCGAGGTCCGTCCGGTTGTATTTCCGGACGTTGTCCCAGACCTTGTCCGTCGAGACCTCGTCATCGACGAAGGGTGTGGTCAGGGCGACGTAGACGCCTTCGAGGGGCTTGCTCATTTTTTTTCTCCCGGCCGCGATCTCCTGACGGCCTTTTCGATCTCCCGGAGCTCGTCTTCCCCCATCCCGAAATAGTGGCCGACCTCGTGAAGGACGGTGTCCCGGACGTTGTCCTTGATCTCCTCGGGCCCGCGGGAGATCCTCTCGATCGGACCCTGGTAAATGACGATGACGTCGGGCGGGATGTTCCCGTAATATCCGGGGCTGCGGTGCGTGTACGGCACCCCGTGGTAGAGGCCCAGAAGGGGCCGGCCGGGCGGCGCCTCGTCCTCGACCATGACGGTCAGGTTCTCGATGAGCTTTTTGAAGCGCGACGGGATGCCGGCCAGGGCCTCCTCCACGAGGCGCTCGAACTCCGCCTTCTCCATCAGCGGGAGGAACGGGCTTTTCCCGAAAGGTTTCGGGATCCTCCTCATTTCTCGATGCCTTCCCTGGCCTTGACGCCCCGGTCGCCGTAATGCTTGAGCTCCCGCATCTCGGTCACCAGGTCGGCTCTCTCGATGATCACCGGGGGGACGTAGCGGCCCGTCAGGACGACCTCGACGTCCCCGGGCTTCCGGGCCAGGAAATCCAGGACGTCCTGTTCGGAGAGGATCTTGAAATGGACGGCCGTGTTGACCTCGTCGAGGACGATGATCCGGAATTCGCCCGAGAGCATGGCCTCGAGCGACTTCCGGAGGCCCCGGCGGGCCCGGTCGACGTCCGCGTCGTCGACGCTATTGGTGACGTGGATGAAACCTTTGCGGCCGAACTGCTCGATCCGGATGAGCGGGGCCAGCTTTTCGGAGGCCCGGATCTCGCCGGTCGGCTGCCCCTTGAGGAACTGGCCGATATACGTCTTCATCCCATGGCCCGCGGCCCGGAAGGCTAGGCCGAGCGCGGCCGTCGTCTTCCCTTTCCCGTTCCCCGTGTAGACCTGGATGAGTCCTTCAAAGGATTTTTCGCCCGGCTTTGTTTCCATCGCGTCTATTGTTGACCAATCGGGTCCCCGATGTCAAAAATCCGTAGAATTCCTTTTTTCGACGGCGGCGACCTGTGCTATAATCGGGGGCATGCTAGACCCGAAGTATGTTCTGGAACATCTTGATTTCGTTCAAAATAGACTCGGGACGAGGGGCCAGAGGATCGACCTCGCGGACTTCGTCCGGGCCTCCCGTGAGAAGAAGGACGTCCTCCTCGCGGTCGAGGAGCTCCGGGCGGCGAAGAACAAGGCTTCCGAGGAGATCTCCCGGATGAAAAAGGAAGGCGCGGACGCCTCTTCCCGGATCCTGGAGATGAGGAAGGTCGGCGACGAGATCTCCGGCCTCGACGAGCGTCTCAAGGCCGTCGAAGAAGAGATCCGGCAGACGCTGCTCAATATGCCGAACGTCCCCCACGAATCCGTTCCCGTCGGCCGCGGCTCCGACGACAACCGGGAAGTCCGGCGCTGGGGCGCTCAACCGGATTTCGGTTTCGAGCCCCAGGCCCATTGGGACATCGGCGAGCGCCTGGGCATCCTGGACTTCGAGCGGGCGGCCAAGATCACAGGCTCCCGATTTGCCGTCTCCATGGGCGCGGGCGCCCGGCTGGAGCGGGCCCTCATCAGCTTCATGCTCGACCTCCACACCCGGGAACGAGGATTCACAGAGGTCCTGCCGCCGTTCATCGCCAACGCCGAGAGCCTGACCGGGACGGGAAACCTTCCCAAGTTCAAGGTGGACCTCTTCAAGCTCGAGGGCTTCGACTGGTACCTCATCCCCACGGCCGAGGTGCCGCTGACGAATATCTTCCGGAACGAGATTCTCGAAGGAAGCGTCCTGCCCCGGCGGTTCGCCGCCTACACGCCGTGCTTCCGGAGTGAGGCCGGCTCCTACGGCAAGGACGTTCGCGGGCTCATCCGCCAGCACCAGTTCAACAAGGTCGAGATGATGATCTTCAGTCTCCCGGAGAAGTCCTTCGATGAGCTCGAGTTCATGACTGCATCGGCCGAGGAGATCCTGAAGCGGCTGGGACTTCACCACCGGGTCGTCCTCCTTTGCACCGGGGACATGGGCTTCGCCAGCGCGAAGACGTACGACCTCGAGGTCTGGATGCCGAGCCGGAACGGCTTCATGGAGATCTCGTCGTGCTCGAATTGTGTCGATTTCCAGGCGCGCCGGGCCAACATCCGCTTCAAACGGGAGCCCAAGGCCAAGACCGAGTTCGTCCATACCCTCAACGGGTCCGGCCTGGCGGTCGGCCGCACGGTGAGCGCCATCCTCGAGAACTTCCAGCAGAAGGACGGCTCGGTCGTCATCCCCGAGGCCCTGCGGCCGTACATGAACGGACTCGAACGGATCGTCAAATGAACGCGCGGAGGGATGGCCGAGTGGTTGAAGGCGGCGGTCTTGAAAACCGCTTTCCGGTCTCCGGAACGGGGGTTCGAATCCCTCTCCCTCCGCCATCCGATCTCTCATAAGCCCGAGAAGCGGGACGGCGAGGAGGTCCCATGATGAGGCCCGCGAAGAAAGCGGACAAGCTGACGGACCTGCCGAATATCGGCGGCCCGGATTTCGTGGCGGGCCCGCTTAATTGTCTGTCTTTGCTAGAGTTACGGTAGAGGTCGGAATCTCGGTCGTCCGGGGGGTGTCAACTTTTTGTCGTGTCGGGTCCAGGAACGCGCCCATAAGCTCGGCTGCCCGGCGCTGCCCTTCGCCACTCGCGTGAAGGTATTTCGCCGTCATCGCGACCGACGAATGCCCCAGGATCTTCGAGACGGACACGAGGTCCGCCCCGGCTTCGAGCGCCCGGCTTGCGAACGTGTGGCGGCAGTCATGGAACCTGAAGCCTGTGATCTTGGCTGCAGCACAGGCGGCCCTGAACGCGTCCATCATGGACGTGACGGATTGGCCCGACTCGCCGTTCATAAAGACATACTCTCCGCGCCTGGGGACCGCGCCCAGGGCCTCGGCGACGGCGCCGCTCATCGGAACCTTCCGGGGCTTGCCGCTCTTCGACATCGTAATCGAGATCTGGCCGAGGACTGAATCGACGTCCTTCCACTTGAGGTTGAGGATCTCACCGCGTCTCATGCCCGTGCCCAGGGCGACGGTGAGGATCGGCTTGAGAGGGGGCGCGGCCGCGTCGATTAGGCGCCCGGCCTCGTCCCGCGTTAGGAACCGTTCCCGGGGCGCCGGTTCCTTGAATCTTCGAACCTTGGCCATGGGGTTTGATTCGAGCTTGCCCCACTCGACCGCCTTGACCAGGAGCGTCCGAATCGCGGCCAACTCGCGGTTGACCGTGCCCGGTGCAACCTCGGCGCGACGGGCGGCCTTATAGCCCTCGATGCCCTGGGCTCCGATGGCCTGCAGGGTTTTGCCCTCGAAGAAGGCCTTGGCGTGGGCCAGGCTGATTTCGTCGCGCTCGGGGGCTCGTTTATTCGGGCGACAGTACGTCTCGAGGAAGATGTCCGCGAACGCCGCGAAGGGCACGTCCTCGACCTCGGCCTTCTTGAATCCCCGGGCGATATCAAGCAGCTCGGCCTTCATCTTCACGAGCGTATTCCGGGCCTGGGCCAGCGTGTAGCCCGCGAATTCACGATGACGCTTCCCGCCGAAGGTCCAGTCGGCATACCACTTCCCGCCGATGAGTTTGAGGTTCCGTTCCTTCTTCGTCATGATCTCCTCCGCTCCCATTCCTGAAGTTCCTGCGGCGAGAACGTGACGACACTCTTATAGCCGCACGACGGGCAGCGAAAGGTCACGTACAGCCATCCGCCCTCGCGCCGCTCTGTCGTTTCGAAGGGCACGAGGCAGCGGCCGCACCGCCGGTCGCTCAAGTAGGGTCGGTCTCTCTTTTCGTTCACGCGGAATCACCTTCGTTTCCGCGAAATATCGAAATGGGTTTTCTGGACAAAGGCCTCAACATCCTCAGGGTCAAACCGCTTTCGACTCCCGACCTGGATAAATCTGATCTGTCGCTGCCTGGTTAGGCGGTCGAGAGTGCGGACGGAAATCCGCAAACATTTGGCGGCCTCTTTTTTAGTTAGAAGTTGTCTAATTTCTTCGTTCATCGCATGGCCCTTTGATTTGGGCCAGGACACGGGCCCTGGCCCTCCGAAAAGGTCAGGCGGGAAACGCCTGCGCGACCATTGGGATCTCGAAGGATTTCCGCGCCTGGGCTTTTTTCGGCTGCTCCTTCTTCCACGGGGCGAGATAGCCCGCCTTGTCAAGCGCCTGGAGAACGGCCGAGAGTCCGCCCGGCGCCAGGACAATCTTCAGTTCGTCGCCATCATCGTCCGTGAAGTCGATGCAGACGCCGCCAAAGTTGGTCTCGACGTTCACCATCGGCGGGCTCTTGTGCTCGGTGAAATTGTAGAATCCACTCGTCAACATTTTGTCCTCCCCTTCTCAATGAATTTCGCCCGGAAGTCCGGGCCGCCCTTAATGAACCGCTGGAAGTCGTTCCGGGTCACGCGCCAAACCCTGCCTCCACCGGGCTTGAATGCGCGAAGGCGCCCGGACGAAATCCACCGGATCGCGGTGCCGCGTTTAACCTTGAGGAGCCCGCAGATCTCCTCGACCGTCAAGAAATTATCCATCATGACCTCCGTCTTAGCCTGTTCATTAATGTTCATCTATCTCCATTATAGACGCTAAAAGGCTAAAGTCAAGCGATTTCTTTTTGGCCTGTTCCCCCTGGGGCGCTAATGTGCTACAATGCGCGCATGGGTTCGGAATATCTATCCAAGAAGGATTTGATGGCCTACCTCCGGGTAAGCAAGGGGACGGTCGAAAACCTAATGCGGGAAGGGCTGCCGCACGTCAAATTAAAGCGCCGGGTCCTGTTTCGCCTCGACCTCGTTGATAAGTGGCTCGAGGCCCGGATGGTCCGGGCCAAGAAGCCTTAAATCCCGCCACTCGAACTCTCCGCCTTGAGTTGGGCTCTGCCCTATTCGTCCAATTGAGAAATGAGGAGGCGAGGCCGACGACTTCCCGCTTCGATTTTTATCTAGCATCGCCGGTTTGCCCCCGCCCCCTCGCCATGTCAAATCTTGAGGTCCCAGGCGTCTTGAATGGCGCGCCGCTGCTCCGCGACGGTTTTCTTGAACTCGGCATACTCGGGCGCCGCCTGGATGAGGCCCGTCTTCCGAGCGTCGATCTCGAGCTCAAGCCCCGAGAATAGCCGAACGACGATCAGGCCTCCGGCGTCCAGGCCGACCGTCGCCGTCGTGGTCTCAACTAAATATTCCGGGCGTTCGACCTTCACCGCTCAAGCCTTCCCGTCGAAAACGTCCCGAATGTCATTCCGCTGCTCGCCGACGGCACGTCGCCATTCTTTGTACTCCGGGGCGTCACCCAGCGCCGCGAGTGCTTCATCGATCGCGCGGTTTATCTTGTCCCGCTTGGCCCCGAGCTCCGCGAGTTTCGCTTGAACGTCAAGCTTCGTCGTGAAGGAGAGGAAGTTCAGCCGGGGCCGCGTCTTCTTTCCGGCCTGCCACGCGATTTCGGCGGCCTCATCGAGCATCTTCCCGATCTCGGCCTTCCTCTTCTCGGCCTCCGCCCTCATCCCTACAAGAAGGACGTCCGCGGCATCCTGGATCGTGGGCATGGCCTCCGTGGTCGTGTGGCCGATGATCTCACCAGCTGCGTTCACGACAGGCCGCCCGACGTCCTTGTCTTTCGGGATCCGAACGCCCGCCATAATCGACGCGGCGATATCGATCCCCTCCATCTTGCTGACTTTTTTTTCGTCCATCTTTTTTTCCTTTCAGTTGATTCTACCCACGTTTGCGGAGGTGTTCCACGGCCGCGCTTTGCTCGAACAGCCGCTCATGCTCCGCCTTGGACTTGGCCGCGTCCTGCACCGCCTGGTCCTGGCCCTTGAGGGCGTCCTGGACCTCGACGGCGTGATCGGGATTTTCAATCACGCAGCCGGCCCCTTTCACCGCCTGCATCGCGCTCTGGATGGAGGTCGTCGTGCCTTTCCCACCGTAAAAATCGATACCCGCCGCGAATCCCCGAAAAGTTGGATCGGGGTGCCGAACCACATAAATCTTGTCTGCCATTATCATGGCCTCCTGTTTAAATTTCCGTCCCGTGACGGATTGTTTCACTTAATGATGTTAGTCCAATCAGGCCCCGCAGGGGGCTGCTTTGCGAAAGCCTTCTGAGCGTCCTTGAACGGTTGACGCGCCTTCTTGAAGGCCAAGAGGTCGGCCTTCTGCTCGTCGCTGAGTGGACCGATGATCTTGTAGCCCTTGCCAACGTCCAGCAGATCGCAGAGCTGGGTCAGGTCCGAGGTCGAGCCCTGGCCGTTGTGAAAGTCAACGCCGAACACGCATCCGCGAAATCCCGGCGTCGGATGTTTGATGATGTAGATGGTCATGCCTTCGGCTCCTTGATCTGGTGGACGGGAACGCCGCTCATCACAATGGTGTCGAAGAGGACGCCGCTCAGCAGCTTGATCAGGAAGGCCCCGACCCGCAACCGGTCATGGAGTTCGGGATAACGCCGCATGTCGATCAGGAACCTGCGCCCGTAAAAGTCCACGAGTTCGAAAAGGCCCTCCTCGGGTCCGCACTTGATC
>JBEKXF010000036.1:0-27751 GCA_049512315.1 Candidatus Aminicenantales bacterium | reverse complement strand
GGCGAAGGGAATACAATCGCTTCAGGCCGCATAGCTCCTTAGGCTATAGGCCGCCGGCTCCGGAGGCATATTTGGCTGGAAAATTCACTCAAGGGCTGGTACATTGATCGGGGGCGGGTCACAATATTCCAAGGGTATCCCTTTAATCTGATGACCTCCAATGCTTGAAAGTCTCACTTCAGGGGCCACATTGAGCGGGGGGCAGGTGGTTATTTCAGGGGTGGCACGTTGATGGCGGGCAGGTCAGGCAGCGCTTTAGCGCTACGATAAGCGCTTTGCGTTCATCAGCGGCTTTAGCCGCTGAGGTCACTGATTCGACTTTTTCCGCAGACTATTGAGCCGTTATCGCAGTCCGAAACGCTGACTTCTGGTCCCTGGCGTCTTATTTGAACTTCACGGCGGCTGTGTTTTCCGGGATGGTGTCGCTGCCATACGAACCCACCGCAATATGGTTGTTGTTCACCCTATAAGCCCAACTCCACGTTCCCGGAAAGCCAAGCACTTTAATGAAACTGGGGTCCTGGGTACTATAGCGGGTGGCAAACCAGTTCCAGTTGGCATCGTAGCTGTCGCCCACGATGTCGCCGACGTCGTTGATTCCGTTTGCCTCGGCCCAGCCTTGCTCCGAACCGGTCAGAGTGGTAAGCCGGGTCACGTCGTAGACGCTCCTCCGAGGGACCATGGGTTTCCATAAAGCCGGAAACGAGACGCTCAAGTCGGCCGCCTCAAAATAGCCCACGATTTCACCCTTGTTGTTGATGTCACTGGGCGCGGCGTTGGGGTCATCCGGGGGAACAGGAAGCTGCATGATCTTCCACTCTTTTCCGCCGGGGAGGGGATTCCAGAGAACGGCAATTTGGAAACCATCAGCGGTTGTGGCCGTGCCAATGATTTGGCCAAAGTCATTTACAGCCGTCGCGTACCAGGAATTGGCCCCCTCAAAGCCTGTCGTATCGAGCTTCTGGATTTTCCAGGTGATCGCAGGCCCATGCCGCCCCCACATGACCTTCGGCGTCCATACCACAGGAAGGCTCTCAGGTCCCATGAATTCACTGCTGCTCCAGCCAACAATGAGGGTTCCGGATTTGTTGACGTTATAGGCCAGGCTGAAACTGTGATCATCGCCGAGGGCACCGATGTCCACAATGCCGGATTTCGGGGTCCAGGCGAAAGCGTGGACAATCTCGTTGCCCGGAATCGCAGAGTGGCCTACGATCATTCCCGTGTCGGCCACGCCCATGCACATCACTTCAGTGTCGGTTCTGTCCCCTCCCAAAGTGCCGAGGTCGAACCACTGGAAGGCCTTCGGCCCAAACAATGGAACCCCGATGGGACGGGTGTACCCGCTGGCAATGTCACCAAACGCAACGACTACTCCAAAATCGTTGATGCCCCGCGGCTCGGACCAGGTTCCGCCGGGGTAATAGCCGAGGTCATAGACTTTAATGGTTCGACCTGGGTTTGCCTGCGCACTGGAACTCTGAATGATCATCGTACCGGCAACCTTCGGCATGATACCTAGGGGCCTATGACGGAGAAAATCACTTCGGCCCCTGAGGAGCCGTCCGGCCTCTTTCTGCTGCGTCCTTACCGTTGGCACCAAACAAAGACATAGAATCAATGCCGAGAGAGCGAATAAAAACTTTCTAAACACTTCTTCCCCCCTCAAATGATTTTTTGGGCATATGCCGCATCTATAGAAAAAGATAAGCAAATTAAGAGAAAAGAATAACCCCCTTGTCCTAAAAGAGTGCGATTTCTAATCTGTAAACCCCGCTAAATACAATATAAGTCCTGAACTAGAGGTTGTCAAGGTACTGTCTGGCCCCATTAATGTGAGGCCGATATGCCTCGCCAGCTATCGCGTATTCACGACCGGCTTATCTCTTGCGGACTCGCCAAGGGGGGGGATACGGGTGGGTATTCGGGCTGCATAGGAGGCTCCTAAAGGGCCTGACGCGGTCCGAAGGCACTAGGGCCACGAGAAGAGGGTATGGGACCAACGCCTCGATCGCGCGCGGACGGGTGTTTGAAGGGTTTCCGTAGCCTCTGGCGAACCTTTCGCTATGCTCTTCGGCATGACGCGGGTATCGGGAAATAAACTGAAGGGTGAGTGAGGGGATTTGAACCCCCAACATTCGGATCCACAGTCCGATGCTCGTTTCTACTCATCCTCTCTCAAATCGTTGAAATAACATGAGATACAGCCGCAGGATCCTTGGCCTCGCCCGCCGCGTCACAAATACGTAACAGATCTTGACCCGATTGGGAGTCTCCAGCCAGCCGTTCTACCGCCGTTCGTTTCTGCTCCTGGTTCGAATGCGTATAGCGTTCCGTGAGCTTAAGAGAGCTGTGCCCCAGGAGCTCCTTGATCGTGATCGGGTCGACACCAAGCATATTCAGGCGGGTGGCGAACGTGTGTCTTAGGTCATGAAACCTAAGGCCGTGAATCTCGGCCCTTCGGCAGGCAGCCTTAAAAGCGGTCTTGACGGTCGTCAGGGACTTCCCGGTGGCCGGGTTTGGGAAGACGTAAGGGCTCCGGCCGTCAGTGCCCTTCAGGTGGCTTAGTTCGTGGAGTAGGGGAGAGTTGATCTCGATGAACCTGATTTTCCCTGACTTTGTGCGTTCGACTCTGATCGTTCTTGATTTCAGGTCCACTTGGTTCCACCTTAGACCGAGAATCTCTCCTAGCCGCATCCCAGTATTTAGGGCGACGGTCAAGATGGGCCTGAGGGCGGAGGAGCTTGCTCCAAACAGCCGCCGTTCCTCGTCGGGGGCGAGGATCCGTTCCTTAATGTTGTCCTTTTCCGGGAAGAACTTCATCTTCGGGACGGCGTCCTTCGGCAGATAACCCCACTCAACGGCCAGCCTGAGCATCTTCCGGAGGATTGCAAGGCACCTGTTAACCGTAGAAGGCCTTACGCCTTGCCTGAGCCGAGCCGCCTTGTAGCTCTCGGTCTCGAGAGGAGAGATCTCGTCCAGGTATAGAGAGCCGAACTTGGAATTCATGCTCTTCACGTAGCTCACGTCGGTCGTCCAGCTCCTCTTATTGATCTTGGCGTAGTTCTCAAGATACATTTCGGAGAACTTTGTGAAGCTGATACGTCCGGGCTTCTGTCGAATCCCAAGCTCTCTGTCCCTGGACTCGGAGACCGCCGCCCGGAGAGCCAGGGCGGCGTCTTCTGGGGTCTGGGCATTCCTGATGACCCTCTGAACCCTTTTTCTTGCGGCGTCCCTGTAGTCGATGCACCACCTGATAATTCCCTGTTTCGTTCTTCTCTGGTAGATTGCTCCGAAGCCATAGTTATGACGAGACTTGATTTTGCCTTTCGGCATCTCGCCAGTACCTCCTGTTTCACCATGCGATCTTTTCTTAGTGCTTCTAGGAGGTCTTGTCAAGTCGGTGAGGTCGGGGGGGTCGGGCAGAGGCCGGCATTTACTCTTCTCGAGCCAGGAATCGATCTCCTCTTTCCTAAACCGGATCCCGAGACCTTTCCGTTTGAAGATGGGGATCTCCTGCCTTTCCACCCACCGATAGATGGTGTAGGGACTTACCCCCAGGTAGAAGCTGAGCTCGTGGACTGTGAGAAGCCCCTGGCCCGTTATGTTGCCGATCGTGCGAGCTGTCCCCACTACCTCCATGGGACACCCCCGCAAGCCGGCTGTTCCATCAATCCTCCATCGACCATCTCAGAAGGCATCGCAGTCCGCCCCGCAATGTTGACCACATGCATCTTCTTCATGGCCGACCTCAACTGCGCGAAATGGAGTGTGACTCTTCGTTTTCCGAAATCACATCCCCAGTGGAAACGGCCGGCTCTCCTATGCCAGCCTTGCCCTTCTTCGGATTCTGGAGTGTCGGGGGGTGTTTTGACGCTTCGGGAATTGAAGTCTTTTTATATTCTGCCATACCCACCGGACGCGAATCCGTAACGTGATCGTCATACCTACCCGTCAACTCGTACAGGTTCGAATACCTGAACAACCCTCCAAGCTTGGTCCTTCTGATCCAACCGGCCTTCTCCAATTCCTTAAAGGCTTTCGAGACCGTTGAGGGGGCGGAGAGCCCCCTCACGGTCTTCAGCTCTGAGTAGTGAAGCCCGATTTCGCCATTGTTGCTGCCGTTATGCTTGGCCCTGAGGTAGATATATGCAAGCTTGGCTGCCGGGCCGAGCTGCTTCCATTCCTGGCATCTCAGCAACATGTCCCTGCCCAGCATGACAAAGTTGCCGTACTTGTGTCGGTTCCTACGATGGCTGCCCATTAGAGCACCTCCGGGGCAGCAGCCGGCTTGGTGCGGCTGGAGCCCTCCGGCAAGAACAGCCTGGCATCTCTTTTTGCCGGGCTGGCTGCGGGCGACAGAGGATTGGCCGCGCTTCGGTAGCTTCGAGGCTTTCGAGACATCAGAGACATGCCCAAAAACGCTAAAATAGAAGCCCGTTTTCCCCTGGTGAATGTGACGGAATAACCGGGGGTCCGACTGTTACCCTTCACTTGGCCTTTTGCTGTCACATTCCACCTTCCTTGAGCCATTTGATGACCTTGTCGGAAGGCACCCTCTGCCCCTTCTCATACTTGGAGATGAGGGTGTGGTCCTTGAAGCCTAGCAGTTCTGCCAGCTGGCTCTGGGTCAGCTTCAGCTTCTTCCTGGCCCTCTTGATGGCCTGGGGGACTGGCAGTCGCCTGCCATCATGCCCACTCAGGTACCGCTCGACGTGCTGCCGCAGATCCGCCGTGCTGGCGAACTCTGTCCGCATCAGCTTCTCGAGGTACCTGATCAGTTCGACCCGGCAATTCACTAAGCCGGAGTCACAGGGTCGGTCGAGATCATTAAGTACCTGCCAGATCCATTTGACGGTGGACCGCTTGTCTTTGGCAATCTCGGGTGGAATGAATGTCCGTTTGCCGCCGTAGTGCCGCTGAACCCAGGCTACTATGAAGCTTTCTATGTCAGCCACATAGGTGGGCTCATCAATCAGGGTGAAAACATCAGAACCTTCGTCCATCATAGGCCTCCTTTTTTGTTCTCACCCTTAATGGCAATATTTCACTGGGGAAGGAGACCTGTTGCAGAAAACTAGATATACGGCTGAGGCCAATGTACTGAAAATGAATAAATTAGAAATAATTTAGGGTCTTTTTTGTGACCTCAGTGATTTTTCACCGACTGGAAGACCTTCTCTTATACGTCAGATTCTTCTTCGTACGCTCCAACGGTGATTTCGATCGTGAATTTTGGTTTATAGGCCTTAACCTTTCGGTACTCCTCAAAGGGATCGTCTTTGATCTGAAACAGATGTATTAGGCGCTTTCTCAGGTCTTTGATATAGGCCTTGACGTTTTCACGGCGAAAGGGGAGCCCTTCTGTTTGAAAATCAATTTGCCTGTGGCCCTGGCCTAGAAAAATAAGTAAATCCCAAATAACGTCTGGACGCTTTTCTTTTGTCCTTCTCCTATCCATGAAACCCATTCCTTCGTAATCTCTTCCTTCTTGAACATCCCCAATCCTCAATTCCGCGGCTTCTTTTGATGATAAAATCCGAATCCTAACCATGTCCCAAGTTGCACCCTCTGGCGTGGGAAAAGGGACAATCGCTTGAAGGCGGCTATCTCTTCTAAAGATACTGGATCCTCCCCTTGGACTCCAAATAGGGAGTGGCTGCAGGTTTCTTACCAGGTCGATAGTCTCGAGGACCATTACGGTAGGGAGGACTTTATAGGGTATCAGGGCATCCTTGAAGATGATGTTGTCCACATGGCCAAATGGCCTATCCGATAAATTCTCGGCTGTCCAGAAGCCTTCGTCGCTCTGCTGTTTCAATAGCCATCCGAGGGCGGATATAGAGGCGCTCATCGATGGGTCAGCATCGACTAGCTTAAGCATCGATAGGGCCAAGCAGGTTGTGTCTACGCGATCATGAAACCCGGCGTTAGGATACTTCTGGTCTATCAAGTTCTCGGCATGCATTTTTACGAGATCGTTCATCTCTTTTCCCAAATCGTTAAGCGCAAGGAAAAAGCCGATCTCCGCCCAAAAGTCAACATCATACATACGCTTTCCAACCAAGGCATCAGGATCGTCGATGCCCTCGTCTTTAATGGTCCTAATCATATCGCTTACTTCCTCCGCTTGTTCGGCAATTATCTTCTTGATTTGAGGCGCAACCAATCTCATCTGCTCCTTCAACCCGTTCCTGAGAGAAGGAGACCGGGAGATTTGCCAAAGGATCCTTCGATTCGTCGAATCATCAAAGAGATGTTTGTTTATTAAGAGATTTCCCATCATTTCCCGGGCATTATTGAAATAGCGCTCGTACCCCCCTATTCCCAAGGTTTCCTTAACCCGGAACATTGCCACGTGACACTCGATAGCTGCATCCGGGGCTTCCCAAAAGCTGGCGGTTCCATTCGCCCTTAACTCTTGCAACACAAAAGGGTTAATAGGTACCGATTCCACATCCGTAATGGGCCAGAATACCCTTTTGTCTGGAACATCGCTCTCTTCCATCAAACTAATCCACGTGTCCCACAGCGCCCGCAATTCTTGGGACAACTTCGGGACGAGTTCCTTATGTTTATTGCCAAGATATGCATAGGCTTCAAGCCTTATGGGCCAGTCAATGATCTCATCAATCTCAGCGTCGATATCCTTCTCCCTCCTTTTCCTGACAGTCTCGACTGTACCCTCGAATTTCTCTTCAATTACTCGAAATAAAAATTCTTCACCCCGCGTTTTTGAATCCAATATATCCTTTGGCGTCATTTCAAAGGTTTCCATGGCTAATCCCCTAGAAGCGAAATATCTCTGGCTAAAAAATAGCATATACGACCTCCCTTTGGAAAACAACGCACGCTGCCAGCGGTCTCTCAAAATTCGGCCTCTCCGCCTCCGAGCGGGAAGCGAATTCT
Source organism: Candidatus Aminicenantales bacterium (assembly GCA_049512315.1). GTDB lineage: Bacteria > Acidobacteriota > Aminicenantia > Aminicenantales > Saccharicenantaceae > DATKJS01. Next base: position 20,842 of record JBEKXF010000036.1, on the reverse strand, counting down.
CCAAAGTTTATCGGGTTCACATTCTTGCCAGCAGCACTTGACAGGCCAGATTTCCGAATTTACAAAAGTCCGGGTCGACAAGAGCAAAAATAGATCGCAAGGATGGTCCTCTCCGGCTAAGTGCTCTTCATGTTCTATTTTTGAGATAGTGGAAGTTGTCAACCCGATTTTACGCGTTTTCAAATCACAATTTGTGGTGGCTGGAACCCGCCTATAGAGGCATATTGTGCATCTGGAGAGGTCGAATCCTATTCATTTCCCCTGCCCCCCTCCCCCTCGGGTGTTCCGGGGTTCGGCTTCCGGCTGGAAGGGTTCAAAAGGATGAAGCCATTCAGGATTCTTAGATCACCAGAGCAATCCTCCTGGCTTGATCCTTAACTGACCAGGCATAGGCTTAACCCCCCTCAAAGGACTGATCTATTTATTTAGATCAAACGATACTATCGCGATATATCTAATTGGGCAACGGCCTGCCCGCGCCGCCCTAGATTCGCCTTGCTAGATATTCTTATGCAGGAGTGCACTATCCTAAGCCCGGTTCCCCTGGCCAGACGATGGGCTATGCCTGAGCCCAGACCAGGCCAGACAGCCTGACAGACCAGAGCGGATCAGACCTGATCTGACCAGAGCTAGCATACTTGAACAGCATAGCATATTAAATTCAATGCAGATTGCATGCCGAAGGCGCGTGGCCTCAATCTCTTCAGCCGGCCAATCGCGCGCGACGTGCTTTTCCCCCTCGTTGATGGGCAGGAACGCGAGATACACAAAGAACGTGTTCCCCGGCTTCCCGATGGTCGTTCCGACGTTTTCGCCTTGAAAGAACTTATCGGCACGCCAGCTGGAGCGATCCATGGCGGCCTTGAAGGAAATCCAGCACCTGGGGTCGTGAATGGACTGGTAATCCATTTAGAATGTGGCGGAGTCAGGCTTACGGCGCAGGCTGAGGGGCCACGGAAAGTAGCTGACGCTCCGGACGATCGGTTTTTCCACCGAATGGTCGCCGACGTACCAGGTCAGCATGTCAGGGAAGAGCGAGAGTTCGGGCCGGCCCGGGATGCGGATAAGATAGGGGATGTCGGACCATCGCGCCTCCTTTTCCTTTCCCAGAACCTTCCCGAGATACACCTGGCCTCTTGTGTCACACATTGACGTCCTCCGTTGATCGAGATTCCGGGGACGGACAGATAGGGCCTGGCCCGGGCCGTCGGCTGCGGTCTGCGCAAGACAGCGCCTGCGCGACCGGGCTTCGGGAGGATGGAGGACGGAAATAAAAAAAGGACACTTTGTTGCCCTCCGGCCGCATCCCCGCTCGACGCGAGTGGCACCTTGGGTGTCCGTCCCAGGTTGCCGGGCCACTCATACGGTGGCCGCTCTTGATACCTATATTATTATGAGAGGGATCTGGGTAATTGTCAATAACCTATATGGGGACGGCTGTTGACATCATCCCATGGCTGGCGATATATGTCTTTAGCGCTTGGAAGGGGAGATACGTTGATCGGTGCGGAAATCCCCTTCGGTGTAGCAAACGAATTGCCTATGATCATTCGTGCGGTTTTGTTATAGTTTGTATTGGCTTGCGACGGGAAAAACATCTGTTTTTGATGATCGAGGTCAAGGCGAAATGAACGAGCTACGCATAAAGCCGAACATGTTGCTCAAAGGGGCCATGTTCCCGGAGCTAGTAAAGGTCATCGCCATGGTTCCTATGGGCGATTCAGTAAAACTAATATGCGAGGGAATGACATCTGGCAAAGTTCACCAGCCCATATTGAGCCAGACGCAACTTGAAGCGCTTGAGGTTATCCTCACCGAAAACCAGCCATTCGACGGGGATGCTACGAAATTTAGGCTCGGCATAGAAGCCATGCGACTTTCGTTGGCTTACGAGTATGATCCATATTTTAGTCTTTCCATTGCACGCGTTGACCCGGTCCCTCACCAACTAGAAGCAGTTTATGACTACTTTCTTAAATTGCCGCGAATCCGATTTTTATTAGCTGACGATCCAGGTGCGGGGAAAACCATCATGGCCGGCCTCTTGGTTAAAGAACTTAAGATTCGTGGCCTTATCAAGCGCACTCTAATCGTAACCCCGGCAAACCTCTGCTTTCAGTGGCAACGCGAACTTAAGGATAAATTCCGCGAGAATTTCGAAATCGTCCGGAGTGATGTTCTCCGGGCAAACTACGGCACCAATCCGTGGCAGGACCGGAATCAACTCATCACATCCGTTTCTTGGGTTTCTCGTATCGATGATGCATTTGAAAGCCTAATGCGGAGTCATTGGGACCTAATCATCGTGGATGAGGCGCATAAGATGAGCGCCTATAGCGAAGAGAAGAAGACGCTGGCATATCAATTAGGTGAAGCTCTATCCGAGAGGACCGATCATTTATTGCTTATGACGGCCACGCCTCACAAAGGCGATCCAGACAACTTCTGCCTATTTCTCCGACTCCTCGACAAGGACGTTTACGGCGATATTACAAGTCTCGAAAAGGCAATGCAGGAACGATCCGCCCCGTTCTATCTGCGACGTGTCAAGGAAGCGATGGTGACATTCCCCAACCCCGACACCGGAGAGGCCAAGAGTATTTTCACTCGGCGTAATGTCAAGACAGTGCCATTCCAGATTGCCGACCAGGAACTCGACTTCTACGACGCTCTAACCCATTATGTAGAAGACCAGTCCATCAAAGCCGCTGCGGATACCTCGCCGCAAGGTCGAGCGCTCGGATTCACGATGGCCATGCTTCAGCGGCGTTTTGCCTCCAGCGTCCACGCCGTTCGCCGCTCGCTAGAGCGCATGAAGGCAAAACGGGAAAAGATCCTCGAAGACCCTGAAGCCTATCGGCAGGAACGGATGAATAAGCGGCTGCCCGAAGACTTCGAAGATCTGCCTGAGGACAAGAAGGATGAAATCCTTGCTGAACTCGAAGGCGTCGTGGCTTCGGTTGACCCTCAGGCCCTGCGTGAGGAGATCATTGAACTGTCAAGGCTCGTTGATCAGGCCAGACAGCTTGAAGCCGGCGAAGTGGGAAGAAAGCTTTTAAAACTCAAGGAAGTACTTACGGAATACGGCGTCTTCCAAGATGAAAAGATGAAGCTTATTGTCTTCACGGAACACAAGGAAACACTCGACTACCTCGCGGGTGATGGGAGGGAAGGCCGTCCTCTGGGAAAACTTCGCGAATGGGGATTAAACATTACACAGATCCATGGCGGCATGAAAATCGGGGATCGGGATTCGCCTGGCACGCGAATCTACGCAGAGCGTGAATTCAAAGAAAGTTGCCAAGTCCTAGCCGCCACGGAAGCCGCTGGTGAAGGCATCAACCTTCAATTTTGTTGGTTCATGATAAATTACGACATTCCCTGGAATCCGGTCCGCCTAGATCAACGTATGGGCCGCATTCATCGATATGGACAAGAAAAAGACTGCCTTATTCTGAACTTCGTATCCACCAATACACGCGAAGGACGCGTGATGGAAAAACTTTTTGACCGAATCGAAAAGATTGAAGCTGACCTCGATCCTATGCATACCGGCAAGGTCTTTAATGTCCTAGGCGATGTCTTTCCTGCCAACCAACTCGAAAAGATGCTCCGAGATCTTTACGCCAGGAATCTGACGGAAGACGTAGTGAAAGACCGCATCGTCAAGCAGGTCGATACCGCCCGACTCCGACATATTACGGAAAGTACATTGGAAGGACTCGCTAAGCGGGAACTCAACCTGTCGGCCATTGTCGGCAAGTCGGAGGAAGCCAAAGAGCGGCGCCTCGTGCCTGAAGTGATTGAGGATTTCTTTATGCAGGCAGCGCCAATTGCCGGGGTTGTTCCGAAATCGGATAAGACACGAGCCCACATCTACCGCATTGGTCGTATCCCTCGAACTCTTTCGCCCTATGGCGAGGAACTCGAATCGCGCTTCGGTAAACTAGGTCGGGAGTATAAGGAGATCGTTTTTAGCAAGGATTTCTTGCAAGCGGAGCCCACCCTCGAATGGGTAACTCCGGGCCACCCTCTTTTCGAGAGCGTTCGAGCTTTGGTCAGCGACAAGACGCAGGGCGATTTGCAAAAAGGCGCTGTGTTCTTCGACCTCCAGCGCCAGGAGCCGACACTTCTTGATGTTTTCTCTTCTGAAATCCGTGATGGCCGGGGTAATGTCCTGCATAAGCGGCTATTTGTATCTCAAACTACAATGGATGGCATTATATCTATACGGCAACCGACCATTTTCCTCGATTTGATACCCGGACCGATAGGCACTGCGGCACCCGACAAATCGGGCCTTCCGGGCCGCAATCAGATCGAATCGGTCCTAATTCGTGAAGCTCTGACTCCAATGCTAGAAGAGGTACGGAACCAACGGGAGCGGGAAGTCAAGACCATCTCTGAACACATGGAAATCAGCCTGTATACGTTGATCGACAAGGTGCAATGCCAGTTCGCTGAACTTCACACCTTGAAAGAATCGGGCTCAACCGATATGGGTCTCGACGGCCGGCTCAAGATTGCAGAGGATCGACTTGACGAGCTGAATATACGGCTTGAGCGCCGCCGCGCCGAACTCCAGATGGAGCGGCAGTGTGCTATCGGCAATATCCAGCACCTGGGTACTGCCTGGGTTCTGCCGCATCCCGAACGGACGAAGCCCGATGTGGCGCAGATGGTCACCGACCCCGAGATTGAAAGAATCGGAGTGCAGGCCGTCATCGCATACGAGGAAGCTCGGGGCTGGAAGGTTCAAAGCGTAGAGAACGAGAATCGGGGATTCGACCTCATCTCTCGTAGGCCGCACCCGGAGGACCCCAGCACCGCCATCGAAGTCAGATTCATCGAAGTAAAAGGTCGTTCAGATGTTGGCGAAGTCGCCTTAACCACTAATGAGTATAAGACTGCTGAACGCCTGAAGAAAGATTTTTGGCTCTACGTCGTGTTCAACTGCGCATCAGCACCGGAGATTCATATCGTGCAAGACCCGGCTCGCCTCGGTTGGAAACCCATTATCAAAGTCGAACACTATCAGGTTGGTGCAGAAAAGATTTTGCAGGCGGAATCAAGTTGATAAACCGATACCCTAGGCGACTTATCGAAGTGGACCTGCCGATTAAACGCATTTCGGCACATGCAAGACGAGAGAAGAGCATCCGTCATGGCCATATTTCTACGCTACATATCTGGTGGGCACGACGCCCACTCGCAGCGTGTCGAGCGGTGATCTGCGCTTCTCTCTGGCCCGATCCGGCCGACGAGCTTTGCCCTGAGGCGTTCAGAAAGACTGCCCGCGCAGAAATGACGAAATGGGCCAGACAAAATCTCGGCTTGCTCGGTCAGGAGAGCTTCCCCCGTTTTAACAGACTCGCTAAGAATGGAAAGAAACTCGATGACAATGTTGAGATTCGGAAAGCGTTGTTTGATTTTATAGCCGACTTTGCAAACTGGGACAACTCGACTGTCAAAGAATACCTCGAAACTGCGCGGGCGTTGACTCAAACTGCGCATGAGGCGCTTGGCGGCGCATCTGGCTCGCGCCCTCTCATCGTGGACCCGTTCGCCGGTGGCGGGTCCATTCCGCTCGAAGCTCTGCGCGTTGGTGCCGATGCTTTTGCTAGCGACCTAAATCCGATTGCTGTCTTGCTTAACAAGGTTGTGCTGGAATACATCCCCATGTACGGCCAGCACCTCGCCGATGAAGTTCGCAAGTGGGGAGAGTGGATCAAGGAAGCGGCCGAGAAGGAACTGGCCGAGTTCTATCCAAAGGACCCCGATGGCGCGACGCCTATTGCCTATCTTTGGGCGCGAACGATTAACTGTGAAGGCCCCGGTTGCGGGGCGGAGGTGCCTATCCTGCCGTCTCGCTTGCTAGAAAAAAGCAGAGACCGCTCGATATGGATTAACCTCAGCGGAAAAGGCGGCTCTGTACACATTACGATTCATCAGGGTTCAGTTGCCGAACAGAATCTGAATGGTACGGCTAAGCGAGGCTCAGTAACATGCCCTTGCTGCGGATATACCACTCCAATCGCTCGTGTTCGCGAGCAGCTTAAAAAGTCCGGAGGGGGTGTCAAAACCGCTCGTTTGTTAGCCGTCGCTGTAGTGCATTCTAAAAACGGGGTTCGAGATTATCGTTTGCCACACGAATCTGATTATCAAGCGCTCGCGAAGGCTGCCAAAGAGATTATTAGGCTTCGATATACTAATCCCGATTTTTTCCCTGACGAAACACTCCCTCTCATGAGTGGCGTATTTAATGTTCCACTCTACGGACATAACACATGGTCATCACTATACTCAGACCGTCAGTTGCTTCTCCTAATCACTCTCTGTCGACTCGTCAAAAAAGTCGGCGAGAAAGTTGATAGTAAAAAGGATGTCGGTTTTGCATCAGCAACGGTAACCATGCTTAGCCTCGCTATTGGCAAAGTGGCCGATTATTCGACTTCAATTTGTACTTGGGTTCAGAGTGGTGCATTTATTGGGCACACCTTTGCACAAGGTCAATGTCTTCCCATGAAGTTCGATTTTGCGGAAGGTGTCCCGCTCGTTGGCTATTCAGGCTCTTGGGAAGGTGCAATTGACTGGGGTTGCCGTATCATTGAGCGCGAGGCCGACGCTCTTCTACACGTAGGTCAATCTGAACTTGTAAGTGCCACGGCGCAGTCGTTGCCGGATGACACAGCTTCGTGCCTTATCACCGACCCGCCATATTACAATGCCGTGCCCTATGCCGACCTATCTGACTTCTTTTATGTCTGGCACCGCAGGACTCTTGGATCTCTTCATAGCGATTTGTTCCAACTGAAAGAAGCGCCCAAAGCAGAGGAAATATGTGAAATGTCTGGTTGGGACCCTGATCGCTACGGGAACAAGACCGCAGCGTTTTTTGAAAATGAAATTGGAAAGGCGTTCGCTGATTCGCGTCGGGTGCTTAGCCCAACCGGTATTGGAGTCGTCGTCTTCGCCCACAAGACAACATCTGGATGGGAGGCAATGCTACAAGCTCTCGTAAGCGCAGGTTGGACAATTACAGCATCTTGGCCGATTGATACCGAAATGGCCGCACGCCTGAGAGCGCGAAATTCCGCAGTTCTCGCGTCGTCAATACATCTCGTTTGCCGCCCGCGTGAAAACGCCGACTGTACGGTAAGCAAAACTGACATTGGGGACTGGCGGGATGTGTTGGCAGAGTTACCTAATCGGATTCACGATTGGATGCCACGTTTAGCAGATGAAGGAGTTGTGGGCGCGGATGCGATTTTTGCTTGTATTGGGCCAGCACTCGAAGTCTTCTCCCGTTATTCTCGCGTGGAGAAGGCCAGTGGCGAGGCCGTTACACTCAAGGAATATTTGGAACATGTCTGGGCGGCGGTATCCAAAGAGGCACTAAAAATGATCTTCGAAGGCGCGGACGCCTTCGGCTTTGAAGAGGACGCACGTCTAACTGCGATGTGGTTGTGGACGGTGGCGACGACCGAGAAAGAAGAAAGTTTAACTGCAGAGGGCGCAGAGGAAGAGGACGAGAAGATAAAAAAGAAAACAACGGGCGGCTTTTCTCTCGAATATGATGCGGCGCGGAAGATAGCGCAGGGCTTGGGGGCACATCTTGAGGACCTAGGGCATCTTGTTGAAATCCAAGGTGAGACGGCAGTATTACTCCCAGTCGCTGCACGGACCCGTTACCTATTTGGCAAGGATTCAACTGAAGCCCCGCGAGGCCGTCCGAAGAAGAAAGATAAGCAACTTACTTTAGGTTTCGAGGGCGAACTGAAGCAGATCGAAGAGGAATCCGGAGATTGGACCGGTGAATTCAAAGGCAAAGCTGGTAAGACCGTTCTTGATCAAGTCCACCAAAGCATGATTCTATTCGCCGCCGGGCGCTCCGAAGCCTTGAAGCGTTTTCTTGTCGAAGATGGAATTGGCCGAAACTTCCTTTTCTGGCGCTTGGCGCAATCACTATCAGCGCTTTACCCCACCAGTACGAATGAAAAACGTTGGGTGGATGGTGTCTTGGCTCGGAAGAAGGGGTTAGGATTCTGATCAAATTGGCAGGGGTGGAAATATGAGCATACTGAAACCCTGGTACAAAGTCGTTACCCCGCGCGAAGATTTGCGGGAAGGCAAACCTCTGGACGCTTCTGAGTTTGCAGTCCACTTGGATCAGGTCCGAGATGGGCGAGCACATCAGGACTATCAAAGGCCAGAGCGCTTCTTTGAGCGCACGTTCATGACCAAGAACCTCCTTGGCTTAGCAGCGGAGGTTGTGCGTCGTCTTTCCGGCGAGAAAACCGAAACTTCCGCCGTGTTCAATATGACAACTCAATTTGGCGGCGGCAAGACGCATGCCCTCACGCTCCTTTATCACCTCGCCCACAACGGTTCCAAGGCCCGGAATTTCCAGGGTGTAGACCGAATCCTTGAACAGGCTAAGATTAAAGACGTTCCCAAGGCCGCGGTTGCCGTTTTTGTCGGTGCTGAGTTCGACTCGATTCAGGGGAGGGGTGGCGAGGATGGTTCTCCGCTCCGCAAAACGCCGTGGGGCGAAATAGCTTTCCAATTGGCGGGCGTGGCAGGTTTCAAGATTGTGGAGGAGCACGAAAAGGAGAAGATTGCTCCCGGCGGTGAGGTCATTCGCAGGTTTCTACCAAAAGATAAGCCTGTACTCATCCTCATTGACGAACTACTGAATTACATCAGCCGCAATAGGAAGAGCGGACTCGCGACGCAGCTATACGACTTCATCCAAAACCTATCTGAGGAAGCACGAGGGAATGAACGGACTGTCCTTGTCGCCTCGATACCGGCGTCTGAACTCGAGATGATGGCAGAGGATCAAGCAGACTACAGCCGATTCAAGAAACTTCTGAACCGTCTCGGCAAAGCCGTAATCATGGCGTCAGAATCTGAGACATCCGAAATCGTCCGCCGCCGGTTGTTTGAGTGGGACCCCCGTGCGCTTAGCCAAGAAGGTCGAGTTCTTTTGAGTCAGGATGCGGTCGCCACGTGCAAAGAATACGCGGATTGGATTGCCGAGAACCGTAAACAAGTGCCGACTTGGTTTCAGGACAACGCGAAAGAAGCCTTTGCATCCACGTATCCCTTTCATCCGATGGTGATGTCGGTATTTGAACGAAAGTGGCAAGAACTCCCGCACTTTCAACAAACCCGCGGCGTTCTTCGGTTGCTCGCGCTGTGGGTCTCTAATGCCTACCAGCAGGGATTCAAGAGTGCACAGAAAGATGCTCTTATTGGATTAGGGACAGCTCCTCTAGAAGATTCGCAGTTCAGGACTGCCGTTTTTGAACAACTTGGTGGGGACAAGTTGGAAGGCGCAGTGACGACAGATATTGCCGGTAAGAAGGACTCACATGCGATTCGCCTTGACCAGGAGGCGGAGGAAACTCTCAGAAAAGCCAAAATTCACAAGAAGGTAGCGACGGCCATCTTCTTTGAGTCGAACGGTGGGCAGTCGAAGAACGTCGCCACGGTGCCCGAGATTCGTCTTGCAGTTGCCGAACCGGAACTGGACGTTGGCAATATCGAAACCGCATTAGAGGCACTCACGGACGCCTGTTATTACCTAAGTGTTGAGCGCAACCACTACCGCTTCAGCCTCAAGGAGAACCTTAATAAGCGATTTGCTGACCGCCGCGCTGGGGTCAAGGATGAGGATGTCGAGAAGATTGTGTTAGAGGAGATTCAAAAAGTCTTTCCGCCGACCGAATCGATAGAACGAATTTTTTTTCCTCAAAAAAGTGGTCAAATCCCAGACAGGCCAGTACTCACCTTCGTGATTATGGGACCGAGCCAATCATTGCAGGACGACCCCAAGGTTTCAAGCAAAGTTGAATTGATGACCAAGGAATATGGAACATCGGCCCGTACTTACAAGAGTGCTCTTGTCTGGTTGATACCTGAGTCCGCTGTGACAATTTGTGATGAGGCCCGGCGGTTTATAGCATGGACAGACATCGGAGCTGAGGGCCTGCATCTTGATGACGCACAGGAAAAACAACTAGAAGAAAACATCAAGAAGGCCAAGCGCGATCTTCGCGAAAGCGTCTGGCGCGCCTACAACAAAGTCTTGTTGCTTGGGCCTGATAATACAATAAACATAATTGATCTTGGAATGATCACGTCAAGCGCCGCGGAAACCATGTGTCGTCTTGTAATCAACCACCTCCGTCAGACCGATGAGATTGTTAAAGATATCAGCCCACGTTCTTTATTGAAAAATTGGCCCCTGGCCTTCACCGAATGGAGTACAAAATCTGTTCGCGATGCGTTCTATGCGTCTCCTCTATTCCCTAGACTCTTATATCCAGAGGCGATTAAGGATGCCATCTGCCGAGGGGTCATGGAAGGGCACTTTGCTTATGTAGGGAAATCTGCAAAGGGTGGATACTCACCATTCAACTTTAAGAAGCAACTCGGCGTAGGTGATATTGAGATTTCTGATGATTCTTACCTTATCAAGGCAGAAGAAGCTGAGAAGAATATCAAGCCGCCCGAATTGACCCAAATCCGTATTTCTCCCTCTCAAGCGTTTATGCAGACGGGGAAAAGACAGAGCTTCACGGTTAAGGGGCTTGACCAATTCGGTCGCGAGTTCGATGTGGGAAAGGTTGAATGGACTGCCACAGGTGGCCAGATAATGAATGATGGGGTTTTACAGGCGGGAAAGGATGAGGGAAGCTTCTTTGTTACCGCGAAAGTTGGGAAGATTTCCGGTCAGGCTATCGTTTCGATCGGCAAGGAAGATGTGACGACTAAGATTTCTACCGCCGCTCCAAATGCGAATAGGCTTAGCTGGGCAGGCGAAGTTCCAGCACATAAGTGGATGAACTTCTATACGAAGGTCCTCTCGAGATTAGCAAAGGGAAGCAACCTCAGCATTACGGTGTCTTTCGAAGTTACACCCGAAGGCGGCGTTTCTGATCAAATAGTTAACGAGACGAAAGCGGCCCTCCGTGAACTCGGATTGGATGATGAGACAAAACCGCACTGAAGCCAAAAGACGCCTTGGGTAAAAAGGAAGGACTATTGGCACAAGTACTCAACCGATCAATACGTAAATGGTGGAAGGGTGCCTACAACGGTGTTGTTTATCGATATCGAGACGGTGAAGTTGTCTGCGAAGATGCTTTACGACTTCTGAATTCTCTGCGCGCTGAGTGTGCCAATGTGGTTTTTCTGGATCCGCCTTTCAATTTAGGAAAGGCCTATGGAAATAACGGGAAAAAAGCGGATCGTAAGTCGGAGGCCGATTATCGCGATTATATGACCAAGGTTTTGGTCCGGGCGGCCGAGGTCCTTGTACCTGGAGGTGCGCTATATTTATATCACATCCCGAAATGGGCAATTCAACTCGCATGTGATATTCCTTCTTACCTAGAATTCCGACATTGGATTGCGATTTCAATAAAGAGCGGCTTCGTCCGGGGTCGGCGGCTTTATCCAGCCCACTATGCTCTGCTATATTACACGAAGGGGAAGCCAAAGGTCTTTAGCCGGCCAAAGATCCCGAGGCCGGTTTGTGCACGCTGTAAAAAGGACCTTCGCGATTACGGAGGATACAAAAAATTTGTAGAAAGCGGAATAAACCTAAGCGACATTTGGGACGATATAAGTCCGGTTCGCCATAAAAATAACAAGCACAGAAGAAGCAATGAGCTTCCCCTAAAACTGGTCTCCCGTATTTTGACCATAAGTGGAATCAGGGGAGGGCTCGTGATTGATCCGTTTGCGGGAGCCGGCTCGATGCTTGTCGCCGCGCGACAAGCCAAAATGCATTTTGTCGGCGGCGATATGGATCGTGACTTTCTCGACATCATTGATGCGCGGTTTCTTAGCCAGGGACTAGCGCGTGTTCATTCCGGGGGGGGAAAATGAATAATAATTTCGCAAGTGCTTATCCAAGGAAAAACTTCTTCATTCAGATGTTTACAAAGGACATTGGGCTCGAGGACTGTATCCTTGATCTTATCGATAACTCCATCGATGGACTCATTCGTAGCCGTAAAATCAAGCTTTCTGATTTGTCAAAATGGGTATTCGCTAAAGACCCAAAGCCGTCGGTACACTTAACGGGACGCCCGGTCATCAGAGTGACCTTTTCCGAAGACTCAGTAAAGGTCGAAGACAACTGTGGCGGCCTAGATCTGGAATATGCACGGAATGAAGCCTTTAATTTTGGCCACGGCCCAGACTGGAAGAAAGGATTCCTGGGAGTATATGGAGTTGGGCTAAAGCGGGCGCTATTCAAGCTCGGGGAGGAATTCCGGATAGAGTCCCACACTATAGAGAACGGTTTCGAATGTTCTCTGGACGTTTCCGAATGGATAAAACAAGACAAATCTGTTGATGACTGGCGTATTCCGTTAAAGGAACTACCCAAGGCCCATTCGGAAAAATCTGCCGGAACTTCTATTCTTGTTAGCCGTTTACACAACGAAGTCAAAATGTGTGTCAAAGCGGGATCATTTTATAAATCCCTCTACGATTCTATTCGAAGGACATACTCGTTTTTTATAGGAAAGTATGTTCGTATCTATTTGAATCAGACAGAGATCGAGCCATATAGAATTCCACTTTCCAGGCCGAAGGGCGGAAACGTGTCCTACGAAGAATTCGAAAAAAATGGCGTTAAGGTAAGAATCATAGCGACAATTGCAGAACTTGATGATACCGGACGCTACAACCAGGCCCTTGCTGGCTGGTACGTAGTTTGCAATGGACGTATAGTTCTTCTGGCTGACAAGTCCGAGATTACGGGCTGGGGAATTCCGCCCATGCCGACATATCAGCCAAAGCATAGATGTTTTATTGGCCTGGCTTTCTTTCAAGCCGAAAATCCGCTTCTCTTGCCTTGGACAACGACAAAGACAGCCCTTAATAAGGAATCCCCCATCTATTTGACAGCACGGGATAGGATGGCAATTGTGGCTCGCCCCGTCTTTTCATTCATCAACAAGAAATATCCAAGTGATTTAGATGTAGAGCCGATAGAACGAGATATAGCGCGAGTCGTAGAATCTAAGTCCGTGGGCCAGCTTGTATCAAATAAGAATACAATTTTTAGTGCTCCCCCTCAGGCACAGCCAACACCGAGAACAACTACAAGTGTACAATATAGCGCAAAAATTTCGGATTTAGAGAAGATAAGGAAGCATTTACGAAAGCCGAAGATGGGGGCCAGCCGTATTGGGGAATATACCTTAGCATATTTTTTAGAGAAGGAAGGTCTCAAATGAGTCTTCCTGCTAAAAGCTTCGAGAGAGTCCATTACGAATATCGTCCAGCTAAACAAGTTGAGCGAAGGATGCTATTGGACGCATTTCAACAACTCATGGCTATAGGTTTCCCGATCGATGAATACCAGTATACGGGGATGGGCTCTGTTTATTTCGTCGATTTCGTCATGTTTCATCGGTATCTTGGGATCTCCAAAATGTTAAGTGTGGAAGCCGATCTCGAAATTGAAAAGCGCCTGAAGTTCAATTGCCCTTTCAATCTAATTAGAATCAGAATGGGGGATATAGCAGACCAAATACCTCGGCTCTCGCAGGACATCCGGCATATCCTTTGGCTTGACTATGATTATCCGTTGACCGAGGAAATCCTGGATGCCGTCTTGATGGCCTCAAAGTGCCTACCTGGAGGTTCGATTTTGCTCTTAACTATTGATGTTGAACCACCAGGCGAAAAAGGTGAGCGCCCATTAGATTGGATGAAATACTACCAACAAGAAGCGTACAGGTATCTTCCACCAAGAACGAAACCGAGCGATTTTGCAAAGTCAAAAATCCCTGCAATTAACGGGACGATTATTGATAATGTTATTCGTGATGGAATTACAGGTAGGATGGATGTGCGTTTCCACCCTCTTTTCAATTTCCTTTACGCAGACGGACACCAAATGCTTTCAATTGGAGGCATGATTTGTAGAGAAGAGGAGGAAATACGGCTTAGGGCCTTAAATAGAAAAAAGCTCTTTTTTATCCGCGACAGTTTGTGTAGTAATCCCTACAGGATACGCGTCCCTTGTTTAACCAGGAAGGAACGCTTGTATCTAGAATCCGAAATGCCAAAGCCGAGGGGCTGGAAGCCAAAGCGATTCGAACTTAAGGATGAAGAAGCCGATGACTACTGTGATATCTATAGATACTATCCTGCTTATACAGAGATGTTTCTTTAGTAGGATCTTACTTGTGAACTGCCCCCCTTGAAGTAAGTTGGTCATATTGAGAAAGAGGTTTTTGGCGATCCAGCAGGGCAGACCACCCCGCCGCAATTGTCTAGATACGTTCAAAAAATTGAGCAGAGATTGTACAAACTCTCGCTCAAAATAGCTCAGTCTAGCCTAAACGTGATAGAACCATCAAGATCTGTAACTGCAAGAAAAAGAAGCTTGATACGCTCCAACAGAGGAGAATCCATCGAGGCTAATCTTCGGCGGGATCGTATCTCATTGAACAGGACATTACTAAAACGAGCGATCAAGATAAACCTCTTGCATACGTTTTGATATCATGAGCATAATTATAAGTAAGAAGCACGGCAATGAAGGTGCTGCTGGATACTAATATACTTATTCCGGCGGAACCCCTTAGCGGACCGGAACTAAACAAAAATACTAAGCGCGTAGTAGCGTTACTAAAAGCAGTAAGCGGGCAAGGACATGATCTCCTATTGCACCCCAGTGTACGGAATGATCTTAACAGCGATAGGGATGAAAATCGAAAGCAGACTCGCCTGATCCTTCTGAAAAAATACAAGATTTTAAAAGATCCTCCTAGCGTAGCACAACAGCTGCGCCGACGGCTTGGACCTCCGGGGAGACGCTCAAATGACCATGTGGATGACGTTTTAATAGGGGCGGTCTATGAAAATGCTGTTGATATATTAGTTTCAGAAGATGATGGAGTACATAAAAAGGCTCAGCGTGCGGGTTTGCATGATCGTGTGGTGACCCTGGATGAGGCTATCCGTATGTTTCGAGCCCTCAGTCCTAAAGAATCGGACCGCCCGCCGCCAGCAGTCCGACATATCATGTGTTATGAAATCGACCCAAACGACCCCATTTTTAAAAGCTTCAGAGAAGATTATCCTGATTTTGATTTGTGGCTGGCAAAATGCAGCACCCAAAAACGAGATGCATGGGTGGTTTTTGATGATATAGGCAAGTACGCCGGTATCTGCATCGTAAAGCCAGAAACAGGAGGAGAGCGCTCTCTCGGGGGGATCGTCCTAAAGATTTGTTCATTTAAAGTTGTAGATATCGGGAGGGGATTAAGCGAACTTCTCCTCAAGACTGTGTTCGATTTTATACATCAAGAAGGATTTGACCATACTTATGTAGAGGTCTTTCCTAAACATGCCGGATTAATCAGGTTTCTTGAGAATTTCGGTTTCTATCCCCAACGAAACAGAACAGAAAAAGGTGAGATAGTCCTCGTTAAAGACTTTGTGTGTTCTCCCGAAGAATATAAACGAATTAATGCACTTGAATATAATATTAAATATGGGCCTAACAATCTAAAAATTGAATCCGCACGCTTTTTCATTGTGCCTGTAAAATCTGTTTATCATAAACTATTGTTTCCTGATGTTGAACACCAATTGAGTCTTCTGCCAGGCAGGAATGCATTCGGAAACGCTATCCGGAAAGCTTACCTCTGCCGTTCTCCGACGAAGGATCTTCCATCGGGTTCAATTCTGTTGTTTTACCGATCTGGAGATGAAAAGGCGGTACGCTGCATTGGCATAGTTGAAAAAACACTTCGTTCAGATGAGGCTAACGAAATCATTAGATTCGTGGGCCCTCGAACTGTCTATACAACAGACGAAATCGTCGCTTTTAGCAGGAAGAGCACCTTGGGTATACTTTTTAGGTATGTACACCCATTAGCGACGCCGCTTTCTTTTGGTGAATTGCGTTCTCACGAAATTATTGAAGGGCCGCCACGTTCTATAGTGCAAATCGGGGATCGAGGTGTGAAATGGCTCAGTCGACTAATCAAGTAATAGCTCTCTTATCAGTTTCCCCGGTATATGCTGATCGAATTCTCTCGGGAATGAAACAGGTTGAATTCCGACGTTCGATATTTCGGGACACGGTTACGCACGTAGTGCTATATGCAACGTCTCCTGTCCAACGAGTCGTGGGTTTCTTCGAAGTAAATGGGATAGACGAAGGCCCGCCGAGCGAGTTATGGCGTCGTTATCAGACAACGGGCAGCGTTAATGAGGAATACTTTTGGGCCTATTATAAGGGGCTCGCTAGAGGATATGCGATTCGCGTTGGCCGCGTCTATCCACTTAAGGTTCCAGTGCGTCTTATGGACTTATGCGGGATCGATGGGCCACCTCAGAGTTTCAGGTATCTGGATAGCAGCATAATTTCTGAGCTTTCCCGATTATCAGGGACTTAGTAGGATGAGACGCAGTGCATAGCCGGCGCGCCCGGTCTCCCCCTGCCTCTCATGCGACTTCCGATACTCCCAGGGTGGCACAGGGCTGGGCATTGACCACAGCCCCCTCCTGGCCTTCCTGGCCTGCTCCTCAGCCTCTGCAAGCGTCGGATCCGACGAATATCGCTTGTAGTGCCATGCCAAACCCCCCTTGATAAGCTCCAGGGACAGATCTTTGCCATCGACGTAGATCCTGGCAACCATCCGGCTATACATGTCCAGGTTGTATTCCTTAACCTGCACATCCTTCCCAAACACCATGGCGGATGTAAACTGCTTGGCCCTGGTCCCAAAGTCCTGGCCCAGCTCTGGGCAGTCAATGCCTTCCAAGCGGATCTTGACGGCGCTGCCTGCCTTCATCGCGGAGATGGTGTCGCCATCGTGGACGCCGACGCACTTGCCAGTATAGGTTTCGCCAGCCAGGAGGGGAACAGTTAGGAGAAGCAGGAGTAGAGCCGGGACAGCTTTCATCTTGTTCTTTGAATTATGCCACAGAACCAGAGGACTCGAAAGGCCCTGGGCCAGGCAATGTTGATGAGTTAGGGCCAAGCTCCTTGGTGAGAATTTCTGCCCCTCAAGACCGTCTCTAGCAATGAGGCCCTTTTCCGGCGTCACGCCGTCCCGCACACACACGGGGATTGGTCACCAGAGCCCCCACTGGCCTCCGCCAACCCAACCCTTGCTCCTAAGCCGATCACCTCTCTACGGGCCTCCCAGGCCCAAATCCGGCGACCTTGGGAACCTCGCAGGGATCACCGTCACAGCTGATCCTGCCCTGCCTGCGCATTTTTTAGCCACATGAGTTCCTTGTACGTTGACGACGTGCGTTAAGGCCCATATATGCTTTTTTACTATCGCAGATTAACGAGGGGGTAATGGCCCATATAACTACCGATTTGGGGGAGATGGGTATCTTCTTGTTCTTGGGCTATATAGGAGTACGTATATCAACAGAAAGAAACACCAATACCTCTATTCCTTGATGGTTAGGTATCTTCCTCTGATATCCCATACCCGTCTTAGTATTCTGGGCGGGGATGTTGTCTGAGGACCTATGTCCTTTTGGGGATTCTCCGGAAACGGCGGGCGCAGGGCAGGAGGTGATGGAATATCCTGCAAGAATTCACCCATAGAGGTGATTGTTAGAATCGTGGGGGATTGCACTATAGTGGATGAAGCGAACGTGTGTCATCCATGGAGGTCGAAATGCAAGCCGGTAACCTGATATGTGTTCTGCTTGACGAAAGCGGCCGTTTTTGGTGGTCAGAAGGGAAACGAGAGAGGACGAAAGGAAAAATGCCAGGAATCAATTCATTGACGGAACAAGAAAGGCAGCGTTTCTGCGGGTGTCAATGGAAATCCGCGCTGATGGCTCTGGTCTTTTTCGCGGCCTTCATCAGTGGCGGATCACACGCATACGGGGGCCTATTATCCGGGAGCAACGATCCTCCGCGACCGGGATCGCATCAACCCCCGCAAGCCTATGCTGCGAATTTTTGTTTATCTTCGTTTCGAACAAACTCCGACAGCGTGAATGGAGGCGGCTCTGGGCCCATCACATTTTCTCTCCAACAACAGCCGTTCGTCGAAGCGCCCATTCGGCTGCGGAATGACGACCCGAAGTATAACAAAAGATCCCCTGTATGGGAGGTTACTCTCAGGGTTATCTCAGCGGATGTTTTTATTTGGGCGGTTGATCGGTTTGTTTTTAATTATTCCTGGTCGCACATAGGACCGGCAAGCTGGAAATATAACTTAAAAACGGGCTGGGAATGGGATACAGACCGGCTAGGTATGAATTTTTTCTTTCATCCCTATTCCGGGGGCATGTATTTTGATGCTGCTCGGGCGAACGGATACAGTTACTGGGAATCCATGCCTTTTGCCTTTATGGGAAGTTTGATATGGGAGTATTTCGGGGAAACGACGCGGCCGTCGTATAACGATATTATCAACACGACTCTCAGCGGCGCCTTGTTTGGAGAAATCCTTTACAGATTAGGTTCGAATATTCTGGATGATCGAACGACCGGATGGGAGAGATTTTTCCGGGAATCTGCGGCTGCGATTTTTAGTCCCGGGAGAGCTCTCGAAAGACTCTTACACGGAAAGATGACACGAGTCACTCCGAAAGAGGTCTATCAGAAAGAACCGCTCAATGTTACGATGTACGTTGGAACACATTGGTTCAATGACGGAACAAACTTCGGGACGGGCAGCCTAAACGGAAGTTTCGGCATTCATCTGGATTATGGAGATCCGTTTGAAATACGACCCCGAAAGCCTTTTGATTTCTTCAAGCTCCGGATAGATCTCACTTATGGAAAAAATGTGGATAAGAAATATCTGGACAATCTGACCGGTTATGGTCTTTTATTCGGCAAGACCGTTCACACCGGGAATTGGGACATCCTGATTGGGGCCTTTCAACATTATAACTACTGGGACAGCAGGATTTTCGAACTCGCCACTCTGGGCTTCGGTGGAGGGATCATTGCGAAATGGCAGTTGTCCAAGAATTCCAATTTTCAAACCGCCTTCCATCTCGGGGTCGTCCCTCTCGGCGCCAGCAATTCGTCTTATATTTATATTGTGGAGGGCGGGATCCCTGGCCGGAATTATGATTATTCCGGCGGAGGCGAAGCCAAGTATGAGGGCACTCTGAATATTGCGGACAGGGGACAAGTGACGGCGATCTATTACCTGTATTGGCTTCACACGTATATCGGACCGGCCGGGAACAATGTCATCGGCATCTTCAAACCCAGAATTGCCATCAAACTTTTCAGCAATCTCAGCCTTGGATTTGAATATTTGTATTACCACAAGGACAACTACCTTCGTGATTATCCGAATGTTCACAAAAGGAACAGCGAGCAGAAAGTCTATCTGATGATGTATTTCTAAATTCACGTCTTTGTTCAGATAGATCATGAGGAAATGCTGTCGGCAAGGGAGGCCCGGTCCGGCGGCTCACATGACCTGCCCCCGATCAATGTACCAATTCTTTAAGTGAGATTTTCCAGCCTGGGGCCTTCGAAGAAGTGGACCTTCCGCCACAGGGAATGGGCTATGATATACTCCCAGCTGATGATTTATTTTGGGGACAGATTGGGTGAGCGTGCCTAAATGCAGAAAAGGGGGTTACACAGAATATCTGACACTCCCGAGGTCCTGGATCCAACACGTCGCAAATCTTGACAATCATTCCGCCGTCAGGCTCTCTTGTCCATGCCGATGGAAAGACGATTCTTGAATGCCTCATAGGTATCGAAGCCTTCAAGGTCCGTTTGCAAATCCAGCGCCTTCACCTTTACAAAACCGAATTGAGGCTTGAGACTTGCAAACGCGATATCATTGAGCCCGGTTTGAGGCTTCCCCGGTTCATAAAGCGTGGCCCTCACTAATCCCTAGCTTCTCTCGATGATGACTTGTTTGTCTGGCGAAAGAGAAATAGTGATCCGCAGGCGGCCGTTCTTCCCATCTGGCCTTAATACAGATTGCGCCTTTGTGTAGATCATAAAGGGAGTATCCCAGTCATTTTGATCCATCGCTTTCCCTCTTTAGTTTTGAGCATAAAGCATCCCCCCATCGCCTGTCAACCTTGCTTCCCGACGTCCTGCGCGGCCCGAAGCCGGGCGATCGCGACTTCGGTACTCATCGTCAACCAGGTCCTCATCACGCTTTCGGGACTTTTCCCAACCTCAAGGTCGCTATTCGCATTTCAGTTGAGTTCCCCTAACAGCCTTCTTCGCGTGCCTGATCTTCCAGATAGCCTCTCCGATGTTCGTGCCCTGGCCGGGAAGAACCTCGGCCTCAAGCAGTTTGCCGATGATCTGTTCCGGAGTGAACCGTAGCCTGCCCGTCGAGACTCCTTCCTTTTAGGTTTTTCCCATTATACCTGGACCGATTTAAGGGGGGACAGGTCATCCGCCGGAAAACTCACGTTAGATACGGACCATCTTTTAGAAATGAGGTTTCTAAGGAAGGCGAGAGTACCACGAATGCAAAACCGTGAAGCGGAGACCTTCTGGAAAATAGTATTCATTTTGACCAGGAAACGCTCCTGTCGGTGACGCGATCTGCAAAAGTGACCTGGGATAATTCCGTTCCGCCAACATTAATAATGAAAAGGTGGTAACGATAAGCACCATCAAATTTAGTAACCACCATTTTGTAAAGAGTCGGTGAAGATCAACGAGGGATAAAAGAATCCCTTTTCCGTGGTGTGGTGAATGACCGTTCCAGGCGTTGAATCTCCCCTTCTGACAGCCGAACGACAATAAAAAAAGGCAGGTCCGAAAACCTGCCTTGGACAGAAGGGAAGAACTCGACCGGTCTACTTGGTGACTTTGATGGAA
>JBEKXF010000035.1:0-28088 GCA_049512315.1 Candidatus Aminicenantales bacterium | reverse complement strand
CAGATTGCCCCGAATCGCCCGCTCTTTCAGGACCCGCACAAGTTCTCGGGCGTCGATCTGCTCAGCCAGCTCACGATTCAACTCGGCGGCGAAGGCAATGATGTCACGGCTCTTTCGTCCCTGCAGGTGACGCCGCGGATCCGGCCCGGGCGCGAAGGGCTTTCCCACAGGAACGGCACGCTTGCTGTGGCCATGATTCTTGACAAGCCGTCCCGTTGTCTTGGGTTGTTTTCTGCAGCTCATGGGCGTTTCACTTCTCCTAGTTCTCGAATCTTGGCCCGAAGGCCCTCCGCCTCACCCGCAGCCAGGGCCACTTCGAGCTGCCGAGCCGAGCACGCGAGCCTTCGGCACTTCGCCGAGCACGTCCGGCGACGTCGTAGGATGTTGTGCACATCATGCTTCGGATGGAGGGCCATAAGGCAGACGGCACATTTGTGCGTATTATTTGGCGAGGAGCCCGAAAAAGTGTTGTGCACAACTTCCTGTGGACCTTCTAGTGGCCTTCCAGCCCGCCCTTTCCGATTCATGGCCTCACTCGCAGCTCCGGCGCGATCCACGGCTCCCGCTTCGTACCCGTTGCATTTGCAACAAGTACTTTCGGCCCCGGCGCCTGCATAAGCGCGGTGAGCTCGCGGTCCGTCTCGTCCTTATTCACTTCAACCCACCGCCGACGCTCACGAGCCCCCCTCCACTCGCGCCGGTCCTTGATGAACTGCCGGAACGCGACGAAGAACAGGCCGACCCCGACCACCGCCAGGACAAGCCCGACAATCCGCATGATAGTCATGGCTTCTCCGGCGCAACGGTTGCACTACCTTCCCCGAGGCTTATTGCTAACTTGTCGCTGTTAACTTTAAGGGCTTCGGAGGCGGCGAGGAGCTGCTTCGCCTTCGCCCGGCCCTTGAGGGTCAGGCTAAGGACCTTGGCCTGGACGAGTCCTCTTTCTGCCGGTGCCACGGTATCCTCGCTGGCCGAGAAAAAGATGGTCTCTTTAAAGTGCTTCTCCATCTTGGCGCGTAGCTCTTCTTGAGAATCCGTTTCCCTGGCGTGCTTCACGATGAGTTTCTCAACCGAGGTCGGGCCTAGGCCCTGAAGGTATTTCTTTTCAATCAGTCCCCAAATGGACCGGGAGAAGATGACCTTGGCCGAGGTCTCATTTTGGTCGGGGTGGAAGATGCCGTCCTCCCAGGCTCGCAAATAGATCGACCGCCGCCAGACTGAAGGGGAACCGGTTATGAGTGCAACCTGGTTTCCGCCGATATAGACGTCCTCGAGGATCCACTTCTGCAACCGGCTCAATCGCTCGGCGCTCATGGCGTCACCTGCCCTAAAACCCGACGCTCACCCGACTTCTCAGGCATACGCTTTGCCGTAGGGATGCAGAGGACGGGACATGTCCCGTCCGTGTCCCATCCCTCCATTTCCTTTTTGTGAACCACAGGTTCCTTTTTGTGAAACATAGGTTCGTTTCCCTTTACTCTGTTCTCTTCTTCGTCTCCAGCTCGGCGTCGAGTTTGGCCTGTTCCCGCCTCATTTTCTCTATTGCCTTATCAAAGGCTTCCTCTTTCTTGCCGGGTACTCGGCAATCATTGCCGGGAACTAGGGGGGGGTCTCTGTATTCGTCTAGGTCTGTGTATTTGTATTCTTCGTTAGATTCTGGGGATAGAGATTGAGGGGGGGTTTGCGGGTCGGCCGGCGTCTCCTTCATGAGCCATCTTTTCGTACGCGTGGGGATCCGATAATCCTGCCATGAGGCGACGTAGAGGATGCCGTCCTCCATGCGGATGATCTTACCGACAGAAACGCATTTTCGGATCGTCCTTTCCCAGAGTTCTATCTCGATGTTTAAGAGATTGGCGAGATACCGGTCCGGGTATGGCGTCTCGGGGTTTGCTCGGATGAACCCATCGTCTCCACCGGCCATGCACAACAGGTCGATAAAGACGGATCGTTCATCCGGCAAGAGTTCAAACCGGGTCGATCCCTGTAGCCACTTATCCCGCCACAGGGGAATCCAATCGTAAGTTTTACCCCGCCTCATGTTGGCCTCACGTCATGATTCCCGGCAGCTACGGCAGCTTCCCTGCCGTGAATCCCGCCATCATCGGCACTCTTGCTGAGGCGGGTCGTGGACACCTTATGCGGTCGGCGCGGTCGGACAGCTGCTCCGGCCATGGCCTCGAGCTTGAGCTCTAGGCGCTGGAAATCAATCCGCAGCGTTCGCCCCAGGCGCACGGCGTCGAGCTTGCCCTGGTCGATCCAAGTCCTGACGGTCATGGGATGGACGCCGAGATAGACACCCGCCTCGTTGACGCTAATCCAGCGCCGGGGGATCGCGGGGGTCATGATTCGTCTCCGGGGCCGTCGGTGAACAGTCCGGCGGGGATGCCGAGTGCCCGGGTCAGGGCCCTCAGCTCGCGCGGCGAGGGCGTGACGTGGCCATTCTCAATAGCCGAGATCCTCGGCTGACAGACGCCCGACTTGTGGACGAGCTCGAATTGCGTGAGTCGGGCGAACTTCCGAAACTGTCTAAGAGGGAAGGGGTGTTTGGTGGAACGTGTCGTTGCCATGCGTGCCTCCACGGAAAGAATTAAGCAGAGCACGACCGTTCATTTGATTGTGTTTTGGACGCGTCGCTTTCATCGGCTCTGCCGTCCCTGGGGTCCTTGTCGACCCCCTGGCCATTTGTCTTCTTGACTCTTGGCCCGGCATCACCGACTTGGCCGCGGCGCAGCCTGGGAAAGGCCTGCCGCTTTTCCCTCCGCGTCCGCCTCCCTTGAGAGCAACGACGATCTCGGCTAACGCGGAGGACCGTGAGGCAATGTTAATATAGCACAACGCCGGAGGAAGTCAAGATACTTTTCTTTATGTTTTTAAGTCGCTGACACCGCTATGGATATCTCACGGGTTCCGACTAATGCGATCTGGTGAAACCTGAAGCCAAGAGTGTCAAATCGATTTGACACTGCGATTCCCTCCGGATCGTGCGCCAGGAGGTTGAAAAAATAACGCCGAAGGCGTAGGTTCATCATCGGAGGTGCCTCATGCTAAAGAAAATTGCGGCCCTGGCCGCGCTCGGAGTCTTTTGTGTCTTTGCCGTCGCCCAAACGAAGCCCCCCGATTATACGGTCAAAGATGGCATCGCCGAATGGAGGAGCCCAGATAAAACGATAGATCAGGTCTGGTCAGCCGTCCAAAGGGTGCTTATGCGCATCGGTTATCGGACCAAAACAGCGGACAAGGCAGGGGGCGTCTTGGAGGCGATATGCAATTACTCATCGAGCGGATTTTGGGCCTCTCAAGTGAACGTGAAGGAGGATGAACTCTCGGCCATCAGCATTATTTTTAATGCACATGATGGCATAACCGAGCTTTCCGTTCGATGGAGATTTGGACTCGGGGGCCCCCGAAGCCAGAAGTGGCTACAGAAAGACTATAAAATATTTTTTGATGACCTTGCCGAATATTTGAAATGAACCCCATCCGGCTCCTGTTCATTCGCGACAAACGGACTAGGAAAGAGACGATTGTCCGGTATGACGAATCCGGGCCCCTTCCGCCGCTTCCGTCCGCACCCTTCCCGGCCACTTCTCGCTTCAATGCCTCGTATCTGTAAATCGGCTCGAACTCAAGGACGTGGCAGATCGATAGGAACTGCGGCGCGTCACCACGACGGGCAGCCTGGGCCATCCTTAACCTCATCGGGTCGCGGCGGGGACGACCAAGACGGAAGGGGATCCTTCCCAGAACTCTCAAGCCGCACGGTTTCGACTTTTCTCGTCCTCCGATTTCGGATAAAGAGCAGGCGGAGCGGCGTCACTTCAGCAAGCCGTTTATCTGGCTGGCGTGCATGACCAAATCGAAACAGCAATAAAGAGTGACTAGGATAGTGATGATGGCAGATGCATGGACGATTCCATAGGCGTTTGATTCGCGCTTAAAAGAGATGTGAAGCATCCGCGTAAAAATGTAGGAACCAACCATTAAACCGATGTCAACAAGCATGGGACACCTCCCTTTATGACCTTACTGCTTCGGCAATATTTTTGCAACCTCGTGTCTAAGCCCGGCCCACCACCCGGCCAAGACCAGCCCGGGATCTCGCGTCCTGCGCGACAATGAGCGACCGGATCCACCTCGTCACGATTATCGACAACAAGACTTCTCCTCCAGGGTTGGCCCCTGCACAGCGAGTCCGGGGGTGGGCCGCCCCGCAGAAAGTGCGGGCCGAAAATGGGGGTTGAAGATGGGAACCAAAATGGTGGGAGCTCCCGCCGGCCCGCTCACGAAAGCCGGTTTGATCCTACCACAAAGGGCCGAAATTCAAAAGAAAATCTTCACGGCCAGGCCCATTGCATCGCCGGCGGGGCCGCAGTAGAATCAGGTTAGCAAGCGGAAGGCGTGATAATGTTCAAGAAGTATGAGCGGATCTATGAAGAAAGTAAGGCTGCCGGCACAGCTTATGCGGTTGGCTATAAGAAGATTGCGCTCGCGACCTGGTTATTTATATTCGGCCTTGTTGTCGTTTGGTTTAAAACTTTAATAGGCCTGGGGGACAATACAAAAGAGATCCCATATAAGGCAGAGAAGGAAATTAGGAGGTGACTAAATGGAATTTCTGAAAATCGCAAAGACCAGTGGGGAGCGCATAAGCCTCAACCTGGATCGACTCGCCTACGCTACGATCTTCGCCAAGTCTGTTAATTTCCATTTCGATAGCGGATTGAAGATCTCCATTTTAGAGGGCGAAATCGAGGCAGGCGAGTTTAAAAAGCTTGTAATGGCTCTCGGCTTTGCATGAACGGCTAACGTCGGAATCTAAGGCACACGGTCCCGGTCCCTGGACCGGGACCAGCTCCGCCTGGGGGCCGAGCGTATCGTCGAGCCGGCCGGAAATCGACTGTCCTGCGCGATCCTACGCCCCCCCGGGAATTACGACAGGTTAAACGCTCAGCTCGACGCACCATTTTTTTTCAAAAATGCGGGCCGGTCAATTTGAAATTGCTTTCTCTTGTGACATTTAGGGCATTGAACTTCGAGGCCTATCGAGCCCCAGTACCTGACATCATATGGATGGGCGTCCACAGAACCCGCAGAAAAATTAACCAGCGTGGTAAAGTTTCGAATAACAGCCCTACACGTATCGCATTCAAATTCCAGTCGGTCGGATGAGTTTGACCTCGGTTTTATCATATCGTTCCTCCCTCGAAGGCATCATATCAACCCTGCCTCCTGAAAGTCGAGTGTCGGCTTTCTTGACGTGTTGGGGGCTAAAAAGGGCTTAAACCGGCTTAAATGGGCTTAGTGGATTCTGCCTGATTTCCCCTGTTTCTTGGGGAATCGTGAGCGCCTCACATGTCCACGACGACCTGAAGGGTGAAGCCGTCGCATTCCTCGATCTTCATTTCGTTATACGTCACGGCCTTGACGTCGCCGTAGATCTCGTAGCGGTCGGAGAGGGTATCTCCTCTAAATTCGGCTTCCAGGAGCCAGTCTTTCCCGTCGGTCCGGATGACGAGGCCCGCCACGGAACCGAGCAGGAACCGCTCGGTGTCAAGGAGATAGATGATCTCGCCGAGGAACTTGACGAGAAGCTGCTCCCTGTCCCGCCCCCTGACACGGAAAGCCCGGGTGAGCTTCGGCTCGACCCGGGCCCAGTCCCACATGAGCGAAGCGGTGGCCAAGGCCGCGTTCACGAAGGCCTCCTCGAGCGTCCGTCCATAAGCCCGGAACTTGCCGTCGGCGGTGTGGGGGAGTATCTCGTATTTCTTCATCTCGGCGATCCCGCTCCTATGATGAGCGCCCACCGATCTTCACGATCAGTTTATTCCATTTTCAGGTTGGTGAAAAGTACGGGACGCCCAGGATTCCGACGCGACTCAGCCGAAAACGCCTGCGATCGGGCCGGCGCAGAAGGGGCACGTCGTCCCCGTCATCCGGTTTTCGGCGACGAAGAACCCCTGGCGCCTGATGAGGACGCGCCCGCAGGTCGGGCAGTGCGTGTCTTCGGACTCGCCGGACATGTTCCCGATATAAATGTAACGCAGGCCTTCTCTCTTCCCGGTCTCAGCGGCCAGGCGCAAGGTTTTGGCCGGCGTCGGAGGCGTGTCGGTATATTCGAAGTCCGGGTGGAAGCGGCTGATGTGCCAGGGGATATCGGGGTCGACGCCGGCGATGAACCGGGCGATCCCCGTGAGCTCCTCGGCCCCGTCGTTCAGCCCGGGAACGACCAGGGTCGTGACCTCGACCCAGATGCCCAGCTTCTTCATCCGGCGGATCGAGTCGAGGACGGGTTCGAGCCTGGACCCGCAGACCTTCTTGTACGTTTCGTCCTGGAACGCCTTGAGGTCCACATTGGCGGCGTCAAGGTAGGGTCGAATAGTTGTCAGCGCCTCTTCCGTCATGTAGCCGTTGGTCACGAAATTATTGGCCAGCCCGGCCTCCTTCGCCAGCCTCGCCGTATCGTAAGCGTATTCAAAAAAGATCGTGGGCTCCGTGTACGTGTAAGAAATGCTCCGGCAATCCTGGGCCAGGGCCTCGCGAACGATCTCCTGGGGCGACAGCGTTTGCCCTCCGATGCCTCCGTCCATTCTCCGGGGGGCTTGGGAGATCTCCCAGTTCTGGCAGAACGCGCACCGGAAGTTGCAGCCGGCCGTCGCGATGGAGAGCGCTTTCGACCCGGGATAGAAATGATAGAGCGGCTTCTTCTCGATGGGGTCGACGTGGGCGGCGATGACTTCGCCGTAGACGAGTGTCACGAGCTTCCCTTCGCGGTTCTCGCGGACGGCGCAGATCCCGGCCTTCGAAGGGGCGATGACGCAACGGTGGCTGCACAGGGCGCAGGCGACCTTCCCGCCCTCGAGCGGCGACCAGAGCATGGCATCCTTGATCATGACTTCTTCAGGTCTGGGAAAAATCCGGCCGCCGACGGACACAGGCGCCGGAGGAAGCATTCCGGGCACTTCGGCTTCCGGGCCCGGCAGAGGGCTCGGCCGTGGTCGACGAGCAGGGAGTTGAAGTCCAGCCAGTCCTTCCTGGGGATGATGGCCAGGAGGTCGCGCTCGATTTTGTCCGGTTCGCTTTCCCGGCTTAGCCCCAGCCTCTGGGACAGGCGGCGGGCATGGGTGTCGACGGCGATCCCCTCGGCCTTGCCGTATCCCGCCGAGAGGACGATATTGGCCGTCTTCCGGGCTACTCCCGGCAGGGTGATAAGCTTCTCCATCGAGTCGGGCACCGTCCCGCCGAATTCTTCAAGGATCTTCTGCGAAGCCCCGATGAGGCTCTTCGCTTTGTTCCGGAAAAACCCGGTGGACCGGATCTCCTGTTCGAGCTCGGCCCGGTCGGCCCGGGCGAAATGGGCCGGCGTCGGGTATTTCCGGAAAAGGCCCGGCGTGACCTTGTTGACCCGCTCGTCCGTGCACTGCGCAGCCAGGATGGTCGCCACCAGGATCTCGAACGGGCTCCGGAATTCGAGGGCCGTCCGGCTCTCCGGATAGTGTTTCCGGAGGAGCCGGATGATCTCCCGGACGCACGCCGTTTCCTTGTCCATGCGGTCGCCCCTCCCTTCTCAGATGCCGAGATCGGACCGGACCTGAAGGACCCTGAGGATGTCGCTCCGACAAATGACCCCCACGACCTTGTCGCCGTCCATCACGGGGACCTCGTGGATATCCTTGGACGCGAGCGTCGCCAGGATCTGGTTGCCGTCGGCGTCGAGGGGAACGGACTCGAGCTTGTCCTTGGGCGTCATGATGTCCGACACGGGAGACCGTGGCCATTCCCCGCGGGCCAGGGCCTTAACGTCCTCCAGGCAGACGATCCCTTTCAGGTCCTGGCCCACGGTCACCAGGAAGACGCGCTCCTTTTTTTTCAGGATATAGTCATCGACGAGGGACTGGACGGGCAGTCCGGCCGGAACGGTTTCGAAGTCGGTGCTCATCAGGTCCCGGGCCTTCAGCCCCTCCAGGGCCGATTTGATCATGACCTGGCTGTAGCCGCGCGTCGCCGCGCTGTGGAGGAACCAGCCGATGAGCACGAACCACAACCCGCCGAAGTTGCCACGCAGGAATTGGAGAATGCCGACGAAGATCATGAGGTAGGCGATCCCGTCGCCGGCCAGGGAGGCGATCCGCGTCGCCTTCTTGAGGTCTCCCGTGACTTTCCAGATGATGGAACGGAAAACCCGCCCCCCGTCCATGGGGAAGCCCGGTAGAAGGTTGAAGGCGCCGAGGGTGAAATTGACGATCGCCAAGTACGAGGCGGAGGCCCGGAACGGTTCGGCACCGGCCGGCAGGAGGAGGGAGAAGAGCAAAAAGAGGACGCCAAGGACGAAGCTGGACAGAGGCCCGACGATGGCCATCGAGAACTCCTTCAGCGGTTCGTTGGGTTCTTCGCTGATCTGGGCCACGCCGCCCAGGATGAAGAGGGTGATGCTCTTGACCTCTTCCCCCTGTTTGATGGCCACGAGAGAGTGCGTCAGCTCATGGATGAGTACGGAAGCGAAGACGAAGAGGCTAGTGAGAAATCCCATGGCCCACTTCAGGGCGAATGACCAGTGGGGGTGCGAACTCGGAAAATAGCTTCCTGCCAGCATCCAGCTGAAAAGGACAAAAATGACGATCCAGCTGGAATCGATCCTGAGGTCGATCCCGAAAATCCGTCCAATGCGCCAACTGTATTTCATCATCTCTCCTTCCCCGGCTTCCTCCCCTCCCCGGGACAGGTCGCCGGGGCCGCGGTCGCCCGGGGTTGCCTGGGCCCGGCTCAGGGGCCGATGTGGAAGAGGTCTTCGCCGATGTGGAAGTCCTCGACGCTGTAGTAGTCGGGAAACTTTTCGAGGAGGTCGATCTCGGACCGGATCATGGCCTGGTGGCTCCTCTCGACCCGGCTGAGGTAGGCCAGCATTTTCCGGCTCCCCTCTTCCTCCGTCAGCCCGCTGGCCTCCTGATAAAAGCTCTCGGCTGTCTCCTCGGCCTTGAGAGCGGCCAGGAAAAGGTCCAGCACCGAGGCCTGCTCGCCGACCGAGGCCGCGATCGGCGGCATCAGGGACGACTCCGGCTCTCCCACGGTCTTCTCCGGGAAGCGCTGGCCGAAGAGTCTCTCGAGGATTTTCCTGTGGTGCTCCTCTTCGAGGGCCAGGAACTTGAGCTTCTGGAGGAGGATGACGTTCTTGACCCGGCCCTGGAGCCGCGTGTAGAACGAGACGGCATCGACTTCGGAGCGGATGCCGATGCTGAGGATCTCCCAAGGCCTTAATTTCCGGTCGATGGCCATGGCATGACCTCAGAACGTGACGAACTTATCCCGGGGCGCCCCGCAGACCGGGCACTTGTCCGGAGCGTCGCCTTCCATGGTGAAGCCGCACATCGAGCACACGTGGATGGGCTTCGACGCGGCGTCCTTGCCGGACGCGACGGCTTTGCTCGCCGCCTGATAGACCCCGCGGTGGACGATCTCGGCCTGCAGGGCCGCGTTGAGCCATGTCTCGGCTATCTTCTCCCCCTGGCTCTGGGCCACGGCGATGTATGCAGGGTACATTTCCTCGGCCTCGAAGTTTTCCCCGCCGGCGGCGACGGCGAGGTTCTCTTTGGTGCTGCCAACCCCGGAGAGGGTCTTGAGGTAGTTCGTAGCATGGACCTGCTCGGCGTAGGCGTTGGCCTTGAAGATCCGGGCCACGTTGGCCAGGTTCTCGGCCGCGGCCTTCTCGGCGAAGGCCAGGTACTTGATATGGGCCTGGCTCTCGCCCGCGAGGGCGGCCTTGACGTTTTCTTCGGTCATCTTCTTCACAGTCTGTCTCCTTTAAGAAATGCGGATCATGGCTTGGATGGCCCCCCGGGCCCTGTCGGCGATCG
This sequence comes from Candidatus Aminicenantales bacterium, assembly GCA_049512315.1. GTDB lineage: Bacteria > Acidobacteriota > Aminicenantia > Aminicenantales > Saccharicenantaceae > DATKJS01. The sequence goes on along the minus strand of JBEKXF010000035.1, from coordinate 18,237 downwards.
CCGGCGGGACCGTGACGGGAGGAACTTTTCCCTCGAGAGCATCCAGGACTTTCTCGAGGGTCGTCATTTTCATGTTGACGCAGAGCGCCGAATCCCGGGCCGGGTAGAACCGGACGGCAGGGTTCTCCTTTCCCAGCCGGTAAATAATCCCCTTCTCAGTGCCGATGATGACCTCCCGGGCCTTCGTGGCCCGGGCCTCGATGACCATCTTTCCCGTCGACAGGACTTTGTCGGCGAGGTCGATGACGTCGAGGGGACATTCCGGGTGGACCCAGACCTCCGCCCCGGGATGGCGGGCCTTCGCCGAGCTGATGTCCCCGGGCCGGAACCTGTGATGGACATAACAATATCCGTCCCAGCCGATGATCCGCTTGCCTGTCTCGCGGGCAACGTAGGCAGCGAGGTTCTTGTCCGGGACGAACAGGATTTCGTCCTCGCCCAGCCAGTTAACTACGGCGATCGCGTTGGACGAGGTACAGCAGATATCGCTCTCCGCCTTGACCTCGGCGCTCGTATTGACGTAGCAGACGACCTTGCGTCCGGGGTACTTCTCCTTCCACATCCGAAGCTCCCGGCCGGTGATCATGTTCGCCATCGGGCAGCCGGCCCCGGGCTCCGGGAGCAGGACCTTTTTTCCGGGCGAAAGGACGGCCGCAGTCTCGGCCATGAAATGGACCCCGCAGAAGACGATGACCGCCGCGTCGAGGGTGGCGGCCTTGCGGCTGAGCTCCAGGGAATCGCCGGTGAAGTCGGCCGCGTCCTGGACCTCCGGGAGCTGGTAGTTGTGGGCCAGGATGACGGCGTTCGTCCGCTTCTTCAGCCCGTCGATGCGCCCAAGAATTTCAGCGTGATCCACGTCCCCTCCCCTCCGTCCGCCCCGCGGATGCGGCCTTCAGCCCGCCAGCGGTTTCCCGCAGTGGATGCAGGCCTCGGCGCCCTTTTTCGTGATGCCCCCGCAGGACGGGCATTCCTCAAGCTCGATCTGGCAGGCCTTACAGAATTCCTTCTCCCCCTCTTCGAGGGTCCCTTCGCAATAGGGGCAGGCGCAGCCCTCGTCGTGCTCGTGGGAATCCACAACCATGGACGCGCCCTTCTCCGCGGACTTCTGCCGAGCCTTGAAGTTCTCGATGGCCGCGTGGAGGGCGTCGGCGCCCAGGTTCGAGCAGTGGAGTTTGTTCTTGGGCAGCCCGCCGAGCTCCTCGGCGACGAGACTGTTCGTGATCTTCATGGCCTCGTCCAGGGTCTTGCCCTTGGCCATCTCGCTGACCATGCTGGAGACGGCGATGGCCGCCCCGCAGCCGAACGTCTGGAACTTGACGTCCTCCAGGCGGTCGCCCTTAACCTTGATGTAGAAGGTCATCATGTCGCCGCAGACGGGGTTCCCGACCTGGCCGACGCCGTCGGCGTCGGCAAGGACCCCGACGTTGCGCGGGTTCAGGAAATGGTTCATGACTTTATCGCTGTAGAGCATCGTTTCTCTCCTTGAGATACTGGGTATAAAGGGGCGACATTTTCCTCAGCCGCTCGATCACGGGCGGGAACCCGTCGAGGAGGTATTCGACGTCCTCGCGCCCCGTGCCGTCGATCAGGCTGAAAACGAGCGACCCCTGGGCCAGGGCATGGTCCAGGCCCATCGCCAGGAGGACGTGAGAGACCTTGAGAGCCTTGGAAGTGCAGGCCGATCCGCTGCTGGCCGAAATGCCCTGCATGTCGAGGAGGAGAAGCATGCCTTCGCCTTCGACGAATTCGATGCAGAAGCTGGCATGGTGGGGCAGCCGCCTGGTCCGGTGGCCGGTGAGGACGACATGGTCGACCCGGCAGACGAGCTCCTCGATGAGGAGGTCACGGAGGGGGATAGCCCGGGCCGCCTTGGCTTCCATCCCGGCGCGGGCGATCGCGGCGGCCTTTCCCAGGCCCACGATCGCGGCCACGTTCTCCGTGCCGGCCCGCCGGCCGCCCTCCTGGATGCCGCCCTCGACGAGGGGCACGATCCGCGTCCCCTTTTTCAGGAATAAGGCGGCCGAGCCCTTGGGGCCGTAAAACTGGTCCCCGGCCAGGCTGAGGGCGTCCACGTCCAGGTCCCGGACATTAAGGGAGATCGACCCGGCGGCGGCTACCGCGTCCGTGTGGAACAGGACGTTCCGCGCCCGGCAGACCCGGGCGATCTCGGCCACGGGCTCGACCGTGCCGACCTCGCTGTTGGCCGTCATGACCGAGACGAGGATGGTGTCTTTCCTGATGGCCTTTTCGACCTCGGCCGGGTCGATGAGCCCCGTCCCGTCCACCGGGACGGTCGTCGAGGAAAAGCCGAGCTTCTCCAGGCTCTTAACCGGGTTGAGGACGGACAGGTGCTCGATCGCCGAAACGACGATGTGCTTTCCCTTGGCCTGGTAGGCCTGGGCGAGGCCCTTGACCGCGAGGTTGTTCGCTTCGCTGCCGCTCGCGGTGAAGTAGACCTCCTCGCTCCCGGCCCCGATCAGGCCGGCCACCTCGCTCCTCGCCGCGTCGACGGCCGCCAGGGCCTGCTGTCCGGCGGAGTGGAGGCTCTGGGGGTTGCCGTAAACATCACCCAGGTAAGGGAGCATGGCCCGGAGGGCCTCCGGATGGAGATGCGTCGCTGCGATGTGGTCGAAATACGCTTTCCTCATGGGAATCCCGTTCCGGCGGTTCCGGCCTCGCCCGGAAGCTCAGACGGCCTCGACGCTCTTGACCTCGGGGACCTCTTTCTTCAGGATCCGTTCGATCCCCATCTTGAGGGTCATCTGGGACATGGGGCAGCCGCCGCAGGCGCCCTTGAGCCGGACCCGGACGACCCCGTCCGCGCCGACTTCGACGAGCTCGACGTCTCCGCCGTCGCCCTGAAGGGCGGGGCGGATCTTGTTCAAAGCCTGTTCGACTTTCTCTTTCATACCGGTCTCCTTGGGGGACATCTTTTTATAGTAAGCCTTTCCCGGATGATAATCCAGGGCTTTGTCTCCCGTCCCCTCTCATGATACACGTCTTTTTGCCCAAACTCAAGTATTCTTATAAATTCAGTAGAGATTAGCGGGAGGGAGCGATCGCCGGGCCGGCCGAAAGGTTTATTTCTTGCGGGCCGGCTTCTTGGCCGCGGCCTTCTTCATCGGCTTGTCGCAGCAGATGAAGACGTGCTCTTCCGCGCAGCCGCAGGTCTCGTCGATGACTACGCGGTAACCGCAGACGTGGCATTCGTAGGCCTCACCCTTCCTGGCTTTGGCTTTTTTCACGGCCATGTCGGACCTCCTTCGGATATTCGTGACGTCTCTATTCCCAATCCAGCAGGCGCTTCTGGCCCGCGAGCGCCCGGATGCGCGTGACGTCCTGGCTGACTTCGAGACACCCCCGGTAACGCTCCTTGGCGTCCCTGACGGCAAAATAGCGGATGTGGACGAACTTCCCGCCCGTTTCGATCCAGAATTCGGCCGTGTCCCGCGTCCCGGCCTTGAAGGCCTTGAGGATCCTGCTGACGACGTCGATGCTCTTGGGCGGGTGGCAGTTCTGGACCTTGCGGCCGATGACGCCCGGCGACCGGGGGAAGACCCTGTCCTTTTTCGCCGAATAATACCGAACCGTGTCCTCCTCGTCGACAAAGGAAACATCGACAGGGAGATGAGTCAGGACAAGATTGATGAGTTCCAGGCTCATCGCCCCCGTGTCCAGTTCGAGAAGCGGATCGGGCTTGTTCGCCGGTTTAATGGCCATTGTGTCAACCTCCGTGAAAATATCTTAGCACACAAATCCGCGGAATCGAAACCGCTCCATAAGAATGATGGGCTGTAGAGGTTAGACGATGACCCGGGGGATGAGCGCGTTGATCCGGGCCAGGATCTCGTAGCTGATGGTCCCGGCGAACCCGGCGAGGTCGTCGGCCGTAATCCTCTCCTTCCCGTCGGCGCCGATGAGCGTCACCTCGTCCTCGAGACGAACGCCCGGGATGTCCGTGACGTCGGCCATGAGGAAATCCATGGCCACCCGGCCCCGCACCGGCGCCCGGCGCCCCCGGACGAGGACGTGGGCGGTGTTGGAGAGGCCGCGGCCGTAGCCGTCGAAGTATCCGACTGGGACGACGGCCAGGACGGTCGGCCGCGTCGTTTGATAGGTACAGCCATACCCGACGCAGGAGTCGGGGCCGATCTTCTTGACCTGGGCGATCCGGGCTCTCCACGAGAGGACGGGCGTGAGCGAGAGCGGCTCCCGCTTTTTCTGGAGGCAGGACAGGTAGGTTTCCTTGGACGGCCAGTAGCCGTAGAGGCCGATCCCGACCCGGGCCATGCTGAAATCGGTCTCCGGGAAGAGGATGGTCGACGCCGTGCAGGACATGTGCTTGACCGGGATGCGCATGCCGTGGGCCCGGACCGTCCGGACGGCGGCCTTGAAGGCCTCGAGCTGGAGCCGCGGGTAGTCGTGCTTGGTCGTGTCCTCGATGTTAGCGAAGTGCGACGACAACCCTTCCAGGATGAGCTCTTCGTGCCGGCGGATGTCGCGGACGAACGGCCAGACGTCCTTGACCTCCACGCCCTGGCGCCGGGTGCCAGTCTCCACCTTGACGTGAACGGTGGCCGTCCTCCCCTGCCGGCGGGCGATGGCGGCCAGCCGTTCGACCGTCCGGCGGTTGTAGACGATGAGCCTCAGGTCGCGGGCCACGGCTTCCCCCAGCGCGTCGAGCGGAACGTAGCCCAGGATGAGGATCGGTGAGGCGATGCCGGCGTCGCGGAGCGCGACCCCCTCGTCCACGGAATTGACGCCGAGCCAGTCGACGCCGTTCTCGAGGGCGACCCCGGCGACCTCGAGCAGGCCGTGGCCGTAAGCGTTCGCCTTGACGACGGCCATGAACTTCCGCCGGGGGCCGATGATGCGGCGGAACTCGCCGATGTTGTGGACGAGGGCGGCCCGGCTGATCTCGATCTGTTGCAGGAATCCTCCGGCCATCCCGGCTCTCCTCAAAGCGGCTGTTCCTCCCGGAGCTTCCGGAGGTCGACAAGGCCCTTGAGTTTGTCGGCGAGGAGGATGGTCTCCTCCCGCTCAAAGCCCGTGGAGATGATGGCGACGCGGGTTTCGACGAGGTCCTCGACGAGGCTCACATACTCCTTGAAAGACCGCGGCAGGCCCGCGGCGTCAGAAGTCCCGTGGACGGAATCCTTCCATCCCGGGAGCGTCCGATAAACGGGCGTCACCTTATCGAGGATCCAGGGCTCCGCGGGAAAGGTCTTGAGGACCTCGCCCTTGTACCGATAACCCGTGCAGACGAGCACCTCGCCGAACTCTTCCAGGACGTCGGGCTTGGTCAGGGCGATCCTGTCGACCCCGTTGATCCGGCACGTGTAACGGACGGCGACGGCGTCGAACCAGCCGCAGCGCCGGGGCCGGCCCGTCGTGGCGCCGAACTCATCGCCGCGGGTCGCGATCCTCTTTCCCCGCTCGTCGAGGAGCTCGGTCGGGAAAGGCCCGCCGCCGACCCGGGTCGAATAGGCCTTGGTGATGCCGAGGACGGAATGGACCGCCTTGGGGCCCACGCCCAGCCCCGTGCAGGCCCCGCCGGCCGTCGAGTTGGACGACGTGACATAGGGGTAGGTCCCGTGGTCGATGTCGAGCAGGGCGCCCTGGGCGCCCTCGAAAAGCACGTTCTTGCCCGCGTTCATCAGGCCATGGATGAGGTCGGAGACGTCGCGGATGTAGGGAGCCATCTTTTCGCCCCAGGCCAGATATTCGTCCAAGATGGGCTGCGCTTCGAGAGCCGGGAGGCCATAAGCCTGGAAGACCCGGTTTTTGGCGGCTACGTTCTCGACGATCTTGTCCCGGAGGGCCTGCGGCTCGAGGAGGTCGCCCGCCCGGACGCCCCACCGCGCGGCCTTGTCCTCGTAGGCGGGGCCGATCCCCCGGCAGGTCGTCCCGATCTTCCTCTCGCCCCGGCTCTCCTCGCTGACCCGCTCGAGGAGCGGGTGCCAGGGCATGATGAGGTGGGCATTCCGGCTGACGGCGAGCAGAGACGGGTCCACCCGGACCTCCAGGGCTTGGAGCTCGGAAATCTCTTTCAAGAACGCCGCCGGGGAAACGACGAGCCCGTTGCCGATGAGGCAGAACTTTCCGGGATGCAGAATGCCGGACGGGATGAGGTGGAGGACGATCTTTTTCCCGCGGACATAGACGGTGTGCCCGGCGTTATGGCCGCCCTGGTAGCGGGCGACGACGTCGAACGCGGGCGTCAGCACGTCGACGATCTTGCCCTTGCCTTCATCTCCCCACTGGGTGCCGAGAACGAGCAGATTGGCCATGCCTCATCCTTTGTCCGTGAATATTTCCGGGCCGAGTCCGAGCGCCGTGGGTCGCGGGGATTGTATCAAATTCGGGCGGTCGACTCAAGGCTCAGAAGCCGAGGGCCGCCTGGACCCGCAACAGATTGTCCTTGATCTTCGGGGTCTCCTTGTTCCACTCATATTCGGCCTTGAGGAACAGGTTCGGGCCGAGGACCACGCGACAGCCGAGCGTCCAGCGGCTCCGGTCTATCGCGATGCCCCCCCCGTGGTAAGGGTCGTCGACCTTGACCTTCTGGAAGCTCCCCACAGGCTGGAGGGTGGCGAACTTCATGACCATCCAGACGGAATAGCCCTCGGACTTTCCCTTGGCGAACGGTTCCGGGTTCTCGATGAGGGCCTGGGTAGCCTCGGCCTTGACCTCCCACTGGCCCGTCACCCACGAGAAGTCCGCGCCCTCGAGGGTGAGGCGGCGTTCGTTGAGGTCGTCATATTTCCCCGTGTAGTAGGAGACGGCGGCTTGGAGCCCCTCGCCGAATTCGAGGCCCAGGCGGCCGCCCTTTCCCTTGTCCTTGTTGTTGTCGGAAAACTGCTGGCCGCCCTGGAGGCTGTCCGCTTCCTTGAGCCCGTTGCCGATGTACGCGGCATAGGCCAGGATCCCGATCTTGCCTTCGACCATAAGCCCCAGGTCCCGCCAGCTGGCAGGGTAGAGATACTCCAGGTTGAGAGGGGTCCCGATGAGAGGCGCCTCGTGGGGCCGGCTGGCCCGGTTCCAGATCCCGAAGGGAACGAGATACATTCCCGCCTTGACGCTGACGACTTGCGAAGGCACGAAGCCGACCCAGGCTTGCTCGATCTGGAATAGCGATTCGCTCCTCGAGCGAACCTCCAGGCCAAATGTCCAATTCGACGTTACGGCGCCGGAGGCCAGGAACCCGGCCTGGATGTTCTGGATGGACCCCCGGGCGAAATCGCTCTGGACCTGGCCCTTGAGGAATTCAAAAGCAAGATAGCCCCCATACGTGGCTGTGACGTTCCCCCTGAGAGGAGCGGCCCCGGACATGAGGACGCCGACAATGAGGACAAAGGGCAAAAGCTTGTTTTTCATGGTTGTCAGACTCCGCTCCAGTCGAACGCATCCTCCAGGAGGCTATCCTTCCAGCGGTCCACGTTCTTGTTCAGGGCGACGAGCCGGCTGATCTCCGCGACGCCCTTCTTCGTCCCCATCCAGATGGCCCCGACGAGGAGGCCGTCCTTGAGGACGAGTTTCTTGTACACTCCGGCTTCGGGCAGAGCCCGGGCCAGGACTTCGTAGCCGCCTTCTTCGGGGACGACGAGGCCGACGGACGTCACGGAGAGCCCGGCGACCTTGAGCGTCGCCGAGGGCACCGTGCCGGAATAGGGCTTATCGATCCCCAGCATGTTGTAGGCGGCCGTCCGGGACTGCTCGAACGAGGCCGGGATAATGCCATAGACGTTGCCCCGGTGCTCGGCGGCATCGCCGGCGACAAAAATGCCCTCGGCGCTCGAGCGGAGACGGTCGTCGACCAGGATGCCGCGGTTGACGGCCAGCCCCGCCTCCCGGGCGGGGCCGGTTTCCGGCTTGACCCCCGCAGCGATGACCACCATGTCGGCTTCCATCATTCCGCCGCCCTGGAACCGCAGCCCTTTGGCCTCCCCGTCGCCCAGGATCTCCTCCGTGACCTTACCTACCTGGACCTCGATCCCCATCTTCTCCATTTGCGCCTTGATGATCCCCGCGCCGGCCGGGTCCAGCTGGCGCGGCAGAAGCCGGTCGAAGAACTCGACGACCCCGACCTCCGCCCCGGCGGTTTTGAGGGCGCGGGCGATCTCGAGACCGAGCAGTCCCCCGCCGAGGACGGCCGCCCGTGGATGACCCTTCATGTAATCCAGGATGGACAGGGCGTCGTCAAGGGTCCGGAGAACGAAGACGCCCTTCCGGCCGCCGCCGCGAAGCGGCGGGACGGCGGCCCGGCAGCCGTTCGCGAGGAGCAGGACATCGTAGGGGACAGCCAGGCCGGCCGCGGTCTCGATCATTTTCTCGGCCGGCCGGAGGCGTTCGATCTTCTGGCCAAGGTGGACCTCGATCCGCTGCCGGGAATTCCAATCGGGGGGGAAGGCAAAAAGCCGGTCAAGGGGAAGCCGCCCGGCGATGAACTCGATCAGGTTGGGCCGGGGATAATAAGGATGTTTTTCTTCCCCAAAGATCTCAATTTCGACTCCGTCATCGAGCTCGCGGAGCGTCTTGGCGGCCATGGTGCCGGCCAGCCCGCTCCCGACGATCACGGCTCTCATTGGCAAAGCGCCTCCCTCCCGGCGCGACTAGGAGACTTTCTGGAAAAATTCTTTGTCCACTCCGCACTGGGGGCAGGTCCAGGTCTCCGGCAGGTCTTCGAAGCTGGTCCCGGCGGGGATCCCGTTGTCCGGATCGCCCAGGGCCGGGTCATAGATATAGCCGCAGGCCTGGCATTCCCATTTTTCCATATCGTCCTCCTCGTTTCAATCCTCGCTCAGGATGTGCTTTTCATATTCGGCTTCGAGCCTGAGCTTGTGGGCCCGTTCCTGACCGGCCAGGAACTCGAAGACCTTCCGCCCGCCGGCGACCTCCGGACTCCGGGCCAGGCCGGTGTACAGCTCCTCGGCCTTCTTTTCCTTCCGGGCGGCGAAAATGAGAAGGTCTTGAAGCGTCATGTCGGGCGCCGGGAGCTCGACGGGCAGGGCGTCGGTGAGCCCCATATCCCCCATGGGAGGGGCGGCAGTCGCGTCGAGCCCGGCGGCGGTCAGGTTCTCCAGGAGCCTGCGGTGGTTCTCCTCTTCTCCTTTGAGCTCGAGGAGGAGATCCCGCAGGCCGGGCGCCGTCGCCATCCCGGCCATGCGGCCGTAGCCTTCGGCCGCCTCGATCTCCCGCCCGATGGCGAACGCGATGACATCGCTTACGCTCTCCCATCGGTGTTCGCCCATTCCTCTATTGTCCTTCCGGCGTTGATATCTTCGAGACGGCGAAGACGTGCTCATTATATTGAATTCCCCCTGGCTGTCAAACAAGCGGAGAAGCCGGAACGGGCCCTCAGGGCCGTCCCTCTCCCCCGCCGATGCGCATCAGCTTTTCCTTGACCAGGCTGTTCCTCTTGACGGGCTTGTCGTTCTTGATCGCGATGTAGAGAGCCTTGAAGGAGCCGACGATGATGCTCAGCTTCTTGGCCCGGGTCAGGGCCGTGTAAAAGAGGTTCCTCTGGAGCATGATGAAGTGCTGGGTCATGAGCGGCATGATCACCGCCTGGTACTCGCTGCCCTGGGCCTTGTGGACGGAAACGGCGTAGGCCAGGTTGATGTTGTTAATCTCGTCCTTCTCGTAGCTGACGGTCCGGCCGTCGTAGTCCACGAAGAGGCGGAATTTCGCCTTGTCCACGTGGAGGATCGTCCCGATGTCGCCGTTGAAGACGTCCTTTTCATAATCGTTCCTGAGCTGCATGACCTTGTCGCGGGCCCGGTACTCACGGAGCCCGGCCTTGAGGCCTTCGCCCCCGGGGTTGAGCCGCTTCTGGAGCTCCAGGTTCAGGTTGTCCACCCCCACGAGGCCCTTGTACATGGGACTGATGACCTGGATCTGCGGCGAGAGCGGGCTCAGCCCGAGTTTCCGGGGCACGCTCCAGGAGCAGAGCTTCATGATCGTGTCGAAGGCCTTCTTCTCGTCGTCCCTGCGGACGAAGAAAAAGTCGGCGGCCTCGTCTTCCCGGGGCGGGTAGATGAGGGACTGGCCCTGGTTGACACGGTGGGCATTGAGGACGATGTAGCTCTCTTTTTCCTGCCGGAAGATCTCTTCGAGCCGGACGACGTCCACGGTCCCCGACTCGATGATGTCCCGGAGGAGCGTCCCCGGCCCGACCGAAGGCAACTGGTCCTTGTCGCCGACAAGGATGAGCCTCATCGGGACCGGAACCGCCTTGAGGAGGTGGTACATCAGCGGCAGGTCGACCATCGAGACCTCGTCGACGATCAGGGCCTCGCCGCGGAGCGGGTTCCGCTCGTTCCTCTTGAAAGCGCCTTTCTTGGGCTGGAACTCGAGGACGCGATGGATGGTCCGGGCGTCGCGGCCGGTCATCTCGGCCAGGCGCTTGGCCGCCCGGCCGGTCGGCGCCGCCAGGAGCGCTTCCCGGCCCCATTTCCGGAAGATGTCGACGACGGCCCGGATGATGGTCGTTTTCCCGGTCCCCGGACCGCCCGTGATGACCAGGATCTTTTTCTCGAAGCTCTCCCGGACGGCCTTCTTCTGGAGGGCCGAAAAAGCCAGGCCGAGGTCCTTTTCCGTGGCCGCGATGGCCTGGTCGAGGTCGAAATCGGGCGGCTGGCAGGGAAAATCCGCGAGCTTGTGGATGGCCCGGGCCACTTCTTCCTGGGCCTGGTAATAAAAGGGAAGGTAAAGGGCGGCGTCGGCGCCGACCTCCTCCCGGACCGCCCGCTTGTCCTTGAGGAGCTCCTCCAGGGCCCGGTCCGCTTTGTCCGCCTCGACCTCGAGATCCGTGACGCATTTCTCGCGAACCTCGGAGGCAAAGGAGAAGACGTGACCCTGCTCGTTGTCCTTTTCGAGTATATAAAGGATGTAGGCCTTGACCCGCTCGATCGACCCGGGGTCCATCCCGAGCTTCAGGGCGATCTGGTCGGCCGTCTTGAACCCGATCCCCCAGATGTCGAGGCAGAGTTGGTAGGGGTTCGTCCTCAGGACCGTGAACGACCGGTCCCCATACTGCCGGTAGATCTTGGTCGCCAGGTTGGTCGAGACGCCATGCTCCTGGAGGAAGATGATCAGGTCCCGGATGTCCTGGTGCTCGGCCCAGGATTTCTTGATCTCCCGGATCTTGACCGTGCCGACGCCTTCGACCTCCTTCAGTCGGTCCGGGTCTTTGGTCAGGAGCTCGATCGTCCCCGCGCCGAACCGGGCCACGATCCTTGCGGCGAGCACCGGTCCGATGCCCCGGACGAGCCCGGAAGCCAGGAATTTCTCGATCCCCTTGGCCGAGGCGGGAAGGGTCAGGGTGAAATGCTCGACCTTGAACTGCCGGCCGAAGCGGGGGTTGAGCTCCCACCGGCCCTTGACCTTGAGCATCTCCCCCGGGGAAAGAGGCGGGAAGGAGCCGACGATGGTCAGCGAGTCGCCGCTCTCGACAATAAAGCGGCAAACGGTGTAGCCGTTCTCGGGATTGTAGAAGACAACCTGATCGACCGTCCCTTCGACGGTATCCAGGGCTTCGGTCGTCAACGGCAACCTGCCGCGGATCCGGTCAGGAGCGCGGTCCGGGGATGGTCCATGGCTTCGCTTTTCTCATCTTAATCGTTTCCGGGAACCCGGTCAACCGCGCCGGACCGGCGGGGGGCTTCAGTTGATGACCTTGAGAAAGCGGCCCCAGCGGGCCTTGGGAATGAGGCTGACGATCTTCTTCAGCCGGGCTTGGAGGCTCGTCTTCTGCCAGGCGTCCCGCTCGGCGGTGTAGGAAAAGTAGATGACCCAGGGTTTGCCCTTGATGTGGTCGAGCGGCAGGAAGCCCCAGTAACGGCTGTCCTGGCTGTTGTCGCGGTTGTCGCCCATGACAAAACAGTTCCCCGGGGGAACGATGACGGGCCCGTAATTGTCGCGGATGAGGTCGTCATAATGATAGGCGTCGCCCTTGGAATAGACCTGGCTGTCGCCGTGGACCTTGTAGGGTTCCAGGATCGGCTTGTCGTTGATGAAGACCTGCTTGTCTTTGATCTCGACCTTCTCCCCTTCCAGGGCGATGACCCGCTTGACGAAATCCTTGGTCAGGTCCTTCGGGTACTTGAACACGACGATGTCTTTCCGGTTGATCGTCTTGCGAGGCAGGATCGCGCCCTCCAGCGGCAGGACGGGCCGGGTGTAGGCCAGCTTATTGACCAAGAGGAAATCCCCGACGAGCAGGGTCGGCTCCATCGAGCCCGTGGGGATCTGGAAGGCCTGGACAACGAAGGTCATGACGAAAAACACGAAAACGGCGGTCTCGGCGATGAGCTCGAAGTATTCCCGGAACACGCTCTTGTCTCTTTTCTTTATCTCTTTTTCCATGTCTCGCCGCCTTTAAAACATCTACTATAATCAAAAACGCGGAATTCGGCAACAGGGTTTCCGCCGAAGCCGTAATTTCCTTTCGCGGTCCCGCCCCTCAGCCCTGCGCGTCTCCTTGACAGCCCGGGCGATTCCGGCTTTACTAATCCCGTGAATATCACCCTCTTCGGTTACCCGAAAACGGGCAAGACGACGCTCTTCAACCTCCTGGCCGGCGCCCACATCGAGGTCAAGGCCTTCGAGGACGGAAAACGGGAGCCGAACGTCCGCTCTTCGCCTGTCCCCGACGGCCGGCTCGACCGGATCTCCGCCCTCTACCCCGAGAAAAAAAAGGTCTCGGCATCCCTGGACCTGACCGACCTCGTCGGGATCTCATACGGAGAGGTCAAGACTAGCCTCCTCCTCGGCCTCCTGCACAAGGCCGACGGGCTTGTCCATGTCGTCCGGGCTTTCCACGACGACCAGATCCCCCATCCCAAAGGCCGGGTCGATCCCGCCGCCGACATCCGGCTTATGGAGGAGGAGCTCGTCCTGGCGGACCTCCTCGCGGTCGACGGCAGGCTCGAGCGCCTCGAAAAAGACCTGAAAAAGATGAAGGACCCGGAAGGCGAGAAGGAGAAAGAGGTCCTCGAAAGGCTCCGGCCGCGCCTCGAGTCCGGCCGGGGTTTGAGCTCCGCTCCGCTCCCCCCCGCCGACGAAAAGACCGTCCGCAGCTTCGCCTTCCTAAGCCTGAAGCCGCTCCTCCACTTCCTGAACCTGGACGAAAAGGACACGGCCTCCGTCACAACCCCCGGCGACATCGTCCCGGTCGACGAGAAAGGCCGGCGGGTCATGGCGTTCTGCGGCAGGATCGAGAACGAGATCTCCGAGCTCAATGACGAAGAGAAGGCCCAGTTCATGTCGGGATACGGGCTCCGGGAGCCGAGCTCGGCCCGGTTCTCCACCCAGGCCATCTCTTTCCTCGACCGGATCTCATTTTTCACGGTCGGCAAGGATGAGGTCCGGGCCTGGACGGTGCGGGCGGGGTCGACGGCCCTCAAGGCCGCCGGCGCCATCCACTCGGACATCGAGAGAGGGTTCATCCGGGCCGAAGTCATCGCTTCGAACGAACTCTTCAGGCTCGGGTCCATGCAGCACGCCAAGGACGCTGGCGCCATCCGGCTGGAGGGGAAAGAGTATGTCGTCCAGGACGGCGACGTCATCTATTTCCGTTTCGCCCCATGAGCCAGAGATTCCGGACGACAGCTCAGGACACCGCCTCCGCCGCCCGGACCGGAGTCCTCGAAACGTCCCACGGCGAGGTGGAAACGCCGGCCTTCATGCCCGTGGCGAGCCAGGGGACGGTCAAGGCCATGACCCATGCCCTTGTTGTCGAAGGCCTGGGCGCCCAGATCATCCTCCTCAATTCCTACCACCTTTCTCTGCGTCCGGGCGTCGAGACGATCGAGGCCATGGGCGGCCTCCACTCTTTTATCGGCTGGCCCAAGCCGATCCTCACGGACAGCGGCGGTTTCCAGATTTACAGCCTCTCCCCCCTGGTCAGGATCTCCGACGACGGGGTCCGGTTCGCTTCCCACCTCGACGGGAACAAGATCTTCTTGACCCCCGAGGACGTCGTCGACCTCCAGGTCCGGATGGGGACCGATATCCTGATGTGCCTGGACAATTTTCCGTCCTATCCGTATTCGGAGGAACAGATGGCCGAGGCCGTCCGGCTGACGACGGTTTGGGCGCGGCGCTCCCGGACGCGGTTCGCGCGATATGACGGCCGGCAGCACCTCTGGGGGATCAGCCAGGGCGGGATCCACTGGGACCTCAGGCGCCGGTCGATCGAAAGCCTCGTCGAGATGGATTTTTCCGGCTACGCCTACGGCGGGCTGGGGATCGGCGAGCCCAAGACCGAGCTTTTCGAGGTCCTGGAGAAGGGTCACGCCCTTCTGCCCGCGGACCGGCCCCGGTACCTCATGGGCATGGGATACGTCGAGGACGTCTTCGAGGCCGTGGAGAGGGGTGTCGATCTCTTCGACTGCGTCCTGCCGACCCGGAACGCCCGCAACGGGACCCTCTTCACAAGCCGGGGCCGGGTCGCCATCAAGAACCTCAAGTACGCCCGGGACCCCCGGCCGCTCGACGAGGCCTGCGGCTGCTACACGTGCCGGAATTTCTCCCGGGCCTACCTGCGCCACCTTTTCGAGCGCCAGGAGATGAGCTCCGCGATCCTCAACACCATCCACAACCTGCACTTTTATCTTGACATCTTCCGGAGAATCCGTCATGCTATTCAATCTAACTCCTTCAGTATATTGAAGAAGAGTATAGCTTCGAACGAAACCACAAAGGAAGAAACGACATGATCTTTGGAACCCTGTTTTCTCTGGCCCAGCAGACGGCGGCGGGACAGCCCCAGCGGCCCAATATGCTAGCCGCCCTCCTTCCGTTCGTCCTGGTTTTCGCGATCTTCTACCTCCTCATCATCATGCCCCAACGGAAGAAGCAGAAAAAGCACATGGACCTCGTCGAGAACCTGAAGCCGGGCGACCGGATCGTCACGACGGCCGGGATCTTCGGCACGGTTATGGGCGTCCAGAATGACCGGATCGAGGTCAAGATCGCGGCCAACGTCAAGATCGACATCACCAAGAGCGCCGTGGGCGTCATCCTCGGGGCGACGGACTCGGGGCTGCAGAAAACGGACTGATCGCCGGATATCTCAACTCGAAGGGGCTCACATGAAGAAAGGACTCCGCTGGAAGATTCTCCTCACCCTGGCCGTCCTGATCATTTCGATCATCGTCGCCTGGCCGATCCAGGACAAGATCAAGCTCGGCCTGGACCTCAAGGGCGGTATCCACCTGGTCATGCAGATCATCACCCAAGACGCGGTGACGATGGAAACAGACCAGGAAATCCTCCGCCTCCAAGACCTCTTCAAGAAAAACAACATCGTCTATAGCTCCATGACGCGCTCGACGCCGGGCAAATTCACGATCCAGGGCCTCAACCCGGACGAGGAAAGCAAGGCCCGGGAGCAGCTCGACCAGTACCTTCGCGACTGGGACTATTCCTTCAGCTCCGGGATGGCCACAGTCACGATGAAGGCCGTCGCCATGCAGCTGATGAAGGACCAGGCCGTCGAGCAGTCCGTCGAGACGATCCGCAACAGGATCGACCAGTTCGGCGTGGCCGAGCCGATCATCCAGCGCTACGGCCGCGAGCAGATCATCGTCGAACTGCCCGGCGTCGATAACCCGGAGCGCGTCCAGAGCATCATCAAGACGGCCGCCGTCCTGGAATTTAAGCTGGTCAGGGGCTACTCGCAGACGGATGAAGAGTCCCTTCTCAAGGACTATGGCGGCAAGGTCCCTGACGACATGGAAGTCCTCAAGGGAGATCCAAAGGCCGAGGCTGGAGGCTACTTTCTCGTCAGCAAGGTGGCCTCCGTGACCGGCAAGGACCTCCGCCTCGTCCGCCGGTCTGTCGACGAGTGGAACCAACCCGCGGTGGCGTTTCAGCTCAAGCCCGACGGCGCCCGGCGGTTCGAGCAAGTGACCGGAGAAAACGTCGGCAAACAGTTGGCCATCATCTTAGACAAGAAGGTCCAATCGGCCCCGAACATTAACACCCGCATCAGCGACAGCGGCATCATCCAAGGACACTTCACGATTCAGAAGGCGGACGACCTGGTCCTCATCCTCAAGTCGGGCTCCCTGCCGGCCGGAATCAAGACCCTCGAGAATCGGACGATCGGACCCTCGCTCGGCGCGGACTCGATCCGGGCGGGCCTCCTGGCCGCCCTGGTCGCCCTCGTCTCGATCATGACCTTCATGATCATCTACTACAAGATCTCGGGCATCAATGCCATCGTCGCCCTGATCTTCAACCAGATTATCCTCTTCGGGTCCCTGGCATATTTCGGCGGCACCCTAACCCTGCCCGGCATCGCGGGCATCATCCTGGGCATCGGCATGGCCGTCGATTGCAACGTCCTTGTTTTTGAGCGCATCCGGGAGGAGTTCGGCACGGGGAAAACCGTCCTGAACTCCATCAGCCTGGGATTCTCCCGGGCCTTCCGGACGATCTTCGACTCGCACATGACCACGATCATCTCGGCCATCTTCCTTTTTCAGTTCGGAACGGGCCCGATCAAAGGATACGCCGTAACCCTCATCATCAGCTTGGTCGCCAACCTGTTCACGGCCGTGTTCGTCTCCCATCTGATCTTTGACCTCACCCATTCGAGCAAGACCCAAAAGTTGAGTATCTAGCCATGCAACTCTTCAAAACACCCAACATCAACTTCATGAAATACCGGTTCGTCGCCCTGGCGGTCACGGGCGTGGTCATCCTGGCCGGGCTCCTGAACGTCTTCTTCGGCAAGGGACTCAAGATGGGGGTCGATTTCGGCGGCGGCACGCTCATCCGGATCGTCTTCAAGAACCCGACGACGACGTCCGAGATCCGGGCCGAGCTCAACCGGGTGGGCCTGGGCGAAAGCGTCATCCAGGAGAGCGGCCAGCCGGGCCGGGAATACATGATCCGGACCCTACAGGTCATCAACGCCAAGGATGCCCAGCAGGAGATCGAGGCCCACGAGAAACTGGGCAACCGCGTCATCGAGGCCCTTCGCGGCGATGACGGGAAAGCCGAGACCGCCCGCGGGCTTAAGGATTTGAACAGCATCGACTTCCCGGGCCTGACGGAGCTCCTCCGGCCGGCCTTTCGTGACGGGGCGGAGGAGCTCGCCAAGAGCGTCATCCGTTACCGGACGACGAAAACAACGGGGAGCGGGATCATCGAGGACTATTCCGGCCTCTCCCAGGCCGGCCTCGGCCCGGACGTCATCAGGGAGCTCCAGGCGAAGACTTTCCTCGGCAAGATGACCGTCGTCAGCAAGGAGACGGTCGGGCCGCAGGCGGGCGCCGACCTCCGGAAGAAGGCGACCCTGGCGGTCATCTGGTCCCTGATCGGGATGTTCGTCTATATCGGCTTCCGGTTCAAGCTGGAATATGGCGTTTCGGCCATCATTACCCTGACCCAGGACGTGCTGATGGGCCTCAGCGTTTATTCGTTCACCAACCGCGAGATCAATCTTCCGATCATCGCCGCGCTGCTGACGATCGTCGGCTATTCCATCAACGACACGGTCGTCGTCTTCGACCGGGTGAGGGAAAACCTCAAAGGCATGCGGAAGGAGCCGTTCGAGGTCATCCTCAACCGGAGCATCAACCAGAGCCTCGGCCGGACGATCATCACGACGGGCACGGTCTTCCTGGCCGTGCTGTCCCTGTTTCTCTTCGGCGGAAAGAGCATCAACGACTTCGCCTTCCTCATGCTCTTCGGTTCGATAGAGGGCGTCTACTCAACGATTTATCTGTCCTGCCCGGTCGTGCTGTTCTGGACGCAGCTCTTCAAGAAAAAAAAGGGCGCGCGGAGATAAATTTCCTCTTGTCAAAAGGCTTTTTTTACTTTATACTATTCTTGCGTTATCTTATAGCATCGCGAGCGTGAGGTAAGGACAATGGCGGAAGTCAAAAAGCAGGTTACGAAAACCCAAGTTCCCTCTCTCTTCAAGGATTCGTTCTTCAGGGGCGACAAGGGCACGCAGAGAAAAGCCGTCGCTCTCCCCATCGCCGTGATCCTCCACGCGACACTCATCATCACGTTGATCGTCATCCCCTTGCTTTCGACCGGGCAGCTGCCGAAGGTGGAGGTGTACAGCGCGTTCCTGGCGCCGCCGCCGCCACCGCCGCCTCCGCCACCGCCGCCGGCCAAGAAGAAGGCCGTGGCCAAGACGGCGAGGATCAAGCCGGTCCAGTCCCAGGCGCCGGTGGAGCCGGGCCGACTGGTGGCGCCCGTCGAGATCCCGGACCA
>JBEKXF010000034.1:0-28520 GCA_049512315.1 Candidatus Aminicenantales bacterium | reverse complement strand
AGCCCATAGAGCGGGCTTCCCTGGATGATGATCCCGGCACCGATTCCGTAGCCGACGTTGATCATGATGAAGTTCCGGAAATCCCGGCCGGCGCCGTACCACATCTCCCCCAAAGACATGACTCGGGTGACATTATCAAAGACGACGGGGATATCGACGTCCTGGGCAAGCGCGGCCCGCACATCGACATTGTGCCAATGGAAATCGGGCGAGAACTCGACGATATTCCGCTCGCGGTTGATTAGGCCCGCGATGGCCATGCCGATCCCGCAAATCCCATCGCAAGCCCCGGCCTCTTTCGACCCGAGGCGGTCCCGAAGTTCGCCGATGATGCCCGACGTCCTTTCCATGACCCGATTGAAGCCTTCTTCGACCTGAGTCGGCCGCTTGATCTCGGCGATAACCTTAGCATCGAGGTCGGTCAGCACGCCGTAGATGTTTGTCGTGCCCAGGTCAATGCCTATGATAAAGCTGTTCACGCCGGAGAATTTGATGAGCGTCGGCTTTCGGCCCCCCCTGGATTCACCGGCCCCGATCTCTGTCGCCAGCCCTTCGCGGATGAGCCTCTCGACGATCCGGGAGATGGTCGGGGCGCTCAATCCGCTGATTTTGGCCAGCTCCGCTCTCGAAACTCCATCACTGTCGCGGATAAGGTTGATGATCTTGACTTTGTTGATTTCGCTGATGAACTTGGCGTTGCCGGCCTTGAACTGCATTTTCCTGTGGACCCCCCCATCCATGTGTTGGGCAGCCTTTCTTACAGATATTATTTCATTTGTTAATAAAGTAATATCTCTAAAAGCAAAAAGTCAAGGATTTTTTTTCTCTCACCGGAAGTGGCCCCAGGGCCGTCCGTGGCCGCCGCGCGATCTATTTCTTCATCTTTTCGATCGCTGCAATCATGTTCTTGACGTTAGGAGTTTCGGAATTCTCCGGGTCGAGGGTGATGAACTTGTTGAAGCATTCCAGGGATTTGGCGTAATCGCCCTTGTTGAGATAAACGAAGCCAAGCTTGTAGTAAGGCTTCGGCCAGTCCTTCTTGATCTGGATAGCCAGCTCGAGGTATTTGATGGCCTCATCGGACTTCTGGTTCGAGAACAGCATTTCCCCGACATTATAGGCGGCGGCCTCGTCTTCTGGCGAGACGGACAGGGCGTCGCTGAAATATTTCTGGGCCGAGGCCATGTCTCCTTTCTTGACGGCCAGCTCTCCAAGCCCGGATAGCGCCCGGATGGAAATCGCCTTTTCATTCTTGTAATCCCCGCGGACCTGGAGAATCTTGTCGAGGGTCCCTTTGAACTCGGCCTCGGCCCTATCGACATCGCCCTTCTTGAGATAGGCCGTGGCGATATTCAGCCTGATCTGATAAACATCCGGGTATTTCCCCTGGAATTCCGTAAAAACGGCGATGGCCCCGTCGTAGTCCCCCTGGTCGAGCAGGGCGTTTCCCTTGTCGACGAGGGACAGGCTTGCCTTATCGGCCTGAAGTCCCTGAACCCCCGCGAGCTTCTGGATCGTCAAGGCGACGGGGGGATTGGCCTTGAGCTGGGCGACGTTGAGCTCGGAGAAGGCGTTGACGTAGCCTTCCTTGCCCGCCGTAACCCTCCACCTCCCTGTGCCGAGCCCCGCGATCGCGAAATGCCCCTTCTTGTCGGTCAGGGCGTCCAGCTTGCCGGTGCCTTGAAGGCTCTCGGCGACGACCTTCGCCCCTTCGACGGGGACGCCGGCTCCGTCCACGACCTGGCCGGTGATCCTGCCCCGCCCGAGGTTGTCTTGAGCGGCCAGAATGAAAGGGACAGCCGCCGTCATGGTCAGAACCATGAACAGCAGGCCGGTTTTCTGGATGATAATTTTATGAAGAGCACCGTTCACACGATCCTCCGTTATTTCTTCTTCTTCAGCCCGTCCACTTTGGCCTTGATCTTCGGCTGGTCCGGGCTGACCTGGAGAGATCTCTCAAAGGCCGCCAGCGCCTCGGCCGGTTTTCCGAGTCCCAGATAGCTTTCGCCGAGGGCGTTGAGCAGCGTGGCATTGATCCCATAGTGTGATACGGCTTGGTCGAGCACCGCGACGGCGCCAGCGAAATCGTGCGATTTGAGGTAGGCTTCTCCGGCCAGGGTGTAAATCTCATACTGCGCGGCCTGCGGCCGGCCTAGAAACGGCGTCAAGACCTGGACGGCTTTGGGATAATCGCCAAGGGCCAGACAAGCCTGGGCCAGGTTGGCGGCCACGCCCGATGAATCCGGCAGGCGGCCAAAGGCCCGCTCGTCAACGACCCGGGCTTCGGCGTACCGGCCCAGATTGAAGAGCTGGAGCCCGGTGATCTGGTCGTAGATCGGGTCGCCCGTCTCAGGCAGGACGCGAGACGAGAACCAAGGCCTCGACACCGCGGCCGCATAGGTCAGGTCAAATTCGTCCTCCGCCGTCACGACCAATTTGCCGGAGTCATAGACTGAGACTTGGACCCTGTAGTGCGCCGGAGGAAAATCGTTCAGGGCCACTTGCTCGAGCGCGTCGGGCAGGTCAGGGTATTCCGAAGGCTTCCGCGTGATCTCGCGGAACGTCTGGCCGTCCCTGATAAATCGGATCTTCAACTCCACTGTCCGGGCCATGTCCTCGGTGAGGTTGTTGACCTGGAACGCAACCGCCAGCGTGTCCTTGGCCGTAAAAATCCTCCCCGGCTGGCAGAAGATCTGGAAGGGGCCGACCTGGAACGCCCTGATCTTCCTCGGCGACTTGTCCAGGCGGGTCACCTGATATCCGAGAACGGGTTGAGTGAGCTCGACGGCCGTCCCTTTTTGCGGGATGCGGACCGCCTGGTCGAAAGACACGAACTCTTTTGACGTTTCGTTCTTCATGAGGACCGAAAGCCTGTAGTCCCCTGAAATGAGGGGGAAAATGTCGTGAAAATTGAAAGGGGAATGGCTGAGAGTCGCCATTTGCGCTTCCGGCATGTCCAGGGAAACGCTCTTGTGGTATTGGTAGACGAGACGTCCGTCGAGCGTCGTCACCCGGCCGTCGACCTTCAGGGCCGTGTACATCTTGCTCTCGTACTGATTGACGGACAGCCTCTGGGGCTCGATGGCATAGTGAACGAAGTACTGCCCGGACGGCTCGCGGAAGACTTTGACGAGGTTATCGCTGTCCAGGTAATTCGCCGAGTACTCGACCTCGACAAGGTCCTTGTATTCGAGAAATTTCCGGGCATAGCGATCTTCGACGGCCCGGGTCGGGAGAGTCTCGATCTGTTGGATCAGGAGGTCCGAGGTCATGGACGGACGGCCCATGGGGTTCGTCTCTTCGCCAGGGATCAGGCTCATCGAGACGTCGGCCAGTTCGGGATCGATATCTGTGAGAGATTGGTAGGCGCTCGTGTAATCGCTCGGGTCTCCGGTCGTGGTCGAGAGCAGCGCCTGGGGCCCGTCGCGGAGGGGGCTGTAGAGTTTGTACATCCCCTGTCCCCGTTCCTTGAAGAACAGGAGGTTAAACCCCGCGGGCAGGCCCTGGTCGGTCTTGCCCTGATAAAACCAAACCTCGCAATCGTAAATACCGAGCTTCCCCTGGAGCCTCTGGATTTCCTGGGGCTCGCCGAGAAGGATGTACATGCGGCCCCGGTCGGTCTTCCACCCGGGGATCGGCGCCTCCCGGCCGAGATAATGGGTGGCATAGTCGATCCTCCGGAAATGCTCCGTCTTGAACTCGTTTTCGGGAGTGTTCGGGGTCGGGTCACGGTGTTTCCAGAAGGCCTCGATGAAAAGGTCCCGTTCGTGGTCCGTCTGGAGCTTCAGGAAGACCTCTCTTTCGACGCGGGTGATGATATAGACAACTTCCTCGTCGAGCCATTTTTTATAACGCTCGGGAAGCCTGGGTTTGTCCGCGGCGGCGACGCCGAGGAGGACGGCGAAAACAAGGAAAGCGTTTGCGGCGGGCGATAGCTTTTTCAAGGAAAAACCCCTCACTTCCAGCTGCTTCTGAGACGGGTGAGCGCCGCACCCGACCCCGCGTTGACGATCTGTTGAATAAAGATGGGCCCGGACACTGACCACCCAGTTGGCGGGCATGGCCGCCGGCCGCGTCCTGGAAAAATTGATAAGTGATGCGAACCGGGCCAAGGCCTCGAAGTCCTATTCTTAGGCATGAATCACAAATTCTTTCCGAAAAAACAGGTCGGGCATGTTCGGAGCCGCTCCAAAACGTTATTATAGCAAACAGGCGACCCCAATGGAATTCGTGTCACGGCTCATCCGGAACTGATGCGAAAAGGGGGACACAATACCCATTTACGATATTAGGACCTCATCCCTGAAAAATAGTTCATCAATGATGTGAGTTTTTGGTTTAGGCCCCGCAAAATATTTCTCTAACATAAAAAATGGACAAAATGAGAGGGCAGGTCCAAATGAAAGAGACGTCCTACTTCATAATCTCCTGACGTGTCACGATCGGCACATAACCGACTTCCAAACCCGCCGGAGGTGTCACGATGAGAGCCGGATCTATGGAGACCAGCGGCTTCCCATCTCTAGGTGGTGGCATATATTCGTTGTCAATTTTCCAGCTCTTTTGGATTTTTTCAATGAGCGTTTGCAGTTCCGCTTTCATCGAATCGCTCCAGACGTTTTTATATTGCTGCAAAGAGGGCTGATCGATAAAACGATACCAATAATAGGTGACTCTGGAGCCGTCAGCCAAATGGGCATAATATGGGCCTTTTGCCGGTCCGGGATTTGCCCAGGAACCGGTCGCCGGGGACGTGTAGCTATTTCCGTTGACGGCGGGGCTGAATTCCTTGGCTCTCAACGGTCTGGGCACCTCTAAGGCGCCAACCGCAACCCGGCTCGAGCCCGTTTCCTTATAGTACCGGGGGAATTCTCCGTTGGGACTCAGAGGGCTGTCGTTCCATTGCAGGCCAAAGGTATAGGAATCAAAGACAGCCGTTTGGACAACCTTGTCAATGCCGGTCAACGGCTTTCTTTCCTTTGTTTGACGGAAATTGATGGGCGATGCTCTAATCTCTGCCATCACGCAGGCATCGGGAGATATGTCGAAACGCCCGGGGCACTCAGGGCCTCCTTGACGC
Organism: Candidatus Aminicenantales bacterium; assembly: GCA_049512315.1. Taxonomy (GTDB): domain Bacteria; phylum Acidobacteriota; class Aminicenantia; order Aminicenantales; family Saccharicenantaceae; genus DATKJS01. The sequence continues at coordinate 23,440 of JBEKXF010000034.1, read as the reverse complement.
CATTTCAATACAGCATCGGCCAGGGCTTTCTTTGAATAGTATCGCACCTCCTGCATCAGCGCCGTTCTCCCCTGTTTATCCACCGGGTAGATAAAATTGGGGATCTTTGAATACGTTGTTCCCTGATCATCTTTGACTTCGAAATACGGTACGGTGTTGAATTCCTGCGCACCTCCTCCCGCCTCCCCCTCCCGGGCGTCGAGACCGCGTCCGTAATCAAAGGTGTAACCGGCCGAGATCTTGCTCCACGATTCGGGGATGACAAAGGCGACCGGCCCTTTGAAGTTGGCCAGGGCCAGAAAAAGAGTCCAGTGCTGGTTGCCGGTCGGTGGAGGCCCCTTCTTCTCGTCCGCGAGAGGCAAGGCCATCCAGGAGTATCCGAACAATTCTCCATGGGGGTTCTTCTGGAACGTGAGCCCGTCCGGTGGAAGGAGGAAATGGTTGCTGAGTTGCGCGATGCCCATTTTGTCATCGCTGGTGACTGTCGTCGTATCCGGCCAGCCGGGCGAGATGAGATAATTCCCGGAATAACAATCCGGCACACCGACGATCTGAAATTTGGGAGGTTGATAGCCGGATCGGAATTGAGTACTTCCCCAAATGCCAAGGCCACCCTCAATGGTTTGAAAGACCGCCCCATAAGTTGGGGCACGTTCCGGCCAGTTATCCCGAGCATATGTGCCGGGAGGACAAAGAGGCGTATCGGAATTATCGGAGTTTTTGGGGACAATCCAGGTCGATGCAAGACCGATCTGGAAGTGATCAATAGGCTCCGGCAGAATCGGGTAAACGGCCACATAAAACCCCACGCCGGCGCCATAACCGGAGGACGGCTGTGATGCCCGAGATGAAATGTATCCCATAAGACCATCGCCAAGGAATTGACCCTTTGAATCCGATTCGTGATCCCCGTGAGGAGTTGCGACTTTCTTGGAAGAGGTCAGCGGACCGTTGGCCTTGACTTCTGCAGATCCGTTAGTGGACAGACATAAGATCCCCGTGACCGAAACCATCAGGAAGAAGCAAAGGTTTTTCTGGAGGGACTTTGAAACCATGATTCCACCTCAATTCTTTAAAAAACAGGAATCCCCTTTATCCGCGGCGGGTTGGATTTCTGTTCGTGGTGATGAATCCATCCTTCTCGCCATTCCTGAACTATAGCGTCGGCTGACTGATGCTGTCAATGGGACTCGCCTTCGATGTTGATGGGTCAAGAATGATAGGAATGAGCTTTTGCCGGGAGGTGATGAATTCCCGCATGTGCCGGCGGTCGACCTTTATTCGAAGGCCAACGGCGGATACCCGGAAAGGTCCTCCGCCCTTTTTGGTTTCGGCGGTTTGACTCCGACCAGCGGCCCGGAATACTATCATTTCGCGATGAGAGCCATTGGTTCCGAAGCTTGTAGCCAGGATATGTGCTCTCCGCGAAATGATAGTATTCTGGGCCGCTCCAGGATTTTCCTCACGAAAAGCCCGCTGAGCACCGGCCATGAAGAAAATCAGGAGACCGGGCCGGAAGTCACCGGATTGAGGGAAAGATGCACACCGAGGGAGAAGAAGGGGGCGCAGGCGCCAGGTGGCCGCTATCCTGCCAAGCTCCTGAGCGACCTACTGGTGAAACCAGCGGGGTCGGACTGCCCCCTAGACTGCATATTGCTTCTATCTCGGGAAGTCCGCCCTGTGGCCGGAGTCCCCTCGACACCGCATGAGCCTGGAAACATTAGAGGTCCTCGATAAGCCCATGGAAAAATCCCAAGTATCGTCATCCGCAGGATTCAGAAAAGCATTTTGGGGAATGACGAAGGATCAGGTGAGCCATTTCTTTTTCCCCTTCCGTTTGCTCATCCCCGGCCGGGCTGAGATTGTTCCAGTCCACTAGAAGGGAGTTCGACAATGAAAAGAATCCTAATATTCATCGCGGCCGTAGGGGTGGCCATCGTCTTCTGCGCGATAATCCCCCACGCTCAAGAATCCGTCCCCACGATCCATGCCGCGGACGACGGGCTGGCCCTCACTCCCCCGATGGGCTGGTATCCATGGAACATCTTCGGCCAGGACCCGCAGAACGAAAAGCTGATCAGGGAGATCGTCGACGCCCTCGTTTCGAGCGGCTTGAAGGACGCCGGCTACTCCTACGTCGGCCCCGACGAGGGCATCTGTTTCTTGCGCGGGAACGACGGCAGGATCACGACAAACCTCGAACGGTACCCGTCGGGGCTCCTCGGCCTCGGTAACTATATCCACCAAAAAGGCCTGAAATACGCGCTCTACACGGACGCCGGGACCCATACCTGCAGCGGGGCCATGCCGGGAACGAAGGGCCACGAGTTCGAGGACATGCGACAGTTCGCCGAGTGGCGGGCGGACTATATCAAGATCGACTGGTGTAACACGGAAGGTCAGGACATTGTCAAAACTTACACGACGCTCCGAGACGCCCAGCGCGCCTCCGGGCGCCCCATCGTCCATAGTCTTTGCTCATGGGGCGACGGAGAGCCGTGGAAGTGGGCCGCCCAGGTCGGGCACCTCTGGAGGACTACGACGGATATCTGCGCCCCCGGCAAGGCGGACTGGGATCTGGCCATGAATATCGCCGCGATTAACGAAAAGTTGTTCCCATGGGCCGGGCCCGGCCACTGGAACGACCCCGACATGCTGATCGCCGGAATGCCGGGGCTGAGCGCGGTCCAAAACCGCGCGTTCTTCAGTCTTTGGTGTATGATGGCAGCGCCGCTCATGGCCGGGAACGATCTGCGGGATATGTCGACATCGACAATCCGGATCTTGACCAACCCTGAGGCCATCGCGGTCAACCAGGACCCTCTGGGTGTCCAGGGGCATATCATCCGCATGGACGGCAAGGTCAGCATCTGGGCAGGCAAGCCACTCTTCGACGGCAGCCAGGCCGTGCTCATTTTCAACCAGGGAACGTCTTGGGAAGCCGTGGCCATCCAGCCTTCGGAGATCGGGATCAGCCAAAAGACGGCCTTCTATGTGCGTGATCTGTGGCGACATACAACCGCGGGGCCCTCCATCAGTTCGAACAGTGCCATATCCGTCCGAGTCGAACCCAATGATGCTAGGTTTTTCAGGATCTCCAGATCCAATGACTTCCCGCTGCCGCCCATTATCGTGGCCAATACCTATCGCGTTTCCCTGCGGGCGGGCGGCTCCTCTCCTCAAGAGCTCAACGGGATGATCACTCTCACGAACAAAGGGAGCTCGGAGCTATCTCTTTGGAAGGTGCGCCAAGACATTCCGGACTGGCTTTCCGTGTCCGTGGCAAAGAACGGAAGGAGCCAGACGGTCACGAATACGGTTTCTACGGCCGGCCTAAAGAAGGGCCTCTATCACGCCGTCGTGAGGCTCGACAATACGGACCCCATATCGGCCAAGCCGATGTCCGCGGTCTACTACGACGTCGACCTGGAGGTCACGGATGACGTCGGAGGGACGTTAAGGTAGCTTTCCTATTTCTTTCCGCCGGCAATCACTCGGTCGATCGACCAGGAGCCTCACCCCAAAACTGGTCCAGCCAAAAATGGAGTTTTTTGGCTTCTTAAGCTGCTCTTGTATTTATCAACGAATTGGCATGGCGTCAAGTCTCCAAGCGAGCTGTGTGGCCGGAACTCCTTATAATCCTTGCGCCACTTATCTATTATCTCCCGGGCATCCTCCAAACTCAAAAACCAGTGTTCATTCAGGCACTCCTGCCAGAACCGCCCATTAAAGGACTCGATATAAGCGTTGTCCGTCGGCGCGGCCCGGACTGGAAAAGTCCAAGGTGACGTGATTCCAGTAGGTCCACAGATCGACTTCCTTCGAGATGAACTCCTGGTCTTTGTCAACCCGGATCGTTCTAGGCTTTCCATGGTCCTTGGAAACCCGTTCGAGAACCTGCACGACTTCCATGCCGTGGATGCGCTGAGCCACATGAATGGCCAGACTCTCACGGGTATGGTTGTCCACTAACGTTAAATCCCGGATTCGCCGGCCGTCGAAAAGCTCGTCCGACATAAAATCCATTCTCCAACATTCGTTCTTCTCAAAAGCCACGGCCGCAGATCCGGTTTTAAAGAGGCGCTATGCCGCCTGGGAGTCCTTTTCCTCAGACCGAAACCTTCTTGGCGATACAACCGGTACACGCACTTGTGATCAACCTGCCAACCCTCTCGCTAAAGGAGGACGTAAAGGCGGGTATAGCTGTAGCCGACACGGGCCATCGCCAACTCCCGAAGACGCATCCGAAGTGCCGTATGGGGATCTGCCTTGCTTTCGTAGCGGACGACAGAACGGGCAAACTCAAAAGCTGTGCAAGCCCGCCGTTCCGAGACCTTGTAAGCCATCTTCATCACATCTGCAAGGTCCCGCTTCCCGGCGGGCGCTAGAGTTTTTTTTGATAGCGCATCCTGGAGCATCTGCTTGTCGAGCGTTAGGTTCGCCACCAGGCGCTTAAGTTGCCGGTTCTCCTCCTCAAGCTGCCTCAAACGACGAAACTCTGAAACGCCAAGACCCTCGTACTTCTTCTTCCACCGGAAAAACGTCTGCTCCGATATGCCCGTCTTCCGGCAGACCTCGGCCACCCGCGTCCCCGTCTCCGCCTCGATCTGTTCCTCCGTGAACTTCGACTTCTTCATCGACAAAACCCCTTCCTAGGGATGCGGCCAAAGGATAGCAGGACATCTTTCCGGCCATCAAATGAACGGGCTGTGCCCAAGGTTAATTATCCTGGAAAAATAAGTTATAAATGAATCAAAGTATTAACGTCAGGCATAAAGGGTGATTGCCGATATGACCGATAAAACCCGAAAGCGCTTCCTGTCCATTTTTCTCGTTCTCCTCGTCTTCCCTCTTTTCGCGCCCGCCGTTTTCTTGACAGCGATCCCAGGCAGGCGATATCATCATCCGGTCATGGGATGTCGATGAGATACGTCACGGATGAAGAGATCAAGAGGAGCCTGGCCATGCCCGACGCTATCCGGGCGGTCAAAAAGGCTTTTATCGAGCTCTCTTCCGGCCGAGCCGTCGTCCCCCCCAGGACCCGCCTCGAAATCCCCGGATTCCGGACAACGGCTCTGGTCATGTCCGCTTATTTGCCTCAAAGCAAGCGGCTCGGCCTGAAGCTGATTTCGTTGTGCGAGGACAATCCGGCCAAGGGGCTTCCCGTGGCCCAGGCTATAGCCATCATCATGGATGCTGAGAGCGGAACGCCGCTGGCCGTGATGGAGGCGGCTTATCTCACTGCCGTTCGGACAGGGGCGGCCTCCGGGGCCGCCACGGACGTGCTGGCCCGCCGGGATGCCCGGGTGGCCGCCATCTTCGGCGCCGGTGTTCAAGGTCGAACGCAGCTCCAGGCCATCTCCGCAGTCCGCCCGATCCGAAAGGCCTTTATTTTTGACATCAACCCCTCGGCCGCGGCGAACTACGCCATGGAAATGGGGAAAAAATTGTCCTTGGATGTGGAGCCGGCCGCCTCGCCCCAAGCGCTGCGGGAAGCGGACATCATCTCGACGGCAACGACCTCCATCATGCCCATCTTCCTGGACAGGGACCTGAAGCCGGGTGTCCACATCAACGCCATCGGGTCTTATAAGCCTCATATCCGCGAGATCCCGGGCGAAACCGTCATGCGGGCCAAAGTCTACGTCGATCAGAGGCAGGCCTGCCTCGAGGAAGCCGGGGACCTGATCATCCCCCTCCGCGAGGGCCTGATTGATGAGGGCCATATCCGCGCGGAGATCGGCGAAGTCCTGGCTGGACTCAAGCCCGGCCGGATCTCCGGCGATGACATCACGTTGTTCAAGTCCGTGGGCAACGCGGCCCAGGACCTGGCGATCGCCTGTCTGGTCCTAGGCTGAAGAATAACGATGGAATTCATCAGCATCCTCAACGATGTCCTCGGACCGGTCATGCGCGGGCCGTCCAGCTCTCACACCGCCGGTTCATATCACATCGGCCGGCTCGTCCGCTCCCTGCTGGGCGAGGAACCCGCCGCGGCCGCGTTCACTTTTGACCCACACGGCTCTTATGCCAAGACCTACCGCCAGCAGGGCGTCGACCTAGCCCTCGCCTCGGGGCTCCTCGGCTGGCCGATCACCGACGGCCGGTTCGCCAAAGCTCTCACCATTGCCCCCAAGCAAGGTCTCAGACTCGATTTCTGGATCGCCCCGCTCGAAAGGGTGGATCATCCGAATACCGTGAAAATCGAGTTGGCCTCCAAACGGGGGAAGAGCCTTAAGGCCACGGCCCAGTCGGTCGGCGGGGGAATGATCGTTCTCACCGAGCTCGAAGGCTGGCCGGTCGCTCTCGACGGGAAAAGCTACGAGGTTATTGTCTTTGCCGATAAGCGCCAGGGCCGCCTCCTTCAAAGCATCATCTCTTCAGACGGTCAGCTGGTCGGTGATCCCGTGCGGCAGGTCAGGGACAAGGGAGTCTTTCTCTCTTTCAAACGGAAAGCCCCCCTGAGTCAAGAAACCCGGGCCCAACTTGACCGACTCAGGGGTGTCAGGGAGACTTGGTTGGCCTCTCCTCTTTTTTATGTCCAAAAAGGGACGCCCCTTTTCTCGACCGGGACGGAAATGATCCGCGTGGCCCGCGCGCGGCGCTTCTCTTTAGGAGAAACCGTGCTGGCCTATGAAGCGAAGCTTCTGGGGATATCCGAAAAAGAAGTCATCGGGGAGATCCGGCGGCGCTTCGAGATCATGCGGAATTCTGTCCGCCAGGGCCTTTCTGGCCGCGGGATCCGGATGCAGCTCCTGAGGCCTACGGCCGGGAGGATCTTCCGCTCCGAGGCGAATGCAAGGCTCCCGGCCGGGGGCCTCCACACGAGGGCCGCGGCCAGGGCCATGGCCGCTTTGCACGTCTCCAACAGCCTGGGTATTGTCTGCGCGGCCCCGACGGGCGGTTCGGCGGGCGTCCTCCCCGGCGTCGCCGTCACGTTGGTCGAGGAGAAGAAGCTCGATGGAGAGAAAACAGCCCTGGCCCTTCTGGCCGCCTCCGCGATCGGCCTCATCATCGCCAGGCGGGCGACCTTTGCCGCCGAAGTCGCCGGCTGCCAGGTCGAAATCGGCGCGGCGGGAGCGATGGCCGCCGCGGCCGTGGTCGAGGCGGTCGGCGGGAGCCCGGCGCAGGCCGCGGATGCCGCGGCCGTTTCCCTGCAGAACACCATGGGGTCTGTTTGCGACTTGGTCCAGGGGATATGCGAAATTCCCTGCCACACCCGGAACGCCGTGGCCGCAGCGAGCGCATTTGTCTGTGCCGACTTGATACTCGGCGGCTACCGGAATCCGATTCCTCTCGATGAGACCATCGACGCCGTCTATTCTTCGGGGAAGATGCTTCCGGCTGAACTCCGCTGCACGGCCCTGGGTGGGATCGCCATGACTCCCTCTGCACTCTCCCTTCCCCGTCTGAAGTAACGCCCGATATCCCTTGTTTTTCCCAGGCAATCTTTTGCCGGGGGGCTTCATCTATTCCGGGTGAGGAAAGAAAGGGGCGCACCCGATCTGATCCTGGCAGTCACTGGGGAAATCGTGGATAATAGGGTCTATGATCAGCTGGGTGAATTCTAGGTGGCGGCCGGGGTCATGAAAGGGGCCAAGCGGGACGAGCCCGTCTGGGGGACGGCCGACAAGGGCCGCCTGGCCGACCTCGTCGAGCATGGCCGGGCCGGCGACCTCGCGGCTGGATCTTCCATCAGAATACGGACATCTGGCGCGTGGCCGCGCCGATGGACGGCCCGAGCTGAGGCACCTTCACGACGGGAGGGATTTGGCTCTGGACTCACCTCTGGGAGCATTACTTGTTCATCGGCGACAGGGAATTCCTAAAGCGGTACTACCCGGTCATGAAGGGAAGCGCGGAGTTTTTCCTCGATTTCCTCGTCCCTCGCCCGTTGGTTGATTGCGTTGGGAATGGTATTCTCGAGATGGCGAGCCGTCCTTCCGGCATGTCCGGGCGGGCGGCCTGAAGATCAAAAAGGAGGAGGCCGATTTCCATGAAAGTCCGTTTGACGCTGGTTGTTTGGGTCATCCTAACGATCGTTCTGTCCGTGCCCGCGGTTTCCACCGCCCAGGGAAAGGCCGCGGACCCCGTCCTGACGCTCGACCGCATCTTCGGCACCCTCGAGTTTTCCGCTGAACGGTTCGGCCCGGCCCGCTGGCTGCGGGATGGCGAATCCTATACGACCCTGGAGCCGAGCGCCTCGACCAAGGGCGGCCGCGACCTCGTCCTCTACGGGGCAGAGACCGGAAAACGAGAAGTCCTGGTTCCGGCGGTCGGACTCATCCCGCCGGGCGCCTCCGACCCTCTCGCCATCGAAGACTACGCCTGGTCGCCCGACGGCCGGGTCCTCATCGTCTTCACGAAGTCCCAGCGTGTTTGGAGACAGAATACGCGGGGCGATTTCTGGACCTATGACCTCCATTCCGGCCGCCTCCGCAAGCTCGGCGCCAACTTCGAGCCGTCGACGCTGATGTTCGCCAAGCTTTCGCCCGACGGCCGCTTGGCCGCCTATGTCGTCAAAAACAACATCTACGCTGAGGACCTGGCCACGGGGAAGGTCCGGCAATTGACGTTCGACGGCAATGAGGAGACCGTCAACGGCACCTCGGACTGGGTCTACGAGGAGGAGTTCAACGTCCGCGACGGCTTCCGCTGGAGCCCGGACAGCGCGGCCATCGCTTTTTGGCAGTTCGATACCCGCGGCGTCCCCGTTTTCTCGATGATCAACAACACGGACGGCCTCTATCCGAAAATTCTCAGCTTCAAGTACCCCAAGGTCGGGGAGACGAACTCGGCCGTCCGGGTTGGCGTCGTTCTCGTCGCCGGCGGCTACCCGGTCTGGATGAAAGCCACGGGCGACCCGCGAAACATGTATATCCCGCGCCTCGAATGGGCCGGCAGCTCGAAGGAAATCATCTTCCAGCAGCTCAACCGGCTCCAGAACAGGAACACGGTCTATATTGGCGACGCCGGCACGGGCGAGGTCCGGCCGGTCTTCACGGACAGGGACGAGACGTGGGTCGAAATCATGGACGATTTCGTCTGGCTCCGCGGCGGCAAGGGACTCCTCTGGCTGAGCGAGCGCGATGGCTGGAAGCATGCCTATGATGTCTCTCGAAACGGCCCAGATGTCAGGCTCCTAACGCCGGGCGATTATGATATCGTGAGCGTCGACGCCGTCGACGAGAAGGGCGGATGGCTCTATGTCACGGCGTCTCCAGAAGACGCGACCAAACGCTTCATCTACCGTGTCCGTCTGGACGGCAAGGGGAAACCCGAACGCGTCGGTCCAATGAATCAAAGCGGCGTTCACCGCATCGACGTATCTCCGTCGGCCCGCTGGGCTTTTCACACCTGGTCTCGGCTGGACTCGCCGCCCGTGACCGAGCTCGTTCGCCTCCCCAAAGGGGATGTCGTGCGAACCCTCGCGGCCAATAAAGCCCTCAAGGCTAAGGTTGGGGCCCTCAAGCGCAGGCCAGCGGAATTCTTCAAGCTCGCGATTGGCGGCGGGGTCCAGGTGGACGGCTGGCGGATCCTGCCGCCGGATTTCGACCCGGCCAAGAAATATCCGCTGTTCATCTACGTTTACGGCGAGCCTGCGGGTCAGACGGTGCAGGACGGTTGGGGTGGGAGCGGCTACCTCTGGCACCTGATGCTCGCCCAGCAGGGCTATATCGTTGCCAGCTTCGACAACCACGGGACACCGGCGCCGCGCGGCCGAGCCTGGCGGAAGAGCATCTACCGGCAGATCGGAATCCTGGCCTCGGCCGACCAGGCCGCAGCGGCCAAGGCGGCCCTCGCCGCCTGGCCTTACGCCGACCCCGACCGGGTCGGGATCTGGGGCTGGAGCGGCGGCGGATCAATGACCCTGAACGCCATGTTCCGTTACCCCGACCTTTACAAGACGGGCATCTCGGTCGCCTCGGTCCCCAACCAGCGCTTCTACGACACGATCTACCAGGAGCGGTATATGGGCCTGCCGAAGGACAACGAGGAGGGGTTCAAGAACGGCTCCCCTATCACGTTCGCCAAAGATCTGAAGGGGAACCTTCTCATCATCCATGGCACCGGCGACGACAATGTCCATTACCAGGGATTCGAGACGCTCGTCAACGAGCTCGTGGCCAACAATAAGAAGTTCATGATGATGGCCTACCCGAACCGCTCCCACGGAATTTACGAGGGCAAGGGGACGACGATCCACCTCTACACGCTCCTCACCCGGTTCCTCGTCGAAAACCTGCCTCCCGGCCCCCGGCCCCGATGAGATGAGCGGGCTTGCTCACTTTGTCCGGAACCGGGAAACCTGTTAGAGTAGGGCTTAGATGGGAGATAAGTCATGAATCCATTCCGGTACCGGGGAAAACATGATCAGGCAACATCGGCCGGCAGCCATTCCACACAGACGTTCAGCCTCGGATAAGGTGTTCGAGCAAAGGGAACCCGACCTTGGATGATCTGCTCCACAGATCTTGGCCCATTGGGAGGAATAGTTTTTTTGCCGGCGAGCTGTGCCCAAATTGTGACCAAAGTAGGCACATTTCTATATATTTTGGCATACTTCCACATCGCCAGAAATCAATTATAACTTGCTGATAAGATTGACTACTACTTTGTTTTATGGAGGTTAAGAGAAACCGGTCTTTCGCTTCCGTAGTCTAACGGTCTGGCTTTTCAACTGACTGTTGATACGTCGGTTTCTATTGGAGTGGCGATCTGCTTTGCACTCGATGTGACTACTTGTGGTGCCGCAAGCGCTTTTAACGAGGGAATGTCGAGTACCGAGATCGCCTGAGCTGTCTCCTCGTATTTGACTCCCAAGTATCTTTCTGTCGTGATAATGCTTTGATGGCCAAGGAGCCGTTGGATCTTCGTCAAATCGACACCGCGGATATGGAGCATCGTCGCGAACGTCCTCCTGATGTCATGGAAGCGGTAGCCTTTCGCAGCCAGCCCGGAGCGCCGCAAGGCCCCGCGGACGGCCGTCTTGATGTCGCCGATTCTCTTACCCTTGTGATAGGTGAAGACGAAGTGCGTCTCGCTGGCAGTCCCCTTCATCCGCCACAGAACCTCGCGGACCATCGGCAGCATGGGGACCTCGATACTGTCCTCGGTCTTCTGCATGAATAGCGTGATGACATTGTGCTCGAAGTCGATCTGGTTCCAGCGGAGGCCAAGGATGTCCCCCTTCCGGAGCCCTGTGCCGACGGCCACGGCCAGGATCGGCCGGAGGTGGGATGCCGTAGCGTTCATAAGCGATTGGAGCTCGTCTTCGGAGAAGACAAAAGTCCGCCGCTCGCATTTCCGCTCCTTGAACATTTTGATGCCGCGGGCGGGGTTGTCCCGCGTGTAGCCCTTCTCGATGGCGATGTTGAAGAGGTGCCGGAGAAGCGCCAATTCTCGGTTCGAGGTCGCGCCCGAAACCTCCTTCTTCCGTTTCGTCTGGTAGACCTTGACGTCGCCCCTCCCGATCTTGTGAAGGAAGGAGGTCCCGAAGAACGGCGCGAGGTGCTTGAAACTCGCCCTGTCCCGCGCCAGCGAGCGTTTGTCCGCCTTCTCAGCGAGATATTCGTCGACCATCTCGGCGAACGTCCGCCGCTCGTCCTTGAGTTTGACCTCATGCCGGCCTGATTCGATGCGCCGACGGATCTCCTCCATCGTCCGCTCGGCCAGGACCCGGTCTCCGATGGGCTGACGGATGAGCTTGCCGTTGAATCGATAGCGAATCCACCACCGATCGCCACGCTGATAAACACCCTTCATGATATCCTCCCCGTCGCTTGCCGCGCCCGGCTCAGCCAAATGTTCATCGGCTCTTTTTCCTGTGTCTCCCCTGCTTCATGAATGCGGCGAGGTCAGCCGCGAGAACCCGCCAGTCTTTGCCGGCACCGACGGCGCGGGGGTTTTCATGTCCTCGAATCAAAAGAAGAGCTGGGTCATGGTCAATTCAGGCTTGAAATATGTTCAGGTCTATGCGCTCACGGTGAGCGGGGATTATCTTTTTGCGGGCACTATGCAGGGCGGCATCTGGCGGTTGCCCTTGTCGGACCCTTCATTAAAAAAGCGATAAGGCCGCTTATCCTTGCGGTCGCTATTAGGGAAAGTATCAAGTGCCCCTGGCCTGACTCGAACAGGCGACACACCGCCTTCGGCAGTGCTGGCAAGGCCGGCATGGATTAGGAATGCGATCCGAGAACTGGCATCCTCCAGGGGAAAACCACGTTTTCCCCATATGATTTGCGATTTTCCTTTACGCACCATTAGTCAGAATTAAGCGCGTTTACGCACAATTTGTGACAAATCTGTGACAAAATGGAGAGGTCTGCTCCACTAGCCCACTCCTCTTGGCCAGGGTGGCGGCCGGCGATATCGTCATCTTGTAATGGGTGACATCATTCCCGAGCCTTATGGTCGGCTGAGACGCGCGGCCCGTGGATGGCGCCACGATGGGAGTGCTGGAACTGGCTGTGGTGAATGGGGGGCGGACTGGCTTTCGTGGTTATAAGGCCGCGCTGTCGTTCTTGCCAGTAGCTTGGAACCTTATGGATTCATTTCATCGCTGATGGAACGAGATCCGCGACCCAGATATCGCCGCGCGCTTCCTCCCAGGTGAAATAGATGGACCGATCGTCGACCGCCAGGCCGATGGTCCCGAGCGCACCTCTCCGGCCCGTCAAAGCCGTCACGGGCCGTTCCTCCCGGTTGCCGAGAGACAAGGCCCAGATATTGTTCAATCGGTTCCCTATCCCGATGAAATAGATGCGCTTCCCATCGGCCGACCATCGGGGATGGGTTCCCGGCCCTTCCGTCAGCCGCTCCGGCGACCCGCCGGATGCGGGGATGCGCCACAGGCGCTGGATGCCGTCGCGACCCGAGTCGAACGCCACCCACCGGCCGTCAGGCGACCAGTCCGGGTGCAGGTCCCTGCGTTCGGTCGTCAACCGTCGCCCCTGACCCCCCTGAGCGGGGATGACCGAAAGACCGTTCTCCTCGTTGACGATCTCCGTCCCGTCGGGCGACCATGCCGGGTAATAGCTTTCCGCTTCCCCGCGAGTTAATTGCCTGGCTTGGCCACCGTCGGCACCCATGATCCAGGTCTCTCGATGCCCCGTCCGGGAGGAATAGAACACGATCTCGCTTCCGTCGGGCTTCCACCTGGGGCCGGCATCGATGGCCGGGTCGGTGGTGAGCTGTTGGAGCTCCCCCCCGCCCGAGGACAATGAATACACGTCCCAGTTCCCCGACCGGTCCGAGCTGACGAGGATTCGGCCGTCCTGATAAACATCAATGGACTCGATCTGTGCCTCGTCATAGGTCAGTTGGGATGTATCCGCCCAAGTCACCGGGTGGTTCGACAGTAGCGGAGCGCGAAACGCGTTCCGAACGATCCGCCCCTTTATGTAAACCAGCTTTCTGCCGTTCGCGGATAACACGGCATGGGTCATCTCGATCCCGGCGGTGACCTGCTGCGGCGCAGTCCCGGTCCGGCCGTCCTCGCTGAGAGTGAGCCTCCACAGATCCGGCGTCCCGCCGCGATCCGAGACGAAATAGAGTCCGAGGGAGTCCGGCGACCAACTCGGGCTGCGATCCCACTTGGTGCCGTCCGTGAGCTGGAAGCTCTGCCCATCAGAGAGGCAGGTTAGCCAGAGCTCGGAGGTCGCCGCGATGGGGCTGAGGGCCCGCCCGTAGGCGAGCCAGCGGCCGTCCGGGGACCAGCTGATATCGAGGATCGTATTATTGGTCGGTCTAATCGGGAGCGTCAACCTTTTCGATGCCCGGCTGGTCAAAGTCAGGAACTCGAGCCACGGCCCGACATGCTGGCCTCGCGCGAACACCAACTGCGAGCTGTCGGGAGACCATTGGGCCGGATCGGGATAATAGGAGCCGGGATCCCACGAGGTGATCTTGCGCGCTACCCCTCCCATCCCCGGCATGACATAATACCCCCCGCCCTCTCTATCGGAAAAGAACGCGATCCACTGGCCGTCGGGCGACCAGACCGGCATGAGATCATCGGCCGTGCTGTCGGCCGTCCGGTTGACCGCCTGGCCGCTCCCCGCCTGGGTGACCCAGATGTCCCAGTTGCCGGCCTGGTCCGACTGATAAGCGAGAGTCCGGCCGTCGGGCGACCAGCTCGGATAGTCCTTGGCGCCCATGGCCGTGGTCACCTTGACCACGTTGGCCACGCGGGGAGGCCCACCCTCCCGTGCATGTTTTGGGCCAGTCAGGAACACGGCCGCGACTGCCGCGAGCGCGATGACAGCAACGGCTGCAACTCCCCGCCAAACCCACTTGCGTCTTCCCGGCCTCGCGGGCACCAGGTCAAGCGCCGATGCTTTTCGTTCCTCAGCGATGGCAGCTATGCTGGCCGACGTGGAATCCCGTTTCAGCCGTTCGAGATCGACCCGTTGGTCGCCGGCGCTCTGGTAGCGCAGCTTGCGTTCTTTCTCCAAGGCCTTATTGATGATCCGTTCCAGTTCCGGAGGAAGGTCCGGGTTCAGCCGGACGGGGGAGGTCGGCGCCTTATGGAGGATGGCGTCGAAGATGACCGCCGACGTGTTGCCCCTGAAGGCTTGCTGGCCGGTGGCCATCTCATAAAGGACGACGCCGAAGGAGAAGAGGTCGGTGCGGGCGTCCAGTTCTTCTCCCCGCGCCTGTTCGGGCGACATGTAGGCCACCGTGCCGACCGCGGTACCGGGGCTGGTTAGGAATTCCTCCGCTGTCATCGTCGGCATGGCAAGGGCGACCTTTTCCTCCGCTTTCGGCCTCCACTCATGCAGAAGCTTGGCCAGTCCGAAATCCAGAATCTTAGCCTGCCCCGAATCCGTCATGAAAATATTGTCCGGCTTGATATCCCGATGGATGATCCCTTTGGCGTGGGCGGCCTCCAGCCCCCCGGCGACCTGTATCGCAAGGTCGACGATTTGGTCAACGGCCAGCCGCTTGCCTAGCAGATATTCCCGTAGCGTCTTCCCCTCCAGAAACTCGAGCGCGATGAAGTGCTTTCCTTCATGTTCATCGATGTCGTAGATGATGCAGATATGGGGATGATTCAGTGCGGAGGCGGCCCGTGCTTCGCGCTGGAAACGCTCGACGGCCTGGTGGTCGTGGGCCAGCTCTTCTGGCAGAAACTTCAGGGCGACGGCGCGCTGGAGCTTGATGTCCTCGGCCTTGTAGACGATTCCCATCCCGCCACGGCCAGTCTCATCGATGATCCTGTATTTTCCGGCGATAAGGCTTCCCTTGGTCAACCCTTGGACAGGCGTCTGGAGAGTTTTCGTTAGTAAGGAAGGACTTTGCTCTCCCCCACCAAGCGGTGCCGCACAGCTCCCGCAAAACTGGGAGGTATCAGGGTTCTCAGAGTGGCAGGTCGGGCACGTGATGACCAAGCGAGTTTCCCTCCTCTAATTTGCCTCAGATTAACAGAGGGATGGGCGGGAAGTCAAACCTGGTGCACCTGAGGTGATTCGAACCTCCGACCTTTGGATCCGGAGTCCAACGCTCTACCCTCCTGTGCATATGGGGGAAACCCCATTTTCAGGGGGAAACGTCTTGTTTTCCTTTACGCACCTTTAGTCAGAATTAAGCGCGTTTACGCATTTTTTGTGACATGGCTGTGACACGGGGAGAGGTCTGCCTGAACTATTTCTTGCTAGCCGGGACAAGCCGCTTGAGTTCCTCGAACCAGTTCTGGACAAGGATCATTTCGGTGACAGGCGTAGGCTTTCTTTGGTCGAGCTTGACCATGAGAAATCGCTGCGAGTCGAGGGACAGGTCATAGCCACGTATGGGCGCGCCGCCCAGGTATCCGGGTTTCTCAAAAAGCAGCCGCGGCTTGCCGGTCGCGAACCCGCCGTCTGTCCGGACATTCACGGCCCACACCTGATTCTCCCATCGATAGAAAAGCTGTTTGCCGTTTCTTGCCCACAGCGGCTCGTCGCCCCCTTCGGTCGATATCTGCTGTTTCATTCCTGGGCCGGGGAAGGCCCGGACGTAGACCTCGTAGCGCTTTGACTCATCAGATGCATAGGCTATCCAGCGGCCGTCGGGCGAGAATTCGGGGTGCATCTCATTGAATTGTGAATTCAGGAACGGCGTCACGCGGCCCGAGCCGACGTCCAACATACCAATATCCGTCCCGGTATCTAGGTGAAATTCCACAAAAGCTAGCGTTTTCCCATCTGCAGACCAGGATCCCGGGGATTTGCCCGATTCATTTGTGGCAAGGCGCTCCATCGGGGAGCTTCCATCGTAGGGCTGCCAGAACAGGTTCGACTCCAGGGATTTTCGCCATGGAAAAAGAAGCCGTTTGCCGTCGGGAGTCCAGATCGGAAAACTCGACCTTCCCTCGCCAGTCAGCTTATAGTTCGTGCCCGTGCCTAAGTCATAAACCCAGACTGGCCTCTCTCGCCTATAAGTGGTATAGGCAATTCTTTGGCCGTCAGGAGAGAGACGCGGAGCGAAAAAAGCTGCCTGCAAGGCCGTGACCGGCTGTTCTACTCCTCTCTGATCCACCCACACGAGCGAATTCCTCGGGTCCGGACTAATGCCACCTGGTGCATATATGAGCGATCCGGTATCTGAGATCCCGGTTTGACCGGCTCCAGTGTTTTTGTTGCCATCTATGCTGAAGGCTTGCACGACGTTTTCCACGAGGGGGAAGGGTTGTCCGATGACCTCCAACCTGGCCAGATCAAATCGGACGGCCATGAGCGTCCCCTGCCGCAGGAAAACCAGGTGTCCTGAGGGAACGTACCTAGCATCTGCACCGTCCTGTAACAGGACATGCCACTCCCGTTTATCCAGTCTGAGCAGAGCAAGCCAGGGTTGTTGGTCCCCGGCTTGTCTCATCACGGTGAACACCACGGCCTTCCTATCGGGAAGCCAGGATGGCAGGCGGTGGCTTGCCTCCTCCCGTTTCGGGTCAGGCTTGGTCAAGGTCTCGGGCTTCCCGCCCTCAGCCGAAACCCTCGAAAGCCCGGCGGAAGATCCGTCTGAAAACACGATGCTGTTATCACGACCCCAATTCGCGCCAAAGAGCAATGAAACATCACACAAAGTAGCCGGGACACCACCTTCAATAGGAACTTTCTTCAACTTGCCGTCCGCCCAGAATCCCACCCAACTGTTGTCAGGCGAGAAGAAGGGATTGATGCCACCATTTGTCCCGGTGATGGGCTTAGCTTCCGATTGGTCCATTCTTCGCAGGTATAACCGAGGCATCGTCTGGGGGCCGGGATTCTCCTCTGTTGCACTATAGACAACGAACCTGGCATCGCTGGAAATAGCTATAGCCGTGCGGGTCGGGTGCCCCAGATCCTCGACCTCGGGCATGCCGGCCAGCCAGTGTTTCGGCTCGACCTTGATTGTTGATGCGACAACCGAAGAGGAAGGGGCGGGCCGAAAATACCTCATAAGCGCTGGCCCGATGAGGATTCCCGCGAGAAGCGCAACAGCGGTACAAGCAGCCAGCCACAGAAGTGAGGGCCGGCGGGAAACGCTTATTGCTTCGAAAGGGAAGGTCGCGGATTCTCTTATTTCAATACGGGCATCGGCGATGTCGTGAAAGCGTTCCCTGGGATCCTTCTCAAGGCACCGGCGCAGGACAGCCCGCACGTTGGCAGGCGTATCGGCTGGAAGCGATCTCCAATCCGGTTCACCCTTGAGGATATGGGCCAGGGTATCGGACACTGTTTCTCCCTGAAATGCCCTCTTCCCGGTCAGGCACTCGTAGAGGATGCAACCGAAGGCCCAAATATCGGCCCGCTTGTCCACGGACCGCCCGCGGGCCTGCTCGGGGCTCATGTATGCCGCGGTCCCCAGGATGACCCCCGGCTCGGTCATCTGAGCCGTGATCGTCGGAGAATTAGCGATGTCGATGCCCGTGGACTCACCCGTATAAGCTTTGGCCAACCCGAAGTCCAGGATCTTGACCTTGCCCTCGGGGGTGATCATGATATTCCCAGGCTTCAGATCCCGATGGACGACTCCCCTCTCATGGGCGGCTTCGAGTCCCTCGGCGACCTGCCGGCAAGTCTCCAGCGCCTCATCCATGGGCAGGACGCCTCGGCCCAGATGCGTTTGGAGCGTCTCCCCTTCGACCAGCTCCAAAACCAGAAACCGCAGCCCCTTTGCTTCTTCGAAACCATAGACGGCGGCGATATTGGGATGATTCAGCGTCGCCAGGAGCTTGGCTTCCCGCTCGAACCTCGCCAGTCTCTCAGGGTCCGTCGAAAACTCCTCCGGCAGGATCTTGATGGCCACCTGTCGGCCAAGATTCTTGTCCAGAGTCTGATAAACCTCGCCCATCCCACCCTGGCCGAGCTTTTCTAGGACTTCATAATGGCCGGCGATAACAGTCCCGGGGGCTACAACATATGCGGGCGATTGCAGAGTTTTCGTGAGGGACGGTCCATGATCGCGGGGGGCACCCAGCGAAGTCGCACAGTTGCTACAGAACCGGGCCGTATCGGTGTTGTCAGAATGGCACTTGGGACACTTGATGGCCACGCTGGCCCCCTTTTCTTTGCTGGCCTAAGGATAACGCCGTCAGGGAGGGAAGTCAAACGTAGCTAGGCGCAACATGACCCTCTCAATGCTCGATAAAATCTCACCAGAGAGACCTACACCGGCAAGTGCGTTCGAGTCACGGACGGCGGCACTAGACCTTCAGCGGCTATGATCTGCCATTTGCCGCCGTGTATAGACTTCGTTTTCGAGGTCTAGAAGAAGGTAATTCAGGATGTTCGGATCATTTCCAGGGCCGACGGCTAGCCCTTTCGAAAATCCTAGAGAAAATTGGAAGGTCCCTCCCGCCTGGTCGACAGAATCGTGACTGTGGCCATGCACGGTCACCCGCGGCTGGCTTTTTTCGATAAACGCCCGGATCGCCTTGCTTCCGATATGAATCGGGGAGTCGATAGAAATCCCGCCGTCCATGAACCCGTGCGGAGGGCAATGGAATAGATAAACGGTCTCCCGAGGGTCAGAGAAGCGGGAGATTCTCTCAAGGTCCCGGCTGATGTTATCTCTCCGGTCCCCGGGATCGAAGGCATAATCCAAAAGGTCCGCGCCGCTGGACCTCAGCCCCAGGACATTCAACCGATTCGCTAGCAGGGCCGCTTCGATCGCCCCCGGATCATCCGGAAGGACAGGCTCGTCTTCCTTGTCCCATTTTTCAAAATCTTTCATGAGGAACGGCGTGATCGGCACGAAGGGATACCCGACGATCGAAATGCCGGCGGCTAGAGCATAGGCGTGATCCGTGGGAACCGTGACCTCAGAAAATTCCCGGAGAGCCGTCTCCACGATGGCCCAGTCGTCATTTCCCGGAATGGCGAAGATGCGGACTCCCCTTCGGCCTTTCAGGAGCTTGCTGAAGCTTCTCCGGACACCGGCTTGTTGAATTTCGGGATTTGCCGATGCCGCGATGTCCCCTACGATGAAAAGAGTATCAACGCCCTCATCGAGAAGCCTCCCAATGAGCACGAACCTGGTTTCCAGTCCATGCAAATCGGAAACGGCAACGGCCTTCAAGTCACTCCCCCGCCGCGAACCCCGGAGGATATCTATCCTTCGAGGAGAGCCAGGCGTTACCTCCGGATAGATATCCGCCGCAGCTTCGCGTTTCTAACATAATTCTACCTCAAATCGAAGGTCTCGGCGCCGCCGTAATAGATTCCATTGAACAGGAGCTTGAGAGTTCCGTGGGGCTGGCGCAGACCTTTCCGTTATCGTCGATCAGCATCATGACCTTCCCCCCCGCTCAATGTGCCACCCGTGAAGTGCGATCTTCAAGCTCTCCTGGTCCGCAATACCAGGGAAGCTCGATCGCCATCAGGCGGATCCCCAAGGCGATAAGCCCTCAGGCACTATCCCCCACTATGCCCAAGGTACGAAGACGGGAATGGGATAACAAAAAGATAACAAGAACCAAGGATATGAGTTACTGATGTTTCTTTCTCTTGATATTCCTACGCCCACATAGCTCCAAGACAAAGACATACCCATCTCCCCCCAATGAGTATTTATGTAGGACGTTACCCCCTCTCTAATCTGCGCTAGTAAAAAAAGCATATGAGGAGAACGGCACTTATCTAAAGACCGGCCAGCCGTTTCCTGGCGTCGTCGACGAGCGGCCGGAACCGGGGCTCGCAGTCTTTCCAGAGGCTGATGAATTTTTCGAAGTTTTCGGCTGCCTTGCCCTTTAATCCTTTCTGTTCGTAGATCTTGCCCAGGCTATAGAAACTCTTAGCGTAGAGATCTCCCCAAGCAAACCGGAGGGTAGTCAAGAGGGTGATCTTTTCATAGTTCTTGAGTGCATCGTCGACGTCTCCCATCTCGAGGCAGGCTGAAGCTAGGCTGTCAAGATAAAGTGCATTATTACCCGATCCGTCAATGGAGTCTCTTGGGCAATTAGCCAGGGTTTCGTCGAGGAGCTTCAGAGCATCAGGCAAGTTCTTTCTGGCCAGCGTCAACCTTCCCAGAAGGTAGGGAGTGTTCTCTTCCTTATTCCTCAAGAACCTGGGAAGAAGGCGATCAATCTCCCCACAAAGCTTTTCAACTTCAGGAAAGTCCCCTTTTTCCAATTGGGCGACGGCTTCCCAAAAATAGCTCTCTCTCTTGTTGCGGGCTCCGCTTTCCGGGACAAGGGCGTCTGCTTTCTTAAATTCTTCGAGCGCTAGTTCAGCCATCTGACTTGCCATGTAAACATGACCTCTATCGTAATGAAAAGTAAGCGGATCTATCTTTTCAAACAGCTCCTGATAGGATTTGAACCGAGTCAGGGCCTCTTCGGGTTTTCCCGTCAGGATGTCTATGCAATTAAGTCTCCACACGGCCCTCGTTTTTTCTCTATCACTTTTTGTGTTATCCAGCCAGGTCCGATAGAATCCGACGGCCTCCTCAAGATCATCTTTGCAATATGAAATATCTCCTTTCCACCCTGACCATATCGTTTTATCTGGACGAATAGTTATCGCTTGATCCACTTCCTGCGTTGCCAGGTCAAATCTTCTCTGCATTATGTAGCATGAACCGAGCCAGGCATGGCCTAAATCGTTTCCCGGGTTATTGGCAACAAATTCCTTCATGGTCTGCGTCGCTTTCTCATATTCCCCTAGCTCTGCATACTCGTCAGCGACATTGGTGTAGATCATCAGATCCCTCGGCCTGCTCTTCAATATCTTAGAGTATTGCTCTATGGCCAGATTCAATTCGCCTGACCAGTGATATGCCCAAGCGAGCAGGTGATTCCCGAGATAGTCGTCCGGGTAGATGTCCAGGACTTTCTTATACATCTCGATCGCCTTGGGATAGGTCTCCTCGGACTGCTTGTAATAATCGCCCTGGAGTATGTAGTATTCCCGTGGCGGCATCCGGTCTTTGAGCCGGAAGGCCTTCTCGTAGCTCTCCTTGCTCTTGGCAGATTGTCCCAGGTTCCCATAGAGGACTCCGAGCAGCCTGTGAGCCATGGCAAAATCGGGGTCGAGCTCGACGGCCTTCTTTAAAGGCTCGATTGCCTCGGCCTGTCTAGTAGCCAGATGAAGCCTTTCGCCCTCGACATAGTATTTCAGAGCTTCGGGGTTCCTGGTCATCACGTTCCCGATCTCCACGTCGATGTCCGAGGCCAGCTGCTCCTGAGTGATGTTCAGGCCTTGCTTGATCTCCTTGACGAGGCCATCCAGCCCCCCTCCCAAGATATTCTCTATAGTCTGCGGTTTCATCGAGAGCGTGGCTTGCGTCTCGCCGGTTTGGCCATTGACCAGAACGGCTGTGATGATGAGATTCGGGCCGGCCTTGACGAAACTCGCCTCAAGAAGGCTCGTCACCTCGGCTTCCTGGGCGATCTTCTTGATGTTATCGGAAGTCAGGGCTTTCCCTTCGGTGAGGTTCAGTTTCTTGAGCACACCGTTCACTTCGTCCTGCCGCAACACCTTGAGGTATTTTGATGCGGAGAGGCCGGTGGTGAGGAGCATCGGAAAACCATCGCGCCAGTTCTCGAGGCTGGCATCGCCTGAGTAGTTTACAAAGGGGAGGACGGCGAGAGAAGGTTTCCCGGATAAAACGAGTTGACCCTTGTTATGAGAGGGAGGGTGCCAGAGGAGGATTGCGAGGACGACAATGACTATGAGAGCAGCGGCAGGGAGAAGAAGCTTCTTCGGCGTGAATTTGACTGTGAATTCCTTCGATGTCAGGGCTTTTTTCTTAGAGACGATTCGATCCGTTGTGGGGAGGCCCTGTTCTATCCGTCCGAGCTCCGCCCCGAGCTCGGCCGCACTCTGAAACCTCTTGTCTCTGTCCTTAGCCAGACATTTGAGGATGACCCCGGCAAGGTCATCGGATACGTGGGCGTTGAGCTTCTTCGGGTCCTCGGGCGCTTCATACCTCTGCTTATGGGCAACGCTGAGCGGAGTATCGCCAGAAAACGGAATCCGCCCCGTGACCATCTCATAGAGAATGACCCCTAGCGAATAGAGATCAGACCTCTGGTCGACCTCTTTCCCATCGACCTGCTCTGGGCTCATGTACTCGGGCGTCCCGATCAGCACCCCGGCGCCCGTGATGCCTCTCCCCGAGAGCGACCGGGCGATCCCGAAGTCCATGATCTTGGCATCCCCGTCCTTGTCGATCATGATGTTGCCGGGCTTCAGGTCCCGGTGAACAATCCCCAGCCTGTGCGCCTCCTCCAACCCCTCGCATACTTGCCTGGCAATGGATACCGCGGTTCCTATGCTGAGCTGTTTTGCCCTATGGAGGAAGCTCTTCAGGTCCTCTCCCGGCACGAACTCCATGGTGATGAAAGTCGTGCCCTCGGCCCTGCCTAGGTCGAACATCCGGCAGACGTTCCTGTGGCTGATCTTCCGGGCGAGCTTAAGCTCGTTCGAGAACCGCTCGACCGCTTCTTTATCCAGGGTGATCTCGGGACGCAGCAGCTTGAGGGCGACTTTCTCTTTGATGTCCGTGTCCTGGACCTTGTAGACCCGGCCCATGCCGCCGTGGCCGAGTTCCTCAATGACCTGGTAGCGGCCGGCGAATGTGGAGCCTGTCGTCAGTTCGCGGACGGGTGTCTGGAGAGTTTCGGTCACGACCGGAGGATGACCTTGGGGCGGAGGAAGCTGGGTGCCGCACTCCCCGCAGAATTTCAGGGTATCAGGATTGTCAGAATGGCAGGTCGGGCACTTGTTGGCCAAGCGAACTCCCCTTTTCCAGCTTGGCCTCAGATTAACAGAGGGATGGGCGGGAAGTCAAACGTGGCGTGCCTGAGAGGATTCGAACCTCCGACCTTTGGATCCGGAGTATCCTGACGGCCCCCATGCTATTTCTTCAACTCGTACTTAGCCAGCAGCGTCTCGAAGCTCGAGTTCCCCTGTAGCGGGCGCCAGCGTGGGTCCATCCTTAGCCAGGGCACGCTGATCCAGCCCTGCCGGGAAATAAG